>NZ_CP135052.1:645137-1290275 GCF_029193595.2 Providencia hangzhouensis
ACAATGAAAAAACAATATGCAGGACATGCCAAAAGGGTCATGATGGGGGTCTGGTCATACCTGCGCCAATTCATGTACACTAAGTTTGTTATTGTTTGTGATGACGATATTAATGCACGGGACTGGAAAGATGTTATCTGGGCAATTACAACTCGGATGGACCCTGCTCGTGATACCGTGATGATGGAAAACACACCAATAGATTATCTCGACTTCGCTTCCCCTGTGTCTGGGCTGGGTTCAAAAATGGGGCTTGATGCCACCAATAAATGGCCGGGTGAGACAGATCGTGAATGGGGGCGTCCTATCGTAATGACAGAGAGCGTTAAATCTCGCATTGATGATATTTGGGAACAATTAAATATTTTTGACAAAAAATAAGAGGGAAACCATGGCAACTTTAAGCTGTAAAGTAACATCTGTTGAATCTATCACGGATACGGTTTATCGGGTGATTTTGTTGCCAGATGGTCCTTTTCATTTTAAAGCAGGCCAATATTTAATGGTCGTGATGGATGAGCGTGACAAACGACCATTTTCAATGGCTTCAACTCCTCACAATAAAGAAACTATTGAGTTACATATCGGTGCTTCTGAAATCAATCTATATGCAATGGCAGTAATGGATAGAATTTTGGATCAAAAACGTATTGATATCGACATCCCACATGGTAAAGCTTGGTTTCGAGAAAATAGCAGTAATGCCATGATCTTAATTGCTGGTGGGACAGGTTTTTCCTATACCCACTCAGTATTGCTTGCGGCTTTAGCTGAAAACCCGAATCGTGATATCACTTTCTATTGGGGTGGTCGTCAATTGGAGCACTTATACGATCTTGGCGAATTACAGGCTCTTAGTGAAAACTATCCTAATTTAAAGATCACACCAGTTGTAGAGCAACCAGATGAACTATGGCGAGGCAGAACAGGAACGGTTCTGAGTGCAGTGCTAGAAGATTTCGGTGACTTATCAGGTCATGATATCTATATTGCAGGCCGTTTTGAAATGGCGAAAATAGCTAGAGAACGGTTTTGTAATGAGCGCGGAGGTAAACCGGAGCAGTTATTCGGTGATGCTTATGAATTCATTTAACCCGTCCTAGTTCGAATTGTAGGGGTGTTGGCTTCATTCATTCGCCCTAGTCACATACTTTTGTATGCTCCTAGGGGCTCATTCACTTGCCGCCTACCTACAATTCAAACTATGAGGGTTAAACTTGTTATGGCTTTTGCGTGAAAACAGGCCAGTTCAAATTGTCGGGGTGTTGGCTTCATTCATTCGCCCTAGTCACATACTTTTGTATGCTCCTAGGGGCTCATTCACTTGCCGCCTACCTACAATTCGAACTATGAGGGTTAAACTTGTTATGGCTTTTGCGTGAAAACAGGCCAGTTCAAATTGTCGGGGGGTTGGCTTCATTCATTCGCCCTAGTCACATACTTTTGTATGCTCCTAGGGTCTCATTCATTTGCCGCCTACCTACAATTCGAACTATGAGGGTTAAACTTGTTGTGGATATTTGGCTAGAAAGAGGCAAAAAAAACCCGCCCCTGACTAGGCGGGAACATCGACAAAATACAATGTTTGCGAAAACTAAAAATAAATTGTTAAACTCGTTCGATAATTGTGGCTATACCTTGGCCGAACCCGATACACATGGTGGCTAAACCAAACTGTTTATCGTTTTGTTCTAAATGATTAAGCAAAGCTGTTGAAATTCTTGCTCCTGAGCATCCCAAAGGGTGGCCAAGTGCAATAGCCCCTCCGCTGAGATTTACTTTATCATCTAATTGGTTTTCTGATAGCTTCAAGCCTTTTAGACATGCAATAGATTGTGCCGCAAAAGCTTCATTTAATTCAATAATATCAATATCATTTAAAGTTAGTCCTGCTCGCTTTAAAGCGAGCTCACTTGCTGGCACAGGCCCAAATCCCATGATTGATGGGTCACAGCCAACAACGGCCATTGCGCGTATTTTAGCTCGTGGTTTAATTCCTTGCTGAGTGGCATAACTTTCGCTGGTCAGTAACATCGCAGACGCACCGTCAGATAGAGCAGATGAATTACCTGCGGTCACCGTCCCACTAACAGGGTCGAAGGCAGGGCGAAGAGCCGCTAAACCTTGCAAGCTTGCATCAAAGCGAATCACTTCATCATAATTTACTGAAATGAGGTTACCTGTGGCATCATGGCCATTAATTGGAACGATCTCGTTATTGAACTTCCCTTTTTCCGTTGCAAGGGCTGCAAGCTGGTGAGACCTTAATGCAAATGCATCTTGCTCTTCTCGGCTAATTTTATACATTTTGGCAAGCATTTCAGCGGTCAGTCCCATAGCGCCTGCGGCTTTAGCAACTCGTAAAGTCAGTTTAGGGTTGAAATCTATACCATGAGTCATTGGTACGTGACCCATATGCTCCACTCCACCAATGAGTACTGATTTTGCATCACCCGTCATAATTAACCGGCTCGCATCATGTATTGCTTGCATTGATGAACCACAAAGGCGATTTACTGTAACGGCAGGAACCGTATGAGGTATAGCCGTGAGTAATGCTGCATTTTTAGCAATATTAAACCCTTGCTCCAGTGTTTGCTGAACACAACCCCAGATGATGTCATCCAATTCTTTGTTACTTGCGTTTGGATTACGTTCAAAAATCGCATTCATGAGGTGTGCAGAAAGGTCTTCAGCTCTAACATGGCGAAATACCCCACCTTTTGAACGGCCCATTGGTGTACGTATTCCATCAATAATGACGACATTTTCCATAAAATTAACCTCTCGCAACTTTTTTGACATCAATCGCCACTACAGGTGGCTGTGGGTAATATCTTGCATTGGTAGCCGCTTTTTCTTTTAAGCCATTAGGCGCATGATATAGAGGACTTAAATGCTGTAAAGATTCCGTCGTTTTTAAGTAAGACTGGCTGCCTAAGGTATCTAAATAGCAGAACACCCCTCCTCTGAATGGTGGAAAGCCTAAACCATAAACTAAAGCAATATCTGCATCTGAAGGGCTTTGAATAATACCTTCCTCTAAGCAACGAACAACTTCGTTAATCATAGGAGCCATCATTCGAGCAATAATTTCTTCTTTGGTGAAAGTGCGCTTTGTTGGGCAAATAGTAGCAAGTAATTCATCAGCCCTAGGGTCATTAATTTTTTTCGGTTTCCCTTTTTTATCTTTTTCATATTGATAAAACCCTTGGCCATTCTTTTGACCAAAGCGTTGTTGTTCATACATCACATCGATGGCATTTTTGCCTTTTTTCCCCATTCGTTCAGGAAAACCTTGAGCCATAACTTGCTCTGCATGAAAAGCAGTATCAATACCAACAACATCAAGAAGATAAGCAGGCCCCATTGGCCAGCCAAACTCTTTTTCCATGACTTTGTCTATTTCTCTAAAGTCAGCTCCATCTTGTAGCAGTAAGTTAAAGCCCGCAAAATAAGGAAAAAGTACCCGGTTAACAAAGAAGCCAGGGCAGTCATTGACAACAATAGGGGTTTTCCCCATTTTATTGGCGTAGGCAACAACCTTGGCAACAGTGTTATCAGAAGTTTGTTCTCCTCGGATAATTTCAACTAATGGCATCCGATGCACTGGGTTAAAAAAGTGCATACCGCAGAAATTTTCTGGGCGTTTTAGTGATTTTGCGAGGGTTGAAATTGGAATAGTTGATGTATTTGAAGCCAGTATAGTTTCACTTGTTACTAAGGACTCAACTTCAGATAATACAGCGGCTTTGACTTTCGGGTTCTCAACAACGGCTTCAACGACGATTTGGCTATTTTCCACCCCGTTGTAAGATAATGAGGGATGAATAGATGATAAGGTTGCCGCCATTTTCGCTGCGGTGATTTTTCCACGCTCAAATTGATTATTTAATAGCTTTTGTGCTTCTTCAATCCCTAAGTCTAATGACTTAACATTAATATCCTTCATTAAGACAGGTACGCCTTTACTGGCAGATTGATATGCAATGCCTCCGCCCATAATCCCTGCACCTAATACGGTAGCATGCGTTGGAATATCAACATGTTGTGCGATTTTTTTACTGTTTGACTTAACTTGTTGGTCATTTAGAAAAATATTCACTAACGCACGTGCAACATCACTATGCGCTAGAGGAACAAATGCAGCTGTTTCATGCTTCAAGGCTTCATCACGAGTGCAATTTGCTGCCTTTTCAATCGTATTTACAGCAGTCATAGGCGCTGGATAGTGTTTGCCTGCAACCTTGTACACCATCCCCTTAGCAACATTGAAACTCATCGTTTGCTCAATAGGTTTCAATTGTAGAGGGCTAAGCTTAGGTTGACGTTTTTTATGCCAATTGAAGGCCCCAGCAATTGCAGATTCAATGACTTGCAGCGCTGACTGTGCGAGAGCTTCTGTATTAACAACCGCGTCAACAAGGCCTAGTTTTAAAGCTTGCGAGGCATCGACATCTTTACCCGCAGTAATAATTTCTAATGCGCTATCCAAACCAATTAATCGAGGAAGCCGAACGGACCCACCAAAGCCAGGCATGATCCCAAGTTTTGTTTCAGGAAGCCCAATTCGAGCATCAGGTGAAGCGATGCGAAAATCAGTGGATAAAATGCATTCACAGCCACCACCTAATGCATAGCCATTAATGGCACAAATCGTTGGAACAGGTAGGTCTTCAATGCGATTAAAAATACTATTAGCGTAGTGCAACCAATCGCTTAGTGTTTCTTTTGACGCTTCAAAGAGTGAAAGAAATTCTTTGATATCAGCGCCAACAATAAAAGCGGGTTTATCAGAACGGAAAATTACACCTTGCAGCTCGGTTTGTTGCTCAAGAACAGACACGGCTTCATCAAGTGAAGCAACGGTGTGGGTATCCAATTTATTAATTGGCCCTGGTGAGTTAAAAACCAGTTCTGCAATCCCTTGTTTCAACCATTGAATATAGATAGTGTCACTTTGATAAAGCATTCTGCTCTCCTCTACGTGGTAGTGTTATCTGGTACGACCAGATGAGGTGAGTGTGACTAGAATGTTAATTAATTGCAAACTTTTAATAACAAAAATGGAAGGTTGGTCACAGCAATTAAGCGAAATAATTAATGATTTAAATGATAAAGGTATTATATATCAATTGATTAATGATGGTTTGCAACAGAGTGCATATCCGTTAATAACAGAACGTGGTAAGCTTGATTTTTCTAATTAATGCTGAAAGGTTGAAAGAAATGGAAAAACTGACTGCACTCTACGCTGAACACATTAAAACGTTACAAAACAGAACTCAGCAAGTTTTACAGCGCAGCAAATTAGATGCCATATTGATTCATTCGGGTGAACCCCTACGCATCTTTCTTGACGATAGCGACTATCCTTTTAAAGTTAATCCTCATTTCAAAGCGTGGGTGCCTATTACTGATGTTCCACATTCATGGTTATTAGTTGATGGCGTAAATAAGCCTAAGCTATGGTTTTATTCACCTGTTGATTATTGGCATAGTGTTGAACCACTGCCGAACAGTTTTTGGACCAAAGATATTGAGTTAATCCATTTAAAAAATGCAGATGACATTAAAACCTTCCTAGCAAGTCTACCGAAAGAAAATGTGGCTTATATTGGTTCTGCAACTGCAAGGGCTGAGTCATTAGGGATTTCGCTACATAATATCAATCCCAAACCTGTTTTAGATTACTATCATTATCATCGTTCTTATAAAACAGATTATGAACTTTACTGCATGCGTGAAGCGCAAAAAATGGCTGTAAATGGGCACCTCGCTGCTCTTGAAGCATTTCGCGCAGGAATGAGTGAGTTTGATATTAATATCAGTTATTTACAATCAACCGGGCATCGAGATACCAATGTCCCTTATGGTAACATTGTTGCACTGAATGAAAATGCAGCTGTATTGCATTACACTAAACTACAGCAAACGGTACCGAACGAATTACGCAGCTTTCTTATTGATGCAGGTGCTGAATATAACGGTTATGCTGCTGATATTACGAGAACTTATGCTGCAAAAGGGAAAGATGAATTTGCTGAATTAGTTGCGGATGTCAATACGGAACAGCTCGCTTTAATTGATACAATCAAGGCGGGAGTACGCTACACAGACTATCATGTAGATATGCATCATAGAATTGCTAAGATACTGACTAAACATGATATTATTAAAGGTATTAGTGAAGAGTCAATGGTGGAAAGTGGTTTAACAACGCCATTTTTGCCTCACGGTTTAGGGCATCCGCTTGGTTTACAAGTTCATGATGCTGCTGGTTTTATGCAGGATGACAGTGGTACACATCTCGCGGCTCCTAAAATGTATCCATTCTTGCGTTGTACTCGTGTTTTAGAACCTAAAATGGTGTTAACTATTGAGCCTGGGCTCTACTTCATTGAATCTCTATTATCTGAATGGAGAAATGGGGAGTTTAGCCAGCACTTTAATTGGGATAAAATCGAGTTCTTCAAACCTTACGGTGGTATTCGTATTGAAGATAATATTGTGATCCACGCAAATCGTATTGAAAATATGACTCGAGACTTACATTTACGTTAATGAAACCTTATTTAATACCGGCTGAAACTATTTCTTTTACAGAAGAGATCAAAAAAAGCCAATTTATTACGTATTTAGCTCATACAGATGGTATTGAAGCGGCAAAAGATTATATTCAATCAATTAAAACTCAATACCCAGATGCCCGGCACTATTGCTGGGCATTTGTTGCTGGCCGGCCTGATGATTCACAAAAGTTAGGGTTCTCTGATGACGGGGAACCGACAGGAACAGCAGGAAAGCCCATTATGGCGCAACTATTAGGTAGCAACCTAGGGGAGGTTACCTGTGTCGTCGTGCGTTATTTTGGTGGAATAAAGCTAGGGACGGGGGGGCTCGTTAAAGCCTATGGAAATGGTGCCCAGCAAGCATTAAAAATATTACCCACAAAGACAAAAGTACCACAAAAAATCTTTAACTTAGAGTGTGACTATTCATTGATTAATGCAATTGAACAACTGCTTGTTCAAGTGAATGGCACGGTTTTGCACAGTGATTATAATGAAACTGTCTCTTTACAAATTGCAATTCCTGCTACTCTTGAGCAGGAGGTCAATGATAAATTACGCGATATAAGTCGTGGAGCCTTAACGCTCACGCCAGAATCGGAATAGTAAACAGTTTTATCAAGGAACCTGCCGAATGCATTTTCGTGCAATAACCCGTATAGTCGGGCTGCTTGTCATCATCTTTTCTTTTACCATGGTTATTCCTGGTATTGTTGCGCTAATTTATCGTGATGGCGCAGGGCGAGCTTTTAGCCAGACTTTTGTCACTGCTTTGCTAATTGGCCTTTTTTTGTGGCTACCAACCCGTAATAGCCGGCACGAACTTAAAGCAAAAGAAGGTTTTCTTATTGTTGTTTTATTTTGGACTGTGTTGGGAAGCGTTGGGGCATTGCCGTTTATTTTTTCGGAAAGACCCAATCTTTCGGTAACTGATGCTTTTTTTGAATCGTTTTCAGGCTTGACTACAACTGGTGCGACAACGCTAACAGGGCTTGATTCCTTGCCCAAAGCTATTTTGTTTTATCGGCAAATGCTTCAATGGCTTGGGGGGATGGGGATAATTGTACTCGCTGTTGCAATCTTACCGCTTTTGGGCGTTGGGGGAATGCAGCTATACCGCGCAGAAATGCCGGGTCCTTTGAAAGACAATAAAATGCGCCCTCGTATTGCAGAGACGGCAAAAACATTATGGCTTATATATGTACTACTCACAATTGCTTGTGCGGTGGCTTTATGGATAGCCGGAATGGATGTTTTTGATGCCATTTCTCACAGCTTTTCAACCATTGCTATCGGTGGGTTTTCAACTCATGATGCCAGTATTGGTTATTTCAACAGCCCTGCGATTAACACTATTATTGGTATTTTCCTGATTATCTCTGGTTGTAACTTCGGTTTGCACTTTGCTGTATTAACCGGACGTAGTTTGGGAATTTATTGGCGCGATCCCGAATTTAGAATGTTCATAAGTTTCCAATTTGTCTTAGTGGTCATTTGTACTTTAGTGCTTATGTTTCATTCTGTTTATAGTAGTTTTGGTCAAACGCTTGACCAAGCCTTCTTCCAAGTTGTTTCAATGGCAACGACGGCTGGTTTTACAACGGATAGCTTTTCGGGATGGCCTCTTTTCTTACCAATGCTTCTATTATGTGCTGCATTTGTTGGGGGGTGTGCAGGCTCGACAGGTGGTGGGTTAAAAGTTATTCGTATCTTGTTACTTTTCTTACAAGGTTCGCGTGAGTTAAAACGCTTAGTTCATCCTAATGCAGTCTACACAATCAAACTGGGGCAAAGAGCATTACCAGAAAGAATAATTGAAGCCGTTTGGGGGTTCTTTTCTGCCTATGCACTTGTTTTTGTTGTTAGCTTATTATTGCTGATCGCAACAGGTGTTGATGAGTTTTCTGCGTTCTCAGCAATAGCGACCACACTCAATAACTTGGGACCAGGTCTTGGGACTGTCGCAGATAACTTCACATCAATGAATCCAACTGGGAAATGGATTCTAGTGGTGACTATGTTATTTGGGCGCTTAGAGGTTTTCACTTTATTAGTGTTACTGACTCCCACTTTTTGGCGTGAATAGTCGAGCGCAACTAATAAATAATATTACCTATATAGAAATGATAATAATCTAGGAACAATAATGAGCTATTTACTTTTACATTCCAGTACGGATGGGCAAACTAAAAAAATTATTTTAAAAATAGCAGAACAACTGAGGAATTCAGGTCGTGAATGCGATATTCGTGATTTAAATACTGACCAACAGCTTAATTTATCAGGTTACGATAAAGTATTGGTAGGAGCATCCATTCGTTATGGGCATTTCAATAAAAAACTACAACGTTTTGTGACCTCCCATCAAAATCAATTGAACTCAATGACAACAGGTTTTTTTGCTGTAAATTTGACGGCAAGAAAAGAAGGTAAGAATACAGTAGAAACTAACGCATATACGCGGAAGTTTTTAGAAGCGTGCCCTTGGAAGCCAACATTGAAATCTGTTTTTGCCGGAGCACTGTTTTACCCTCGTTATACATGGTTTGATAGAATGATGATCCGCCTAATTATGAAAATGACAGATGGCCCAACCGACCCAAAAACAGAAGTTGAATATACTAATTGGGAAAAGGTAGCCGAATTCGCAACTGAATTTGATAGTTTGTAGGTCGTAATTTCAACAAAATGTAGTTATTTTATGTTTTTTGTTTAATAAATCATCGCTTGGTAAAATAAATCAAAAAAACACTTGCGAGAATTTTTCGACTCCCTATAATGCGCATCCGTTATCACGACAAATCGGTTAGAAGAAAACTTCATAACCCAGTGATAACAGAGGTGAGAAAGAAAAAAGTTGAAAATAAACGCTTGACTTTCTAAATAAAAAACGTATTATACGACACCTCGCGACAACGACCTGATTCACGGAATCAAGTCCGAAAATCGAAAGATTTAGTCGCAACGCTCTTTAACAATTTATCAGACAATCTGTGTGGGCACTCACAGGACACTATCAAAAAAATATTTGATTTTAAGTCTTGAAGAGTGACTAACACGTTAATTCATATATATGAACTAATAGGTAATATGTTTTCGCAAGAAGACATACGACAGTAAACATTCTTTGAGCATCAAGCTACTTTTAATTGAAGAGTTTGATCATGGCTCAGATTGAACGCTGGCGGCAGGCCTAACACATGCAAGTCGAGCGGTAACAGGGGAAGCTTGCTTCTCGCTGACGAGCGGCGGACGGGTGAGTAATGTATGGGGATCTGCCCGATAGAGGGGGATAACTACTGGAAACGGTAGCTAATACCGCATAATCTCTCAGGAGCAAAGCAGGGGAACTTCGGTCCTTGCGCTATCGGATGAACCCATATGGGATTAGCTAGTAGGTGAGGTAATGGCTCACCTAGGCGACGATCCCTAGCTGGTCTGAGAGGATGATCAGCCACACTGGGACTGAGACACGGCCCAGACTCCTACGGGAGGCAGCAGTGGGGAATATTGCACAATGGGCGCAAGCCTGATGCAGCCATGCCGCGTGTATGAAGAAGGCCCTAGGGTTGTAAAGTACTTTCAGTCGGGAGGAAGGCGTTGATGCTAATATCATCAGCGATTGACGTTACCGACAGAAGAAGCACCGGCTAACTCCGTGCCAGCAGCCGCGGTAATACGGAGGGTGCAAGCGTTAATCGGAATTACTGGGCGTAAAGCGCACGCAGGCGGTTGATTAAGTTAGATGTGAAATCCCCGGGCTTAACCTGGGAATGGCATCTAAGACTGGTCAGCTAGAGTCTTGTAGAGGGGGGTAGAATTCCATGTGTAGCGGTGAAATGCGTAGAGATGTGGAGGAATACCGGTGGCGAAGGCGGCCCCCTGGACAAAGACTGACGCTCAGGTGCGAAAGCGTGGGGAGCAAACAGGATTAGATACCCTGGTAGTCCACGCTGTAAACGATGTCGATTTGAAGGTTGTTCCCTAGAGGAGTGGCTTTCGGAGCTAACGCGTTAAATCGACCGCCTGGGGAGTACGGCCGCAAGGTTAAAACTCAAATGAATTGACGGGGGCCCGCACAAGCGGTGGAGCATGTGGTTTAATTCGATGCAACGCGAAGAACCTTACCTACTCTTGACATCCAGAGAACTTAGCAGAGATGCTTTGGTGCCTTCGGGAACTCTGAGACAGGTGCTGCATGGCTGTCGTCAGCTCGTGTTGTGAAATGTTGGGTTAAGTCCCGCAACGAGCGCAACCCTTATCCTTTGTTGCCAGCGATTCGGTCGGGAACTCAAAGGAGACTGCCGGTGATAAACCGGAGGAAGGTGGGGATGACGTCAAGTCATCATGGCCCTTACGAGTAGGGCTACACACGTGCTACAATGGCGTATACAAAGAGAAGCGACCTCGCGAGAGCAAGCGGAACTCATAAAGTACGTCGTAGTCCGGATTGGAGTCTGCAACTCGACTCCATGAAGTCGGAATCGCTAGTAATCGTAGATCAGAATGCTACGGTGAATACGTTCCCGGGCCTTGTACACACCGCCCGTCACACCATGGGAGTGGGTTGCAAAAGAAGTAGGTAGCTTAACCTTCGGGAGGGCGCTTACCACTTTGTGATTCATGACTGGGGTGAAGTCGTAACAAGGTAACCGTAGGGGAACCTGCGGTTGGATCACCTCCTTACCATTGAAGTGTTTTTGTGAAGTGCTCACACAGATTGTCTGATAGAAAGTAGAGCAATGGCTTTACGTGGGAGACTTATTCGCGAGAATAGGACTTACATGAAAGCACAAAAGTTTTTGTGATTTTCGTGTCCCCTTCGTCTAGAGGCCTAGGACACCGCCCTTTCACGGCGGTAACAGGGGTTCGAATCCCCTAGGGGACGCCAATTGCGCCGATATCGAGTGAAAGACGATGTCCCCAATAATGATTAAGCCAATTATATTGTAGTTGGTTTAACAATTATGCTCTTTAACAATCTGGAACAAGCTGAAAATTGAAAACAACGCACATTGTTTATCGCTTAAACAATGTGAGAGTCTCTCAAAATTTCAGACCTGAAATTTTCGGTCACAAACTCGAGCGGCATGCGCGAGCAGTGTGAAATTCAAGGCGGACAGCGCACAGCAAGCGCAGCGTACTTAGGTACGTGAGCATTGCGAGCACTGCCCAACGAAGAAGTTCACCACGCACAGCCATGACAGTAATGTGAACGTTGAAACAATTTCGGGTTGTGAGGTTAAGCGACTAAGCGTACACGGTGGATGCCTAGGCAATCAGAGGCGATGAAGGACGTGCTAATCTGCGATAAGCGTCGGTAAGGTGATATGAACCGTTACAACCGACGATTTCCGAATGGGGAAACCCAGTGCAATTCGTTGCACTATCGTTTGATGAATACATAGTCAAACGAAGCGAACCGGGGGAACTGAAACATCTCAGTACCCCGAGGAAAAGAAATCAACCGAGATTCCCCTAGTAGCGGCGAGCGAACGGGGAGCAGCCCAGAGTCTTAATCAGCATTAGCATCAGGAGAACGGTCTGGAAAGTCCGGCAGTAAAGGGTGATAGCCCCGTATCCGAAGGTGTTAGTGTTGTGAACTCGACGAGTAGGGCGGGACACGTGTTATCCTGTCTGAATATGGGGGGACCATCCTCCAAGGCTAAATACTCCTGATTGACCGATAGTGAACCAGTACCGTGAGGGAAAGGCGAAAAGAACCCCGGCGAGGGGAGTGAAATAGAACCTGAAACCGTGTACGTACAAGCAGTGGGAGCACCTTTAGGGTGTGACTGCGTACCTTTTGTATAATGGGTCAGCGACTTATATTCTGTAGCAAGGTTAACCGTATAGGGGAGCCGTAGGGAAACCGAGTCTTAACTGGGCGAATAAGTTGCAGGGTATAGACCCGAAACCCGGTGATCTAGCCATGGGCAGGTTGAAGGTTGGGTAACACTAACTGGAGGACCGAACCGACTAATGTTGAAAAATTAGCGGATGACTTGTGGCTGGGGGTGAAAGGCCAATCAAACCGGGAGATAGCTGGTTCTCCCCGAAAGCTATTTAGGTAGCGCCTCGTGAACTCATCTTCGGGGGTAGAGCACTGTTTCGACTAGGGGGTCATCCCGACTTACCAACTCGATGCAAACTACGAATACCGAAGAATGTTATCACGGGAGACACACGGCGGGTGCTAACGTTCGTCGTGAAGAGGGAAACAACCCAGACCGCCAGCTAAGGTCCCAAAGTCATAGTTAAGTGGGAAACGAAGTGGGAAGGCTCAGACAGCCAGGATGTTGGCTTAGAAGCAGCCATCATTTAAAGAAAGCGTAATAGCTCACTGGTCGAGTCGGCCTGCGCGGAAGATGTAACGGGGCTAAACTATGCACCGAAGCTGCGGCAGCGATATTTAGATATTGTTGGGTAGGGGAGCGTTCTGTAAGCCTGTGAAGGTGTGCTGTGAGGCATGCTGGAGGTATCAGAAGTGCGAATGCTGACATAAGTAACGATAATGCGGGTGAAAAACCCGCACGCCGGAAGACCAAGGGTTCCTGTCCAACGTTAATCGGGGCAGGGTGAGTCGACCCCTAAGGCGAGGCAGAAATGCGTAGTCGATGGGAAACGGGTTAATATTCCCGTACTGGTGATAATTGCGATGGGGGGACGGAGAAGGCTAGGCTATCCGGGCGACGGTTGTCCCGGTTTAAGGATGTAGGCAGGTGAATTAGGCAAATCCGGTTCACTATATGCTGAGGTCCGACGACGAGTCACTACGGTGATGAAGTAGCTCATGCCCCGCTTCCAGGAAAAGCCTCTAAGCTCTAGATTATCATTAATCGTACCCCAAACCGACACAGGTGGTCAGGTAGAGAATACTCAGGCGCTTGAGAGAACTCGGGTGAAGGAACTAGGCAAAATGGTGCCGTAACTTCGGGAGAAGGCACGCTGGCATTAGGTGAAGTGATTTACTCATGGAGCTGAAGCCAGTCGCAGATACCAGCTGGCTGCAACTGTTTATTAAAAACACAGCACTGTGCAAACACGAAAGTGGACGTATACGGTGTGACGCCTGCCCGGTGCTGGAAGGTTAATTGATGGGGTTATCCGTAAGGAGAAGCTCTTGATCGAAGCCCCAGTAAACGGCGGCCGTAACTATAACGGTCCTAAGGTAGCGAAATTCCTTGTCGGGTAAGTTCCGACCTGCACGAATGGCGTAATGATGGCCAGGCTGTCTCCACCCGAGACTCAGTGAAATTGAACTCGCTGTGAAGATGCAGTGTACCCGCGGCAAGACGGAAAGACCCCGTGAACCTTTACTATAGCTTGACACTGAACATTGAGCCTTGATGTGTAGGATAGGTGGGAGGCTTTGAAGCGTGGACGCCAGTCTGCGTGGAGCCAACCTTGAAATACCACCCTTTAATGTTTGATGTTCTAACGTTGCCCCATTATCTGGGGTGCGGACAGTGTCTGGTGGGTAGTTTGACTGGGGCGGTCTCCTCCCAAAGAGTAACGGAGGAGCACGAAGGTTGGCTAAGCATGGTCGGACATCATGCGGTTAGTGCAAAGGCATAAGCCAGCTTGACTGCGAGAGTGACGGCTCGAGCAGGTACGAAAGTAGGTCTTAGTGATCCGGTGGTTCTGAATGGAAGGGCCATCGCTCAACGGATAAAAGGTACTCCGGGGATAACAGGCTGATACCGCCCAAGAGTTCATATCGACGGCGGTGTTTGGCACCTCGATGTCGGCTCATCACATCCTGGGGCTGAAGTAGGTCCCAAGGGTACGGCTGTTCGCCGTTTAAAGTGGTACGCGAGCTGGGTTTAGAACGTCGTGAGACAGTTCGGTCCCTATCTGCCGTGGGCGTTGGAAGATTGAAAGGGGCTGCTCCTAGTACGAGAGGACCGGAGTGGACGCACCACTGGTGTTCGGGTTGTCATGCCAATGGCATTGCCCGGTAGCTAAGTGCGGAAGAGATAACCGCTGAAAGCATCTAAGCGGGAAACTTGCCTTGAGATGAGTCTTCCCTGACTCTTTAAGGGTCCTAAAGGAACGTTTAAGACTAAGACGTTGATAGGTTGGGTGTGTAAGCGTAGCGATACGTTGAGCTAACCAATACTAATGAACCGTGAGGCTTAACCTGACAACACCGAAGGTGTTTTAGAGAGATAGAGTTGTTTTCGAGAAGTGAGAAGCCGAAAGGTGAAGGACACGCAGCTTGTTTGAGATTGAGGTTCTGGTTTAGTGAAGAAAAAACTAAACGGGAACAAAACAGAATTTGTCTGGCGGCAATAGCGCGGTGGTCCCACCTGACCCCATGCCGAACTCAGCAGTGAAACGCCGTAGCGCCGATGGTAGTGTGGGGTCTCCCCATGTGAGAGTAGGGAACTGCCAGACATTAAATTAGTGAGAAAGCCACCCATAGGGTGGCTTTTTTGCGTTTGGAGAAAAAAAGAAAAACAGTGGATGTTGAGGTTAGGTGGGGTGCCTAAGTTTTAGTTCCTCAGTTCCTCAGTTTCTTAGCTCCTTAATGTTTTAATCCCTAATTTTAATCCTCTCTTCATCTCTTTTAGCTACTTTTAGGGCTCTCTCTATCTATCACCATCATTAATGAGAGTGCGTGATGCAAAGTAGTGAGTAACAACTCACAGATTGTTTAGGGTAGCGGAATTTTAATAAAATCAAATAAATATTGTGGGTTGGGTGTTTACCCATCATGGTGATGAATGACATAGCTTGAATCAAAGAAGTCAGTAACAACTCACCTCTCTTTTGACCGGGACGAGGTGGGTAGGAGGAAAAACTCAATTCCTTGTATTTAAATGATGGATGCGATTAATAAACATAAAGAAGTCAGTAACAACTCACTTGTTGAAGGAGACGGTGGCTGTTGGTGAAGGTGGGATAACAGGGGCTAGGAGAAGTAATGGAGGGGAGCGGTTGTATTGGTGCGCTGAATGGATATTGTGAATACAAAGTAGTGAGTAACAGCTCACAGATTGTTTAGGGTAGCGGAATTTTAAGAATATCACGAGAGTACTGTGGATTGGGTGTTTCCCCATCACGGTGATGAATGATACCGCTTGAGCCAAAGTAGTCAGTAACAACTCACTTGTTGAAAGGGCGGTGGCTGTTGGCGATGGTGGGATGACAGGGGTAGGAGAAGTAATGGGGGGGAGCAGTTGTATTGGTGTGCTGAATGGATATTGTGAATGCAAAGTAGTGAGTAACAGCTCACTAGTTATGGGAGTTGGACGTTTAAATACATAGTATTGTATACCATAGAATAGCTAACTTATTGCTAATGTATTGAAATGGGGAATGTATTTAGCAGATATAAAGTAGTGAGTAACAACTCATTTGGTATGGTAATTAAACGATATCTGGTAGTAGAATCAAAAAATATAGTGAGCAAGGTTGTAGTGAATTTTATATGATTACTTATTATATAAATAGGATAATATAAGGGAAGTTTACTGATAAATAGAATGTATTTGATAAGTTAAAGTTAAGGATAATATTTATTATTGAGGGTGGTGAAATATTAAATATTAACAAATTTATCATGCTTCTACCCTGAAATTAAACTAGTGCTATTATTAATTAATGATATTAAGAATAATTAATTAAATTATTTTTCCTCTATAATGTATTTTTATAATATTTCTAGGTTTAGATAAGTATTTTTATAATTAAAATGCAAGATTAGAAAATTAAGTTATAAATAAAAATATGATAAAACATATTTATTTGAAATCTAATAAAGGAAATTCTTCCAATATTTTTTTAAACCACGGTGTGAAAACTTCAGGATTAAGAAGGATCTCTTGTTTTAATTGAGTAAGATTTACCCACCTTATAGATGAGACTTCTTCTCTATTTGGTTGGATATCCTTGTTATAATGTCCAATAAAGATATGGTCATACTCATGTTCAATTAATCCTCCCTGAACATCAGCTTTATAAATTAAGGAACCTATATGCGTTAATGGAGTGACAAAGCCTAGCTCCTCTTGAAGTCTACGTTCAGCGGCTTTCTGAGTATCTTCATTAGGTTTAGGATGACTACAGCAAGAATTTGCCCATTGCCCAGCTGAATGATATTTATGAAGAGCTCGTTGCTGAATTAGTAGCTCATTTTGCTCATTAAAAATAAATACTGAAAATGCTCGGTGAAGATGACCGAGTTGATGCGCCAATAATTTAGGCATAACACCAATAGGTTCATCATGTTCATTTACTAAAATTAATTCATCTTCCATTTATATTATTTTCCTTCATAAAAATGATTTCAGTAGTTTAGTATAATTAAAAATATAAGTTTGCATATTAGAGCTATTTACTAATGAATATAATTATTTTTTACTCGCAGCTATCATAAGGTTATATAGCTGCGAGTATAAAATTATTTTTGTTGTAAAACCCAAACTGCAGCTTCGACCCTTGATTTTAAATTGAGTTTTTTAAGTAAATGTTTAACATGTACTTTTACTGTGCTTTCTGCAATATCTAGTTTACGAGCTATCATTTTATTTGATAAACCCTGAGAGATCAGTTCTAAAATATCGGCTTCTCTTGGTGTCAATGAAGCAATATTATTGTCATCCTGTGTGGTGTTATCTCTTAGTGATTCAGCAAGTACAGATGCTAATGTTGGGCTGACAACTAACTTACCGCTTGCTGCTTCTTTAAGGGCTACGATAAGCTCTTCAGGCTCCATATCTTTTAGTAAATAACCATCGGCACCTCTTTTTAGTGCATTGACTAAATCATCACTATAGTTAGAAACGGTAAAAAGAATAATTCTACCTGACAACTCTCGCTTCCTGAGTTCATCGAGAGTTTCAAAACCATTCATACCTGGCATGTTGAGATCCAGTAAGATAAGGTCAGGATCTTGCTCTTCAGCGATTTGGATACCTGTTTTACCATCTCCCGCCTCACCGATAACTTGTAATGAAGGTTCCAAACTAATCAATTGTTTGACTCCATTTCTTAGCATCGGATGATCATCAATAAGTAGAATGGTTGATTTTTCGTTCACTATATTTGTATTTTCCATAGATGATTTTTCCGGTATGTTAAGCGTCAGATAAAGGGAAGGTAACTTTTACCTCTGTTCCACCTTGAGGCCTAGGTGTAATACAACAGTTGCCATTAAGGCTTAATGCTCTTTCTCTCATAATAATAAGCCCATAATGATTAAGTTTATCAGTATTTGACGTGATCCCTGTACCATCGTCAGTAATTGTAATAGTCACAATACCATCATACTGGTTTAATGAAACCTCAGCCCATTTTGCATTAGCATGTTTTAAAATATTGGTTAATGCTTCTCGGACTATTTGTATAATATGAATAGATTGATGCGGTGAAATACTTTTTGCGGGTAGGTCGTAATTTAAGTCTATTTTATACCCCATACGTTCGCTAAATTCATTAATGGTACTTTCTAATGAGGGAAGCAGACCTGGTTCCGTTAGTTTAAGCCTAAATGTGGTTAATAGCTCTCTCAATTGACTATATGCGGTATTAATCTCGCTACGCATTTCCGTTAACAACTGTTGTGGCTTTTCTGGTAATGGATCAGGTTGTAATTGCAGGTAACTAATTTGCATCTTCAAGCAAGATAGAGACTGGGCGATAGAGTCATGAAGTTCTCTGGCAATAGCAGAACGTTCATCCATGATAAGCAACTGTTGCTGTTGTTCTATTTGGTGTTCCATTGCTAACATGCCAGAAATTTGTTTTGCTAAAACAGAAACGAGATTGTTTTGTTCATCTGAAAGTATTTGATTATCTTCAATCTCACCAATAATAATGCCATAACGATGCATATTGTCTGATAAATCCCATTGCAAGCTAAGAGGTTTCTCGGTTGTGACTTGTTGTTTTAGTTGCTTTGTATTTGCTTCAGATAATCCGGTTGAATGGCAGCATATTTCATGAAAATATGCTTCATTGCTTTCTTCATACAACCGTAAACTCAGATTTTTGAGTATGGTAATGTTTTCTAGTTCAATAAGAACTTTTTGTAATCGCAAGTAGAGGGGATCCGAGGAATGAAGGATTTGGTTTGATTGATATAAATAAGATAACACCTTATTTTTTGTGATTAAGTCTGCAGTTTTTTCTGCGACTCTTTCTTCAAGCTGATGATAACTTAGCGCTAATTCATCTGACATCTGGTTCAGAGTTTCTCCTAGCGCATTTAATTCATCTTGCCTATTATTTTTAGGGTAGCGTTGGCTAAAATCTTTTCGTCCAATTGCATTGACCATTGATAATAATTTAACCCATGGGTAATAAATTTTTCTTCTCAGGTGCCAGATAGTTCCCATCAGTAATAAGAATACTAAACTGATAAAAATCAGTTGTGTCATGGCAACATAAGCAATCTTTCTTTCCGTTTTCTCATCGATGTTATGAACTAATTCATCTAGTTTACTTACAAATGATATAACTTCGTATCTTGCATCGTTAGGTGCATTTGCTTCCATTAATGAGGGTTTTAAGATATGTAACCAATAATTGTAGAGTTCATCAAATTGAGGCGTTAAATTTTCGATCTTTACAACTTGAGTCAGCTCTGGGCTGATGAGGTCAGATTCTAATGCATCGAGATAACGCTGATTCTGGGTATTTAAAGGGACTAGAGAAAGCAATCTGTAGCTCTGCATTCGTAGTGAACCAGATTTATTTATTGCATGAGCGTTACCCTGCACACTTAAAATCATTCGATTGGAAATCGTCATCCCAATAATTCCTAAGATCGCAATAAGTAGCATAAGGCCGATCACTTGGTTAATAATTGAAAATCGACGATACAGTGTGGGCATGTGTCACTTCCTTAAAGAGTAGCGCTAGCGAACTTAAAATGCATATTTCTCGTATTGTTCATAAAGGGTCGAATATTAAATATACTACTTTGGTAGTAATTTTCTGGATCTATAACGATATAGATAATAAAAAATAAAATTTTTCTTTAAGTTTTATGCTTTTATTTATTGATATATAAGATTAAATTTGGTTTGACTGGAAATAGGTTTACGTATTATAGCGTAAATTAAAGATGAGTTTCTTTTGATTTAGATCAGTTTAAATATCGAAGTAAATCAATATGTAAAATAATATACATCGAAAGTGTCTTTGATAATCATATCAATGATAGAAAGAGAGGCAGCCCTAATTGATAGAGCTACCCTTTTGTTTTAAGCTTTTTTTAATTTTTTGAATAGTGAGATTATCGCAACAAGGATTAGACCTGTTACTAGCCCAAAAAATAAATTAATTATAGTCGGTAAGATAAACTGCATAGTACTGCCAATGATGGGCGTTAAGGTTGCTGTAAAAGATATTTCGGTGATCCATTCTGAAATATAGCTGATACCGTGGGTTAGAATACCACCACCGACCATAAACATCGCGGCAGTTCCTACAACAGATAATGTTTTCATCAGATAAGGAGTGACATAAATTAATGAATTACCACATTTTTTTAATAAAGAAGAGGTTTTCTTCTGTAAATAAAAACCTAAGTCATCTAATTTGACAATCCCTGCAACTAAGCCATATACACCGATAGTCATTACGATAGCAATGATAGAGAGTACGGCCACTTGGTTGATAAAAGTGGTAGTGGAAACAATACCTAGTGTGATGGCAATAATTTCGGCTGATAAAACAAAATCAGTACGTATAGCCCCTTTGATTTTTTTACTTTCAAATTCCTTAAGTTGTTCTTCTGATAACTGTAATTGATTTTGGGAAACAGTATCTTTTACGTTAGAATGCAAGAGCTTATGAGTTATTTTTTCTGCGCCTTCAAAACAAAGGTAGGCTCCACCAATCATAAGTAGTGGTGTGATAGCCCAAGGAAGAAAGGCACTGATTAATAACGCTAAAGGAACAAGTATTAATTTATTAATAAATGACCCTTTAGCAACGGACCAAACAACAGGAATCTCTCTATCTGCACGAACACCTGTGACTTGCTGGGCGTTTAGCGCGAGGTCATCACCTAAAACCCCAGAGGTTTTTTTGGCAGCCATTTTCGTCATGACGGAAACATCGTCTAGTACAGCGGCAATATCATCAAGTAATGTGAGTAAGCTACTTCCAGCCACAAGGGTATCCTCAATATTTTTTAAGGTGTCATTAATGTTTATTAGGTCAGTTAATGGATAATTAGTTCACTACAACATAAACCATATGTACAAATAAGATAATTCCACTGCAACTGATAAGTCTGAATTTTGAATTATTAAATTTTTATGACAGTGGAACCAATATGGTTTTTTCTTTTCTAACTTATTAATTTTAGTAAAGTAACATATTGCTATCTGCTATTTTACTTTATATTCGGTTTAATTATTTAGTTTATAAATAAATTTTAATAGATAGGTATAGGGTTAATACATGTCTTCTCAGCCAGTTTTGAGTATTGTCGTTGCTGTATATAATGGTGAAAAATTTTTACCTCAGTTTTTTGATAGCTTAATTGCGCAAAAGCTAGAAAATTGGGAGCTGATCGTTGTAAATGACGGCTCTAAAGATAAAAGTGAAGATATCATTAAGTCTTATGCAGATAAATTTGTACATTTGAAAGTGCTTTATCAAGAAAACCAAGGTGTCTCAGTTGCTCGTAATACGGGGATGGCTGAGGCTACGGGAAAATACATTACATTTCCTGATATTGATGATGAAATTAGCCCACAAATGTACGGACGTTTATTAGAAATCGCATTATCAAATGACCTCGATGTTGCAACTTGTAATGGGACTTATGTTTATACTAATGGCGATGCTCCAAAGGCAATTTTCCCACCGAATAAAGTCCCGTCAACTGGGGTGATTTCAGGCCCTGAGTGGCTTGAAATTGGCTTAAGTTCACGCAAGTTTTTGCATGTAACTTGGCTGAATTTATATCGTTTAGACATGTTGCGCCAACACAAATTTTTCTTTGAGCCCAAATTACATCACCAAGACATTCCTTGGACAACAGAAGTGTTGCTCGTGGCGAAGCGCGTGCAATTTATTAATGAACAATATTATCGATATTTAATCCATAACCAATCTGTTTCACACTCATTGAGTGGTGATGAGCGCTCAGTCCGTAAGATAAAAACCTATTTGAAGATTATTGATATGCTGTTAAATATTTACCAGCGTTATCCTGAACAAGTTAAGCAAGCCCCTGCTTGTTTATGGCAGGTAGGAAAGGAAGGCTTAGGGGTGATTCAAGCGCTATTAGCTATCAAATCACCAGATGTACAGAAGGAAATGGTACAACTATTTTTTGATAAGGGTTATTGGCAAATTGTGTGGGCGCATGCAACTACAGTAAAATTAAAATGGCGATTAATTAGACGTTACACAAAACTAAAAGAAATTATCAAATCATAATTTACTGAAAAGGTAGCTATTTTTATAGGCTACCTTTTTTGTTTCTATTTTGCTAATTGCTTTAGAGAAGCAATAAACATATCCCATAACTTTGGGTTATCTAACTTTGTAGCGACTTGTGTGTGGCAATCTGCTTTAGCGGGGTGGCGAAAGTCAGTCACCGTCATACCCGTTGTTAAAGCACCTTGCAGTTCGATATCAATCGGAGCTTTAATCGTTTCCATTATGGATGGGTCGATAACATAAGCAACAGCACATAGGTCGTGGACAGGGGCATGGTTAGTATAGCCATTACGTCTGCGGTAACCTGCAGTGTAGTAATTTAGGGATTCAACAACAAAATCACTTACAGGTGTGTTTAACGCTGCAATTGTTTCCATTATTTGGTCGTCTGGCCTTGCTTGATGTGTAAGATCTAACCCAATCATAGTGATAGGCCAAGTTTCATTAAACACAATATGAGCAGCCTCAGGGTCTATAAGGATATTGAATTCAGCGACTGCAGTTCGATTGCCTGTATGGTAGCCTCCTCCCATTAAAACAACTTCTTTTACTAATTCTACAATTTCAGGTGCTTTTCTCACTGCCAAAGCAATATTTGTTAGCCCCCCAATAGGAACGAGAGTAATTGTTTTAGGCGGATGTGATTTGAGTGTATCAATAATTAGGTCAACAGCATGGCGCTGATCAATAGGGAGCTTGGGGTCGGGGAGATGAGTACCGTCAAGGCCTGTTGTACCATGAACTTCTGGCGCAGTCTGTATTGTTCTCACTAGTGGCCTAGAGCAACCTGCAGCGATAGGGATATCATTTGCACTAACGAATTCCATAATTGCGCGTGCGTTATGAGTGACTTTATCTAACGTTTGGTTTCCGACGACTGTAGTTACCGCAAGTAACTCTATATTTGAATTGCCTAATGCTAAGAAAATTGCCATTGCATCATCGTGGCCGGGGTCACAATCGATAATAATTTTATTGTTAGACATTATTTCTCCATTTATTAGGTTATTTACGTTTAATTGACATAATATATGGATATATTTATTTTTATGTGATGTAAGTTCTATTTTTGTGAATACTAATGTAATGAAATTATTCATTAGGGTTACTAATGGAGAGTGATGTGATTAACATATTAATAACAATCGTGTTGAGTTTATAAAGATAATGTGTTCTTTATGTAGTTTTAAGCAATATAAATGAAACCGCCCAGATGGTTTTATTAACGACTTAATGATTGAGGAGGCAGAATGGAGAACTATCTAGAAAGATTACCTGATGTTATTGATTCTGTTGCAACTAATCAGTTTTATCCTAATTTATTATCATGGTTGTCTTCACTTATTGCATTCGATAATGCGATTGTTTACTCCTTTGAAAAAGGAGCTCCACCTCGATTTCTTTCCAAAGTAGAGCGCCGTAATAGCGACAGTATTAACAGAATCTATCAACGAGGTGCGTATTTAATGGACCCATTCTACCAAGAAATCCAAAAAGGCGGGGCTTCTAAAGTATTAACACTAAAAGAACTCGCACCTAAAGGATTTTATCATACGGACTATTATCTCAATTTTTATCGTAAAACAGGGTGGTGCGATGAGGCAGGGTTGCTGTTAGATATTTCAACTAATAGGCAGTTAGGTATTTTTTTTGGTAATGAAGATAGGCCTTTTTTCTCGGAAAAATATACGCAAGCGCCACTTAAAGATGCCTTCGATATCATTCGTAGCATGGTCAAACTTCATAAAGATGTTTCTCCTTCTTCGGTGTCGAATCACTACCAAAATACAGACATGCAAACACGATTTGGGTTAACACCGAGAGAGTGTGAAGTTGTCGAATTAATCTTAGCGGGCAAAGGTTCACCACAAATTGCACAGGCACTTTTCATTAGTTTAGGGACAGTGAAAAATCACCGTAAGAATATCTATCAAAAATTAAGTATTAATTCACAGGTTGAATTATTTAACTTATTAATGAATAGGTTAAGCTAAGTATAATGTGTTTTTATATTTATTTTAACCTAATGATTTAAAAGTGTTTTATGGCTGTTATCTTTTTTATTGCTGCGTTATTTTTTTGTTTTTATCTAGATGATCTTAATAAACTAAAATTCAATTAATAATCATCATTATTAATATGGTAATGGTTGTATAACTAATTGTTTATAATATTATATTTTTTGATTTTATAAATTTTATTATTATTTAAATATTCTACTTGCATCACAATTGTTAACTTTATGTTTCGAATGTCCCTAAAGGGATATGTAATTGTTAATGTAAGGTTAAGATAATCAGGTTATCGAAAGATACTAAACAGGGTATCCATAATGAATAACCAAGTAGAATCATTAACTTATTATGCTGCGACTAAGAAATATGACTTACGTTTTCCTACATTAAAGGAAGATCTTGATGTTGACGTCGTGATTATTGGTGGCGGCTTTTCTGGGATCCATACCGCACTTGAGTTGTGTGAGAAAGGGGTTACCAATATCGCTATTTTGGAAGGACGGCATCTTGGCTACGGTGGCTCAGGGCGTAATGGCGGCCAAGTGATGGCGGGTATTGGTCATGACATCGATGCAATTAAAAAATATGTCGGGCCAGAGGGTTTAGAAACAATTTTTAAACTCAGTAATATGGGCGCAGGGATCATGCGTGATCGCATCGCTAAATATGATATTGATGCAGACTTTTGCCGTGGTTATGCATACTTAGGAAGCAATAAGCGCCAAGAAAAGACCTTGCGTAGTTGGCTAAAAGATTTCAAGTCTGTCGATCCTGAGGAAGAAATTGAGTTTTACAGTGGCTCAGAACTAAAACAGATTATTGGTTCTGATGCTTATACCTGTGGTATCAAACACATGGGCGGTGGGCATGTACATTCATTGAACTTATTGTTAGGTGAAGCGAAAGCGGTTAGTGAAATATATGGCGCTAAAATATTTGAGAATAGCCAAGTATTAAATGTTGAGTATGGTAATACCATCAAGGTTAGAACTGCGATGGGAACGGTCAAAGCACAAAAAATGCTGTGGGCTTGTGATTCATTTTTAAATGGCCTTGAGCCGACGATCTACCCTAAGACCATTAATACTTATGCATATCAATTAATGACGGAAGAGCTGCCTGATGAATTGATCGAGCAAATTAGCCCAATCCGTGGAGCTTATAGTGATATTCGTCCAGTTATTGATTACTACCGAGTGACGAATGAAAATCGCCTATTATTCGGCAGTTCAACGCATTTTCTTGAATACATTCCATCTGACCTTAAAGCATGGAATCGTAACCTAATGCTAAAAGTCTTTCCCTATCTCAAAGATGTCAAAATTGAATTAGCTTGGGGTGGACCAATGGCATGTAGTGCAAATTTATTTCCACAAATTGGCTCATTACCACAACATAAAAATGTGTTTTATGCGCAGGGCTATTCAGGTTTTGGTGTTACGCCTAGCCAGATTGTGTGCAAAGTCCTGGCTGAAGGGATGGTAGAAGGTTCTCATCGTTATGACTTAATGAGTTCTATCCCGCACGCCAATATTATTGGTAAAGATAGCATGCGTAATGTGATTGTTTCACTGGCAAAAATAATGCATCAAACATCCGGTTATTGGCAAGGTCGCCGTTAATTCGTTATCCGCCTAACTAGTTTATTTAAATCGATTAAAGGTAAAAAATTATGATTAGTCCATTACTGTTAAACAAACCACTGCCAGAACTATTAAATATTGGTAGCGTGACAAATTTAGGTTCTGTGGTTGTTGAAGGCGACCCTCAAGCGAGTGTTGCGATGATCCACGGTGAACCAACGGATAATCTAACCTGTGGTATTTTTGCTTGCACTAAAGGTAAGTTCAAGATGGTGTATCCATTTGATGAAATGGCGACAGTCCATGAAGGTTCGGTGAAGTTAACGGATGTGAAAACTGGTGTGACGGTTGAATACCATAAAGGCGATACATGGTTTGCTGCGAAAGGTACTGAAGTTTTATGGGAAATTGATACACCACGCTTCGTAAAACATTACCTAGCTTGTGTAAATGCCTAATTAGTTTCTATTGAGTGGAGTTATAACAATGAGTGAGTTAACCCTATTACCAGAAGTCAGCGAGTTCTTGAAGCGTCAACACGGCCATTTTATCAACGGGTTACCGGTTTCTGGCAAGGGCGATACTTTTTTTGATGTTGTTAACCCTGCCACTGAACAGGTTATTGCTAAAGTAAAAGAAGGGACTTTAGCCGAAGTTGATGCCGCAATGGATGCGGCTCATACCGCATTTAAAGGGGTTTGGGCAAATACCACACCAATGGAAAGAGGGAATTGCTTAAACCGCCTTGCTGATCTACTTGAAAAACACCTTGAAGAATTAGCCCAGCTAGAGACGTTATGTTCAGGTAAAACCATTCAATTATCTCGTTTTCTTGAAGTGGGCTCATCTGCCCAGTTCTTGCGTTATTTTGCCGGTTGGGCGACAAAAATCAGTGGAGAGACATTGAATGTCTCATTGCCTTCTTTTAATGGTGAGAAATATTCTGCATTTACTCAGCGTGAACCCGTTGGCGTTGTCGCCGGTATCATTCCTTGGAATTTTTCGATCATGATTTCCATTTGGAAATTAGCTGCCGCTTTAACATGCGGTTGCACGATTGTGTTGAAACCAAGTGAATTTACCCCGCTAACTATGCTAAGGGTGGTGGAATTAGCAAAAGAGGCAGGGGTACCTGACGGTGTAATTAATATCGTGAATGGTGGTGGTCGTGAAGTTGGGCCTGCACTGATTCATCATTCACTTTGTTCTAAAGTGACATTTACGGGTTCAGTACCAACAGGTCTGGCGGTAGGGCGCTCAGCGATGGAAGGTAAATTAACCCGAGTCACACTTGAACTTGGTGGGAAAAACGGCGCTGCATTCTTAGCTGACCTACCGGTTGAAAAAATTGTTAATGGGATTATTGAAGCGGGATATCTAAATCAAGGACAAATTTGTGCGGCTGCTGAGCGGTTCTATATTCCCTCTAAATTGATGGATGAAGTACTAGCAGAACTAAAAACGCGTTTGTCTGCGATGAAAGTGGGTTCTCCATTAGATGAAACAACCGAAATGGGGCCGTTGGCAAATAAAGCGCATTATGAAAAAATCTTAGGTCTATTTGAAAAAGCTCGCCAAGATGGCAGTGAAATTATTTATGGTGGTCAGCCCATTGCAGGTGCTGGGTATTTTGTGCCTCCAACCATTATTCGTGCTAATAGCCCAAATGATGTATTGATGAAAGAGGAAACATTTGGGCCAATAGGGACTTTCTTAAGCTACGATGATGAAGAAGAACTTATTGAGATGATGAATAGCACTCCATTTGGTTTAGCTGCGAGTTTATGGACAAATGATCTCAGTAAAGCGATGCGTATGATTTCGCGCATTGAAGCGGGAACCGTATGGGTGAATATGCATACCTTCCTTGACCCAGCAGTCCCATTTGGTGGTGTTAAGTCATCGGGTATTGGCCGTGAATTTGGTAGCGCCTTTATTGAGTATTACACAGAGTTAAAATCTGTCATGGTGCGTTATTAGTGTTCGATTTATATTTAATTAATCAACATTTCCCGGCCATCGTGCCGGTTTTTTTTGTATTTCAATACAGGAAAAGTAAAAGCGTGAGTTATGAAGAAGGTGGATAATGATTAATTGTCGAGAAAGCGATGAAAATAGATGCCGTAGGTGGTCGTTAAACAAATTAGAGCTTTTCTTGGCGAATGATAAACCCTGATGATACAAGCTCGGTTCGGTTCGTCACATTCGCTTTAGTGAAGATATTGCGTAAGTGGGTTTTCACTGTTGATAGTGAAACTCCCAATAATAATGCAATTCGCTTATTACTTGCGCCTTCCCGTACTAAATGGATGATTTCTTGTTCTTTAGGGGTATAAGACACTAGCGAGTCGGGTAACACATCGAATGTCATTAGTTCAGCGACAGGCAAGATAGCATTTAATCGCATGATTTCTTGCTGGCTAAATGGGCTGTCTCGCAGCACCGAAATCCCCGCAATAATTTTATTTTTACGGCGAATAAATATTTCTGCCATATCAGCCATGTTATTTGGCTGCATAAAATCATGGAAAAAAGCCTGATTTTGCTGGCGTATTTCAGAATCCATTCTCACTAAGCGTAAGTCATCACTGCGAAAATGGTCAGGGTGCAAAGGGTCTAATTGGTGAAAATAAGTGAGATATTCTTCGTGCATTTTTGCTGAGATCCCATGAAGAACGTAGTTATCTGGCTGGCAATGATCATTCACGAGGTAATACACCAATGCGGAAACCGGAATAATATGAGCAATGGTATTTAGGCAGCAATCAATTAATGTTTGTTGATGAGGCTCGAATAATGGTGAAGTCATCATATTCCCTTGCGTATTAATCGAATTATTATCATGCCTCTTAATGAAGTTAACATAAAATAAACATATTAATAACGTGAAGTTGATTACAGTATTTAAAACTGATGAAAACCCCATAAATATTGATTTGGTGCTTTTTGGTATCTTTAGGGAGTTATTTATTAATATATTAATGAGTGATTTATTTGCTACATATTGATATTACTTTGATTATTTTTTTTGCCCTTCAAAATATGGGTACTTTTCGCGAGTTGCATTTTATTTCCCCTCTCTCTAGGTATCGTTCTTTAGGACGATAGCAGCCTGTTTAGGCTTATTTCTATAGTGGATATGTAGTTACTTTGTTTTTACAAAAAATTCACATTCATGACTGGGTAGAGAGTGAGAGGGATGTAAAATGAATTTATCCTCAAAATTGTCGACACATTTAGAAAAAGGGAAAGTTGGCTTTCCGACCACATTGGCGAGTTCTGCCGGCTTGATTATGGCTAGCCCCGTTATTTTAACCGTTACGAGTGGATTCGGTATTGGTGGTGATACATTCGCCCTAGCGGTGTTATTCAGCTTCATTATGATGCAAGCTCAGCTAACCACATTTTCGGAGGCTGCGGCTATTCTACCAACTTCAGGGTCGGTATATGACTATATATCGTGTGGAATGGGGCGTTTTTGGGCGATAACTGGCGCACTTTCGGCTTATTTGATTGTGCATGTGTTTGCAGGAACTGCCGAAACGATCCTTTCAGGAATTATGGCGCTCGTTAACTTTGAGCATCTCAATACTGTCCTAGAGACCAGTAATTCATCTTGGATGGTCGGCGTGGGATTAGTTGTCACGTTTGGGATTTTAAATGCATTTGGTATTGAGGCCTTTGGTAAGGTCGAGGTTGTACTGACATTCGCCATGTGGTCTACGTTAGTGATTTTTAGTGTGAGCGGTTTGATGTTGCCGTTTCATGTCGATATGGACGGCTGGTTCGGTCAGCCACTTAATACGGATCCAACGCTCATCCTTAGTTTTGTGGGGATGGCAATGTTTATGTTTGTTGGTTGTGAACTTGTTACTCCAATGGCGCCTGAAATTAAAAATTCTGCCAAGGTGATCCCTCGCGCGATGACCACGGGTTTATTCTGCGTCGCACTCTGTATGGTGTTATTCGGTGCAGCTCTAGCGAACCAAGTGGAAAATGTGGTCGTTGACCCGCAAACAGGCACACGCTTACTTGAAACACCGATGGCAATCCCTGCATTCGCTGAAATTGTCATGGGCGAGTTTGGGAAGTATTGGATAGGTGTCGCATTATTATTGGCTGGTGGAGCAACCATTAATACGTTAATGGCAGCGGTACCTCGTATTCTTTATGGAATGGCGCTTGATGGGGCATTACCACGCATTTTTGCTTATTTACACCCGCGTTTCAAAACCCCGGTATTCGGTATTTTAGTCGCCGTGATGATCCCATGTTTGCATGCTTTTGCTATTCAAGGTGACCTTGACCGTATTATTCCATTGGTACTGGCGGCGGTGTGTTCTTGGGGGACGGCTTACTTGTTGGTAACGATTTCAGTGGTGTTATTGCGCATTCGTCGACCTGACTTACATCGTGCCTATCGTTCGCCTTTTTTCCCTATACCGCAAATTATTTCGAGTGTCGGAATTATTTTAGCTATTGTGTATATCACTCCTCCTGGCATGAATAAGTCGGATGTCTATATTCCCTTTGCCATTATGTTAGGTTTAACAGCAGGATATGCATTAATTTGGACTGTTTTCGTACAGAAAGTTAACCCATTTAAACCTGTAGATGTTGAATCCGTTTTATCGAATTCCTTTGCTGATGAAGAAATGGAAGGAGGCCAACTTGAGCCATTACGTAACCTCGCCTAAACCATCTTTGTGGGAAAGAATCGGTAAGCTCACTCAGCAACGTTTGCCTGCCGGATATCAAACAGGATTGACACTTAACCGTGTTGAAAAGGACATGGCGCCTTATACATGTGAGTGGGGAGCACCCGGAGTGCTCCTTGTACAGCCTCAGCCTGAGCTAACCATTGAGGTAACTGAGCGACCAAGAAAATTGTTTCTCGCTTTTATCGTATATAGCCGCTTTGCGGTATCTGGCCAGTGTACTAATGATATCAATGCAACAATTGAAGTAAAAACCCGTGGGAGTATAAAGAAAAAACATATCCATTTCGTATCGAAACAAATGGATGGTCATAAAGTTATCGAGTGGTTGAATGAATACCCCGTTATTCGGCAAACATTAGAAGAGCTGGAATTTAATCATTGCAAGATAGAGTTTAGCAGTGGCCGTTGGCGTTGTGAAATAGAGCCTTATACGGCATCAGAAATGGTGAGCCGCATCCCAGCGACTCGTCGTTATTTGAGATTAATACAAAAACAACGTTATTATTTATTGAGTGCGCTGCAGTTAATTAACCAACTGATGGAAAAACGTGCTGTGAGCCATTGAGTTTAAAAGAGTTTTTTGATAGTAATAATTATTATCAATTGACTTGCTGGAATTTGATGTGAAATCTTTGCCTCTTTTAGGTTGTATGTTGTTGTCATCTGCTGCAATGGCAACGCATTCTGACTGCATACGTTTATCTGAGCTTTCCTTTGCTGAAGGGGTGCATGATAGCGAAGGTCATAGTTGCTTATCTTTTGAAGTATCACAGCAAGATTTTATAAAACAACGTGGTGAAGGTCTTTCCAAGGTCCTGTTATTGGATTCCAATAAGCAGCCAGTGCGTGCATTGCAAGAGTATGGTTCAGTACAAGAGCCCCATAGCGCGGATTATGTAGTATCAGAAAATGGGGTTTATTATCTAGTGTTGAATGGTGAGCCGGGTAAACCTTGGCAATTAAAGTTTGACATCAGCCAGTACCAGCCTTTAGCCATTAAAAAAGATAATGAACCTATTAGCCCGATGCTACAAAGTTTGCTTGATGAACATTATCAAAATGGTGATACAAGCGCATTTTGGCAAGCTGTCGCCGCGCAAGGAACCCCTCTGGTTGAAGCGTTTTCAAATCGACAAAAACGCGTGACATTTCTTTGGCGTGGCGCGAAAGCAAATGCCTATATTCTAGGGGCGCCGTCAGGTAATCACGAAAGAATGGCCCACTTGGCGGGAACGGATATTTGGTATCGTTCTTTTATCATTCCTAATGATACGTTATCACAATATAAAATTGCACCGGATATACCTTCTGTGCCTGAGGGCGGCTTTGCTCAACGTAAAGCGATTTTAGTCACAGCGCAGTCTGATCCTTATAATTCTCATGTTATTCCTTCGCAACGCGTAGATAAATATAACCGTTTTTCGTTGTTATCATTGGTACCGAACATACGCCAATGTCACTTCCCTGATGTAGAAAACAGGCAGATTAAAGGCCGTTTAGAGACATTTACGTTGACGAGCCAGGTATTAAAAAACGAAAGAAAAATAACGGTTTATCAGCCTAATATACCAATGGAAGCTCCGGCGCTATTGGTGTTATTAGATGGACAAATTTACCTGAAAGACTATCAGATGGAGAAATTTTTTGATAAGTGGATAAATCAGGGGAATTTTCCTGCTATGAATATTGTATTTGTGGATAGCATCAATTCAGCGCGTCGTGGTGATGAGCTTCCTCCTAATGATGCCTTTCCTAAGTTGCTGGCGGATGAACTTATGCCCCAACTCGCGGAAATGGGAATTCAAGCACCTGCAAGCCATACGATTATTGCGGGTTCCAGTTATGGAGGGCTTGGGGCGACATGGAATGCGTTACAGCATCCTGAAATTTTCGGTAATGTCATTAGCATGTCAGGATCTTATTGGTGGGCTCCGAAGGATAAAGACCCTGAATGGTTGATTCGTGAAATCGAAATGATGCCAACACAACCGATCCGTTTTTTCCTTGAGGCTGGCCTTTTTGAACAACGTGGTAGTTGGGGGGGAATTATTCAAAACCACTACCGGTTATTCGATGTTCTAAAACATAAAGGTTATCAAGTTGATGCCATTGAACTCCCTAGCGGGCACGACTACGTTTCTTGGTGTGAAACGCTTTATGAGGGAACAAACCAACTTGCGTCACAATGGTAAATAGCCCTAACGCTCATTCACAAAAAGCAGCTTATATTTAGCTGCTTTTTTACATTTATGACTAACGTCTTCATTTCGCCATAAAAGCGTCATTCAACTGTCATCTGGCTCCTTTAGCATGCCTTTCATTATTTGAAATATACATCTTCTCTTTTCATTATTGATTGGCAAGGAAACAGTTATGACTGGTAATTTTATGAAATCCCTTTTAGCTGTCACGGTAAGTACTTTAATTTTGGGGAGTACAGTCCCTGCCTACGCGGCTGATAAAAATGATGCGGTGTCAGAAAATCGTGCAGCGCAAGGTGATATCACCAAATTTGGTGGTGCGCGTCGTTTAGCGACAGAGCAAACTGATATCATGAAAGCCGCACTTCACAATGGCCAAGCCAAAAATGTGATTTTATTTATTGGTGATGGTATGGGTGACTCTGAGATTACTGTTGCTCGTAACTATGCAGAAGGCGCTTCAGGGTTCTTTAAAGGTATTGATGCCCTGCCAATCACTGGCCAATATACCCATTATGCGTTAGATAAAAAAACACAAAAACCCGACTATGTAACTGACTCTGCGGCGTCTGCCACCGCGTGGTCTTCCGGTGTGAAAACCTACAATGGTGCATTAGGGATTGATGTATTTGGTAATGACCATGAAACATTAATTGAGATAGCTAAACGTAATGGTAAAGCGACGGGTAACGTCACAACTTCCGAGATTCAAGATGCAACGCCTGCTGCGCAATTTTCGCATGTGAGTGCGCGTAAATGTTATGGCCCTGAGGAAACAACAGAAAAATGTGCGGCTAACGCGCTAGAAAATGGCGGTCGTGGTTCAATTTCAGAACAACTGTTGGTAACTCGTCCTGATGTCACGCTTGGTGGTGGCGCTAAGAGCTTCAAACAAGAAGCAAAGGCGGGTGACTACAAAGGTAAAACGTTGGAGCAACAGGCGATTGAGCGTGGGTATAATATTGTGCGTGATGCTAAGTCATTAGACAGCATCAAAGTTGCAAATCAAGATAAACCCGTTCTGGGCTTATTCCATGATGGTAACATGACCGTTGCATGGGAAGGCCCGAAAGCGGTTCACTACGGTAATATCAACAATGCGCCATTGGAATGTAAACCGAATGCGAAGTTAGACCCTAATGCACCAACATTGGCTCAAATGACGAAAAAAGCGATTGAGCTGTTAGAAGTCAATCCAAATGGTTTCTTTTTGCAGGTTGAAAGTGCCTCTATCGATAAGCAAGACCATAAAGCAAACCCATGTGGCCAAATTGGTGAAACTGTTGCTCTCGACCAAGCTGTACAAGTCGGCTTAGATTTCGCTAAAAAACATGGTGATACATTAGTTATCGTGACTGCTGACCATTCACATTCAAGCCAAATTATTCCAGAAGGAACAAAATCAACGGGCTTAACGCAAGCGTTGATTACTAAAGACGGCTCTGTGATGGTGGTAAATTACGGTAACTCTGAAGAAGATGATTCTCAAGAGCACACCGGTGCTCAGTTACGTGTGGCGGCTTATGGCCCACATGCGGCAAATGTAATGGGTCTAACTGACCAAACTGATTTGTTCTTTACCATGCGCGATGCAATGGGATTGAAGCAATAAACCAACCCTGTAGTGAAAATTCTCCGCAATAGGATGTTGCGGGGGATTTTTTTATTTTCTAGTATATTTTCTTCTTATTTTTCAACCGTTCCTCAATAAACTTACTAAATATTTGCACTTCTTTTTTTATCCGTTATCTTGAGAAATTGAATCATCTGATAACAATAAATGTGCTTCTTCATAGGCACAAATAATGAGAATGGCATAATGAGAGAAGTTCGCGAACTACAACGAGATGAAATCCCATCTGTTTGGTCTATCGACCGCACTGAATTAATTGAAAACCTTTATCTGTATCAAAATGGCGAATTGGTGCTATCCAAACAACGGTTTGATATGAAAGGTTGGCCAGAAGGTGAACCTGAAGCCTATACCCCTCATTTGTTGGAAGGTTATGACCAAGGGGCGATATTTCTTGGGGTTTTTGAGCAGGGCAAGCTAATTGCTGCCGCAAGTTTAGATAATGTGTGGCGCGGTGAGCAAAAAAATTTACTGCAATTATCTTTCCTGCATGTGAGCCACTCGTACCGTGGCCAAGGTTTAGCAGGGATGTTATTCCAACAATGCGCTGAAATAGCGATGCAAAAAGGGGCAAAGGGCTTATATATTTCTGCGACGCCTTCAGAAAATACAGTGCATTTTTATCAACACCTAGGCTGCACCTTAATTGCACAGCCTGATCCTGAATTATTTGCATTAGAGCCCGAAGATATTCATTTTATTTATCTATTTTCGTAAGTTTTTATTTTGTAAAATAAGTGTTAATTTATAGGGAGTGGAATAAAAAAAGCATTGAAATTTACTAAAAACTAGATATTATTGATAATCATTATCATTTAAGAGTGTTGAGGTCACTATGCCAACTAGCATATCAAAAACCACAGGTTTAAAGCGTATAGGCGCTGGCCTTTGGGGAGTCTTTGCTGTGATATTGTTGAGCATTGCTTATGTACTCAATAATATGGGCTTAGATAATCTAAAAATCATTATGATTATCATGATGGTAGCAACTGCAGGGATGTTATTTAATCGCGGTTCTCGTCGTTTATTGATTATCCCAGCTGTGATTTCACTTGCATGTTTTATGATGGCCTTTGTACTACAACGGTAGCTCTATAATCTAATTAATAATTAAATAGAACAGAAGAAAGTGGTATCGAAAGATATTGATAATTGAATGGTATTCAATATAACGGTTTATTCAAATGATTTACTATTGTCTTATAGTAAATAGTCAGATAAGGCAGTGTTAGCATTACAGAGAAGGTCAAAAGGGCAAGATGTTATAAAAAAATGACTGACCAGTGGTGCGAAAGGGGGGACTTGAACCCCCACGTCCGAAGGACACTAACACCTGAAGCTAGCGCGTCTACCAATTCCGCCACCCTCGCAATACTGTCACATCAATACTACTGTCACATCAATACTACATTAATGTGATTTATCCAAAGTTAGTGGTGCGAAAGGGGGGACTTGAACCCCCACGTCCATAGGACACTAACACCTGAAGCTAGCGCGTCTACCAATTCCGCCACCCTCGCAATACCTAACTAAACTTTGATTCATCAATGCTTTTAACCAGCAATAATGTGGTGCGGATTTTAGGCTAATTTCGACGAACGTCAATAATTTTTTTATGTAGTATTTTTGATTGATGAAAAAATGGCCGGTGAGGGTTCACCCGCCATTAAGTTGTATGAAAAATTGTGCTTTAGTCTAATTTATTCGCGAATAAATTAACGCTTAACCGCTTGGTAAACTTTGAATTTTCCCGTTTTGGCAAGTACTTCATGGCTACCAAATGCTTTATCGAGTAAATCAGGGTACGGTAAGAAAGCATTCGCGACGATCCGCAAACGGCCACCTTTTTTCAGGTATTTAGGGGCTTGGTAAATCATATTTTCAACCGCACGATAACTGGTGTTTAGGCCATCATGGAATGGAGGGTTAGAAATAATCCAATCAAATTTATCGTTAATATCTGAGTAAGCATCACTCGCGATGACTTCGCCAGCCAGTTTGTTTGCCTCAAGAGTGGATGCAGCGGAATCTAGCGCAGACGCACTCACATCACTTAAGGTGAGTTTTAGCTCTGGGTTTTGCGAGCCGAGAACTGCGGCGATCACCCCATTACCACAAGCTAGATCAAGCAGATCGCCGCTCATTGGATCAGTTAGCGTTGATAACAGTAGATCACTACCGATATCAAGCTCATTATGGCTAAATACCCCTGGCAGTGCGTTAATTTTAACATTATCAATCTGATAATGACGCCACCAGCGAGCAATATCAAAGGTTGTCGGTTGTTCTAATTCACCATAGTACAAGCCACAGCGGCGTGCTGAGTCAATTTTTTGTAAGCTAGCGATCCCTTCCATAATGGATTCGGCGCTTTTAACACCACTACGGTTTTCGCCAACGATAAAAATTTGGCTACCCGCAGCGAGGTGAGTACAGAGGTCATCGAGTTGGAAACAGGCTTCTTGCTTGTTTTTTTGCCAAAAATAAATGAGAGTATCGCAAGGCTGGATAAATTCCGCGGGTGTTGTGGCAGAGAATAACGCCATATCGCCCATTAACGGTTGTAAGCGTTGCCAGTGATGATACTGGTTGGTGATGACACGAACACTAGCTGCTTCTAAGGTTGCAGCGAGTTCATCCTGAATGTCACCAGCCAAAATGACATGACGATCTGTAAAATGTTCGAGATGGCGTTGAATAACTTCGCTGGCAGGTGTCAGTAATGACATATTCTGTCAATCTCCTAAAATAATAAAAAAACCGATGACCATCTTACCAAAGATAAGAGAAATAGCATTGCTCTGTTGGCGCTATTAATCCCCTTTGATAAGATGTGGTTGTAAAATTGCGACTGGAAAATCAAATGACACGACGTGACAGGCTTTTAGAACAAATGGGGATCACTCAATGGATGGTGAGAAATCCTGCCGTGTTACGTGGTGAACGTGGTGTAAGGATCCCAGCGTCGACTAAGCTTATTATTATTACTGATGAGAACCTTGATTTAAATAGCCAATTGCTAAAAGATATTTTTCTTTCCATGAATATTGCACAGGACGATGTGGTTTGTGTCAATTCAGAGCAATTAGGTTTAATCCCAACACCAATAATAACACCATGTTGGGTATTAGGTGATGAAATCCAGCCTGAAGGTTCAAAAGTCATGTTTACTTCACCTGTTTTGTCTGAGCTAAGTACAAGCTATAGCGCTAAACGGGCACTATGGAAACAAATTTATCAATATGATGAAAATTTCAACACTAAAGCAATCTGATCTCGCAACTGCTTACTTAATTGAAAAGTTAAGCCATGATTTTCCATGGACTGAGCGAGTTTTTTATGGGAACCAAGGGGAAAAGTACCATAACATAAAAATATCCGTTAATAATCAGATTATTGGTTATGCAATAACACAGTGTGTTCTTGATGAAGCGACTTTGTTTAATATTGCCATACACCCTGATTACCAAGGGAAAGGCTATGGCCGTTTGTTGCTAGAACAGCTCATCGAAGAACTTGTAAAGAAAGGCATTCTCACGTTATGGCTAGAAGTGAGGGAATCAAATACATCTGCTTTGCATCTATACGATAAGTTAGGTTTTCACCAAGTGACGGTACGTAAAGATTACTACCCTGCTAAAAAAGGCCGAGAAGATGCTTTAGTACTTGCTTTGACTCTATTTTCTGATGAATAAATTTAAGTAACGAATAATTTATTATTAATATAATTAAAACCCCAATATGTGTCATAACATATTGGGGTTTTGTGCTTTTATGGACGACTATTTTTCAATTTCAGGAAGAATAGGTTTATTAATTAGTTGGATATTATCTTTTAACTCTTTTTTTGCCGCAGCTTGTGCGTTAACTTCTTCATTGAGGCCTTTATATGTGGAATAACACATAATTAGCATCATGATGGATAACGGTACAGCCATGGCGACCAGTGCAGATTGCAAACCAGATAATCCGCCGGTCATAATTAGTACGATCGCGATTGCTGCAATAATGACACCCCAAATGGTTTTAGTGACATGAGACGGATTTGGGTTCCCATTTTCACTGACCATTCCCAGTACAAATACCGCCGAGTTAGCTGATGTGATAAAGAAAATCAGTACCAAGGCAATAGCTAAGACACTAATAAATGTCGATGCAGGGAAATAATCTAAGAACTTAAACAGTGCAGATGTGACATCGGTTTTTACAGCATCTGCTAGTGCGGTTTGCCCTAAGTTTTGAATTAAATGGATGGCAGAACCGCCCATAACTGCAAACCATGCAAAAGCACTTAATACAGGAATAAATACTGCGCCAATCATAAATTCTTTGATTGTTCTTCCTTTTGAAATACGAGCCACAAAGCTGCCAACTAACGGTGCCCATGCTATCCACCAACCAAAGTAAAACAGTGTCCAGTTAGCAATCCAAGTACCGTCATTATAGGGTTCAGTACGAAATGACATACTGACAAAATTTTGGACGTAATCACCAATACCTTGGAATAAAACTTTTAAGATAGTTTGGGTTGGGCCAGATAGAAAGATAAATGCCATTAATCCGAGAGCAAGTATGATATTTAAGTTTGATAGGTGTTTTATTGCCCCTTGTAACCCGGAAATCGTCGAAGCAATATAAACAACAGTAATAATAGCAATCAAACCAATTTGTACATAAATACTAATGGGCAATCCCCATAAGTAATTCATACCACTGTTAACTTGTAGTGTACCAAAGCCTAATGATGTGGCGATACCAATGACGACGGATAACATCACCAATATATTGATCCATTTCCCGACAGAGCCGTAGATCCGATCCCCAATCAATGGATAGAAAACAGAGCTGAGTGAAGATGGTAGTTTTTTTCTAAATTGGAAATAGCCTAAAGCTACACCGACAAGCGCATAACAGGCCCATGCAGAAACCCCCCAATGCAGATAGACATATTGCATGGCTGCTTTAGCAGACTGTTCTGTTGAACCTTGGCCAATCGGCGGGCTGATATAATAGGAAACAGGCTCTGCTACCCCCCAGAACATCAAACTTATACCAATTGAGGCACTGAATAACATCGCAATCCAAGTGACTGTACGGTATTCCGGTTTGTCATTATCATCGCCAAGGCGTATGTGACCAAATTTGGAAAAACCAAGAAACATACAGAAGCTGAAAAAGATAAAAACGGAACCTAGAATAAACCAACCTAGATTGTTATAGATAAAACTTAAGGCGGAATTTGAAAAAGCTTCCAGCTTATCAGGAATAAATGCACCAAAACTGATTAACGCTAGGCTAAAAGCTAGCGACACGTAAAATACGGATTTTTTGTTATTCATCATACCTCTTCTCCAGTTGCTCACTTATTTTTCTTTTATGAGAGTTGGCTTGCAGGGAATACTCGTTGTGTTTTAAGGATACTTTTTTATTAGATGCTACTTTTGGTTTACAAAGAATAGCCATGCAAAGATTGTGCAGTCAACAAGAAATTAACCAATTATTAACAGGTGAGTTAAGGGTGATTGGTTTAACTGATTGTTATTATTAATTTAATCGTTTTTGGTTAAAAAATTATCAATATTTCATTTGATCATTAATGCGATCTGCATTAACATTCCTAAAAAAGATGTTAACTATAAGTTTACATAAGTGAGGGCAATTATGAGCAATGCAGCTAAAGTCATTTCGATTAATGATCACCTTGATATTGATAACGCATGGACAATCCCTGCGCGTTATTACACGTCTAATGATGTTTTTGAGTATGAAAAAGAAAAAATATTTGCTAATTCATGGGTTTGTGTCGCTCATGTTAGTGAAGTAAAAGAAAAAAATTCCTATATCACTCGTGAGCTCATTGGCGAAAGCCTTGTGATTGTTCGTGGTCGTGATGATGTATTACGTGGTTTTTATAATGTATGTCCACACCGTGGACACCAGTTGATCAGCGGTGAAAGTGGCAAAGTCAAAAATGTGATTACTTGCCCTTACCACGCGTGGGCATTCAAGCTAGATGGCCAATTAGCACATGCGACTAATTGTGAAAATGTAAATAATTTTGAAGCCGATGCAATGTCATTAAGTAGCTTCCATGTTATTGAACATGCAGGGTTTATCTATGTAAATATGACTGTAGGTGATCCTCAGCCTATTGAAGAGCAACTTCCTGGCTTAGCCGAAAAAATGCAAGAAGCTTGTGGAGTCATTAGCGATTTAAAATTGGCAGCGCGTTTTGTTAGCCATACTCCTGCTAATTGGAAAACTATCGTTGATAACTATATTGAATGTTATCACTGCCCAACCAATCATGTGAGTTTCGCCAGTTCCGTGGATGTCAACGTATACGAACACCAATTATTGGATAATTGGACTGTTCAAATTGGCAAGGCAAAACCCTCTGAATCCTCCTATCAGTTTGATGAATCTGTTTTAGATCCACGTTTCTTTGGTTTTTGGATTTGGCCAAGTACCATGTTCAATATGCCTCCAGGCGGGGATTTCATGACGGTAATTTATGAGTTTCCAGTGAACGCAGGGGAAACCTTGCAGCACTATGATATTTATTTCCTCAATGAAGAACTGACCGAATATCAGAAAAACTTAGTGGAATGGTATCGCACCGTATTCCGCCCAGAAGATCTGCGCTTGGTAGAAAGTGTACAAAAAGGATTACGCTCACGGGGTTATCGTGGCCAAGGCCGCATTATGGCAGATAGGCAACGTAGCGGGATCAGCGAGCACGGCGTTGCCCATTTCCATAAAATCGTCGCTGGTGCGCACACTGAGTAATCACGTTATTTATTATAAAAATAAAAGGAGAAGTCACAAATGCATCATTTAACTCACCCTGCACTATTTCGTCAGTTATGTTACATCAATGGGCAATGGGTTGATTCAGATAAAAAAATCCCTGTGACTAATCCTTTTGACCAATCTGTGCTGGGAACGATCCCCAGCCTGTCTGCAACACAAGTGGATGAGGCGATTGAATATGCTCATTCTGCAATGGAAGGTTGGAGTAAGCTGACTGCTAAAGCGCGTTCTATCATTCTACGCCGCTGGTTTGAGCTGATTGAAGCCCATGTTGATGATCTTGGGCGTTTAATGACGCTCGAGCAAGGTAAGCCACTGAATGAGGCAAAAGGTGAAATTCGCTATGCCGCTTCCTTTATTGAATGGTTTGCGGAAGAGGGGAAACGTGTTTATGGGGAAACCATCCCGCAAACAGTGGGAAGTAACCGCATTTCAACGATTAAACAACCGATCGGTGTGTGTAGTGCGATTACTCCGTGGAATTTCCCCGCAGCGATGATCACCCGTAAAGCAGCACCAGCACTGGCCGCAGGTTGTAGTATCATCATTAAGCCTGCAACAGAAACGCCTTTTACGGCGCTTGCCTTAGCACAGTTAGCAGATGAAGCGGGCATTCCTGCTGGAATATTTAACGTCATTACTGGGGACTCTCGTGTTCTAGGCGAACGTCTAACTAAACATGAGCTTATCAGTAAATTTTCGTTCACCGGTTCAACGCAAGTTGGCCGAGTTCTATCTGAGCAGTGCGCATCGACGATTAAGAAAACATCACTCGAACTGGGAGGAAATGCGCCTTTTATTGTTTTTGATGATTCTGATATCGATAAAGCGGTAAAAAGTGCGGTTCAAGCCAAATTTCGCAATGGTGGGCAAACCTGTGTTTGTGTGAACCGTTTTTATATTCAAGATACGATTTTCGATGAATTTCAGACCAAGTTCGTTGCAGAAGTCGCCAAATTGCAAGTCGGTAATGGCCTTAAAGCGGGAATTGATATTGGGCCTATGATAACGACACGTGCTATTGATGGTATGAATGAGCTATTACAGGATGCACTAGCGAAAGGTGCACGCCAATTAACCTTAGGTAATGAAGTAGCGGAGTATGGCAATTTCTTTAATCCAAAAGTCCTTGTTGATGTTGATGACTCAATGAAGATTGTTCATGAGGAAATTTTTGGCCCCATTGCAACATTGATTCGTTTTAGTGATGAAAATGAAGTGATTACTCGCGCCAATAATACGATTTATGGCTTAGCGGCTTATTTCTTTTCTCGTGATGTGAGTCGTGTATATCGTGTAGCTGAAAAACTACAAAGTGGCATGGTCGGTATCAATACAGGCTTAATTTCTAATGAAGTTGCTCCCTTTGGTGGAGTGAAACAATCAGGTTTAGGAAAAGAAGGCTCTCGATATGGTATTGAGGATTATTTAAGTACTAAGTATCTGTGTTTAGATATTGAATGATGAGAGGGGCACTGTGATGAACCAACAAAAAATTGCAGTCAATGTCAGTCGAATTGAGCAAATTAGCCCAAATATTAAAATGTTCGAGTTTGTTGCACAAGAGGGCGCGCTAATGCCTTTTAGCGCAGGCAGTCACATTACCGTTCATATGGGCGAGCAGGCTGGTTTACAACGTGCATATTCGTTAATCAGCGACCCGCAGCAGTGTGGCAGTTATTGTATTTCTGTCTTGCGTGATGAAAACTCGAAAGGCGGTTCTGCATTTATGCATGAGCAGCTATCGCCAGGGGATAGCTTGTATCTGTCCCCAGCACAGAATTTTTTCTCGTTAGCACCGGATAACCAATGTAAGCATATTTTGATCGCCGGTGGGATTGGGATCACGCCTTTTCTCTCTTATCTCTATGAATTAGAAGAAAATGGAATGGATTTTGAACTTCATTACTGTTTTCGTGATAGTACAACGGTGGCATTTCTTGAACATTTACAACAGCGTATTGGCTCGCGTTTATTTCTTTATGACGGTAGCCAAGGGCAGCGAATGTCTGTCGAACAGTTAGTTAAAGCACAAGGAAGTAATAGCCATCTGTATGTATGTGGCCCTCAATCATTAATTAATGAGGTGATTGAAAAGGGTCATCAGCACCTGGGTGAATCACAGGTTCATTTTGAAAATTTTGGCGAAGTTGCCAGCGAAGGGGATTCATTTGAAGTCTATTTCCAACGCTCAGGCTTTAGTTTGGAAGTCGGTAAAGATGAGTCTATTTTGCAGGTAATCGAAGCAGATAAGCGCATTAACGTGGAATGTTTATGCCGTAATGGGGTTTGTGGAACCTGCGAAACGGCAATACTTGAGGGAGAGGCTGATCATCGTGACCACTACCTCGATGATGATGAAAAAGCTGAGCAGAAAACGATGATGTTGTGCGTTTCGCGAGCTAAATCTAAACGATTAGTCCTTGATTTATAATCAAAGTTGCCCCGCTTAGGCCATAAGTGGGGCAAAATACCTGTTTTAAATATCTTTTAATTCAAACATTAAAAAAGGCTGTTTTTCATCATTAAAGTGTTGATAAGCCGTAATTTGCTTGTCTTGAAATACGATTTGACCACGCCCTGTACGAAATACTTCATCTAACCATGGCTTATGGTTGATCACTAATTGATATAATAAACGTTGTAGTTCAAGGTAATCTATTTCAGTCGATTGATTGTGTAAGTTGCTGGCTAATATTTCGCCTGCTTTATCTGTAAATACGACTAAATGATTGAAATGAGATAATAATACATCAAAATAGCATTTGATTTTACGTAGGCGTAGTTCGGTATTCTTACGTTCGGTGTTGTCTAAACTGATCCCAACCAGCTTTGTCACTTTGCCATTAGGGCCTCTGACTCCTGTTGCTCGGGATGTGATCCAACGGTAATCGCCTTCCCAGTTAATTTTAAAATCCATTTCATGGGCACCGCCTTCACGAATAATTTTGGAATATCCATTAACCAATTTTTCTTTGGAGTCATGGCTCATTAAAGCCCAGAAATCTTCATTACTGGTGATTTTGATACCATAAACGGCTTCAACGTTGTCCGAGTAGTTCAATTCCCCAGTTAATAAGTCCCACTCCCAGGTCACGATATCTGCGGATTCTTGAAGATGGACTTCGTTGATGTTGCGCATGACGCCTGAATTGCTAACAGTGACTTGGTTATTGGTATACTCACCGTATTTCAACCATATCTTGTCGACATCCAATAACGTGGCGAGCTTTTCAAGATTATCTTCATCAATCATGCCGCCTTTCGTCCATTTGTTAACCGCCGTTCGGGAAACACCAAGGGCTTCAGCGGCTTTTAATTGACTCATTTTTTTCTGTTTTAGCAATTTCAACAAACGTTCTTTGAATGTCTCTGTTTCTGTCATCAATTCATGTTTACCTTATAACTTATGGAGTTAACTAAAAACCATGTGATAAGTGAGTAGCAAGGTATTGCTCTAGATTTTCGATAAAGACTCTAAGATTAGCACTCGTTCGGAGGCTTCTCGAATATACAGCATAAACATCTGCAGTTTGATGCCATTGCGGTAACACTCGTACTAATTGGCCTGACTGTAACTCAGGCCGCACACTCCATTGGGAGCGCAATAGGATCCCTTCACCACTTAAGCACCATTGCTTGGCGACTTCACCATTATTGACGGTTAATTTGCTATTGGGAGTGACCGTCATACTTTCTTGCTGGTATTCAAGCTTCCATACCGCGGGGGCTTGGTTACGTTCTTTAATCGCAATACAAAAGTGCTTTTGTTCCAGTTCTTGTGGGTATTTTGGGTAGCCGTGTGTTGCTAAGTAGGTTGGAGAAGCGCACAGAATACGCTGGTTCCGTGCAATTCGCCTAGCAATAAATTGCTCAGCTATCGTACCGCCAATACAGATATCAACGTCAATGTTTTCACTAATAATATCGACAGACTTATCGGTCAAAGTGAGATCAATGCCTAATAAAGGATGACTCCCCCGTAATGTGAGTATAAACGGGTTAATATAAGTACTGCCAAACCCTGTGCTACAACTGATACGTAGATTGCCGCGGATCTCTTCGCGACAGGCGTTGAGTTGTTGTTGCATCTGTTCCAGTTCAGCTAGCATCACTTCACTGCTACGTAAAATAATTTGCCCTTCGTGAGTCAGCTTAATTGAGCGAGCCGTTCTAAAAAATAAAGTTTGTCCTAAATTTTCTTCTAGCAACTTAATGCGTTTAGAAACATAAGCTGGGGATACCAACAGCTGTGATGCGGCTTGAGAGAAACTCATCAAACGGGCAACCGTGACAAAAACGCGGATATCCTCTAACGAAGGAAGCTTGTTCATAGTTTGTAAACCTAAGGATTACACTTCATATCTATACTTTATCACAGCAACCCCTAAACTGGAGAACAAACAGACATAATTCATTTATCAGAGGTTTTCACAATGTCACAATTTAACATAGCGGTTATTCCTGGTGATGGTATTGGTACTGAAGTGATCCCTGAAGGATTAAAAGTATTAGCAGCGGCAGCCAATAAACACAATGTAAAACTTAACTTTACCCATTTTGATTGGTCGTGTGAAACCTATCACCGTACAGGGCGTATGATGCCTGAAGATGGTTTAGAACAATTAAAAAAATTTGATGCGATTTTTCTCGGTGCGGTAGGGTTCCCTGGTGTTCCTGATCATATTTCGTTATGGGGGCTGTTATTACCTATCCGTCGTGCTTTCAACCAATATGTTAATTTGCGTCCTGTTCGTTTATTTGATGGCATTAAATGCCCATTAGCAGATAAAAAACCGGGAGATATTGATTTTTATGTCGTGCGTGAAAATGTTGAGGGGGAATACTCTGCGATTGGCGGTATTCAGTACGAAGGTACGGATGAAGAAATGGTACTGCAACAAAGCGTTTTTACCCGTAAAGGTACCGACCGTATCTTAAAATATGCTTTTGATTTGGCGCAGTCACGTGAGAAAAAACATTTAAGTTCAGCGACGAAATCCAATGGGCTATTTCATTCAATGCCTTATTGGGATAGCCGTGTAGCCGAAATGGCGAAGCAATACCCAGATATCAAAGTTGACCAATTTCATATTGATATCTTTGCTGCAAACTTAGTGAGAATGCCAGAGTTCTACGATGTGATTGTAGGGTCAAATCTATTTGGCGATATTTTGTCTGATTTAGGGCCTGCTTGTACGGGAACTATTGCGATTGCACCCTCGGCCAATATTAACCCAGAAAAACAATTCCCATCGATGTTTGAGCCTGTTCACGGGTCAGCACCTGATATCGCAGGGCAAAATATTGCTAATCCGATTGGTACGATTTGGGCAGCCGCCATGATGATGCAGCATTTGGGATGTCCTGAAATGCATGATTCGATTATGTCCGCAGTAGAAACAGCGATTAAACAACGCCAACATTTGACTCGTGATATGGGCGGCGATGCCAGTACGCAGGCGTTAGGGGATGAAATAGCCCGTTTGGTCAGTGCTTAGTTGATGCATAAAGACGGTGTTTATTGAGTCAATTTAGTGAGCCATCGAGGGACTGTTTTGCCTGTTCCTCGATGCTTTGATTGTTAATACCCCCAAGATCTGCGAAAATATCCGCCAATTTTGATTAACAAGACGGATTTGCGACGCCAAGAGCCACATTGAGCCTCTTCGAATGCTTATACAAATCTGTATATAAACGAAAAGAACGGTTAAATGACAGATCAGAACTTTCTCCATGAAGTTAGCACACGCAGAACGTTTGCTATCATATCCCACCCCGATGCGGGTAAAACCACAATAACCGAAAAAGTGTTATTGTTTGGGCACGCTATTCAACGTGCTGGTACGGTAAAAGGCCGTGGCTCTAACCAACACGCTAAATCTGACTGGATGGAAATGGAAAAGCAGCGTGGTATTTCGATTACCACCTCTGTTATGCAGTTTCCTTATAATGATTGTCTTGTTAACTTATTGGATACCCCAGGTCACGAAGACTTCTCTGAAGATACTTATCGTACATTAACGGCAGTTGACTGCTGCTTGATGGTCATTGACTCGGGTAAAGGGGTTGAAGACCGGACACGTAAACTGATGGAAGTCACTCGTCTACGTGACACTCCAATCTTAACTTTCATGAATAAGTTGGACCGTGATATTCGTGACCCAATGGAATTAATGGATGAAGTGGAAAATGAGCTGAAAATTGCTTGTTGTCCAATCACATGGCCTATTGGTTGTGGTAAATTATTCAAGGGTGTTTATCATTTATTACGTGATGAAACAATCCTATACCAAACAGGCCAAGGTCACACTATTCAAGAAGTCCGTATAATTAAAGGGCTGAATAACCCAGATCTTGATGCTGCCGTAGGTGATGAATTAGCGGCACAGTTACGTGATGAGTTGGAATTGGTTCAAGGGGCATCTCATGAATTTGACCATGACGCATTCTTGCAGGGTGAATTAACCCCTGTCTTTTTCGGAACAGCGTTAGGTAACTTTGGTGTTGACCATATGCTAGATGGCCTAGTGGAATGGGCTCCTCAGCCACAACCGCGCCAAACAGATTTACGCCAAGTTAATGCGACAGAAGAAAAGTTCACCGGTTTCGTATTTAAAATCCAAGCAAATATGGACCCGAAACACCGTGATCGTGTTGCGTTTATGCGTATTGTTTCAGGTACTTATGAAAAAGGCATGAAACTACGCCAAGTGCGTATCAAAAAAGACGTGGTCATTTCTGATGCTTTAACCTTTATGGCGGGGGATCGCTCTCAGGTCGAAAACGCCTATGCAGGGGACATCATTGGGTTACATAACCATGGTACGATTCAAATCGGTGATACCTTCACACAAGGTGAAGAGCTCAAATTTACGGGTATTCCTAACTTTGCCCCTGAATTATTCCGCCGTATTCGCTTACGTGATCCGCTAAAACAAAAACAACTGTTAAAAGGCCTCGTTCAGTTATCTGAAGAGGGTGCAGTACAGGTGTTCCGCCCGTTAACTAACAATGATTTAATTGTTGGTGCGGTAGGTGTGCTGCAGTTTGACGTGGTGGTTTCGCGTTTGAAAAGCGAATATAACGTTGAAGCTATTTATGAAGCCGTTAACGTTTCTACTGCGCGTTGGGTTGAGTGTGATGATGCGAAGAAATTCGAAGAGTTTAAACGCAAAAATGAGCAAAACTTAGCCCTTGATGGTGGCGACAACTTGTCTTATATCGCACCGACTATGGTGAATTTGAACCTGACTAGTGAACGTTACCCTGACGTTAAATTCCGCAAAACACGCGAACACTAATTGTGTTTATGACCCACGACTAGCATAGTTAGTGGGTCATCTTATTTCGAACTTCATTTAAAGCAACTTTCCCTGTTTTTTTATGCTTATCATCAAGAATATTCTGTCTTTATCACCTTTCTCTTTATTTTTTATGTTTTTTTACTTAGGCTATATTATTCGTTGTCCATTGCAGTGAAAGGAAGGTTTTTATGAAAAAAGCAAAACTATTGAGTTTGTTAGGAGTTATTGGGTTGAGCTGGGCGCTCGCGGCTTGTAGCTCATCATCAGATAGCGCTTTGAAAAAACAAGCCTCAGAAACCTGGGACAGTGCATCTAAGACCGTTGAAATGGCAGGTAAAGATACTGGGAATGCCATTTCGAGTGGCGCTAAAAACACCGGTGACTACATTGATGACTCCGCGATTACGGCGGATGTAAAAGGAAAATTACTGGGTACGAAAGGTATTTCGAGTAACAGCGTATCAGTAAAAACAGTCAATGGTGTTGTTTACTTATCAGGCTTTGTTAAATCAGCCGATCAAATTGATAAAATTACCCAAGTGGCATCGCAAGTCAATGGGGTAAAATCAGTACAAAATGGTTTAGTCATCGCTAACTAATCAGTAAATAAATGTCTCAATAGCTCATATTGCTGAATATTTATTGTACAATGCGGATAGAATGGGCTTTCAAAGGGAAGCTCATTCTGTTTTTGAGCTATTTAAAGTGAACTTCTGTCATTCAGAGGCATTATGGGAAAACACGTTTCAGTTACACTCGGCACGATTGAGCCGCTTGCATTCTTTGATAATATCAACTCGGGAAAAACTGCCCTGATTTGTGAAGGTGGCGGTCAACGAGGAATTTTTACTGCGGGTGTACTGGATGAGTTTCTTATCTCTGATTTCAACCCTTTTGACCTGATGATAGGCACTTCAGCTGGGGCTCAAAATCTTTCTGCGTATATTTGTGGGCAAGCAGGTTATGCACGCCGTGTGATCACGCGTTATACGACTAATTCGGCATTTTTCAATCCACTGCGCTTTATCCGCGGCGGTCATCTGATTGATTTAGATTGGCTCGTCGACACCACAGCAAAGGAATTCCCATTACGTATACAAGCAGGGCTCGATTTATTAAATTCAGGCCGTGAATTCTATATGGGAGCAAGCCGCAGTGATGATTTTTCCGCTGCTTTTCTAAAGCCTGACGCAGACAACTGGCTCGATATTATTCGTGCATCCAGCGCTATTCCGGGCTTTTATCGTGAAGGTGTCGAATTTGATGGCACGCTTTACCAAGATGGTGGCATTAGTGCTGCTATCCCAGTTGAAGAGGCATACCGCCGCGGTGCAGAGACTATTGTGGTGATCCGTACCGTTCCTTCCCAAATGTATTTTACCCCTGAATGGGTGAAAAGAATGACTCGGTGGCTGGAAGGGGATAAAAATGGCCTACAACGTATGGCCGCGATGCTAAAAGTTCATCTGAAAAGCTACCGTAGAACACAAGAATTTATTGAAAACCCACCAAAAGATGTACAGGTCTTTGAGATTTATCCACCTGTTCCACTGAAAAGTAGTGCGCTGGGTAGTAAGGTATCTTCGCTTAATCAAGATTACCATACGGGGCGCCGGTGTGGTCGCTATTTTATTGCAGCACTGGGTGATGCCTTTGACCACAACACAAATCGCTTTAGCCATACTTTGGCACAGAAAATTGAGTCTAACCCATTAGATATTCAGCTTGAGCCACAAGTACCGAATGAGCTCATTCCTGAATTGGCGGCGGAGCCTGTTACCTCAATGCCTTTGGCCGCAATATCCGCAAATGAAAATCGTGATGGCTAAACGTCAATTTATTGATACTCATTGCCATTTTGATTTCCCACCTTTTAGTGATTCCTTCACTGAAAGTTTGCAGCTTGCTCAACAAAGTGGGGTGAGTGATATTATCATTCCTACAGTGAGTATGGATAATTTTGCACGAGTTTGGCAACTGGCACAGCAGTACCCGCAGCTGCATGCCGCTATGGGGTTTCATCCGTTATATTTGAGTCAGTTTCAAGAGCAACATATTGATATATTGACTGATTATCTAGCTAAAAAGAATAAAAAGTGTGTGGCGATAGGGGAGATTGGGCTTGACCTCTATATGCAAAACCCGCAATTTGAGCGCCAGCAAGTGGTGTTGTCCGCACAATTAAAGTTAGCGAAACAGTTTGATTTACCAGTTATTTTACATTCACGTAAAAGCCATGACCCATTAGCTGCGATGCTACGTCGTTTTGATGTCCCAGCTCGTGGCGTTGTGCATGGTTTTGCCGGCAGTCTATCTCAAGCCCAAGCCTTTGTTAAACTTGGCTATTATATTGGTGTTGGTGGCACAATTACTTATGACAGAGCGAATAAAACTCGCCATGTGATGTCGCAACTCCCTTTGACTTCATTATTATTCGAAACGGATGCCCCTGATATGCCAGTTTCAGGTTTTCAAGGCGAACCAAATCGTCCTGAACGTATTGAGTGGGTTTTTCGTTCATTATGTGAGCTTCGCCACGAATCCCCTGCAGAAATAGCCCAACAACTTTACAACAATAGTTTGTCGTTATTTAATCTCACCAAGTAAAATCGCATACGGAATCATAAATAATATTTATATAATTTCACTAATTGGCTATTAAAATCTATTTAGTTTTTATTGTGCTTAATTGGGACTTTAGTGCCTTTACAGATTAAACTGAATAGTTTTTGTGACTTTTGTCACATTATGTGAATTTTTGTTGTTTATTGCAGTATGTATTTGTGATGAGTATTGCGGGTTATTGGTGATGACTAGGTATAATCATCAAATTAAGAGTCAAGGTGACTTACACGTTTCCTTATATATCAACCTAAAATAAAGTGAACAGGGATCCTTCCATGCAGCTCATTATGAGTATTATCGGAATGGCGGTACTTATCGCGATAGCTATTCTATTTTCCAGCAATCGCCGAGCAATTAGACTACGCACAGTTGGCGGCGCATTTTTAATTCAATTAGCCATTGGTGCATTTGTTCTTTATGTTCCAGCGGGGCGTAGTGTGCTCCAAGGGATGTCTGACGCGGTTTCTAAAGTTATTGGATATGGTCAAGATGGGATGAGCTTCATCTTTGGCGGCCTTGTTTCCGATAAAATGTTTGAACTGTTTGGTGGCGGTGGCTTTATTTTCGCTTTCCGCGTTTTACCAATTATTGTTTTCTTCTCATCATTAATTGCTGTCCTTTATTATTTAGGGATCATGCAGTTAGTGATTAAAGTTCTTGGTGGTGGTCTGCAAAAAATATTGGGAACCTCAAGAACAGAATCGTTATCTGCAACAGCAAATATTTTTGTTGGGCAAACGGAAGCACCATTGGTTGTTCGCCCTTATATTGCAACAATGACGACATCAGAGCTGTTTGCCATTATGTGTGGTGGTTTAGCTTCTGTAGCGGGTTCAGTTTTGGCCGGCTACGCCCAAATGGGTGTACCAATGGAATACCTGATTGCTGCCTCCTTTATGGCCGCTCCAGGTGGTTTATTATTCGCCAAACTGATGGTTCCAGAAACAGAAGATGTAAAAGATAGGGTTGATGCGACAGATTTAGTCGCTGAAGATGAACGCCCTGCCAATATCATTGATGCGGCCGCTTCTGGGGCATCATCAGGGATGCAACTAGCGCTGAACGTGGGGGCAATGTTATTGGCCTTTATCGCTTTGATTGCATTGATCAATGGCATCTTAGGTGGTATTGGTGGCTGGTTTGATTATCCACAATTATCACTGGAATTATTATTAGGTTGGCTATTTGCCCCAATCGCATACTTGATTGGTGTGCCGTGGAGTGAAGCGACAATTGCCGGTTCTTTTATCGGCCAAAAAGTTGTTGTGAATGAGTTTGTCGCATTCATGAACTTCGGTGAATACATGAAAGCGGATGCTGAAGTACTGGCGGCAGGTAAACAAGTGCTTTCCGACCATACTAAAGCGATTATTTCGTTTGCATTATGTGGTTTTGCTAACCTTTCATCCGTCGCTATCTTACTCGGTGGTTTAGGCGGAATGGCGCCAAATCGCCGTGGTGATGTCGCTCGTTTAGGTATGAAAGCGGTTATGGCTGGTACCCTGTCTAACTTAATGAGTGCAACCATTGCTGGCTTTTTCTTGACGTTAGGCGCAGCAGCCGTAATTTAATTTATATTTGCTATCAGCTAATCCAATTAAACGGAAGGGGATTAATCCTTCCGTTTTCATTTTGATTCGTTATATTCTTTTATGACTTTTTATATCAATCGTAAATTTTCAACTATTCTTAACTTAGTCAATCAATGATAAAGAAAATATTGAAAAAGCCATTTGAGAGAAGAATTGATGGCGATAGATGGTATAATTTGATCTATATCACATTTTTTATTTTAATAATGTAACATTCAGTCGATTAATGTGATTTGTAGCACATAAAATGGCATCATTCCATGGTCAAATAGGCATTAGTAAGCTGCTATGGAACTGCTAGTTCTCAGAGTCTAGGACTCTAGGGCATGATGCGGTGAGAAGGATCTCAGCTGCTCAGTTCGGAAAGAATCCGACTAGCATCTTTAAGGAACCAAGCCCGCTCGCCAACAAAGAACGTGTCGTTCTGAAGAATTAACAACGTTGGAGAGTTATATGACTGATTTAAAAGCGGCCGCACAACGCGCGCTGTCACTTATGGATTTAACCACTTTAAATGATGACGATACTGATGCGAAAGTCATCGCACTGTGTCATCAGGCGAAAAGCCCAGCAGGCAATACCGCTGCAATCTGTATTTACCCTCGTTTTATTCCCATTGCACGTAAAACATTACGTGAGCAAGGCACTCCAGATGTGCGTATTGCAACGGTTACGAATTTCCCACACGGTAACGATGATATTGATATCGCATTAGCTGAAACCAAAGCAGCAATTGCTTACGGTGCGGATGAAGTTGATGTTGTTTTCCCTTATCGTGCGCTGATTGCCGGTAATGAACAAATTGGTTTTGATTTAGTGAAAGCCTGTAAAGACGCTTGTGCGGCTGCGAATGTGTTGCTGAAAGTAATCATTGAGACAGGTGAGTTAAAAGATGCAGCACTAATCCGTAAGGCTTCTGAAATTTCAATTAAAGCGGGCGCTGATTTTATTAAAACCTCGACAGGTAAAGTACCTGTTAATGCAACATTAGAAAGCGCGGAAATCATGATGCAAGTCATCCGTGATATGGGCGTTGAAAAAACAGTCGGCTTTAAACCTGCTGGTGGTGTACGTACCGCAGAAGAAGCAGCAGAATACTTAGCGTTAGCGGGACGAATTTTAGGTGACAATTGGGCAGATAGCCGCCACTTCCGTTTTGGTGCTTCTAGCCTATTAGCAAATTTATTAAATACGCTAGGTTTTGACGTTAAAAAATCAAGCAGCAGTTATTAATTTTCGCAATATTGTTAGCCGATAAATTCGACTTTAAAGGAGAATATTGTGTTTCTGGCACAAGAAATTATCCGTAAAAAACGTGATGGTAAGCCATTAAGCGAAGAAGAAATTCGTTTCTTTATCAATGGTGTTCGCGATAACTCAGTTTCAGAAGGTCAAATTGCTGCATTGGCAATGACTATCTATTTTAATGATATGACCATGCCTGAGCGCGTTGCATTAACGTTAGCAATGCGTGATTCAGGTACGGTTCTGAACTGGAAATCACTCAACCTCAATGGCCCATTAGTTGATAAACACTCAACTGGCGGCGTGGGTGATGTGACTTCACTGATGCTTGGCCCTATGGTCGCTGCTTGTGGCGGTTATGTACCGATGATCTCAGGCCGTGGTTTAGGCCATACTGGTGGAACACTAGACAAGCTTGAAGCGATCCCTAATTTCGATATCTTCCCGGATGACCTTCGTTTCCGCGACATTATCAAAGATGTCGGGGTGGCAATTATTGGGCAAACTAATTCATTAGCACCTGCCGATAAACGTTTCTATGCGACCCGTGATATTACAGCGACAGTGGATTCAATTCCGCTAATTACCGCTTCAATCTTAGGTAAAAAATTGGCTGAAGGCCTTGATGCTCTGGTGATGGACGTTAAAGTCGGCTCAGGCGCATTTATGCCAACTTATGAGAAGTCAGAAGAGTTGGCTGAGTCAATTGTGAAGGTCGCTAATGGGGCGGGTTGTAAAACTACGGCATTATTGACTGACATGAATGAAGTGCTAGCTTCCAGCGCAGGTAACGCAGTTGAAGTTCGTGAAGCGGTTCAATTCTTAACGGGTGAATACCGTAACCCACGTCTTTATGAAGTCACCATGGCGTTATGTGTAGAAATGCTGGTATCTGGTTCATTAGCAGCAAACCGCGAAGAAGCACGCCAAAAATTACAGGCAGTATTAGACAATGGTAAAGCGGCAGAAGTGTTTGGCCGTATGGTAGCAGCTCAAAAAGGGCCTGCTGATTTTGTTGAAAATTACAACAAATACCTGCCGACTGCGGTACTGAGCAAAGCCGTTTATGCACCAAAAGATGGCATTATCACGCAAATGGATACACGTGCGCTGGGAATGTCCGTAGTGACGTTAGGCGGTGGTCGCCGTAAAGCGACAGACCCAATTGATTATAGCGTTGGTTTGAGTGATATCGCTGCGTTAGGCGCCAAAGTGGATACCCAAACGCCACTGGCAATTATCCATGCAAATAGTGAAAAAGCGTGGGAAGAAGCGGCGAAAGAAGTGCGTGAAGCGATGGTGATTGGAGACAAATCTCCTGAAACAACACCAATGGTTTATCGCCAAATCAGCGAGTAATACAAATAGATTTTAGTGGTATATCGTTTTAAAAATACCGCAGGAGAAAAATATGAAACGCACATTTATTATGGTTTTGGATTCCTTTGGGATCGGTGCAGCACATGATGCACATAAATTTGGTGATGAAGGTTCCAATACATTGGGTCACATCGCAGATGCTTGCGCCCGTGGCGAAGCGGATATTGGTCGTAAAGGGCCTCTGCATTTACCTAATTTAACAAAATTAGGTTTAGGTAAAGCAGGAGAAGAATCAAGCGGTTCATTCCCTGCAGGTCTTGACCCTAATGCAGAAATTATTGGTGCGTATGGTTATGCGAGCGAAATTTCTTCAGGCAAAGATACGCCATCAGGCCACTGGGAAATCGCAGGTGTTCCTGTGTTATTCGATTGGGGATATTTTTCTGATGAAGAAAATAGTTTCCCTCAAGAGTTACTGGATACGTTAGTTGAGAAAGCGAATTTACCGGGTTACTTAGGTAACTGCCACTCATCAGGTACGGTTATTTTGGATCAACTGGGTGAAGAGCATATGAAAACCGGGAAACCTATTTTCTATACCTCTGCTGACTCCGTATTCCAAATTGCGTGTCACGAAGAAACTTACGGCTTAGATAAACTGTATGAGCTGTGTGAAATTGCGCGTGAAGAGTTAACCAAAGGTGGTTATAACATTGGCCGTGTTATCGCGCGTCCATTTGTTGGCGACAAAGCGGGTAACTTCACACGTACAGGTAACCGTCATGATTTAGCGGTAGAGCCACCAGCACCAACCGTATTGAAAAAATTAGTTGATGAAAAACAAGGTGAAGTTGTTTCTATCGGTAAAATTGCGGATATTTACGCTCATGTCGGTATCACCAAGAAAATTAAAGCCACTGGTATCGATGCGCTATTCGATGCAACGGTAGAAGAAATGAAACTGGCAGGTGACAACACTATCGTTTTCACTAACTTTGTGGACTTTGACTCTGCATATGGCCACCGCCGTGATGTGGCAGGTTATGCTGCGGCATTAGAATTATTTGACCGCCGTTTACCTGAACTAATGAAATTAGTTAAAGAAGACGACATTCTAATTTTAACGGCAGACCACGGTTGTGACCCAACCTGGCCAGGTACAGACCATACCCGTGAGCACATCCCAGTGTTGATTTATGGTCCAAAAGTGAAACCAGGTTCATTAGGTCACCGTGAAACTTTCGCAGATATTGGCCAGACTGTCGCGAAATACTTTGATTTGTCGCCGATGGATTATGGTAAACCAATGCTCTAACACCCATTACCCGTCATACTTTGAGCTGTAGCGGTGTTGGCTGCATAAAATCCCCCTAGTCACATACTGATGTATGCTCATAGGGATGATTTTCTTTGCCGCCTAGCTACAACTCAAATTATTTAGGGTAATAGGTAAGTATGAAAGGTAGTGAGCGAGCTATTGAAGGGTAATAAGCTAGCTGTAGTTCGTTGGCTACGATTCAAATTGCTTAGGCCAGTAAGATACAGATTATTAATAATAAGGTGGGAAGCCACCTTATTCATTTGAAAATATTTAATCGTTTAAAGGGAAATAATCATGGCAACTCCACATATTAATGCAGAAATGGGTGATTTCGCTGATGTCGTTCTGATGCCAGGCGATCCATTACGTGCAAAATACATCGCTGAAACCTTCCTTCAGGATGTTCGCCAAGTCAATAATGTGCGTGGCATGTTAGGTTTTACAGGGACTTATAAAGGTCGTAAAATTTCTGTTATGGGTCACGGTATGGGGATCCCTTCATGCTCCATTTATGCGAAAGAACTGATCACTGATTTTGGTGTAAAAGTGATTATTCGTGTGGGTTCATGTGGCGCAGTAATGGATGACGTAAAATTGCGTGATGTTGTGATCGGTATGGGCGCTTGTACTGATTCACGCGTTAACCGTCAACGCTTTAAAGAAAATGATTTTGCAGCGATCGCAGACTATGACTTAGTTCATAATGCCGTTGAAGCAGCAAAAGCAAGAAACGTGAATGTACGTGTGGGTAACCTATTCTCAGCAGACCTATTCTACTCACCAGATCCTGATATGTTCAAAGTGATGGAAAAATACGGCATCCTGGGCGTTGAAATGGAAGCCGCGGGTATCTATGGTGTTGCCGCGGAGTTTGGCGCACGCGCACTGACGATTTGTACTGTTTCTGATCACATCAAAACTGGCGAACAAACAACATCAGAAGAACGTCAAACCACATTCAATGAAATGATTGAGATTGCACTGGATTCAGTGTTGTTAGGCGATAAATAGTCGTTAATTACATACTGAGATGATTTTTTAAATGCCACGTATAGCGTGGCATTTTTTGTGAAATAAAAGCTCTAAATCCCCGAAATGATCATGTCAACAGCCGAAATAATTTTTGCATGAACATTCGGGATGATACAGACGAGGTCACGTGGTTTAAGTTTATTAATGGAAATAGTGGTTATGGATTTAGTGATAATTACATGGTGAATACCATTAATATAAACCACAGGGGTTAGAGCCTTAACTTGTGAATTGTTATGCAATAATGGCGATATAGGCATGATAACACGTGAGTGATAGTCACTCAGTAGGTCATTTTGGATATCAATAAGATAAGGATATTGGTCTTTCGACCTGATTGATTTATTACGATAAACAGCATATTGAGGCATTAAATCACCCCATACTCATTATCATCAGTAAATAGCCCTGCTTGTTGTTCAAATTCGTTAAAGCTATCAATGTTTGTTCTATTTTTTTCTTTCCATTTGGCATCAGAGCTTTGTTTGATAGTAAGGGGGAAATCTTGTTGTAGGTTTGCCTTATTTTGCATCTCAGTGAAATGATTTTGCGTTTTCATGGGCTACCTTAAATTAAGTGGATAAGATGGGTATTACTTTAGGGTAGCACCACTATGCTGGCAACTGCGCTGGGCGTTTTAAGACTAACTTTTTATCCGGCTCATCATCACGGCATCAACATATTGCCCATCACGAAATGCATAATCTTTCATGCGGCCTTCTAGCTCGAAGCCAAACTTTTCATACAGCCCAATGCCACTGCCATTTGCTGCGAATACTTCTAGCTCTATGCGATGGACATTGAGCCAGTTATCGCAGTAATCCACCATTACTTGCATCAGTTGTGAGCCAATACCTTTGCCTTGGTGAGTTTCACTAACGGTAATTCCGAAAGTTGCAACATGGCGACGGCGCACTTGGCTCGGTTGGCTAATTACAAGCAAACCCACAACGTCGTCACCAATAGTAGCAACAAACTGGGTAACGAGCGGGTCATTTGCCCCAAGGCGAGCCTCCCACGTTTTTTCTGTTGGGTAAGGTAGCTGTAAGGTGTTGGCATACGCCGAATAGGCAGCGTGCATCTGGGTAACTGCCGGGACATCGTTTAATGTTGCTCTGCGGATGGTTATGTTGCCCACATCAAGTCTCTTTATCATTATTTATTACATATAAGGATGTTAATCCCACTCAATTGCCGCTGTGTCAATTAGATTATGCTAGATGTCAATGTGTTATTTAAATATACCATCTATGCATGGGAGTAGCGCTATCTGATATCGAATGTTTATCTATTTATCTATTATTTCTAAATATAATTTTCTATTAAAAAAGAGGAATAAAATTATGGGGATTAATTTCATGAAAAATGATACAAAGATAGTCAGCAGTGACACATTGGCTATAATGATTCAAAAGAAAGGAAATAAAGATAGCATAACTAAAAAAACAAAAAAAATAATTACTAATGAAATAGAAAGGTTAATACAGACTAAATCAGAAGAAAATTCAAAGATGTTATGTAGTAGCTGGTTATCTTTGGATAAGATAAAGTCTTATAAAGTAAAGCAAGAGTTAATGATGTGTTTTTCTGATAATATGATTAAAGTTGATAATGCTCACCCAACCATAGGGAGTAGAAAATCAAATCATGAGGTTAATGAACCTATAGCTTTATCAGGAGAAGACAATCAAAAATCAAACAGTAGTAATGGTATTGAAAAAGGAAAACCAATGAATCTAAATGATAATTATTTAGATTCATCATCTATAGATGGAGAATTACAGTTGAGGATATCACTTAACTGTGACTCTTCTATAAAGAAACTGAAAGAGTCTTTGATATCTTACTTGGCAGGAAAGGAAATAACGGAATGTAAAATCAAAAAAATCACAAAACTAATTGATGAGTTAAATAAAAAACAAGATTTAATCGTGATTAAAACAAGAATAGCAGAAGCGTTTGGAATTACTTCATTAAATGATAGTAATCCTGAAGAAATAGTGAATATCTTCATTGGTAAACTAAATGGTAAAATTAGTAATATTGAATTTAAAAATAAGGCTACATCAACTACTGATCTGATGGAATTCCATATTAAAAATATTTTAAATTACAATGACTTAATGGATGATTTTAAACCGGAAATCCCTATTGAATTAAAGGCGGACATTGATTCGGCTATTGAGAAAAATGATTTTCATAGAGTTAAATCTCTATTGAATAAAATAAAAAGAAATAAAGTTTCAGATATTTACTCATCAGTCAGAAGTTACTTGAGGTATGGGAAAATTTTTCCGAATGGAAGTGACGATGATGAGAAAATAGAAAAAATCATTCATGAGATAGAAAACCCAAGTGTTAAACACAGAATTTTAAATTTCTTTATGGATATGAAATTTAAAATATTAAAATTATATAATAAATTATTTTAAATGGACTCTGCTTAGAGAGTTATATGAAAAAAGTCAATCTTAGAAAGAATGGCTAACAGCTGTTTGATAGCCATTCTTTTATTTATTAGGCAATCAAGGCGTCATCATAAATACTTTTGAATTTCGCCCTAAATATTGATGTGCTAAACGGTTAATATCCTCAACCGTGAGTTGGCGAATAATATCTTGCTCTTGGTTTAACCGCTGAAATTGACCATCATCGCTGGCAATCTGCGCTAGAGCCTCAGTCCAGTAGCTCGAGCTATCAGTGACTTGTGAATTTTCAGTGAGCCAAGTATTTTTCGCTTCGGTTAATTCTTTTTCACTTATACCCGTTTGACGAATTTGCCCAATCGTTTTTTGGGCGATTTGCGTCATTTCCTGTGCACGTTCTGGCGAGGTGGTGAAATTCAAGCGCGCGAGGTAATACGGTTGCGGTTTCTTCGCGAGCATCTGTGAAAAGCCAAGCGCATAAATACCACTCGCTTTCTCACGTAGTTCACCACGTAAGCGTTGGCTCACAATGGTATCAATTAATTGAATCGCTAAGCTGTCTTGCTGGTTCCAGACAGCAGGTGACGCGAACTGAATACTCACCATGCTCTTATCGCTGCTGCTGATAGGATAAGTTTTATTAAAACTCGCCATTTTTGGCATGATCCCTTGGTCGCGAGATACCAGTTTTTGGTTACTGTGTGGCAGTGAGGCAACCCATTGCTCTAACAGAGGTTTTAGATCACGGCTATTCATTGCACCTGTAATGACCAGTGTCATATCTGCTGTTGAGGTGAGTAATTGGCGGTTAGCTTGCTGCAACTGCTGAGCCGTAAATTGCTGCCAGCTGCCCTTTGGGTTAATCACCAAAAATTCACCGTGGGTATAGCTTTCCCGATTAATATTATCAAGGAAAGTGCGTTCTACGGGAGTTTTGGATAAGTTTAAAGTAAAAGATTGTTTTTGTTGCTCTAATTTTTCACCACTAAATTGCGGAGCGGTGAGTTTTAAATTGAGTAACTGTAGCGCTGTTTCGAGGTTATCGACAGGGGCTTTTCCGCGAAAACCATGTGTCAGCAATTCACTGTATGGGCGAACGCTAATTTGGTTTTGTTTTGCCAGCAGAGCCAGATCACGCGCACTGTAATTTCCATAACCGCTGCTTTCAGGAAGTTTCAACGCCCAATCCGTTAAACCTGCCGTTTGTTGTGTTTCTAACGAACGGCCACCCGGTAATTGCAAGTTAAATTGAATATCATCTTTCAGGTTTTTATCTGTTTTAACAATTACCTGAATGCCATTACTCAAAGTCCAATGTTCCGTTTTTTCAACGGGCAGCTTAGATTGATCAACAATACTGCCTTTTATGGATTGGGGTAATTGCAGTTGAATGGCTTTGGAGCGCAGCGTAAATGGCCCTGGTGTGCTTTGGCGTATTTTAAGCCATTGCTGATTAAATGCCGATTTATCAATAGTAGGGGCATCAGTATCAGGCCCAATTAATGCTAAACGCGGGGAAGCGGTTTGTAGGAATTTAGCGACATGCTGTTGTAAGTCCTGCGGCTTAACGGATTTCATTAACTGGTAGCTGTTATCTAACTGTTGGCGCTTATTCCACATTGGCATGTCGTATTCAAGCGCCGTCGTCAGTTGCCCTGCTAAATATTCATTACTATAACGTTGCTCTGAAGCGGCTTGCAGGCTGAATTTTTTCAACATCGCTTGCTTTGCAGAATCAAGTTCTTCTTGGGTAACCGGCTCAGTAGCAAGGCGTTGTAATTCTGTAAATAAAATCTCAGTTGCACCTTGGTAATCATTACCTTTCGGGTGGATGATCATCAACTGTTGTAAGCGCTGGTTATCTAACATTGCCCCTTGTTCATTGATGCTAATCGACGGCAAAATGCCGTTATCCACCATAACGGAGAAACGTTGGTTTAAAATGGCCAACCAGAGGTTATCCAGTAAATCTTCCGACTGCCCTAAACGGGTATTTAGCGGTGCGCTAACATCCTTTTGTAAGGCAAATTGCACATAACGCGCCCCTTGCTCTTTATCAAATACACCTTGCACTAACATATTGGTTGAATGGGCAAATTGTTTCCATTGCGGGTTATCTTCTGCCACTTTTTTGGGTTTAGGGAGCGCAAATAAATTATCAACCTGATTGCGTACTGATGAACTATTGAAATCACCAATAATTAATAGTGACATTCGCTGAGGCTGATACCATGTTTGATAATAGTCTTTCGCTTGCTCAATCGGAGCATTGCGTACCACATCTAATGAGCCAATTGGGTTGCGATCGACGTAACGGCTACCGTGGTAGCGTAATTTTTCTAAGCTGTCATTGATGCGATAGCCCATCCCTTGGCGTAAGCGCCACTCTTCGACAATTACAGGGCGCTCTTTTTCAAAGGCTTCTTGGTCAAAGGTCATATTTGACGCCCAATCGGCCATCACTTGTAAGCCTGTGGCGACTTGTGCTGTCGTGGCTTCGGGGAGTGATAATTTATATAGCGTGGAATTTAAACTCGTAATGGCATTCACATGGCTACCGAGTTTAAGCCCTTGGTGTTCCAGCTGTTTGAACCCCGTGGTTCCCGGAAAATGTTTGGTGCCTTTAAACGCCATATGTTCAGTAAAGTGTGCGAGGCCAAGCTGCTGTTCATTTTCTTGTAATGAGCCGCTACTGACCAATAAACGCAGTTCAACTCCGGGTTGATTACGTTGCAGAAGGTAAACTTGTAGCCCATTGTCGAGTTGATAGTGTTGAAGGTCACCGCGCACAGGTAACAGTGAGGTTGAATTTTGGCTCACCGATGTACTGCCTGCGCAGCCACCGAGCAGAATGCTTATTAATGTGGCGAAGGTAATTTTATGAAGCATATTCAGGCGTTCCTGTATTTAAGGATTTTTCACTCGCAGGTTCAACGAGCAATATTTGTTGTTCCGCAAATTGAGCAACGAAGCTTTGATGGCTAACCAAAACAATGGCGCTGTCATGTAACTCAGCTTTCAATAGAGCGAGGAGTTCTAATGCGCTGTTTTCATCAAGGGCGGAGGTGGTTTCATCCAATAAAAGCAGTTTTGGTCGGTTGAGCAATAAACGCGCAAACATAATGCGCTGCTGTTCTCCACCAGATAGGCGGTTGTTCCAATCGGTTTCGAGTGCTAATTGATGATGCAGTTTTTCCAAACCGACTAACATCAATGCATATTGAAAATCTTGCTGGCTAAATTGGGATGCCGCTTTGGGATAAGCTAATAAGCTATCAAGCCGACTAATTGGTAAATAGAGACGCTGTGGGATCCACATAACTTTTTCTGTTCGGCTAATAGTACCGTTGAAGAAAGGCCAATGCCCACTTAGCGTACGTAATAAGGTGGATTTTCCAATGCCAGAACGGCCACTAATCAAGGTTAATTCACCTTGTTTGGCGGTGATATTCACGGAATTAATTAAACAGCGGTTGTCTGCGGTAGAAATGGATAACTTAGCCACCAGAGGTGGCGATTTTTCGTCGATAGTAACCACAGCTTTGTTATCGTTTTCCAATAAAACCACAAAGTTGTATAAACGGGAGACCGTGGCTTGCCATGCGGCGATTTCTTTATAGGCAAAAATAAACCAACCGAGTGAAGTCGCAACACTGGTAAAGGCTTGGCGCAATTGCATTAAGCCACCTAACATGATTTCACCCGCAAGGAATTTAGGCAGTGCGAGTAATACAGGTGCTAAAGCGGTAACTTGTTGGTAACCCACTGTATAAAAAGATAAATTTCTTTCACAGCGAATAAGGCGGTTCCAGTTGCTGATAATTTCACCAAAGCGCCCCATCAGTTCTTTTCTATCTTGAGTTTCACCGCGTTGCCCTGCGATGGCATCACCGTGTTGGCGGCAATTAATTAGCGAGCTACGGTAATCCGCTTCGCGGCGCTGCTTATCCATATGCAAACGGCGTAGCGGAAAACCTATCCATTGGGTAAGTGCAATACCAATGAGGGTATAAATAATACAAGCCCAGAACATATACCCGGGGATGGTCCAGTCGCTATCGGCAAAATTAAACGACAGGCTACCGGAAAGCGTCCAAAGAATGGCGGCAAATGAAATCAGCGTTAGCATTGAGTGAAGGAATGTCACCACTAAATTTAATGTTGATTCAATCAGTAAACGGATATCTTCAGCGATACGTTGGTCTGGGTTATCGGGTTCTTGTGATGTCAGCCTTAACAGGTAATGTTTACTATTGGGGGATAACCAACGGCTAAGTACTTGCTCAGTCATGCCTTTGCGCCAGCGGATAATCAGCATTTGTTTTAGGTAATTACCCATAACGACGACAAAAATCAGCCCACTAACTAAGATCACAAAGTACTGCAACAGTCCATATAGGGCTTGGCCGTCGAGTTTTTGTAGGGCGTTATAAAAGTCGCCGTTCCACATGTTCATTTTGACGTTGAACCACACCGAGGACAAGGTGAGCCCGAGTGAGGCAAACAGCAGTATCCAGCACAAAAGGGCAGCACGCTGCCCCCAAAAAGGTTTTACTAAATAGAAAAATTGTTTCAGTGTCTTCATGACGTTTTATTCATTTGTTGTTTTAATTGTTTAACGAGTTTTATTGCTCACATTGCTGGGAATTACAGGTCGTAATTGACTTGTAACCAGAACTGACGGCCCGGATCGTAAGATTTCAATACGCGATCTTCAAATACGAAGCGGTCAGCAACATTTTTATTGTTAAGAATATTGTTCACTTCGACGGAGAAGCCAAAACCGTGAGCAAATTCAGGCTTCCAGCCAAGACGGGTATCCCACGTATATTTACTGGAGAAATGTTGCTTGGTGTACTTACGAACTTGTCCATACTCAGGGTCGACTGCGTAGGCATTGTCGTAGCGAACCGCTTGGTCTCGGGCTCCCCACCATTGCAGGCGGTTATACCAAGTTAGATCATAATCGTCCCAAACACTGGTCAGTTCTAAGTTAAATTTGAACGGGGAGTTAAAGCTAGTTGAAGGCAACTTTGATGCGTCAATAATTTTGCCGTCATACCAAACTTTGTTGAGGTTAACTTTATTGGCTGGATCGAATGAGTTATAGCCAGAATCTTTTGGCGTATTACTTTCACTTTGCTGCCATGTGAGTGATGCTGTCATTACATGGGAAGCTTCTGCCCACTCCCAAGGTTGGCTGTTATTAACGGATAGGGTTACGGTGTCGTGTGAGCTACGGCCGCCATTGTCATACATACGAATACTGCGTTTATCGGCATCACGAGTATCATATTTGGTACGAGTTCGAACTTCATCGTAACCTTCACGATGCACATATTGTAAACGCCATGTGGTTGACATTATTTCTTGTTGCAAGGCAAGGGTAAGTTCATCGTTATACGGTGTTTTTAGTGAATCTATGCCTTCGTAGTCTTTTTTATTATCCCAATCATTTAAATTTGGATCTAATGAACAGCCCCAATTACAGTTTTGCATACCTGCATTTTGTGCACCATATAAGGCATAGGTTAGCATTGAACGGCCATAATAACGGTTAGCACCAGCGATCAATAACGTTGAATTGTCGCCAAAAATGTCATATGAACCAGAAAATCGAGGGGCAATATTTGTACGACTCACAAAGTCATCACGATCTAAACGGATGCCAGGACGTAGTGTTAATTTGCCATATTGTAAGTTGTCATCGAGAAATAATGCGTAGTTAGTATAATCTGCGGAATGCTTACCTGCTTGGAACCGAGTGATATTGGTAAGTTGGCCATTCCAATAATCATTTTTATCAATGACACCTGAATAGTTATAACGATAGAAATCACTATCTCGTTTATACGTCCCTTTAGTATAGCTGAGCTCACTACCAATAGTTGGCTTATGCGTAATACCTAACCCATCTTCCATTGAAGTGAATCTCATAACTGCTTTTGCTGTTTGGCTATTTTGTTCAGAGATTAAATCACCTTGTCCGCCACTACGTAGGTATTTCCGGTTATCCCAGTTATAGTCAGAGTCCATTGCGAGAACTTCGACATAATAGTTTTGGTCATTGACTCGTTCATCTTTTAGTTGCTGAGTACTTGCTGTTAGCTCTAACTGACCAACTTCAAATTGGTGTTTGAAAACGCCCGTAAAACCTAAACCTTTATGTGTACTGTCATAGCCTGAATTCATGATAGTGGAAGTAAATAAGCGACTATCATAGTCAGCATAGTTTGCAGAAAGGTCTAAGGAACTTTTATCAGAGAGATCAATGGTATACTTCAAAAAATAGTTATCAGAAATCCTTTTTTGATCTTTTTTTCCAGTTAGGCCGTCTGTCATTTCCAATTCACCATTGCCATTGATCATTGCGGCGCCATCATTGGCGAGCGTCATTGGAATAGTCGAACTACGACGTGAGGCCGAGAATACGAGCCCTGAATTTTCACTCACCCCTAATTCAAACCAGCCACCAAAGTCATTTTTATCATAGCGGTTTTGGAAACGAGCAGGATTTGCCGTATCATTTTTGGTAGTATCAATCCTTTGCGATGAATCGTGGAACAAATTATTCCAACCAGAGCGGGTTAGGCGGTAATAGGCGTGAGCACTATTTTCCCCTTGCCAGCGGCGGCTGTTCACCTCAACGGTGCCCCCTGTAAATCCACCAAATTCGACAGGAATATTATTGTCATACACTGTCATGCTGTCGATCAGACGGCTGTCTATGTAGATCCCTTGGTCGCTACTGCTCAGACGGGTAGTTGTTTCACCGAGACCACTGTCTGCGGGGTCAAAATCGTTGTTAAAGCTCACTCCATCAAGGCGATAGGCGTTTTGGTAGCTGCTTGAACCGTGGATTGAGATGCGGGAAGGCTTGATTTCCCCTTGGTTCATCGAGTTACTGTCATTGTTAGCAAATTGGACAGCAGGGTTAGTCTTCATTAAATCGGTGATATTGCCATCACCGGTATTTTTCTGGCTAATCTCTTCAGAAGTCACGTATTGTGGTGCGGACATCACATCTGTCGCGGGGTGGTTCTGAACAACGCCAGATACTTGAGTTTCCGGTAATACCAATGTGCCTTGGCTTAAATTTTGCTGACGAATAACGAAAACACCATTTTCATTGACTAACTCTAAGCCGCTACCGATAAGTATTTTTTGTAATGCGGTTTGTGCGGAGTAGTTGCCAGACAATGCAGGTGCACGTAAGCCATTTAACTGACCTTTATCATAGATCAATTGGATTTGCCCTTGGCGGCTAATTTCAGCCACAGAGGTAGCAAGTGATTGTTCTGGTAGTGAAAATGCGAGTTCTTGTGCTGATGCAGACTGACAAACAATGGCGCTACTCACCGCAATAGCAAGGGCGAGCGGCCTTAATCGGCTTTGAGTAAACTGAATAGACATGGTTATCCCTTATTCTTAAGCTGCACAAAAAGTGTGCGAAAATAGGTCAGCAAAATGATGACTAGCTAAGAAGAGGGTGAAATGAGAATTATCCTCACCTGCAAATGAAAATATTTTTTATTTATTTTTTTTATTTTGAATAATCAATACGTTATTTTTATCTCGATAGACGACTTGTACCGGAAGTAATGAAGGAAGGGCTTGAAAAAACTGTTCTGGCTGATGGGTATTGATGCGACCTGAGATTTTACTCTTCGCTAATTGAGCGGGAGAAAGCTCGATATTTATCGATGAATAGTTTTTAAGTTCATCGAGGACTTCTGAAAGTGGTTTATCGACAAAAATTAATTCACCAAAACGCCAACGAGCCACATCTAGCGGGTTGATGTGTTGGCGAGCGATTGGGCTGTTCGGCGATTGACTGACTGCACTGTCACCAGCAAGTAGGAAAACGGGTTGTTTGCTTGCGGCATCTTCAAAGCTGACAATGCCTTGGCTGACATTCACAGCAACTTGCTGAGCCACTTTGTTCACTTCAAATTCTGTTCCCACCACTTGAATACGCCGGTTATCAGCTTGAATTATAAAAGGCCGATAGGGGTTGGATTTGACTTTAAAATAAACATTTCCCTGTTCCAGATACAGGTTACGTACTGGAGTTTCATAGGCGACATGAATACGGGTATTGCGGTTAAGAAACAGCTGGGAACCATCAGGTAAAGTAACTTCTTTAGGCGTATCCGTTGCCACTAAGGTCATATTATTGAGCAACATCGAAGGTAAGTGGCTGTATGGCAAAAACAAAATAGCCGCAATAAAAAATGCTGCTAAGGTATTGCCCAAAGGGCGCCATAAGCGAAAAAAAGGGCGTTTTTCCTTGGGAAGTATTGTGCTAGCAGGGCGTGGCATACCATCAAAATCGCGCCATAGTCCAGCAATGGCATCATACGCTTTTGCATGTTCAGGTGATGCAGCAATCCATTGTTTGAATTGCTCTGTTTCAAGGGCGCTGATACGTTGGCTGTGCATGCGGGTAAACCACAGCGCAGCTTCTTCATCAATGCGGCTTTCATCATCTGATGTTTGCAAAGAGTCGTGTGTCATTACGAATTATTGCCCTGATTATCAAGGTGTTTTTTACAGTGAACAAGCGCCGCCGCGATATGTTTTTCCACCATACTGATTGAAATTTCCATTCGTTCAGCAATCTCACTTTGAGATAAGCCATCAAAACGATACAGCAAAAATGCTTCTCGTCGACGGGGGGGTAACGTTTCAAGCGCTTCGCTTAGCCGTTGGATGCGTTGCTGATGTTCCAAGATTTCACTGGGATCAGCTTGGCTTTGTTCAAAATGCGGTTCATGAGTAACATCATCAATGGATGTTTCTGATTTAGTTTGGCGCTGGTTACGTCGCCAATGGTCAATCAAAACATGATTCGCAATTTTAAACAGATAAGCGCGGCTCTCTTTTACAGGCGTTTGTTCTTTACGGTTTAGCCATAGTGTAAACACATCCTGTGATAAATCATCAGCATCATTGCTGTTATCTAGCCGATTGCGGAAAAAGCGCACAAGTTGGCTATATGTTGACTGATACGCACCGCTAATTTTACGGGCAAGAGATTTATCAATAGTCATTTTACTGGTGTTAATGTCATAAAAGAGCACAATTGTGCTGATTAATAATCTGCTCAGATTACTTTATTATTTAAATCAATAAGTTGTTTTAATAATTATGTTTTTACTAATAATAATGAATATCATTTTTGTTTGTATTATGCCTATAATCTGCAAAAAATAAAGTCGTGAGGCAGAATATGAGCAGTATGACGGGCCAGTTAGAGCGTCCGATTTTCCGTCCACTAGGCGGTTTGGTTTTAAGTTGTCTTTTCCATGGAACACTGGCAATCATTTTTATCGGCTGGTTTACTTCTTCAATTCCGAAGACCGGAGTACTACCACCGGCAATTTCGTTGCAGCTGGGTGTTTATCAGCTTGAAAAACAGGCAGAGCCTGAAATTAATCATGCCCCTAAACAACACATGACGACGCGTGAAGAGTCATTGCCTGAATTGGTTGAAAAGGTAGATAAATTGCCTGAAACTGCGATCGTTGATAATGGCACATTGACGAAAGTTAGTGAGAAAAAACGACCACCGAAAAAGACAATTCCACAAGAGAAAAAAGTGATCGACGAAGCCCCTGTAACTACGCAGGAATCGATGGTGACTTCCGCTCCTGCATCAGGGAGTGAATCCAGTAGCAGTGCGAATTTCTCCAGTAATGCGTCTGCGGCAGTGAGTGGGCACCAAGGCTGGCAAAGTGAGGTTCATCAGCGGATAGCCAAGACCAAACGCTATCCACGTGCAGCGTTGCGTTACCGCTCAACTGGGGTCTCTCATATAAAAGTGGTTTTGGATAGTCGGGGTGAAGTGATTGTCGCCAGCTTATTGAATTCATCCGGTACGAAAATATTGGATAAAGAAGCGTTGGCGACAATTTCACGTGCTGCGCCTTTTCCTACCCCGCCAGAAACATTGTTGGTAGATGGCCGGGTCGAGTTTATTGCGCCAATCGTGTTCGATACAACGTCTATTTAAATTCAACTAAATAGCCCTTTTTAGGGCTATTTATCAGGTGAATTTGGTCTGTTTTTTGGGGTCGGTCGTTTAGGGCGATAAGGACGAGGTTCTTTCTTTCGTTTCAAACGTGCTGGCTTAGTAGCAGGTGTCCCTTTGCTCTCTTGCTTGCCATCTTCATTACTGTCGTCATCTCCATTATCATCTTGATTTTCCTCTGTATTAACGACGAGCGGAGGGGCTTGTTTGTGGCCTTTCTTTTTCTTTAAACGCAGTAATGTATTTGCTAAAACGAAGCCAATACATAAGGCAAGTAGAATAAAAATTCGTAATACATTGGTGCTGTTATCCGCTTGTTGAATTTCAGCGGCAAGGAGCTCCGTATCAATGGTTAAACGCAAATAGCCTTTTGGCTCTTTTGTGCCTTGGATGGGAACGACAAGCTGGTATTGAAAGTTTTGTAGTGAGGAGTTGTCATCGATGGCCAGCCGTTCTTTCACCGTTGTCGGCTCACCGACTTGAGTGACCAGTGTGCCACTGGCAGTATAGATACTGGCATCTAAAATATACCTATCTTTCACCACGTTATTTAAATTGGCATTAATTCGCTCTAAATTAAAATCTTTACTGCCGGGAACAATATAATCAGATAAGCTGAAAGCAACTTGCTCAGCAAGAACATAAGTCAATTGTTTAAATTGCTCAATTCTGCCTTGGTTTTGGCTATTTCCTAAATAAGAAATACCATGCATAAGTAAAGTTACCAACGCAACGCAGATAACGATAATGACTGTTTTGTGGAGCCTAAAGGTAAGTTTCATTGCTTTATTGGTGCTCTCGACTTATTTTGAGTATAAAGATGCCGTTATACTTTAGCGAATATGGGGTTATCTTCAGTTTTAACAGTAAATACATAAGGTCACAAAGCCTTAAAATTTAGTATAGTGGCTTCGTTCGGCTGCTCGCAACTTATCATTATAAAAAAGTTACACTCTAAATAATTCGAGTTGTATGTAGGCGACAAACGAAGATAGTCCGATGAGCATACATAAGTATGTGATTCGGCTAGCTGAGCGTAGTCAACAACCAGACAACTTGAAGTATGACGAGTATATCGATTACAGGAGCTAATTTTCATGTCAACGAGCTTGACCTATTGTTATCTACCCGACGAAATCCAAAAATGGCCAGGGTTGCCATTGTCATTAAGTGGTGAAGAAGTGATGCCATTGGATTATCGTGCTGGGGACAGTGGGTGGTTATTATATGGCCGCGGCTTAGATAAAGCGCGTATCAGTAATTTCCAACAGCGATTAGGGATCGCTATCGTAATTGTCTCTTCGTGGCGTATTGATGACTACCAAGTGGTCAGAATCGCTGGGAGTATTACACCTCGAATTAAAAAACTCGCTGACGAATGTTTATTAGATGTCGTGCCATTAGGGCAAATTCCACGTTTGCGTTCACCGGGCCTATTACTGATGGATATGGACTCGACAGCGATTCAAATTGAATGTATCGATGAAATTGCTCGCTTAGCAGGGGTTGGAGAGCAGGTTGCTGAAGTGACCGAGCGAGCCATGCTAGGGGAACTCGATTTTACGGAAAGTTTACGAGCACGCGTTAGCTTACTTGAAGGTGCCGACGTCGCTATTCTTGACCAAGTGATGGAAACATTGCCTTTAATGCCGGGCTTAACGAACCTTGTGCGTAAGTTACAAGCGATGAATTGGCACATTGCGATAGCATCCGGTGGTTTTACTTTCTTTGCTAATAACTTGCAACAGCGATTGAAACTTGTGGCGGCGGTTGCTAATCAACTTGAAGTCAAAAATGGTAAGTTAACAGGCAAAGTCAAAGGCCCAATTGTAGATGCTAAATATAAAGCGCAAACCTTGGTTAAATTGGCGGAAAAACTGGAAATTCCCATTGAGCAAACTGTTGCCATTGGTGACGGGGCAAATGACCTGAAAATGATCCGTAAAGCAGGGCTGGGTATTGCATATCATGCGAAACCAAAGGTGTATGCAAGGGCGAAGGTTGCGATTCGTCATGCAGATCTGATGGGGGTGATGTGTGTGTTGAGCGGGGGCCTCAAACACGAAGAACGCTAAATATTCTTCATATTTCGTGCTGTAGCGGTGTTGGCTGCACTCGGCTGCTTGGGTCACATACTTGTGTATGCTCCCCAAGACATCCTCTTTTGCCGCCTAGCCACAACCCGAACTATTTTGAATATTGATATCGATATTTTATGGTTTGTGCTGTGGCGGTGTTGGCTGCACTCGGCTGCTTGGGTCACATACTGGTGTATGCTCCCCAAGACATCCTCTTTTGCCGCCTAGCCACAACCCGAACTATTTTGAATATTGATATCGATATTTTATGGTTTGTGCTGTGGCGGTGTTGGCTGCACTCGACTGCTTGGGTCACATACTGGTGTATGCTCCCCAAGACATCCTCCTTTGCCGCCTTGCCACAACGTGAACTATCTAGAGTATTACGGCTAAAGTGTTATGGATAATAAGAACTAAGAACTAAGAACTAAGAACAAAATTGAATTTTAAGAGGAGTTTGCTGTGGCAAAAGGGGTTAAAAGGGCGTTTGTCTGTAATGATTGCGGGGCGGATTATCCGCGTTGGCAAGGGCAATGCAGCGCGTGTCATGCATGGAACACCATTACGGAAGTGCGTCTGGCCTCCACAAATTCTTCATCACGTACTGACCGTTTAACGGGGTATGCAGGTAATGCGGCTGGGGTAAGTAAGGTTCAGAAGCTGTCTGAAATTAGCCTTGAAGAACTTCCTCGTTTTACTACAGGGTTTAAAGAGTTTGACCGCGTACTTGGCGGGGGAGTCGTACCGGGCAGTGCTATCCTAATTGGAGGTAACCCGGGAGCGGGTAAGAGTACCTTATTGCTGCAAACCATGTGTTTGTTGTCGCGTGAAATGAAAACCTTATATGTGACAGGGGAAGAGTCACTTCAACAAGTTGCGATGCGAGCGCACCGTTTAGGGCTACCGACTGACTCACTCAATATGCTGTCAGAAACCAGTATTGAGCAAATTTGTTTAACAGCGGAGCAAGAACAGCCCAAACTGATGGTGATTGACTCCATCCAAGTGATGCATATGGCAGATATTCAATCCTCTCCGGGCAGTGTGGCACAAGTCAGGGAAACCGCGGCTTACCTTACCCGTTTTGCGAAAACCCGTGGCGTTGCCATTATTATGGTTGGCCACGTCACTAAAGATGGCTCATTAGCAGGACCTAAAGTCCTCGAACACTGTATTGACTGTTCTATCATGCTAGATGGCGATGCGGATAACCGCTTTCGTACCTTACGTAGCCATAAAAACCGCTTTGGGGCAGTCAATGAGTTAGGCGTATTTGCCATGACAGAACAAGGGCTTAAAGAGGTCAGTAATCCTTCTGCAATTTTCCTAAGTCGTGGTGACGAAATTACCTCAGGTAGCTCCGTGATGGTAGTATGGGAAGGGACAAGACCGCTGCTGGTGGAGATCCAAGCGCTAGTAGACCATTCGATGATGTCTAACCCACGGCGTGTTGCGGTCGGGCTTGAACAAAACCGTTTGGCCATTTTATTGGCAGTATTACACCGTCATGGTGGCTTGCAAATGTCAGATCAAGACGTTTTTGTCAACGTCGTGGGTGGGGTAAAAGTAACTGAAACCAGTGCGGATTTAGCACTATTACTTTCTTTGGTTTCGAGTTTTCGCGACCGCCCATTACCTAGAGATCTGGTGGTCTTTGGTGAGGTGGGGCTTGCAGGGGAAATTCGTCCAGTTCCAAGTGGTCAGGAACGTATCTCTGAAGCAGCAAAACATGGTTTTAAGCGTGCTATTGTGCCCCATGCGAATATGCCAAAGAAATCACCGCCAGATATGAAAGTGTATGGCGTGAAAAAGTTAGCGGACGCATTAAGTATTTTGGATGAACTATAAGCTTTTAATCTAGGGTAAAAGGAAAATACATGGCTGAATTTGACTATCTTAAAAACGCAATCAAACGAGCGGGTTACACGCTCCAGCAAGTTGCGGATGCGACAGATATGACCAAAGGCTATCTCAGCCAGTTGATTAACGACAAAATTAAAAGCCCCAGCGCACAAAAAATCGCGGCATTGCATCGTTTTTTAGGCCTTGAATACCCTATTCAGCAAAAAACGATTGGCGTGGTGTTTGGCAAATTTTATCCATTACATACTGGGCATATTTATTTGATTCAACGGGCATGTAGCCAAGTCGATGAGCTCCACGTCATTCTCTGCCATGATGAACCCCGTGATAAGGACTTGTTTGTTAACAGTTCTATGTCTCAACAACCCACAGTAAGCGACCGTTTACGCTGGTTATTACAAACTTTTAAATATCAAAAGAATATTCATATTCACTCATTTGATGAAAATGGCATAGAGCCATATCCACACGGTTGGGAAGTGTGGAGTGATGGAATGAAAGGCTTTTTGAAAAAGCATAATATTAATCCAAGTTTTATCTATTCAGGGGAAGTGAATGACGTGCCGCGGTATAAAAAATACTTAGGTATCGAAACCATCTTGATTGACCCTGAGCGCACGTTTATGAATATTAGCGGTAACCAAATTCGTCAGGCGCCGTTTCGTTATTGGGAATATATTCCAACTGAAGTGAAACCCTTTTTTGTGCGTAAAGTCGCTATTCTTGGTGGCGAGTCAAGTGGTAAATCGACGTTAGTCAATAAGTTAGCCAATATTTTCAATACATCCAGTGCATGGGAATATGGCCGAGACTATGTGTTTAGTCACTTAGGTGGTGATGAGATGGCATTGCAATATTCTGACTACGACAAAATCGCCTTGGGACACGCTCAATATATTGATTTTGCAGTGAAATATGCTAATAAAGTGGCATTTATTGATACCGACTTTGTCACGACTCAAGCCTTTTGTTTGCGCTATGAAGGCAAAGAGCATCCATTTGTTCAGGCATTGATAGACGAATACCGATTCGATTTAGTAATAGTTTTAGAGAATAACACCCCTTGGGTCGCTGATGGTTTAAGAAGCTTGGGGAGTGATAAAGACCGGAAAGCGTTCCAAGGCTTACTCATTGAAATGCTTAAGAAAAACAATATTGAATTTGTGCGTGTAGAATCCTCAGATTATGACACACGTTTCTTGGAGTGCGTCACCCTTGTTCAGCAGTTACTGATGTTGGATGACTTATAAATAAAGTCACCCAATGAAAAACGGCATCGAATGATGCCGTTTTGATTCTATCTATATGATATCGATCCCTTAAATAATTTGAATTATAGGTAGGCGGCAAGAGAGTGAGTCCCTAGGAGCATACACCAGTATGTGACTAGGGCTCACGAAAGCAGCCAACACCGCTATAATTCTAAATTATGACAGGGATTATTTGGTCATACGCTTATACTTCATACGATGTGGCTGCAACGCTTCCGCGCCTAACGTCCGTTTTTTGTAATCTTCATATTCAGAGAAGTTACCTTCGAAGAACGTAATATTACCTTCGTCTTGGTAATCAATGATATGCGTTGCAATACGGTCAAGGAACCAACGGTCATGGGAAATAACCATGGCACAGCCCGGGAACTCTAACAGGGCGTTTTCCAGCGCACGTAAAGTTTCAACGTCGAGGTCGTTGGTTGGTTCATCGAGTAACAGGACGTTACCGCCCACTTGCAGTAATTTGGCTAAGTGTAAACGGCCACGTTCACCACCAGATAACTCACCAACACGTTTACCTTGGTCAACGCCTTTAAAGTTAAAGCGACCCACATAAGCGCGACTTGGAATTTCAAAGTTACCAATACGCATGATGTCTTGGCCGTTAGAAATTTCTTCCCAGACAGTTTTGCTGTCGTCCATCGCATCACGGAACTGGTCAACAGAGGCAATTTTCACGGTATCACCTAACGTGATTGAGCCAGAGTCCGGTTGCTCTTGGCCCGATATCATACGGAACAGAGTGGATTTACCTGCACCGTTAGGACCGATAATTCCCACAATTGCCCCTTTCGGGATTGAGAAATTCAGGTTATCAATCAGAACACGATCACCATAGGATTTACTTAGGTTTTCAACCTCGATAACTTTATCCCCTAAACGCGGTCCAGGTGGAATAAAGAGTTCGCTGGTTTCATTACGTTTTTGATATTCCACGCTATTGAGTTCTTCAAATCGAGCCAAACGCGCCTTACCTTTAGCCTGACGGCCTTTTGGATTTTGGCGGATCCACTCAAGCTCTTTTTCGATAGATTTACGACGAGCGGCTTCTGTAGAGGCTTCTTGCGCCAAACGTTCATCTTTTTGCTCAAGCCAAGAAGAGTAGTTACCTTCCCAAGGAATACCTTCACCACGGTCAAGTTCGAGGATCCAACCCGCGACGTTATCTAAGAAGTAACGGTCATGCGTGATAGCCACAACAGTACCTTCGTAGTCGTGTAAGAAACGCTCTAACCAGGCAACAGACTCGGCATCCAAGTGGTTGGTTGGCTCATCGAGCAGCAACATATCGGGTTTTTCGAGTAGTAAGCGGCAAATGGCGACACGACGACGTTCACCCCCAGAAAGGTTTTCAATTTTAGCATCCCAAGCTGGCAGGCGCAGTGCATCCGCCGCTCGCTCTAATTGGTTGTCTAAATTATGACCATCTTGTGCGGAGATAATGGCTTCTAACTCGCCTTGCTCTTTCGCGAGTTTATCGAAATCTGCCCCTTCTTCCGCGTAAGCTGCATAAACTTCGTCTAAGCGTGTTAATGCATTTTTCACTTCGCTAACCGCTTCTTCAACAGCTTCGCGTACGGTGTGCTCAAGGTTTAGCTTCGGTTCTTGCGGAAGATAACCGATTTTCAGACCCGGTTGTGGACGTGCTTCACCTTCAATATCGGTATCAATACCCGCCATAATACGCAGTAACGTTGATTTACCGGCACCGTTAAGACCTAAAACACCGATCTTAGCCCCCGGAAAGAAGCTCAGAGAGATATTTTTTAAAATATGACGTTTCGGTGGAACAATTTTTCCAACCCGATACATACTGTAGACGTATTGAGCCAATTTATTTACCTTTTGATTTGTAAAGGGAATTTTAGTTTTTTAGTCTATTTTTGCTTTAACAAGCTTAGGCTGAAAAGCATTTAATAAACAGCTATATAATTTTCTAGAACTATACCTGAACATCAGAAGATCATCCATCCCTCTCAGTGATACAAGCTTGATGACTTTCTATTATCAATTTGTGGGTGTATAGTGTGTCTATACGCTATACAAGGAGTTGGCCATGATAAAAAGTTTTAAACATAAAGGAATTGAACACTTTTTTAAAATGGGCATTACGTCTGGTATTCAATCGAAGCACATAACAAAGTTACGGGTACAACTGACTGCGCTCAATGTTGCTAAAAAACCACAAGATATGTCTGCACCAAGTTGGAATCTCCATCAATTAAAACGGGGAGATTTGCAGCATCATTGGGCAATATCAGTGAATGGAAACTGGCGACTCACATTTAAATTTGAGGGTGAAGATGCCATTCTCGTTGATTATCAAGATTATCATTAAGTAAGGTGAACATAATGAGCAAAATGCATAATCCAGTACATCCGGGTATCGTTTTACGTGAATATTTAGAGGGTATTTCAGTCACTGAAGCTGCAAAAGCATTGGAGGTAACACGTACAACTCTCTCGCGTATTCTCAACGGTAAGAGCGGTATTTCGGCAGATATGGCGATACGATTAGAAATGGCACTCGGAACCAGTGCTGAAATGTGGGTTGAGATGCAAGCCCAGTATGAACTTTGGCGAGCTTCTTTGGAAAAACGCCCCGCCATTAAACCTTTATTTCCGCGGAGGGAAGGTTGTAAGTCATTCATGGACTGAATGGTACGTAAAAGACTGTAAAGTCGAAAAATTCAAGAACTCTCTGCTGTTACTAAATAAAAACTTTCGGTAGCATTAACATTATTGATATATGTTTAATATACCCATAATCCTTCAAGTCGCAGCGCTTTTCGTTGAGGTATAAGTGACTACGCTCAGCTAGCCGAGTCGCATAGTTTATCTATGCTCCCTGTCTATCTTCGCTTGTCGCTGGCCTGTAACTCGAATTATTTGGGGTATATATAGGTTAAGGTCTTTCCTGTATTTTGACTTTAGTTTAGCGATGGAGCGAGTGAATATGAAAGGTTGGTTAGCGGCAGTACCTGTGACAATGTTGCTGGTTTCCAGCGCAGTATGGGCGGATTCCTTACAGGCACAACGGGAGCGTTATCAGGCAATTAAGGTTGCATGGGATGCCAATAAAATGGATGAAGTCGAGCGCTTGCTGCCGACCTTGCATGATTACCCACTTTACCCTTATCTCGCTTATCGTGAGTTAACTCAAGACTTGGATATTATCTCGCCACGACAAGTTCAGGAGTTTATTAATACCTACCCAACCTTGCCTGTCGCTAAAAATCTCAAAACACGCTTTGTCAACGAACTAGCTCGCCGCCAAGAGTGGAAATCGCTGCTTGAATTTAGCCCTGAGGCGCCAAAACCTGCCGAAGCCCAATGTAATTTTTATTTTGCTAATTGGGCTGTGGGAAATAAACAAGTTGCTTGGCAAGGGGCAGAAAAAGCTTGGTTAAATGGCCGTTCAATGCCGAGTGCTTGTGATAAATTATTTAACGAATGGGAAAAAGCGGGTTATTTAACCCCTGAGATGACCCTTGAACGTATTAATTTAGCCATAAAAGAGGGCAATACATCGATTGCTAGTTATTTAGCAAAACGCTTACCAACCAGTTATAAAACGATTGGTGATGCGCTAGTGAAATTACAAAATGACCCAGCCTCAGTCGTGACATTCGCTAAAACGATGACGCCAACGGATTTTACTCGCCAAGCCACCATCGCGGCCTTTAGCCGTTATGCGCGCCAATCTCCTGATGCGGCTCGTACAGTACTTAATAGCATAAGTTCTGCACAAAAAATGAATATGGCAGAAAAGCAGTTACTTAAAGACAGTATTGCTTGGCAATATATGGGTGATGTGACCCCTGAACAGGCCCAATGGCGTGATGAGACCATTCAAGAAAGCAATTCATCGTCATTGAAAGAGCGTCGTGTTCGTTTAGCGTTGGGAGCTGGTGATAAAACCGGTGTCGCGTCATGGTTAAAACGCTTGCCAGCGGAAGTGAAAAATAAAGAAGAGTGGCAATATTGGCAGGCCATCACGTTAATTGATGCAGGTAAAAAAGCAGAAGGTGAGACGTTACTTCGCCAATTAACTGAAAAACGCGGTTTCTACCCAATGGTTGCAGCACAAGTCTTAGAAGTAGATTACCCTGTATACGTTAAAACGGCCGTTAAGCCAGACTCAAGCATTAATAAACTCCCAGAAGTTCAGCGGGTTAGAGAGTTAATGTATTGGGAGCTAGACAACCTCGCTCGTTCTGAATGGGTGAGTTTAGTGGCATCGCTTCCAGCAAACCAGCAAGAGCAATTGGCTCGTTATGCGTTTGATAATAAATGGGCTGACCTCAGTGTTCAAGCGACTATCACAGCTAAACTTTGGGATCACCTAGAAGAACGTTTCCCATTAGCATGGGATAAAGAATTCAATTTATATACCAAGTCGAAAGATATTCAAAAAAGCTATGCAATGGCCATTGCTCGCCAAGAAAGTGCATGGAACCCACAAGCTCGCTCGCCCGTTGGTGCGACAGGTTTGATGCAGTTGATGCCAGCGACAGCAAAACATACCGCACAAAAGCAAGGTATTAATTATGTGAATGCGAGCCAGTTGACCAATCCTACGACCAATATTGAACTAGGGACGGCGTATCTGGAAGATGTTTATCAGCAATTTGGTAATAACCGTATTTTAGCCAGTGCGGCTTATAATGCAGGCCCATCCCGTGTGACTCGTTGGTTAGGTAACAGTGGTGGGCGTATTGATGCAGTCGCATTTGTTGAAAGCATCCCGTTCTCAGAAACCCGCGGTTATGTGAAAAATGTTCTATCGTATGATTTATTTTATCGACATTTTATGGGGCAGAAGAATAGTAAGGTGTTGCTTTCGAATGAATGGAATATGAAATACTAAAAATACTCTTCATATTTCGAATTGTAGGGGTGTTGGCTACGTTTGCTAACCCTAGTCACATACTTGTGTATGCTCCTAGGGCTTAGCATCACTTGCCGCCTACCTACAATCCGAACTATTTTGAGTATTCATATTTTTATATTTCGATTTATAGGGGCTTCGTATGTTAGCTTTAGTTGCATACAGGTGTATGCTCCCCGAGCTATCCTCGCTGGTCGCCTAGTCACAACTCAAACTATTTAGCGTATTAACGCAGTAACTAAATGAAATTTGGTTATTTTTTGTATTGTTGAAGCTTGAAAAGCGTTTGGTTGATGATTTCTAATAAGAGTGTGTTATTATTTGTACTAGTTAAATAGTATGGGTGGATAAACGATGACAGTAAATCAACAACATGACCCGGCGCTGACTGCCGATGAGAACGCTGACTGGCTGCGCTTTGTGAATTTATTACAATTGGCATTTGAACAAGATATTCATCTGCCAGTTCTTCAGTTATTACTCACGCCAGATGAGCGTACAGCGTTAGCGACTCGCGTTAAAATTGTACAAGAACTGATGCGCGGTGAAATGAGCCAAAGAGAACTGAAAAATGAGCTAGGAGTGGGAATAGCAACTATTACTCGGGGTTCGAATAGCTTAAAGTCAGCGCCTATTTCTGTGAAGGAGTGGTTAGAGCAGCAACTTCTCTAAAATACGCGTCATATTTTGCGCTGTGGCGTTGTTGGCTGCATTCGGTTACCCGAATCGCATACTTGTGTATGCTCATCGGGATAACCTCACTTGCCGCCTAGCCACAACCCAAACTATTTAGCGTATTGGTATTTATTGTATTTCAAATTGTAGGGGTGTTGGCTACGTTTGCTAACCCTAGTCACATACTTGTGTATGCTCCTAGGGCTTAGCATCATTTGCCGCCGACCTACAATTCGAACTATTTTGAGTATTCATATTTTTATATTTCAATTTGTAGGGGGGTTGGCTTAGTTCATTCGCCCTAGTCACATACTTGTGTATGCTGCTGCTCTCTTGCCGCTTTTTTCCCACAATCCGAACTATTTAGAATATGAAAGGGATGTATATTTCAGGTAAATAGGTACAAAAAAAGTATGGTTTCCCATACTTTAGTGTGAAAAGAGTGGTGTTTAATCGCACATGCAATTTTAATTATTTTAAGTATAATTAATCTTCTACTTGGTTTAGCTCTTTATAAATTTCATGCTTAATGGGAACTAAGGCCAATATCAAGGCTTGTTGGTAAACACTAGTGCGAGTTAATACCCCATCAGTGAAAAAACCAATGGCACCACCTTGTTGTTTGATATTATCGATGCCTGTTAAAAAGGCCATTTCATCACCGAGTTCGCGGCCTTCACGAATACCCGCCAGAATTTTTTCTGGGATCATAATACTGGCAGAGCGAGATTCGCCGCGTATTTGCTTATGCTCAATCACTATCCAAGCAAATGTCATATCGTCTTCGATACCTGCTTCAATACCAACCCAAAAATCCGCTTCGGGGCGAACTTGCCTAGAGGCCATAACGCGCTGTCTAGCCCCAGTACGGGTTTCATTATTACCGATAGGTTGCTGTGGAACACTGCTATCGACATTAATATCTTCAATTTGATAACTGCCAGCCCCAAAAACAGCATCGAAAGCAAGATGAATCGCTTTAATTTTGGCAGGATTAGTCGTTGCAGCTATAACTTGGTACATTAATTATTTTCCTTTGAACACATACTTCGAAAAGTAATAACGGAACACATCTATGTTACAGGTTTATCTTGTTCGCCATGGCGAAACTGAATGGAATTTAGCTCGTCGCATCCAGGGACAATCCGATAGCCCCCTGACCGCCACTGGACGACTGCAAGCAAGGCAGGTGGCTGAGAGGATAAAGTCAGAAGGCATTACCCATATTATCACTAGTGATATGGGACGCACACTGGAAACTGCACAAATAATTGCAAGTGTATGCGAATGTGAAATTACCACAGAACCGCGTCTACGTGAACTAAATATGGGCGTTCTTGAACAAAGAGCAATAGAGTCGTTAACGCCAGAGGAAGAACAGTGGCGCAAAAGCTTAATTGATGGGACTCGTGGAGGACGAATTCCAGAGGGTGAATCAATGGAGGAGCTGTATACACGTATGTTTGCAGCACTAAATAGCTGTTTAGATTTGCCTGAAGGTAGCCGCCCACTGATTGTTAGCCATGGTATTGCGCTAAGTACGTTAATTAGCCGTATTATGGGGGTTCCTGCCTATTCAGAACGCCGTCTACGTTTACGTAACTGTTCGTTATCTCGTGTTGATTACCAAAATAGCCCATGGCTTGCGAATGGTTGGATAGTTGAAACAGCCGGTGAGGTTACACACTTATCGCAGCCAGCTCTCGATGAGCAACAAGGTTAACTATTTAGAAAAGGAGTTTCAACAAACTGAAACTCCTCTGCTTTAAGGGGTTATGGTCGAACCTGTTTTGATTGGTACATAATAATCAAAGGTATCGATGTGTGTCTTGGGGTCATCATTTTCTGGGGTGATATGACGTAAATCGATGTTTTTTAATCGATAATGTTCGATATCATAACCTGGTCGACGCGTTAAATTCAGCTTAGGCAAATATACGCCATAAATTTGGTACAAAAACTCTTGTAATGCATCTCGAGTTGGCGTCCCATTGAACGAAAATTTAACATAATGGCCACTTGGTAACGTTAAACTCGTGTACTGGTCAGTGTTAAAACTCGCATCCTCAGGTTTTACCGCAGTGGTATAGAATACCGTTTGTTCATCTTCTTTTTCTGGATTATGAATGGCATGGTGCAAGCCAAAAACTTCAGACGCAATAGTCGTCGTATTATCCAAATAGTAGTGCCAAAATGTTTGGCGCATTTGGGAACAAGCGGTCGACCACTCTTCTAGTGCATAAGAGCAACTTTGTTCCAAGCCAACCAGCTCTTGTGCTGGCATTTGTAGGAATTCATGTTCAATATTGGTGTGATTATCTAAAATAATCGGTGGGCAAATACCTGCAGCGCACCATTCTTCACTCCGACGATAAAACGCTGGAGTTAGGTTAAATTGCTTTTTAAAGGCTCGAGTAAAAGTTTGTTGCGAATCAAATCGATACTGCAGAGCAATATCAAGAATTGGTCGGCTTGTTAGCCGCAATGCAACCGCTGCACGAGAAAGCCTTCTAGCTCGAATATAAGCCCCAATCGCTTGGTCTGTCACCTCTTTGAACATTCTTTGTAAATGCCACTTAGAGTAGCCCGCTTTTGCGGCAACATTATCTAGCGAGAGTGGTTTATCCAGATTGTCATCTATCCAGCGAAGCAAGTCGCGAATAATATTAGTTTGATCCATGTATATCCCCAGCCAATGCGACTTATAGAACAGATATAATCTATCAATGAATTGCTATTCTATATCAAGTTATCTTTTTCGTTTATAGTAAATGAGTTGTATTTGATAATTAGTTAAGAAAGTGAATAATAAATCTTGTGCCACTACGAGGTTTTATCGATTTTTAGTTGAATAGGAAATTCAGTATGCGTCGTTCCAGATTAAAAAATATCGTACTTGCAGCATTATTATCAGCGTTGCCGAGCATCACATTTGCTGAAGAAATCGGTTCAGTCGATACTGTTTTTAAAATTTTCGGCCCTGATCATAAAATTGTTGTTGAAGCATTTGATGACCCTGATGTTGACAATGTGACTTGTTATTTAAGTCGTTCAAAAACAGGGGGGATCAAAGGGGGTTTAGGTTTAGCAGAAGACACCTCTGATGCCGCCATTTCATGTCAGCAAGTTGGGCCAATTGAGCTAAATGACCGTGTCAAACGCAAACCGACGAAAGGGCAAGTTGTCTTTCAAAAACGAACGTCTTTAGTCTTCAAAAAATTACAGGTTGTACGCTTTTACGATCCAAAACGTAATGCATTAATTTATTTGACTTATTCAGATAAGATGATCGACGGCTCACCAAAAAATGCGTTAAGTGCAGTACCGATTATGCCTTGGTGATTAATTAAGATGATAAAAAACCGGCTAAATAGCCGGTTTTTTGAATATCAATTCAAAATTGATTATTCGTCTAAATCACCGCAAAAGCGATAGCCTTCACCGTGGATGGTTGCAATGATTTCTGGCGTATCAGGTGTTGATTCAAAATGTTTACGAATACGACGGATCGTTACGTCAACAGTTCTATCATGTGGTTTCAATTCACGGCCTGTCATTTTCTTCAGCAGGTCTGCGCGAGTCTGAATTTTTCCTGGGTTTTCACAGAAATGTAGCATCGCACGGAATTCACTACGTGGTAATTTGTAGTGTTCACCAGCAGGGCTGACTAATGAACGGCTGTTGATGTCTAATTCCCAACCATTAAACTTATAGCTTTCCACTAAACGACGTTCTTCCGTACCACCCGCTAAATTCATAGTACGAGACAGTAGGTTGCGCGCACGAATAGTCAGTTCACGTGGGTTAAATGGTTTAGTGATATAGTCATCAGCACCAATTTCAAGGCCAAGGATTTTATCGACTTCGTTATCACGTCCTGTTAAGAACATTAACGCAATGCTTTCTTGTTCACGAAGTTCGCGAGCAAGTAGTAAACCGTTTTTACCTGGTAAATTAATATCCATGATGACTAAATTGATGTCATGCTCAGAGAGAACATTATTCATCTCTTCGCCATCAGTTGCCTCATGAACCACATAGCCTTCCGCTTCAAATATGCTTTTAAGCGTATTGCGTGTGACAATTTCATCTTCAACAATCAAAATGTGTGGGGTCTGCATAGTTGCTACCTAAAGTATTAAAATAAAAATACTGAACTCACAAGCCGTTTCCAGTTAGGTGGTTATTGATATTTTTCTCTGGAAAAACACGTTTATGAGTATAAATTTGTTTTGAAATTCAATAGTGCCATTATGTTGCCATCTTGGGCAAAAGACTTTAACAACAAGCCAAAATATAAGCACTTTCCCAATATTGTACTGTTAACAGCAATATAACAGCTAATACTGCATTTACCACCTAAAAAACTAACTTTTGTTGATACATATCAAAATCAATTGTAGCACGTTAACAAAAATTGTTAGGTAGATAATTATATAAATTAATGCAGTGTTTAGGAATCAGATAGCGTCTAAAAAAGGGGAATAGTTGATACCCAAGGGGGCTTCGGCTGGGTATTAATGAATATAGTCTTCAATGGGTTAAATATACCATCATAAATAATGTTTAATTTGTGACTTACCTCCAATTTTGAAATGTTATTTTGCTACAAAAAAAGGTGAAAAATTTATCTTGTTAGAGATAACGGGATGTAAATATTTAGTCTGTAATTTTTTGTTTCATTTAATTAGGAAAAATGCTTATTTTGTTTTGATGTGACTAATTTTTAACAACTCCATAACATTTGTTTGTGATTTAAACGAATGAAAAAATCATGAGGCTAAGTATCAATACGTACCTGTGTAATCTGTTGCTATTGGCGCTCATGTATTGATGAGCATGGGGGTAAATGATAAGAAATATAGCTGCTAAATGCATCAATTAACCTGGTCGTTGTTGCTCATCTTCTCATCTTGATTCTCTTCACAGGAAATTACTGAAGGCTATCTCTATTGCCTATTTAATAGTCATTTTGGTTTTTTATTGAGTAAAAAATTATTAATCTTTAAATATTTGTTATCTTGGTTTTTAACACTGCATTTGATGTAATGAGTGTCTTTTTGTGGATGAGTTTTTCGTGCTGGTAGATAATTTATCGAATAAAAAAAGGGAGATAAAAGGGATGTTTTGCAAATAAATTTGACAAAATATACCAATTGCTTTAACCGTATAGGGAGAAACTTAAAGAATCTAAGAGACAGACAGAATCTATGCGTAATATCAGCCTGACTATTATTATTACCACCACCACCGTAACCACAGGAAACGGGGCGGGCTGACGCATCCAAAAAATAAAAATGAAAAAGCCCGCATACTTAACCGATGCGGGCTTTTTTTTGGTGTTAATTCAGGAGAGAAATACCATGCGTGTGCTTAAATTTGGCGGTACTTCGGTTGCAAATGACGAACGAGTACTGAATGTTGCTGACATCGCTGAAAGTAAACTAGCAGATGGACAAGTGGCTTTGGTGCTATCTGCACCAGCAAAAATCACAAACCATCTGGTTGCTATGATTGAAAAAACGGTTGCAGGACAAGATGTCATCACGCATGTTAATGATGCTGAAATGATTTTTGCTAACCTTTTAAAAGGATTAAAAGAAAAACAACCTGGTTTTGAATATGATCGGTTAAAAAAACTGACAGAACAAGAATTCGCACAAATCAAACAAGTACTGCATGGTATTACTCTTCTCGGGCAATGTCCGGACAGCATTAACGCATCAATTATCTGCCGTGGTGAAAAGCTCTCTATCGCCATTATGGAATCAGTGCTAAAAGCACGCGGCCATAATGTGACGGTTATTAACCCAGTTGAGAGCTTACTCGCGAAAGGTCATTATCTTGAATCTACGGTTGATATAAATGAGTCAACTAAACGTATTGCCGATTTAAATATACCGAAAGATCATTTTGTTTTAATGGCAGGTTTCACAGCGGGTAATGAAAAAGGTGAATTAGTAGTATTAGGCCGTAATGGGTCTGATTATTCTGCTGCGGTTTTAGCGGCCTGCTTACGTGCTGATTGTTGTGAAATTTGGACTGATGTTGATGGGGTCTATACTTGTGACCCGCGTTTGGTGCCTGATGCGCGTTTGTTAAAAGGTATGTCATACCAAGAGGCCATGGAGTTATCCTACTTCGGAGCCAAAGTCCTTCACCCTCGTACCATCGCCCCAATTGCTCAATTCCAAATCCCTTGCCTGATAAAAAACACCACTAATTTAAGCGCTCCAGGTACTTTAATTGGTGATGGGCAAACCGATGAGAGCACGCCAGTGAAAGGGATCACCAACCTGAATAACATGGCGATGATCAACGTATCCGGCCCCGGAATGAAGGGGATGGTGGGGATGGCTGCTCGCATTTTCTCCGTCATGTCTCGCAAAGGGATCTCTGTCGTTCTGATCACACAGTCTTCATCGGAATACAGTATTAGTTTTTGTGTTCCGCAAAATGAGTTAGTGAGAGCTCGCGCTGCACTGGAAGAAGAATTTTACTTAGAGCTGAAAGATGGCGTACTTGATCCACTGGATGTGATGGAGCAGTTAGCGATTATTTCAGTTGTGGGGGATGGAATGCGCACTTTGAAGGGCATTTCGGCGCGTTTCTTCTCGGCTTTGACTCGCGGTAACATCAACATTGTCGCTATCGCACAGGGGTCTTCTGAACGTTCTATTTCTGCCGTTATTGCCAATGAGTCTGCCACAACAGCGGTACGCTTATGTCACCAAATGCTATTTAATGCAGAGCAAGTTATCGAAGCCTTTATCATCGGTGTGGGTGGTGTTGGTAATGCATTAATTGAACAAATTCACCGCCAGCAACAATGGTTAAAACAAAAGCATATTGATCTGCGTGTATGCGGTATTGCAAATTCACGCGCAATGTTAACGGATATGCAAGGGATTGATTTAGATAACTGGAAAGCGGAGCTAGCGGAAGCGAAAGAGCCATTTAGTTTAAGCCGTTTAATTCGCTTAGAACGTGAATACCATTTCTTGAACCCTGTCATTATTGATTGCACATCAAATCAGGAAATCGCAGAGCAGTATGTCAATTTCTTGAAAGACGGCTTTAATGTGGTTACACCGAATAAAAAAGCCAATACATTATCGATGGATTACTACCATCAATTACGTGCGGCAAGTGAAACCTCAAAACGTAAATTCCTCTATGACACTAACGTAGGTGCAGGGTTGCCAGTTATTGAAAACCTACAAAACTTACTGAATGCAGGGGATGAACTGGTTCACTTTAGCGGAATTTTATCAGGCTCTTTATCATTCATTTTTGGTAAATTAGACGAAGGTATGTCTTTATCAGAAGCCACAACACTTGCGAAAGAAAAAGGTTTCACAGAACCAGATCCTCGTGATGATTTATCAGGTATGGATGTTGCGCGTAAATTATTAATTTTAGCGCGTGAAGCGGGTTATCATTTAGAATTGCAAGATATTGAAATTGAACCTGTTTTACCTTCGGACTTTGATAGCAGTGGCCCTGTTTCTGAGTTTATGGCACGTTTGCCACAACTGGACGAGCAATTTGCACAGCGTATAAAAGCCGCAGAAGCGGAAGAAAAAGTGTTACGCTATGTTGGGCTGATTGAAGAAGGGCGCTGCCAAGTGAAAATCGTCGCTGTTGATGGCAATGACCCACTCTTCAAGGTTAAAAATGGTGAAAATGCACTGGCTTTCTATACACGCTATTACCAACCAATTCCTTTAGTATTAAGAGGTTATGGCGCAGGTAATGATGTTACTGCTGCTGGTGTATTTGCGGATATGCTGCGTACCCTTTCATGGAAATTGGGAGTTTAATAAGTGATTAAAGTTTATGCACCGGCTTCAATTGGTAATGTGAGCGTCGGGTTTGATGTCCTTGGGGCAGCTGTTTCGCCTGCTGACGGTTCACTATTAGGTGATTGTGTAACAATTGAAGCTGCGGATACTTTTTCCCTGACGAATCAAGGAAAATTCGTTGCTAAGCTGCCGAAAAAAAATGAACACAATATTGTTTACCAGTGCTGGCAGTTGTTTTGTGAGCGCCTTGGTAGGCCATTAAATGTCGCGATGACGCTTGAAAAAAATATGCCAATTGGTTCAGGGCTCGGTTCTAGCGCCTGTTCTGTTGTCGCTGCACTGATGGCGCTTAACGAATTTGCAGAGAAACCATTCGATGATACTCAACTGCTTGGCATGATGGGGGAGCTCGAAGGGCGTATTTCAGGAAGTGTGCACTATGATAACGTCGCACCGTGTTTTTTAGGTGGTTTGCAGCTGATTATCGAACAAAATGGCATTATTTCTCAGCCTGTACCTGCATTTGAAAATTGGTATTGGGTTATGGCTTACCCTGGAATTAAGGTATCGACAGCAGAAGCGCGTGCGATCCTGCCTGATAGCTATCCACGCCACGATATAGTAAACCATGGCCGATACTTATCAGGGTTTATTCATGCATGCCATACAAACCAGCCGTTACTTGCCGCAACGATGATCCAAGATGTTGTCGCAGAACCTTATCGTACACAATTATTACCCGGTTTTGCGGCAGCACGTCAAAATGCAAAAGAAATCGGTGCATTGGCTTGTGGTATCTCTGGCTCAGGGCCAACATTGTTTGCTATTTGCGATGAGAAACATATCGCTGAAAAAATGGCGAGCTACTTGCAACAACATTATATTCAGAATGATGAAGGCTTTGTGCATATCTGCCGTTTGGATCTGGCCGGGGCAAGGACAATAGGGTAAATAATGAAACTGTATAATTTAAAAGATAACAATGAACAAGTAAGTTTTGCACAAGCGGTTAAGCAGGGGTTAGGTAAGCAACAAGGTTTATTTTTTCCTCAAGACTTACCTGAGTTTACAGCGGCTGAAATCGACGAATTATTAAAATTAGATTTCGTCACACGTAGCAGCCGAATTTTAAGTGCCTTTATTGGTGATGAAATTCCACAAGAAGAATTAGCTGCACGTGTTAAAACCGCGTTTGCTTTTCCTGCGCCAGTTTCTAAGGTTGAAGGTGATGTAGCAACGTTGGAGTTATATCATGGGCCAACACTCGCATTTAAAGACTTCGGTGGCAGATTTATGGCTCAGGCATTGGGCCAAGTAGCTGGTGAGCAGCCGGTGACCATTTTGACTGCTACTTCTGGGGATACAGGAGCCGCGGTTGCACACGCATTCTATCGTCTTAAAAACGTGCAAGTTGTTATTCTCTATCCAGAAGGAAAAATTAGCCCGCTGCAAGAGAAACTCTTCTGCACGCTGGGTGAAAATATTCATACGGTTGCGATTAAAGATGACTTCGATGCATGCCAGGCATTAGTAAAACAATCATTTGATGATGAAGAGCTGAAAAAGGCGTTGTATTTAAACTCGGCGAACTCGATCAATATCAGTCGTTTGTTAGCACAAATTTGTTATTACTTCGAAGCCGTCGCGCAGATCCCAGCAGAAAAACGTGATCAATTAGTGATCTCGGTTCCGAGTGGTAATTTTGGTGACCTTACGGCAGGTTTATTAGCTAAATCAATGGGCCTACCTGTTAAACGCTTTATTGCAGCAACTAACGTAAATGACACTGTGCCGCGTTACCTTGTTGATGGGCAATGGAAACCAAAGCAAACTGTGGCAACATTATCGAACGCCATGGATGTTAGCCAGCCAAACAACTGGCCTCGTATTGAAGAGTTATTCCGCCGTAAAGGTTGGTCCCTTGATGAATTAGGCCATGGAGCGGTGAGTGACGACGTGACTAAAGAGACAGTACGTGAATTAGATAAAAAAGGGTATTTATCTGAGCCACATGCTGCGGTTGCTTATCGTGTGCTTCGTGACCAGTTGCAAGAAGGTGAATACGGGCTGTTTTTAGGCACGGCACACCCAGCTAAGTTTAAAGAAAGTGTTGAAGAAATTCTTAATAAGGCAATACCTTTACCGAAAGAGTTAGCAGAGCGTGCGGAACTACCACTCCTCTCACACTTTTTACCATCTGACTTTGCACAATTACGCGCATTTTTAATGAAATTAGCACCTAAGCAATAAAAATTGCAAGTGTACGAAAAACGGAAGCGAAAGCTTCCGTTTTTATTGGTAATACCATCTTTTATAAAGATAATTATATGGTTTCATATTGCCACATCACTTATTCACTTCTAACGGATTTATTTGTCACATTGAGCTAATGCTAATACCATCGTGCCCATCTCTACCGCCATCAGGTCCACCGCGTCCTCCTTTTCCTCCTTGGCTACCATTGCCCCCATTTCCACCATTACCACTACCAGAGCCGTTGCCCCCATTACCTCCGTTACCGCCATTAGTTCCACCATGTCCCCCATTTCCCCCATTGCCATTTACAGTTCCATTCCCGCCGTTCCCACCACTACCACCACCATCTCCATCACCGCCATTTCCGCCATCACCTCCAGTTACACTGCCATTACCGCCATTTCCTCCATTGCCATTACTGCCTTTTTCTGCGTTTCCGCCATTGCTACCATTACCGTTATTTGATCCTGTTCCGCCATTCCCTCCATTTTGGCCATCACCACCGTGTCCACCATGACCACCGTTACCACCATGGCCACCTTGACTATCATTTCCAGCGTGACCCGAATTTCCGTTTTGTCCATAACTTACAAAGCTAAAAATTTTAGAATAGTAATATTGGCCATGGAGTATCGAACATACTTTATTATTAATTTCATTAATATTGAGTTCATTTTTTAATAAACAGTTAGATGGAGTATTAAATAAGGAGTGAGAGTATGCTGAAAATGAAATAGAACTAATTAATAAGACGCCAAGTGAAATGTAATTTTTATACATGGTAAATTCCTCCGTTCCCCCCTCATCGAGTGAGGAGGGAAATATTTAGTGACGAGATATATTATCTACCGTTGCCGCCATTACCGCCGTTACCACCATGGCCGCCATTCCCTCCATTTCCTCCATGGTTTTGTTCATAAATAGTAGAATAAGTCGAAGTATTGTCAGAATGTTTTTCTTGGAAAGAAGTTGCAGATGCTAGAATTGGGAATAATAAAGATACTATGACAATAGATGCTTTATACATATAAAATCCTCGATTAAAAGTTTAAATTGAAGTGAACTGCAAGGAAATTGTAATTCATGATTTTGAATAAGTAATTAATATTTTCATCTAAGAGTGAAATTAAATTTAGTCCACTGTTAATATAAAATAACATTATTTATTTTTTTTGTGCGTATTTTAAATGATTTATTAATAATGAATCATTTGAGATAATTAATTAATAATTTGCCAGGTAATGTTTTGTTTTAAAATTAATTATCATAAGATTAGGGTTTTATGGGGTAGGATAGTAAAGTGGAATATATTAAAATACAATTCCACTTTACCATTGATTTTAACAGCATATAGGCCTATGTTTCCTAATGTAGTATATTAAAAGGATATAAGGCTATATATTATGAAGGGAATTACCTTAAGCTTTGTTTGATGTCTTCTGAATTTTATTTGATGTTCAGCCAAACATCATCATCATCTCCTTTTACGTTAAACCAAACATCATCATCATCCCCGTTATAGGCTACGTTTACGTCTATATCTAGGATAGGTGGCTCTGGTGGGAAAGGAAGAATAGGAGTAGCGAAAGAGAGAGTTGGAAATAATAAAAATGCAAATATGATTGATTTTTTAAACATATAATCACCTTTTAAAGTTAGTATTGAAATGAACTGCCTAGAAATAATAACTTATTTTTCTTGATGTTCAATAAATATTCAATCAATTTAGTAATAAAAAATGAAATTGGTCAAATAAAAATCTATTTGTTGTGTCTATAACTAAATTTTATTTTTTTAATTTAAAACCATATTAATATTTATTTAATAATATGGTTTTAAAGTTCTAATTAATTATTTTTTGAATATCCTATTATTTTACTTTGTATAGAAGCAGATGAACTATTTTTATGAAAGTTTAACATGGTGACGGCTTTTTCATTTTCATTCATATCGGAAAATGGTTTTGCAACTTTTACCATCGATTTTTTATAGTTAGGTGATTGGTTTTGGTGGCTACTGATCATATTCTGCATTGCTGGGGAGGTACTATTTTGAGTAAAATTCAATGCGGTAGCAGCTTGAGTATGTCTATCTAATTGAAGAAATGATTGGGTTGAGTTGATATTATCGTTGACTGAAATACCCGCCTTACTCAAGTGGTCATTAATCGATTTTTGATTAGAATACGATGTGTTATTCTCAGTGAAATTTAATGCATTCGCTGCATTATAATGTATTTCTTTTTCTGTTTGAGCGGTTGCTACATGTGTTGTTACAGTTACAAGTGTTAAAGCAAAAATAATTTTTTTCATTACAAATCCTTATTAAGTTAGATAATTTATCTTGTAACTATAATAAGGCTTTATTTCTGTCTGAATACTGACAACAAGATGACAAAATTGCCATTTATGGTAGATATTTAATTTGGTTCCTTAGGTAAAAATACAGTAAAACGTGTTGAAAAATCATCTGATGTTACAGTGATTCTTCCCTTATGCGCTAATATGATTGATTTGACGATAGCCAACCCAATTCCGCTCCCTTCATTTTTTCTTTGTCTTGATTTATCTACTCGATAAAATCTGTCAAAGAGTTTTGCTAAATGTTCTTCTGGTATTTTCATGCCGGGATTGCTGATAATTAATTCAATACCATTTTTTACATTCGAAATATTAATACTGACAGAATCCCCCTTTGGGGTATAGCGGATAGCATTTGATATTAAGTTAGTAATTGCTCTTCTTAACATATCTTTATCGGCCATAATAGGGTCTGTATCACCAATTAGCTTAAGCTTTATTTCATTCTCTTCCGCGAGATATTCAAAATAATCAAATATGAGCTCTATTTCAGTTTTAATATTAATAACTTTTTTCTCAGGGATAAGCCTATTATCATCTGCTTGAGCAAGAAAAAGCATATCAGAGATCATTCGTGATAGACGGTTATATTCTTCTAAATTAGAATATAACACTTCAACGAGTTCTTCTTTACTGCGATTTTTACTCAAAGATATTTGGGTTTCAGTCATTAAATTAGTGATAGGTGTACGCATTTCATGAGCTATATCTGCTGAGAAATTCGTTTGTCTTACGAAAACATCTTCAATTTTGACTAACATCTGATTAAATGATTTTGTTAATTGTTTTAATTCATTAGGTACAGAATCAGGGTCTAAACGCACACTTAAGTTTTCGGAAGTGACATTTTTGATTTCATCGCTCACATCTTTAAGGGGTTTTAATCCTTTAATTACAAGGAAATAAACGACAAGAATAGTAAATAAGCACAATATAATAGCGCTGACAATTAAATTATTTATTAATGAACTCAGATAATCATGATGAAAATTTAATGATAATGCAGTAACCAACCGATATTGTTTAGACTCTGAAGGGGAATCTACCTGAATAATAATTTCAGATAGGCGATAATTTTTAAGCTCTTCTTGGTTATTTTTATGAGGATCATAATTTTTTAAGTACGTAATGAGCTTATCTGTTGCATTGGGAGATATTAATTCATTTCCTTTTTTATCAATGAGATAAATAGTAATGTCTTGGTGCTCATTAATAATGGTTTTAATACGTGCATATTGTTCACTTTGTGAGTCTGTATTGTTATTTAACAAGCTACGGATCGTTAGGTTCAACTGGTTAAGTGTGTATTCATCTTGCTGTTTAAAATGCAACATAACCGAATTGATCATGATCGAGCTAAATAGTAACAAGGCGAGGGAGAGAGTAATACTGATCAAAACAATAAGACGAATTGAAATTGAGACAGGAGATCGAAAAAATTTAATCATTTTCAGGGATCTCAAGTAAATAGCCCATTCCCCTAATGGTATGGATCAATTTAGGCTCATAGCCTTGATCTATTTTAGCTCTTAATCTTTTCACTGCTACATCAATCACATTGGTATCACTATCAAAATTCATATCCCACACTTTTGAAGCGATAAGAGAACGAGAAAGTACTTCACCTTGGTGAAGAATAAAAAATTCCAATAAAGAAAACTCTTTACTGGTGAGTATAATTTTATCATTTTCACGGGTAACGCGTCGCTTAATCAGGTCAACATGCAAGTTAGCAATGGTAAACTGTGTTTTTTGGATGCTGCTGTTGCCTCTGCGTAATAAAGTTCTTACTCGAGCGAGTAACTCCGAAAAATCAAATGGTTTAACGAGATAATCATCAGCACCTAACTCTAGTCCTTTGACTCGATGCTCAACATTACCTAATGCAGTGAGCATCAGTATTGGTGTATTTTTTCCTGAATTGCGTAAGCTCTTTGCAATTTCCCAGCCGTTAATATCAGGTAACATCACATCAAGAATAATTAAATCATAATCTTCAGTTGTGGCCATATGCAGGCCTGTAATACCATTTTCGATTGCATCAACAATAAACCCGGACTCACTTAAGCCTTTAGACAGGTATTCTCTCGTTTTATGTTCATCTTCAACAATAAGTAATTTCATCTCAGACCTATCAGCCAGGTAAATAATGCAGCCATTCTAAGCACTACAGCAACGAAATGTAAAATGACAAATTTGTCATTTTCATGTCATCAATCTAACAGGAGGTCTTTTTTACTATAGCTCCAATTTTAATTACTAGAGGCATGGCTATACCATGTATTCCCCAAAAATATTAATAATAGCTTATGCCTTAACTTTGACGGGCTGTGTTTCGCTCGCTCCTGAATATCAACGCCCTAACCTTAATTTACCTCATCAATTCAATAGTCATGTTTCTGATGCAGCAAAGCAGGCTCAAACTGAATTATTGATCCCTAGTTGGGAACAATTTATTCAAGACCCTCAAATGAAAAACGTGATAGAAATTGCACTAGAGAAAAACAGCGATTTATACCTTGCTGCGTTAGATGTAGAGGAAGCTCGTGTACGTTTTGGGCTCGCGGGGGCAGAAAAATATCCTCAAGTTAATTCATCGATGAGTGGTGATTATAGTCAGTCGTTAGAGAGCGGGTCATCCTTTAATAAGAAATACAGCGTAGGCATTGATATCAGCTATGAGCTGGATTTTTTTGGGCGTATCAAAAATTTATCTGATGCAGACAAAGCAAAGTTTATTGCTTCTCAAGAGATGAGCCGTGCGACACAAATCATCACGATTAAAACGGTAGCAGAAGCGTACTTAGATGTGCTGTATAACCAAAAGCTATTATTAATTGCACAAGAGACGAAACAAAGTTATCTCAATAGTCAATCGATTGTAATGCAAAAAGTGGCGGCAGGAAAAGCCGCACTATCAGACCTAGAACAAGCTAAAGGGCAAGTACAGTCTATTTCTATTAATATCGAAAAAATTGAAAGTGAAATTGCAAAAAATGAAAATTTACTGAATTTTTTGACAAATGACTATGCAACAAAAATAAACTTAGATCTAGGACGCTACGAGCCAAACTATCCTTTAATTACGACACCTCCAGATATTCCTTCTGAAATATTGCTAAAGCGCCCAGATATTATGGCTGCGGAGCAAAATATTATTTCTGAGAATGCCAATATAGGTGTAGCAAGAGCCGCTTTCTTTCCTTCTATTTCCTTTAATACAGGAATTGAAAACAGTAATGATTCTTTAACAAGGTTATTTGACTCTTCAAATGGTATTTGGAATTTTATTCCTAAAATTACGCTACCTATTTTTACTGGTGGTACAAATAGCCGAAACTTAGAGTTAGCAAATATTAGAAAAAATAAAGCGATTGCTAATTACGAAAAAAGTATTCAAGTAGCATTTCGAGAAGTGAAAGATGCCTTAGCGATCAAATCGAGTTTAGAAAAACAACTCATCTCCCAAGTGCAATATGTTAACACGCTGCAAAACGTCTTAACACAGAAACAAGCAAGTTATCGATATGGTGGTTTGAGTTATCTCGACGTTCTCGAAGCACAGCGTAGCTTATTTACAGAACAGCAAAATTTATTGATGTTGAAAATAGAACAGCAGAAGAATGAAATAAATTTATTCTCTGCATTAGGTGGCGGATTAATCAAATCATGAGGGTAAAAATGAAAAAACTAAATACGGTATTTTTTGCAATTTCAATAGCGATGTTAACAGCAACCAGCTATGCAAATGCTGCTGAACATAATCACTCTATTTATCCAGAAAAAGTGGCTGAACCAACAATTAACACTGAAGGAAAGCTAATCTCGATTGACAAAGATAATAAAAAATTAACGATAAATCATAAAGAAATAGAAAGTATTGGTTGGCCACCAATGACGATGCGTTTTACATATGAAGATGAAAATATGATCAACGGTTTACAAGAAAATGATGAATTGAAATTTTCATTTGTACAACAAGGTAATCTTTCAATGTTGAAATCCGTCGAAAAAATAAACTAAATAGGTAGAGAGATGTTATGTCATTAGTTAACCTGACCAAATTGCTATTGGTAATTATTTTATCGAGCGTTATTTCAATTTTATTTTACCGTTATTTTTTCGTTATAGAAAATATTAGCCAATCAGTTGAAAAACAAGAACGCACCGTATTGTATTGGTATGATCCCATGTATCCCAATACCAAGTTTGATCAACCAGGGAAATCCCCTTTTATGGACATGGATCTTGTTCCTAAATATGCGGATGAAAACTTGGCTTCAGCGAATAGCAAAGGGGTAACAATTAACCCAACACAGACACAAAATTTAGGGCTTAAAACGGTGGATGTGAAGTGGGGGAAATTAAACTATGACTTAACATTTCCAGCCGAAATTGCGTTTAATGATCATCAATTTGCTATTGTACAAGCACGCGAAAATGGTTTTGTTGAAAAAGTTTATCTATTCACAGTAGGTGAGAGGATCCAAAAAGGCGTTCCTATTGCTGAGCTAACGATCCCTGCATGGGTTGAAGCACAAAGCGAATATCTTGCGCTTAAGCAAATGAATGCGAGCCAACAAGATCTTAATAGTGTCATTGAGCGTTTACGTTTAAATGGCATGCCAGAAGGCGCGCTTTCTCAGTTTATTAAAACAGGAAAAGTGCAAACACGTTTTACTATTCAAGCTCCTATTTCCGGGGTAATTACTGCACTTAATCTACGTTTAGGGATGAATGTATCCAAAGAAGTCGTTATCGCACAAATACAAGGAACAGATCCATTATGGATTAATGCATCTGTTCCTCAGTCAGTTGCTGAATTACTTAATCAACAAACACAATTTACAGTTTCTATTCCTGCCTACCCTTCGCAGTTATTTACTGTAAAAAACTGGTTGATATTACCCAGTGCAGATCAAGCAAGTCGTACAATTAATATTCGTACAGAAATTGCTGATCCTAACCATTTATTAAAATCAGGTATGACAGCATATTTAAATTTAGTTGCAGAAGGTAATGAAAGTTTATTGATCCCTTCACAAGCCATTGTGGACTCTGGGAAAGAACAGCATGTTATTGCTGTTGGTGAGAATGGTGAATTTATTCCCAAAAGAGTACGAGTGCTGAGTGAATCTCAACAAATGACAGCAATATCTGAAGGCTTACAAGTGGGTGAGCATATAGTGACTCAGGGTATTTTCCTGATTGATTCTGAAGCGAATATTGCTGGTGCATTAGCCAAGATGGAAGCGCTTCCTGAAGTATCAGCGTCATCTAATCATTCATCACATAAATCTCAGGAGTAGAGTATGTTGGAATGGATTATAAGACGCTCGGTTGCTAACCGATTTCTAGTGTTAATGGGAGTCGTGTTTTTAGTCATTGCGGGTATTTGGAGCATTCGCAGTACACCAGTTGATGCATTACCTGACTTATCTGATGTACAAGTGATCATCAAAACCACTTATCCAGGGCAAGCGCCGCAACTGGTCGAAAACCAAGTTACCTACCCGATAACGACGACGATGCTATCTGTGCCGGGAGCAAAAACGGTGCGGGGGTTTTCTGCATTTGGTGACTCATATGTTTATGTTATTTTTGAAGATAATACAGATTTATACTGGGCTCGTTCACGAGTTTTAGAATATTTAAATCAAGTCCAAAACCAATTACCCAAAGGTGCAGTAGCCTCCATTGGCCCTGATGCGACAGGTGTTGGTTGGATTTTTGAATATGCTTTAGTGGATAAAACTGGAAAACATAATCTAGCAGAACTACGTTCATTACAAGATTGGTTTCTGAAATATGAATTGAAGGCTTTGCCTAATGTTTCAGAAGTGGCAACCGTTGGCGGTGTGGTTAAATCTTACCAAATCTTAGTTGACCCACTCAAGCTCAGCCAATTTTCAGTGACATTACCTGAAATAAAACAGGCCGTTGAAATGGCTAACCAAGAAGCTGGTGGTTCATCGATTGAAATTGCTGAAGCTGAATATATGGTTAGAGCAAGTGGTTATCTTCAATCTATTGATGACTTCAATAAAATCTACCTAAAAACGCCAGAAAATGGTGTACCTATTTACCTACAAGATGTTGCTCGAATACAGGAAGGCCCCGAAATGCGTCGTGGGGTTGCTGAGCTAAATGGAGAAGGAGAGGTCGTTGGGGGAGTTATTCTGCTTCGCTCTGGTGAAAATGCACGTAATGTGATTCAGGATGTAAAACAGAAACTTGAAGATTTAAGTGCTAGCTTGCCGGAAGGCATCGAAATTATCACGACTTATGATAGAAGCATTCTTATTGATAACGCGATTGATAATTTAAGTTATAAGTTACTAGAAGAATTTATTGTTGTCGCATTAGTGTGTGCCGTTTTTTTATGGCATTTCCGTTCTGCTCTCGTGGCAATTATTTCTTTGCCCCTTGGATTATTTATTGCCTTTATCGTCATGCGCTACCAAGGAATAAATGCAAATATTATGTCGTTAGGGGGCATTGCAATTGCGATCGGAGCCATGGTGGATGCCGCCATTGTTATGATCGAAAATGCACATAAAAAATTAGAAAAATGGCAACATGAAAATGAAGATAAAGTCATTGATAATGCCCAGCGTTGGAAAGTTATTACGGATTCCGCTGTTGAAGTTGGGCCTGCATTATTTATCAGTTTATTAATTATCACATTGTCTTTTATTCCTATCTTTACGTTGGAAGGGCAAGAAGGCCGTTTATTTGGTCCACTTGCATTCACAAAAACCTATGCCATGGCGGGTGCTGCGGCTTTAGCGCTGATTGTTATTCCAATTCTAATGGGATATTGGATCCGCGGTAATATTCCAAATGAAAATAAAAACCCACTGAATCGTTGGTTGATCTCACTCTATAGCCCTATTTTAATTAAGGTATTAGCGTGGCCGAAAACCACCTTATTAATTGGCTTCTTATCTTTATTTACGGTGATATGGCCATTAAAACATTTAGGTGGTGAATTTCTTCCTGCAATTAATGAAGGTGACTTACTTTATATGCCTTCAACATTACCGGGTGTATCGCCTGCACAAGCGGCATTTTTACTACAAAATACGGATAAGTTAATCAAAACTATTCCAGAGGTGGATACGGTATTTGGAAAAGTTGGTAAAGCTGAAACAGCAACGGATTCAGCCCCGATGGAAATGATTGAAACAACGATACGTTTGAAGCCGCAAGTACAGTGGCGAGAAGGAATGACACTCGAAAAAATTATTGATGAGCTCGATGAAACTGTACGTTTACCTGGGGTTGCAAACTTATGGGTTCCACCTATTCGTAACCGTATTGATATGTTATCTACGGGAGTCAAAAGCCCTATAGGTATTAAAGTATCAGGCAGGGATCTTGAAGAAATCGATACATTAGCCCAAGAAATTGAAAAAGTCACAAAATCGGTACCGGGGGTGGTTTCAGTTTTGGCTGAGAGGTTGGTAGGCGGACGCTATATTGATGTCAAAATTGATAGAGAAAAAGCGGCTCGTTTTGGTATGAGTGTCAGCGACGTACAAGTGTATATTTCAATGGCCACTGGTGGGGAAATGATTGGGGAAACAGTTGAAGGGATTGAGCGTTACCCAATTAGCATAAGATATCCTCAAGATTACCGAAATAGTGTATCTGCGATGAGGTTATTACCAATTTTAACGCCAAGCAAACAGCAAATAGTACTTAGTGATGTTGCAGATGTCTCCGTGAATATGGGCGCTCCCATGTTGAAAACAGAGAACGCCAGACCGACTAGTTGGATTTATATTGATGCACGTGATCGTGATATGGTTTCTGTTATTAATGATATTGATACAGCAATAAAAGATAATATTCAAATGAGGCCGGGTCTTAGCTATTCCTTTACGGGGCAATTTGAATTACTCGAAAGGGCTAACCAAAAATTAATGTTAATGGTTCCCGCGACCATCATGATTATTTTTGTACTGCTTTATTTAGCCTTTAGACGATTTAGTGAAGCTTTACTGATTTTATTAAGTTTACCTTTTGCTTTAGTGGGCGCGATTTGGTTCCTTTATTGGATGAACTTTAATTTATCAGTTGCAACAGGAACTGGATTTATTGCATTGGCAGGTGTCGCGGCTGAATTTGGCGTAGTTATGTTGATTTATTTACGCCATGCAATCGAAGATAAAGAAAAACAGCAAGGAATAAGCAAGCTATCAAACCAAGATTTAGACCGTGCATTATATGAAGGCGCAGTTTTACGTGTTCGCCCTAAAGCCATGACAGTTGCCGTAATTTTAGCCGGTTTATTGCCAATATTACTTGGAACAGGAGTCGGTTCAGAAGTGATGAGCCGTATTGCTGCACCGATGATTGGTGGAATGATAACTGCACCGTTATTATCCCTATTTATCATTCCTGCGGCTTATAAATTAATCTGTCAGTTACGCCATAAAAAATAGACACTTTTTAAGTACTAGTCATTATTATTGATAAGGTAAATAGCAATGAAGAAGATAATTTTAGGTGGAATGTTTTTACTGTCATTTTCTGCATTTTCTCAAAACCAGAGCGTGCAATTGTATAAAGATGCAAACTGTGGTTGCTGCCAATTATGGGGAGAAGGAGTTAAAAAAGCAGGGTATGACGTTGTGGTCAATGAAATCAGTTATGATGAGTTGAACAAACTGAATGATGAGCTGAATGTGCCTTATAACTTACGCAGCTGTCATATCGCTAAATACAAAGGTAAAGTGATTGTTGGCCATGTTCCTGTCAGCAGTCTTGATGCGATTGATGCCTTACCAGCGGATGTGGTAGGGATTTCTGTTCCGGGTATGCCAATTGGTAGCCTAGGGATGGAGCAGCCAGATGGCCGTACTCAGCCTTATTCTGTGGTGCAGTTTAAAGCAAATGGGGAATATCGTTAATTGAGATAAAATTTATTAAGTTGCAGGATATCCTGCAACTTGTGTGTTTTATTCGCCTTCTAATATTAATTCGATGGCTTTGAGCTCTTCTTGCGTAAAGTTACGATTTTTTAGGATCCCCATTGCATCATCAATTTGGCTGATACGGCTTGCGCCAATGAGAACGGAAGTGATCCTGTCGTGTCTCAGTAACCATGCTAATGCCATTTGGTTTAGCTTTTGTCCTCTTTTTGTTGCCAGTTCATTCAGTTGTTTAACCTTTGATAAAATGTTTGACGTGAGTCTTTCTGGGGGCAAAGAAGGATTACCTGCAGCACGTGAATCAGCAGGGATGCCATTAAGGTAGCGATCGGTTAATATCCCACCAGCCAATGGAGAGTATGCGATAGAGCCAACGCCTTCTTCTTCCAGTAAATCGAGTAAATCTTCTTCGGGAGTACGTTCTAGCATGGAATATCTAGGTTGGTGAATCAGGCAAGGGGTTCCTAATTCATTGAGAATATTAATGGCTTCTTTGGCTAAATTGGTTGGGTAATTAGAAATCCCCACATACAGGGCTTTTCCTTGGCGAACTATGAGATCCAGCGCTCCCATGGTTTCTTCTAATGGAGTATTGGGATCAGGTCGATGATGATAAAATATATCTACATAATCTAATCCCATTCGCTTTAAACTTTGGTTTAGGCTTGCAACTAAGTATTTTTTACTTCCCCAGTCGCCATAAGGGCCATCCCACATAGTGAAACCCGCTTTTGATGAAATAACCATTTCATCGCGATAAGGCAGAAAATCCCGCTGCATAATTTTGCCAAATGTACTTTCGGCAGAGCCTGGTGGTGGCCCATAATTATTAGCAAGATCAAAATGGGTGATCCCAAGGTCAAAAGCATGGCGAAGCATGGCTTGGCAATTATCAAAGGGTTTGTTATCGCCAAAGTTGTGCCATAACCCTAATGAAATCAGTGGTAAGCGTAATCCGCTACGGCCACATAAACGATATTCCATTTCAGTATAGCGCTTTGATGATGCAACATAAGGCATACTTCACCTCCAAAATAGTGGGTAAAACTCAATTTATACTGTCATAAAGCTAAAAAGTAGGCTGAGGAATCAATGCTAATTTGTTCTTGACTAGAAGGTTTATGAGTAAATTGTGATAGAGCCCGAAAAAAGAGTGAAGTATTTTGGCATTCGTGGGTATCGGCTGCGTACCAATCCCCACGTTTTGTATATTAGGCTTGCTCTGAGCGGGTAAATACCAGCTCGTTACCTTTAGATTGGCTTTCATCAAATTGATAGCCTTCTAAATTAAAATCAGCCAGTTGGTCTGTTTTCGTTAATTTATTTTGGATGATAAAGCGGCTCATTAAACCCCGCGCTTTTTTTGCATAAAAACTGATAACTTTATATTTACCATTTTTTTCATCAAGGAAAATAGGCTTGATAATTTGCCCGTCCAATTTCTTTGTATTCACCGATTTAAAATATTCATCTGAGGCAAGGTTGACTAATATTTGATCTTTTTGCTCCGCTAATGCGTGATTTAATTGCTTGGTGATGATGTCTCCCCAAAACTCATATAAATCTTTTCCACGGGTGTTTTTTAATCGAATTCCCATTTCTAAGCGGTAAGGTTGCATTAAATCTAGCGGTCTTAAGATACCGTAAAGACCTGATAATATGCGTAAATGAGATTGAGCAAACGCAAAATCGTCTTGAGAAAAGGTTTCTGCTTGCATACCAGTATACACATCCCCTTTGAAGGCAAGGATCGCTTGGCGTGCATTTTCTGGGGTAAAGTCCGCATGCCATTCTGCAAAACGGGCAGCATTGAGCCCCGCAAGCTTGTCACTAATTTTCATTAAACTGGCAATATCTGCAGGGGTTAATTTACGACAGACATTAATTAATTTTTGTGACTCAGTAAGTAATTCAGGCTGAGTAAACTGCTGTGTCGCAAGTGGGCTTTCGTAGTCTAATGTTTTTGCAGGTGAAATTGTAATAAGCATGACTTGACCCTTTATAAAGAATGATACTGCTTACTTTAGCAAAAATTCTTCCTAATTGGCTAATTGATACGATAAGCCAAACCAATATTATTCTTTATTACAATGACAGCACAATATAACTAGCTAAAAGGATTCAGTTTCTAATTGGCTAGCGAAATCGATTGCCAATCAAATAGTTGCTTTTGACTAGATTTACTTGCTTGCAGCAATATGGATGCATGATATTATCTGTAGACGGTGCGGCGATAGCCACAATTCCTTTATAATACGCAAAGTAATTCAAGTTGCAGTTTGTTAGCCTACACCACAAGAGTCGCAAGAATTGTAGGTAGCTAACCACCGCTACAACTTGGAATATGACGGGTATAACAACGAGATTAAAGAAATGACCGATAAACTAACCTCATTACGTAGTCTGACAACTGTTGTTGCTGATACTGGCGACATCGAAGCGATGAAGCTTTACAAACCACAAGACGCGACCACAAATCCCTCGCTGATCTTAAATGCTGCACAAATTCCTGAGTACCGTAAATTAATTGATGAAGCGGTAGAATGGGCTCGTAAGCAAAGCAATAATCGCGAGCAACAAATTGTTGATGCTTGTGACAAGCTGGCTGTTAATATCGGTCTGGAAATTCTGAAATTAGTTCCGGGTCGTATTTCTACTGAAGTTGATGCGCGCCTGTCTTATGATGAAGAAGCTTGTATTGCTAAAGCGCGTCACTTAATCAAAATGTATAACGATGCAGGCATCAGCAATGACCGTATTCTGATCAAACTGGCTTCAACTTGGCAGGGTATCCGTGCTGCAGAGAAACTGGAAAAAGAAGGCATTAACTGTAACCTGACTTTATTATTCTCTTTTGCTCAAGCTCGTGCTTGTGCGGAAGCGGGTGTATACCTGATTTCTCCATTTGTGGGCCGTATTCTTGACTGGTACAAAGCGAATACAGATAAGAAAGAATTCGCACCACATGAAGACCCAGGTGTGGTTTCTGTTACTGAAATCTACAACTACTACAAAGCTCACGGTTATAAAACTGTGGTTATGGGCGCAAGCTTCCGTAACGTGGGCGAAATCATTGAACTAGCAGGTTGTGACCGTTTAACTATCTCTCCAGGCTTATTAAAAGAGCTGTCTGAATCACAAGGTGAATTAGTACGTAAACTGAGTGATACAGGTAAAACTAAAGAGCCAGGCGCTAAGTTGACTGAAGCAGAGTTCTATTGGCAGCACAACCAAGACCCAATGGCGGTTGATAAACTGTCTGACGGTATCCGTAAGTTTGCAGTAGACCAAGAAAAACTGGAAAAAATGATTGCAGATTTACTGTAATTTATTTCGTTTTTTCTTTCAAACCCAGCCAGTTGGTTGGGTTTTTTTATACCTATTTTTCATTGAGTTAGTTCTCAATTTCAAGATATAAAATCAAGGGCGCTGTATGCAATCGTTCATCATGGTATTATATTGCCACTGTTTATTATTAAGTGAACAGTTTTTGATTGAATAATTTCTTTGAGGTTTGTATGGATGAATTGCGCATAGGTCTGGTTTCTGTTTCTGATCGTGCTTCGAGTGGTATTTATGAAGACAAAGGCATTCCCGCATTAGAAGAGTGGTTAGCGAAAACGTTGACAACCCCTTTTCGTATCGAAACTCGCCTGATCCCTGATGAGCAAATCATGATAGAGCAAACATTATGTGAGCTGGTGGATGAATTTGCTTGCCATTTAGTCCTAACCACAGGTGGCACAGGACCTGCTCGTCGTGATGTCACACCTGATGCAACCCTTGCGATTGCAGACCGTGAAATGCCAGGCTTCGGCGAACAAATGCGCCAAATTAGCCTAAAGTTCGTCCCTACTGCGATACTGTCACGCCAAGTGGGGGTCATACGCAATCAGGCTTTGATTTTAAATTTACCTGGGCAGCCTAAAGCGATCGCGGAAACTCTGGAAGGTTTAAAAGACAAAGAAGGGAATGTAGTAGTTTCTGGTATTTTTGCCAGTGTTCCTTATTGTATTCAATTGCTTGATGGCCCATATGTAGAAACAGACCCTACGGTTGTGAAGGCATTTAGGCCTAAATCCGCAATTCGTCCTGAATAGTTTGCGATGTAATCAGGTGAGACTTAGCTCACCTGATTAATAATATTTAATGCATAAAATCACATACGTTAGTTAAATTTAACCACGTTGGCCAATCGGTAATACCGTTTTGCCATATTGCTCATTTAATATTTCTGCGACCGCTAAATAAAATGCGCTAGCGCCACAGATAATTCCTTCAAAACCAGCAAATTTTAGTAATGCTGCATTTCCCGTAATATTGCCAATCGCTAATAAAGCGAATAATACAGTTAAGCTACCAAAGACAAATTGCAAAACAAAATTAGCTTTGAAGGTTCCTAAAAACATGAAAAAGGTAAAAATTCCCCAAATAGCGAGGAAAACACCTAAAAACTCAGGTGAAGTTGCTTCGGCTAATCCCATTGAAGGCAAAAATAATAACCCCACTAATGCAATCCAAAACATACCGTAAGAGGTAAATGCAGTTGCACCGAATGTATTGCCTTTTTTGTATTCAATCAGACCTGCAATAAATTGAGCAATACCACCATAAAAAATGCCCATACTTAAAATAACGGATGAAAGAGGGAAAAAACCTGCATTATGAATATTCAGCAGGATGGTTGTCATACCAAAGCCTAGTAAACCAAGTGGGCCTGGATTTGCAAGAGAGCTAGACTGCATATAACCTCTGGTAAAATATAAAAAATTCAAATAGATAAAAACAAAAAGGTTTTGCCAAAGTGACAGCGGCGGCGCATCATACGCAGTTTTAATTGTTTAAACCATGATCACAAGACAGGTTTTTTTGCAATAAATGCAAATTTTTTTGATTCTCCCCCTTGATGAATGAATTTGTGACCCCATCTTAAAAGCATCAACTGATATCAATCCAAATTATTGCGTATTGAAAAATAATTTAGGCTCAGAGTGAAAACTCCCTTGAAAATGAAATATTGAGCCTCATATAGATTGATATCGAAATCATAGTGAAAAGAATTCCTTTGGAGGCGTTTTAGATGGGTAAAATTATTGGTATCGACTTGGGTACAACTAACTCATGCGTTGCAATTATGGATGGTACTACAGCTCGTGTTCTGGAGAACAGCGAAGGTGATAGAACTACTCCTTCCATCATTGCGTACACTCAAGATGGTGAAATTTTAGTTGGTCAGCCAGCGAAACGTCAGGCAGTGACTAACCCAGAAAATACTTTATTTGCAATTAAACGTTTGATTGGTCGTCGTTTCCAAGACGAAGAAGTTCAGCGCGACGTTTCTATCATGCCATATAAAATCATTGCGGCTGATAACGGCGATGCTTGGTTAGATGTGAAAGGCCAAAAAATGGCTCCACCACAAGTTTCAGCTGAAGTTCTGAAAAAAATGAAGAAAACAGCAGAAGACTATTTAGGTGAGCCAGTAACAGAAGCAGTTATTACTGTACCTGCTTACTTTAACGATGCTCAGCGTCAAGCGACTAAAGATGCTGGCCGTATTGCTGGTTTAGAAGTAAAACGTATCATTAACGAACCAACAGCAGCTGCATTAGCATATGGCTTAGACAGAGAAGTTGGTAACCGTACTATCGCGGTTTATGACTTAGGTGGTGGTACATTCGACTTATCAATCATCGAAATCGATGAAGTTGATGGCGAAAAAACGTATGAAGTTCTGGCTACCAATGGTGACACACACTTAGGTGGTGAAGACTTTGATACACGTTTAATCAACTACTTAGTTGAAGAATTTAAGAAAGAACAAGGTGTTGACCTGCGTAACGACCCGTTAGCAATGCAACGTCTGAAAGAAGCTGCTGAAAAAGCGAAAATTGAGCTGTCTTCTGCACAACAAACAGATGTTAACCTGCCGTATATTACAGCGGATGCAACAGGTCCTAAACACATGAATATCAAAGTGACTCGTGCGAAATTAGAGTCACTGGTAGAAGATTTAGTTAAGCGTTCTATGGAGCCAGTTAAAGTTGCTCTGCAAGACGCAGGCTTAAGCGTGAGCGAAATCAACGATGTTATCTTAGTTGGTGGTCAAACACGTATGCCAATGGTTCAAAAAGTTGTTGCTGATTTCTTTGGTAAAGAACCACGTAAAGACGTTAACCCAGATGAAGCAGTTGCAATGGGTGCGGCAGTTCAAGGTGGTGTTTTAGCGGGTGATGTTAAAGACGTTCTGTTACTTGACGTAACTCCTCTGTCTTTAGGTATCGAAACCATGGGTGGCGTGATGACTTCGTTAATTGCGAAGAATACCACTATCCCAACTAAACATAGTCAAGTGTTCTCAACAGCTGAAGATAACCAAGCAGCGGTAACTATCCATGTTCTGCAAGGTGAGCGTAAACGCGCAAGTGACAACAAATCACTGGGGCAGTTTAACTTAGATGGTATTCAACCTGCACCACGTGGTATGCCACAAATCGAAGTGACTTTTGATATCGATGCGGATGGTATCTTGCATGTTTCTGCTAAAGATAAAAATAGTGGACGTGAGCAAAACATCACCATTAAGGCTTCTTCAGGTCTGAATGATGAGGAAATCGAAAAAATGGTACGTGATGCAGAAGCAAACGCTGAAGCTGACCGTAAATTTGAAGAGCTAGTTCAGGTTCGTAACCAAGCTGACCAATTAGTTCACGGTACTCGTAAACAAATCGAAGAAGCCGGTGATAAATTACCAGCTGAAGATAAAGCGAATATCGAAAAAGCAACTTCTGAATTAGAAGCAGCAGCAAAAGGTGAAGACAAAGCGGATATTGAAGCGAAAATCCAAGCTTTAGTCACGGCATCTGCAAAACTTCTGGAAATCGCACAGCAACAAGCTCAAGCGGGCGGTGCAGCTGGCGCAGGCGCAGAAGCGAAAAAAGATGATGATGTTGTTGATGCTGAATTCGAAGAAGTTAACGACAAAGACAAAAAATAATGCCCTTAGCGGGCGCAGTAGCTATAGCAAATGATAGTTAATGGTTACTGATACCGGATACGGGCGTCGAGGCAACTCTACGCCCGTTCCGCATGTTAAGGGTAAAATTAAATGGCAAAAAGAGATTTTTATGAGGTATTAGGCCTCGAAAGAAATGCATCGGATAAAGATATTAAGCGTGCTTATAAGCGCTTAGCGATGAAGCATCACCCTGACCGTAATCAGGGTGATAAAGATTCAGAAGATAAATTTAAAGAGATCAAAGAAGCTTACGAAGTTCTTTCTGACGAGCAAAAACGTGCGGCTTATGACCAGTATGGTCATGCTGCGTTTGAGCAAGGTGGAATGGGCGGAGGCGGTGGCTTCGGTGGTGGCGCAGACTTTAGTGATATCTTTGGTGACGTCTTCGGTGATATTTTTGGAGGCGGCCGCAGACAGCAGCGCCCAAGCCGTGGTTCTGACCTACAGTACAACATGGAACTGACTCTCGAAGAGGCTGTCCGTGGAGTGACCAAAGAAATCCGTATTCCAACCTTGGAAACCTGTGACGTTTGTCATGGTAATGGTGCGAAACCAGGAACTAGTGCGGATACGTGCTCAACCTGTCACGGTATGGGCCAAGTCCATATGCGCCAAGGCTTTTTCTCTGTACAACAGCCTTGTCCAACGTGTCATGGTCGCGGTAAAGTTATCAAAGATCCATGCAACAAATGTCATGGCCATGGCCGTGTTGAAAGATATAAAACACTGTCAGTTAAAATTCCAGCAGGTGTAGATACAGGTGACCGTGTTCGCTTGTCAGGAGAAGGTGAGGCCGGAGAAAACGGGGCACCAGCAGGAGATTTATTCGTTCAGGTTCATGTATTGCCTCATAATATTTTTGAGCGTGATGGTAATAACCTGCACTGTGAGGTTCCAATTAACTTTGCTGATGCAGCACTGGGCGGCGAAATTGAAGTACCAACCCTTGATGGCCGTGTAAAACTGAAAATCCCAGCAGAAACCCAAACCGGTAAAATTTTCCGTATGAAAGGAAAAGGTGTGAAATCGGTACGTGGTGGTCTGCAAGGTGATTTAATGTGCCACATTGTTGTTGAAACCCCCGTTAAACTCAATGAGAAACAAAAAGAGTTGCTCAAAGAGTTTGGTGAATCATTAGGTGGAAAGAGCGGTGAGAAGAACAGCCCGCGCTCTAAAAGCTTTTTAGATGGTGTGAAGAAATTCTTTGATGATTTAACTAATAAATAATTAGTTAATAATTGGAAAAGCTAGAATGGCTGACTGAGCATATTGCCAAGTCAGCCATTTTTTTATCTTATTTTACGACTTCACCACTAGCAACCACAGTTTCGCGGACTTTACTGGCAAAATCTTGAGCTTCTTTGATAATTGTATTTTCATCAGCAGTCAGTATTTTACGGTCTTGCATCAATACCTTACCATCAACAATAGTATGGCGAACATTGGCTCCATTTGCGCCATAGACTAATGCGGCATAGGGGCTATACATAGGAACCATGTTTGGTGATTTGGTATCAATAACAATGATATCAGCTAATTTCCCTGCTTCGAGAGAGCCGAGTTTGTCTTCCATATGTAATACCCGCGCAGAGCCTATGGTCGCCATCTCAACAACGGTGACTGGTGGCATCGCCGCTCTATCTTTATTGGCTAGTTTGTGAATTTTACCGACTAAATTTAGCTCATTTAGCGTCGTTAGCGTATTACTCGACATTGGTCCATCCGTTCCCAAACCAACGCGGATCCCTTTTTCCAACATGGTTGTCACAGGGGCAACACCTTTAGCAGACTTAGTATTCGCACTGATATTATGCGCAACGCCGACATCATACTGCTTGAGTAGATCCATATCCTTTTCATCAACCATAATGGCGTGTGCTGCAATAACTTTATTATTCAGTGCACCAATGTCAGCCATATATTGTACAGGGCTTTTCCCTCCTGTACGTTTGGCTATTTCTTCTTGTTCACGGTCAGTTTCCGCCAGATGGATCATTACTGGAACATTAAGTTCTTGAGATAATTTTGCTATTTTCTGTAAATGCTCTGTTGTATTGGTATAAGGCGCATGAGGCGCAAAAGCAGGGGTGATACGTGGGTGATCTTTGTATTGATTGATAAAGTTGACTGCATAATCGATACCTTCATCTGCATTTTTTGCATCAGCGACGGGAAATTGAATCACTGATTCCCCAAGAACCGCTCTTAGTCCAATTTTATCAACGGTTTTAGCCACTTCATCTTCAAAGTAATACATATCAACGTAAGTTGTGACGCCACCTTTAATCATTTCAATATTCGCAAGGTTGGCCCCAACTCGTACCATTTCACGGGAAACCATTTTATTTTCTAATGGGAAAATATAACGGTGTAAACGGTCTGGCACATCATCGGCTAAGGAACGAAACACGGTCATAGATGCATGTGTGTGAGTGTTAATTAGCCCTGGCATGACAATATCGCCATTAACATTCAGGACATTAGGTGCTTGATAATTTTGAGCAAGTTCAGGGCCACCAACCGCAATAATTTTATTGCCTTTGATGACAACCGTGCCATGGTCAATAACCTGTTTTTTAGCATCCATTGTTAAGATGGTTCCATCTACGATTATGGTGTCCGCGGGGATAGCTGAAAAACTAGGAAAAGAAGCACTAATAATGGAAATAGCCAGTAAAGATTTTAAAAGCGACATTTTGGCCTCATATCTGGTGAGAAAATATAACAATTATGGGTAAATAAAAAGCAATAATACGATTTTGAATAAAGCTAAATTAGTTGCTTGATAACCAAACATTCAAATAATAACAATTTTATTAATGACTTAATTTTGCTAATAAAACACCAAAAACAATAACAACACAGGCAATGACTCGCATGACGTTGAATTTTTCTTTAAGAAAAGCAATGGATAAAAACATGGCAAATAGTACGCTAGTTTCTCTAACTGCGGCGACCATGACAATCGGTGCTTGGCTCATCGCCCATATGGCAATGCCATAGCTAATGAGTTGCATTAACCCACCTAGCAACCCTGAACGCCAGTATTGTTGAATTCCAACAAGTAAGGCACCACGATATTTGATAAGGCCAGGTACAGCTAACACAATCCCATTTAAAAGAAACAACCAAAGTGTGTACACGACAGGGTCTTCACTTGCTCTGGCACCATAGCCATCGGATAGGGTATAGCAAGCCGTAAAGAAGGCGGTTGATAAGGCAAAAACTAGTGCTTTTCCCTTAATATTCAATGTGAATTTTTTACCCGCAAAAGCAATGAGCACTACGCCACTAATAATGCACAAAACACCAATAAGACCCATTAGAGGAATGAACTCGTTAAATAGCAAAGCACCTAGTACTGCTGTCATTAATGGCGCAGAACCACGTGATATTGGGTAAATTTGGCTTAAATCGCCATGTGTATAAGCCTGACTTAAAAAATAGGTATAGCCAATATGAAACAGTACCGATAACGCTAACCAATGGATAGCTTCTGGTGATGGTAGGCCTAACCAAAGTATTGCTGGTATCGCTAAGGCGCCAGAAAAAACAGAAATCATGACTAGGCCGAAAAAACGGTCATTACCAAATTTAACTATAGCGTTCCAGCTTGCATGGCAAAAAGCTGCAAACAGCACAGAAAGTAATACGTAAGTTGTCATCGTTAAATTGTAATCATTAGTATTTTATTAGCAATCTAAACACATTGTTTTGCGAAACGTTTGGCAAATATTTTGTAAATAGTCTTCCATATTTATCGTTTTTACAAAAGGTATCGAAGAAAGAAACAGGCAAGTTTTTCTTGTGCAAATAAAAGGGATAAATTTTGATGTACTAGAAAAGTTGAATTTATAAAGTCTGTTTATCACAAAATTTATTATTTGTTTTTATAAAAGTTGTCTATAGTAAAATTAACGTTTTTTTCTCATTTGCCGTGATCTCTAACCCAAATAAGTCGGTAATTCCGAGTGTTAAGCGATAAATAAACGATTTTTTACGAATTAATAATTAGCATAGTATTAACATTCAAAAAAACATTGGGGTTAACTATATGACAGCAATTATTCGTAAATTTTTAAGGTTAGAAGCAGCAGGGGGCTTACTTCTGATTATTGCTGCCATAGTCGCTTTAATAATGGCTAACTCACCATTACAAGGGGCTTATCAGCAATTTTTAGATATTCCTGTATCCATTAAAATATCAGAGTTTGGTTTAGATAAGCCGCTGATATTATGGATTAATGACTTCCTAATGGCGATTTTCTTTTTGGTGGTCGGCCTTGAAGTAAAGCGCGAATTATTAGAAGGATCCCTTGCAGGACGTGATAAAGCGATATTTCCAGCAATCGCAGCTTTAGGAGGGATGATTGCCCCAGCATTAATTTACTTATTATTTAATGGTGGAGATGCAGTTACCCAGCAAGGTTGGGCAATACCTGCCGCTACAGACATTGCTTTCGCGCTAGGTGTGATGGCCTTATTAGGTAAGCGAGTACCAACAGAACTTAAGGTGTTCTTATTAGCATTAGCTATTATTGATGACCTTGGTGTTATCGTGATTATTGCCTTTTTCTATACAAGTTCTGTTTCCTTGGTTGCATTGGGGTTGTCAGCACTGTGCATTGCCATTCTCTGTATGATGAATTGGCGTAGAGTAGAGAATACAGCGGCTTACTTAGTTATTGGGTTAATATTATGGGTGTGTATTTTGAAATCTGGAGTGCATGCCACATTAGCAGGGGTCATTGTTGGCTTCTTGATCCCTTTACATGGTACTAACCAGACCAAACCTTCAGAAGAATTGGAACACGTTTTACATCCATGGGTTGTTTACTTAATTCTACCTATTTTTGCGTTTGCTAATTCGGGTGTGCAACTTCAAGGTGTGACTTTTGAAGGTTTGTTGAGCCCACTGCCATTAGGAGTCGCTGCGGGGCTAATTTTGGGTAAGCCAATTGGGATTTTTCTGTTTAGTTGGATTTCGGTAAAACTTGGGTTTGCAAAATTGCCAGAGTCGATTAACTTAAAACAAGTTTTTGCCGTTTCTGTACTGTGTGGGATCGGTTTTACTATGTCTATTTTTATAACCGGCCTCGCATTTGATGGGTTGGATGAGGTGTATAGTACCTATTCACGTCTAGGAATCTTGATTGGTTCTACGTTAGCTGCATTTTTAGGTTACTTTATGTTAAGAGTAGTGTTACCGAAACAAAAAGAACTAACCTAGTACAAGTTTATTGTGTAATTTTGCAAATTATTAGTAAGAATTTCCGAACTAATAATCTATGATATACCGTAGTGTGTTTTTTAATACACTACGGTATTTATTTTAAAGGCTCTGAAAAGTATGAGCTGCGGGTAAATGTGTATGGTCAATAGCGGTTACATAGCTAGTGACGGTACCGAAGGAATCGATATGCGGGTTTCACATCTTAATTTTAACCATCTTTACTACTTCTGGCATGTATGTAAAGAAGGCTCTGTCGTCGGAGCAGCAGAAGCGCTTTACCTGACTCCTCAGACAATTACAGGGCAAATAAAAGCATTGGAAGAGCGATTAGGTGGAAAGTTATTCAAAAGGCAGGGGCGAGGTTTGGTGCCATCTGAGCTTGGGCAATTAATTTTTCGCTATGCAGATAAAATGTTCATGCTTAGCCAAGAAATGCTAGATATCGTCAATTACAGCCGTGAATCTAATTTATTGTTTGATGTTGGGGTCGCAGACACGCTCTCAAAACAGCTAGTTAGTAAAATATTAGAGACTACGGTTGTTGAGCATGAACAAATTCATTTACGTTGTTTTGAATCAACGCATGAATTACTATTAGAACAGCTTAGCCAACATAAATTAGATATGATTTTGTCTGACTGCCCTGTGGACTCATCACAACAAGAAGGCTTGTTCTCGGTGAAGTTGGGCGAGTGCAATATGAGTTTCTTTTGTCGCCAGCCGATCCCTAAAAAGCCATTTCCTGAATGTTTAGAGGAACGTCGCTTATTGATTCCAGGGCGGCGATATTTGTTAGGTAGGCATATCTTAGCTTGGATACGAAATAAAAACCTGCAAGTAGAAGTGTTAGGTGAGTTTGATGACGCAGCGCTTATGAAAGCATTTGGCATGCATTATAACGCGATTTTTGTTGCTCCATCGCAGTATACACCTGACCTTTTAGGTGGCGAAGATATTGTAGAGTTAGGCCGTTTAGAGAGCGTAAAAGAAGAGTACTACGTTATTTTTGCAGAAAGAATGATCCAGCACCCAGCCGTGCAGCGAGTGTGTAATAAAGATTTCTCAGATTTATTTTCAGTTCCTCTTGATAGCTTAGATAAAAAATAGTAACAAATAAAAAACCGGCATAAGCCGGTTTTTTTAAGCTAATCAAGAAGCAAAATTACATTGCTTTGATTTGAGCAACTAAGTTAGCTTTATGACGTGCTGCTTTATTTTTGTGGATCAGGCCTTTAGTAGCATGGCGATCAACAATAGGTTGCATGTCATTGAATGCTTTCTGAGCAGCTTCTTTATCGCCTGCAGCGATAGCAAGGTAAACTTTCTTGATAAAAGTACGTACCATAGAGCGACGGCTAGCGTTATGCTGGCGACGTTTCTCTGACTGAACGGCACGTTTCTTAGCTGATTTGATATTAGCCAAGGTCCAACTCCCAAATGTATTCTATTGAGGACAATTCAAAGGTCGAGGAATATGCCCTTTCGCCCTTCATTTGTCAATGGATTTGTGCAAATAAACATCGTGTACTTCGATGCTCATGCGTTGTGAATGGTGCAAGATTCTATCAGCAAATATAAGAAGAATACAGATCTTAGCGTGAAAAAATGCATAATTGATGGCAGAAATTTAAAAAGAACTAAGGGTAAAAATATTTTTTAGTCTGTCAATCAGTGGGTAGTATGAAAATTAAACATGCTGTGGTTGTTTTTTGTTCTTTTTAATCGTTTGGTTATAACCATTGAAGTGTAAAACATAAAAATATAATATTTTTAGAGACCTTGGAACAAATTTGTTGTATTGATAATCCATTGGTTACCCCAAAGTTTTTGATATTCGAATCCAATAGCTCTGCTTGGGAGCGTAATAACCCACTAATTGCATAAAAATAGTGCGGAAAAAATCGTGTAGAGATCAAAAAAATAGGGTTTAATGAAACCTTTTGCGAACTAAGGTTAACCTTATGCGTCGTACAAGGTATAATCCTGCAATTTCCTCGGTATTGAGCCTGTTATGGAGCTAATTCGCGGTATACAGAATATCCGGGCGTGCCACCATGGTTGCGTGCTGACTATCGGTAATTTTGATGGTGTTCATCGTGGGCATCAGGTTTTACTTCAAAATTTGAAACTTAAGGGTGCGCAGTTAGGGTTGCCAACTGTCGTGATGATATTTGAGCCACAGCCCCTTGAATTTTTTATTGGTGACAAAGCGCCAGCGCGTTTGACGCGTTTGCGAGACAAAGTTAAATACCTTGCAGATAGTGGTATTGATTACCTCTTATGTGTTGAATTTAACCAGCACTTTGCGTCATTAACACCTGCTGAGTTTGTTTCTGACTTACTTGTCAGTAAGCTTGGTGTAAAGTACCTCGCTATAGGTGATGATTTCCGCTTTGGGAAAAATCGCATGGGAGACTTTGCTTTTTTACAACAAGCAGGTAGTAAATTTGGTTTTGAAGTTGCAGATACAGAAAGCTTTTGTGATTCAGGGCTCCGTATCAGCAGTACAGCGATACGAAAAGCCATTCAAGAAAATAATCTTGAATTAGCAGAAAGCCTGTTAGGGCACTCTTATCGTATTAGCGGGCGTGTGGTTCATGGTAACCAACTTGGTAGGACAATAGGTTTTCCAACGGCAAACCTACCGTTAAAACGTTTAGTCACACCAGTAACTGGTGTATATGCTGTAGAAGTTTACGGTTTAGGTGATAAGCCTTTACCGGGTGTGGCAAATATTGGCACACGTCCGACTGTATCTGGAAAAGGAACACAGTTAGAAGTTCATCTGATTGATGCAAATATGGATTTATATGGGCGTCATATCGATGTAGTGTTACGTAAGAAATTACGTGATGAGCAGCGGTTTGCTTCGTTGGAAGCGCTTAAGGAGCAAATTGCTAATGATGTAATTGCAGCGAGAGAGTATCTTACTGCAATAGGAATCAGATAATTTAGCGGAAAATTGGAACTGAGAATCGATGAGTGACTATAAAAATACCCTGAATCTACCGGAAACAGGGTTCCCAATGCGTGGCGATCTCGCTAAACGCGAACCACAGATGTTAGAGCGCTGGTACAAAGAAGGTTTGTATCAGGCAATCCGTAAAGCAAAATCGGGCAAGAAAACCTTTATTCTGCACGATGGTCCTCCGTATGCTAACGGCAGTATTCATATTGGTCACTCAGTTAACAAAATTCTCAAAGATATTATTATTAAGTCCAAAGGGTTGGCGGGCTATGATTCCCCATACATCCCAGGTTGGGACTGCCATGGATTACCGATTGAACATAAAGTTGAACAAATCGTCGGTAAGCCAGGGGAAAAAGTTTCCGCTGCTGAATTTCGTGCACAATGCCGTCAATACGCTAAAGAGCAAATTGAAGGCCAAAAAGCTGATTTCATGCGTCTTGGTGTTTTAGGTGAGTGGGATAAACCTTATCTAACAATGGATTTTAAAACCGAAGCTCATATTATCCGAGCATTGGCTAAAACCATTGCAAATGGCCATTTAGTGAAGGGGGCAAAACCTGTTCACTGGTGTACTGCTTGCGGTTCTTCATTAGCGGAAGCTGAAGTTGAATATTATGATAAAACCTCGCCATCTATCTATGTTCGCTTCCCAGCCGTAGATGGCAAAGCTGTGTGCGAAAAATTTGGCATTGTTAGCGAAAAAACACCTTCGTTAGTCATCTGGACAACAACGCCTTGGACTTTGCCAGCTAACCGTGCGATTTCTTTAAACCCTGAGTTTAAATATGATTTAATCGAAGCAAATGGTGAGTTACTCATTTTAGCTGCTGACCTCGTCGAAGAGGTAATGAAAACGATAGGGGTTGAAGCGTGGGCAGTGCTAGGGGAGTGTGAGGGTTCTGCACTTGAACTTTTACGTTTCAATCATCCATTTATGGGCTTTGATGTGCCTGCAATTTTGGGTGACCATGTGACATTAGACGCGGGTACTGGTGCTGTTCATACTGCACCAGGCCACGGTCCTGAAGACTATGTGGTTGGTCAGAAATATGGCTTAGAAACAGCGAACCCTGTAGGGCCAGATGGTTGCTTCTTACCAAATACTTACCCAACATTAGATGGCGTGTTTATTTTTAAAGCTAATGACCTTATCGTTGAATTATTGAGCGAAAAAGGCGCATTACTATACAAACAAGCGATTCAACACAGCTATCCATGCTGCTGGCGCCATAAGACTCCAGTTATCTTCCGTGCTACGCCACAGTGGTTTATCGGTATGGATAAAAACGGTTTACGTGAACAATCGCTGAAAGAAATTGATATTGTTCAATGGATCCCGGGTTGGGGGCGCGCACGTATTGAATCAATGGTCGAAAACCGCCCAGACTGGTGTATTTCTCGTCAACGTACTTGGGGTACCCCAATGTCGTTGTTTGTTCATAAAGACACTGAAGAGTTACACCCTCGTACATTAGAATTAATGGAAGAAGTGGCTAAGCGTGTTGAAGTGGATGGCATCCAAGCATGGTGGGATCTTGACCCAGCAGAGCTGTTGGGTGATGAAGCCGAAACATATCGTAAAGTACCTGATACCTTAGACGTATGGTTTGACTCAGGTTCAACGCACTTTGCGGTTGTGGACGCACGTCCTGAATTCCATGGTAATTCAGCGGATATGTACCTTGAAGGGTCAGATCAACACCGCGGCTGGTTTATGTCATCATTGATGTTATCAACCGCAATGAAAGGTAAAGCACCTTATCGCCAAGTATTGACACATGGCTTCACTGTTGATGGCCAAGGCCGCAAAATGTCTAAATCTTTAGGCAATACAGTAAGCCCTCAAGATGTCATGAATAAACTGGGTGCAGATATCTTACGTTTATGGGTTGCATCAACGGATTACACTGGCGAAATCGCGGTTTCAGATGAAATTTTAAAACGCGCAGCTGACTCATACCGCCGTATTCGTAATACTGCACGTTTCTTACTGGCTAACTTAAATGGTTTTAATCCTGAAACCGACATGGTGAAACCAGAAGATATGGTGGTTTTAGACCGCTGGGCGGTGAGCCGTGCTTTAGAAGCTCAGCAAGAGATAGCCAAAGCTTATGATGAGTACGATTTCTTATCTGTTATCCAAAGATTAATGCATTTCTGCTCCATTGAAATGGGGTCATTTTATCTGGATATCATCAAAGACCGTCAATACACCGCGAAAAGTGATAGCTTAGCGCGCCGTAGCTGCCAAACTGCGTTATTCCACATTGTTGAAGCATTAGTGCGTTGGATGGCTCCGGTTCTGTCGTTTACTTCTGATGAAATTTGGAATGAGTTACCAGGAAAACGCGCTCAATTTGTTCTTACCGAAGAGTGGTATGACGGCTTATTTGGTTTAGATGAATCAAATGAAATGAACAACAGCTTCTGGGCTGAGTTGTTAGCGGTTCGTGGTGAAGTGAATAAGGTGTTAGAACAAGCGCGTACTGATAAGCTTATCGGGGGCTCATTAGAAGCCGCTGTGACTTTGTATGCGGATAAAGCTCTAGCTGAAAAACTACAAAGCCTTGGTGATGAATTACGCTTTGTTTTACTGACATCACAAGCCCATGTCGCTGATATTGCAACGGCTCCAGCAGATGCGCAAGAAAGCGAATTGAAAGGCCTAAAAATTGCTTTCAGTAAAGCGGCGGGTGAAAAATGCCCTCGTTGCTGGCATTATGCAAGTGATATCGGTTCTTCGAGCGAGCAACCAGAAATTTGTGGTCGCTGTGTCACTAACGTAGCCGGTAACGGCGAAACGCGTAAGTTTGCTTAATGAAGACGCCAGTTTGTTCTACCGGTTTGCGTTGGTTATGGTTGACCATTGTGATCATCGTTGCGGATTTAGGCATTAAGCAATTAGTGCTTAGTGATCTAAATCTGTACGAGCCACACCCGATAATGCCATTTTTCAACATAATGTACGCACAAAATTTCGGAGCGGCATTTAGTTTCTTGGCTGATGAAGGTGGTTGGCAACGTTGGTTCTTTGCAGGTATTGCAATTGGGATATCTGTAATTTTGATGGTTATGATGTATCGCCAAAGTGCACAAAAACGCCTATCAAATATTGCTTATGCATTGATTATTGGCGGTGCTATCGGTAATTTAAGTGACCGTTTAGTCCATGGCTTCGTTATCGATTACCTTGATTTTTACGTTGGTAATTGGCATTGGCCGACATTTAACCTAGCGGATATGGCGATATGTATTGGTGCGGCACTTGTCATTTTTGAGGGTTTTTTACCTGATAAATCAAAGCAAGAAAAAGCCAAATAAGATGGCAGCGTACTAGGTTAGAATGTAATAACTCACAGCCCAGATTTTCTGGGCTGAATTTTATGATAAATAGGTTTGGTTTATGTCTACTCAAATACAGGCACAGAGCTCTGTTTTACTGCATTTCACATTGAAATTGGAAGATGGCTCTACGGCTGACTCCTCGCACGCACAAGGAAAGCCTGCGTTATTTGTTTTAGGGAATGACTCCTTATCGCCAGAACTTGAAGCCCAATTGATTGGCCTTAATGAAGGTGAAAAGAAAAGTTTTTCGCTGCCCGGAGATACTGTTTTTGGGAAACATAACCCTGACTTAGTTCAATATTTTTCATTGCGTGATTTTATAGAAACAGGCATTCCTGAAATTGGTACGATAATGCTATTTACGGCGATGAATGGCAGTGAAATGCCAGGTGTAGTAAAATCAATTGAAGGTGAGTCGATTACTATTGATTTTAATCACCCTCTCGCAGAGCAGCAGATTAGTTTTGATATCGAAGTGCTTGAAGTAGACCCGCAATTGGAGAATCACAATGCAAATATTAATGGCTAACCCTCGTGGGTTTTGTGCAGGCGTAGACCGCGCAATTAGCATCGTAGAAAGGGCGTTAGAAATATATGGTGCTCCGATTTACGTTCGTCACGAAGTGGTTCATAACCGTTATGTTGTTGATGATTTACGTCAACGTGGTGCTATCTTTATTGAGGAAATCTCAGAAGTACCAGATGGGTCTATTTTGATTTTTTCTGCGCATGGCGTTTCCCAAGCTATTCGTCAAGAAGCTCGCTCTCGCGATCTCACCATGTTATTTGATGCGACTTGTCCTTTGGTTACGAAAGTTCATATGGAAGTTGCACGCGCTAGCCGTAAAGGCAAAGAGGCTATTTTAATTGGCCACGCTGGGCATCCAGAGGTCGAAGGTACGATGGGGCAATATAGCAACCCTGAAGGTGGGATGTATCTTGTTGAAAGCCCAGAAGATGTTTGGAAACTGAAAGTGAAAGATGAAAATAATCTCTCTTTCATGACACAAACAACGCTTTCTGTTGATGATACTTCTGATGTCATTGATGCGCTGACATCTCGCTTTCCAAGTATCGTTGGGCCCCGTAAAGACGATATTTGTTATGCAACGACTAACCGCCAAGAAGCAGCGAGAGAGCTTGCAGAACGCGCTGACGTTGTTTTAGTCGTCGGTTCTAAAAACTCATCAAACTCAAATCGTCTTGCGGAGTTAGCTTCGCGTATGCAAAAACCTGCCTATTTAATTGATGGTGCGGAAGATATTAAAACGGAATGGTTAGCGGATAAAAATATTATCGGCTTAACAGCAGGGGCATCTGCTCCAGATATTCTAGTTAGGCAAGTTATTGATAGACTTAAAGAATTAGGGGCTGATTCTGTTGTTGAATTGCAAGGGCGTGAAGAAAATATCGTCTTTGAGGTCCCTAAAGAATTAAGGGTTGAGGTTAAAGAGATTAATTAATCATTTGATTTCAATTATAGGAACAGCCGCTTTATGATTTATTCCTTAGCGGCTGTTGTAACTTATCCGCTCATCGCTCATATAGTCCCTTTCATCGTTTCTCTCCATTAACACTTTTACTGATAATCCTCGTGTTCTCTACGCTTTTGTTAATAACGATGCATTTTTGCTAGCAGAATGGGGGCAGGATAGTTAATCTGTATCACAATCATTTCTTAACTATGGGTAAAAATAGTTTTTTTATCCTAAACAACAGTTCAAATTTATCGATTTGCATTAATTAAAAAAAGGATAAGCCATGGCAAATTCAATGGTACGAGTCGCAATAGTTGGTGCCGGTGGGCGTATGGGGCGCCAGCTAATTCAAGCCGCGCAACAACAAGATGGAATTCAATTAGGTGCCGCGATTGAGCGCGAGGGCTCATCACTTATCGGGACTGATGCAGGGGAACTCGCAGGTATCGGTAAGCTAGGTATTGCCATTGTTGATTCACTTAATCAGGTTGTTAATGATTTTGATGTTGTCATTGATTTCACTCGCCCAGAAGGGACTTTACACTATCTTGCATTTTGTAAAGCTAACCAAAAAGCCATGGTAATTGGAACGACAGGGTTTGATGAGCAAGGTAAGCAAGCCATTGCCGAAGCTGCGAAATCTATTCCTATTGTCTTTGCGGCAAATTTCAGTGTTGGTGTCAATGTGGTGCTGAAATTACTGGAAAAAGCAGCAAAAGTGATGGGAAATTACACTGATATTGAAATTGTTGAAGCACATCACCGCCATAAAGTGGATGCGCCATCAGGTACGGCTTTGGCTATGGGAGAGTCTATTGCTAGTGCACTTGGGAAAGACTTAAAAGAGTGTGCGGTATATACCCGTGAAGGTTACACAGGGGAACGAGAACCTGGAACTATTGGCTTTGCAACTATCCGTGCTGGGGATATTGTGGGTGAACATACTGCAATGTTTGCAGATATTGGGGAGCGAGTTGAAATTAGCCATAAAGCCTCTAGCCGTATGACCTTTGCAAATGGCGCAATAAAAGCCTCAGGGTGGGTTTGTGCTAAAAATAATGGGTTATATGATATGAAAGATGTGCTTAATCTAGATGGTTTGTAGTTTTTTTTATTTTTTATTTTTCTTTTAAATTATAATCTTAAAATTGATTTTTGTTATTATGATATCGATTTGAATTATTTTTATTCAAATCGATATTAATTTATGTTTTAATGGTTTTTATCTTCAGTTTTGCTCGTTAATTATCCTTTCTTCCTTCTTTTAGCTGGGTTATTATCAATAAACTAGTTATCTTGCTTTGCAACCGTTTACTTATTCATATTTACTGCTATTTATACTACTCATCCAACTAAAAGTGAGGTAGTTAAGTAAAAAAGTAAGATAAAAGTGAAAAAAATGCATTTTTTTCTAGACAAGACCCTATCTCATCATTAGAATGCGCGCAATTTGCCAAAAATTTGCTTAAAAACTCATTTTGGCATTGATTTAGATCGTAAAATCTGAATTAATATGCAAAAAACGTGATTTATTATTCTCCGGAGGGTGTTTTGATTAAGTCAGCTATATTGGTTCTGGAAGACGGAACCCAATTCCACGGGCGTGCTATCGGTGCAGAAGGCGCTGCAGTTGGAGAAGTCGTTTTCAACACGTCGATGACCGGATATCAAGAAATAATTACAGACCCTTCCTATTCCCGCCAAATTGTTACTCTCACTTATCCCCATATTGGTAATGTCGGCACTAATGCTGATGACGAAGAATCCCCAAATGTTCATGCACAAGGCTTAATCATTCGTGACTTACCATTGGTTTACAGTAATTTCCGCGGGCAAGAAGGGTTATCCGAATATCTAAAACGCCATAACGTCGTGGCGATTGCGGATATCGATACACGTAAATTAACACGTTTACTGAGAGAAAAAGGCGCTCAAAACGGTTGTATCATTGCGGGTGATAACCCTGATGTTGCACTCGCACTGGAAAAAGCGCGTAGTTTTTCAGGTTTGAATGGGTTGGACTTGGCAAAAGAAGTCTGCACTAAAGAGATTTATAACTGGTCCCAAGGTTCATGGACGCTGGAAAATGGCCAGCAAGGCGCGAAAACTGCGGAAGAACTCCCTCTACATGTTGTTGCTTATGACTTCGGTGCAAAGCGTAATATCTTACGTATGTTAGTTGACCGTGGTTGCCGTTTAACTGTGGTGCCAGCAACTACACCAGCAGAAACTGTATTGGCGATGAACCCCGATGGTATTTTCTTATCGAATGGCCCTGGTGACCCGGCTCCTTGTGATTATGCAATCAAGGCAATTGAAACATTCTTAACCACAGAAATCCCAGTATTTGGTATTTGTTTAGGGCACCAATTACTCGCTTTGGCCAGCGGTGCTAATACCATGAAAATGAAGTTTGGTCATCATGGTGCTAACCATCCAGTTAAAGATTTAGACAAAGATGTGGTGATGATTACGGCGCAAAACCATGGTTTTGCGGTTGATGAATCGACACTTCCCGACACACTGCGCGTGACTCACAAGTCACTGTTTGATGGAACATTGCAAGGTATTCACCGTACGGATAAACCAGCATTTAGTTTTCAAGGCCACCCAGAAGCAAGCTCAGGGCCACATGATGCGGCAAATTTATTCGACCATTTCATTGAATTAATTAATGAATACCGTCAAAACACACCTCGTCAAAACGCACAATAATCGGGAGCAAAAAAATGGCAAAACGTACAGATATAAAAAGCATTCTGATTTTAGGTGCCGGCCCAATTGTGATTGGCCAAGCATGTGAATTTGACTATTCAGGTGCCCAAGCGTGTAAAGCACTGCGTGAAGAAGGTTACCGCGTAATCTTAGTTAACTCGAACCCTGCGACTATTATGACAGACCCAGAAATGGCGGATGCAACTTACATCGAGCCGATTCACTGGGAAGTTGTGCGTAAAATTATTGAAAAAGAGCGCCCAGATGCAGTATTACCGACCATGGGGGGGCAAACCGCATTGAACTGTGCGCTTGAATTAGAGCGTAAAGGCGTTTTAGCCGAGTTCGGTGTCACCATGATTGGGGCGACTGCTGATGCAATAGATAAAGCAGAAGATCGCCAACGTTTTGATAAAGCAATGAAAAAAATCGGCTTGGGCACTGCACGCTCAGGTATCGCACATAATATGGAAGAAGCATTTGCTGTTGCCGATGCGGTAGGCTTTCCCTGTATTATTCGCCCATCATTTACGATGGGAGGCACCGGTGGCGGTATCGCCTATAACCGTGAAGAGTTTGAAGAAATTTGTACTCGCGGTTTAGATTTATCCCCGACTAACGAATTATTGATAGATGAATCGCTGATTGGTTGGAAAGAATACGAAATGGAAGTTGTCCGCGATAAAAAAGACAACTGTATTATCGTTTGTTCCATTGAAAACTTCGATGCCATGGGGATCCATACAGGTGACTCTATCACCGTAGCACCAGCTCAAACACTGACTGATAAAGAATACCAAATCATGCGTGACGCATCGATGGCAGTATTGCGTGAAATCGGCGTTGAAACAGGTGGCTCTAACGTTCAATTTGCGGTAAACCCTAAAGATGGGCGCTTAATTGTTATTGAAATGAACCCGCGGGTTTCGCGTTCATCAGCGCTTGCCTCTAAAGCAACAGGCTTCCCAATTGCAAAGATTGCGGCAAAATTAGCCGTGGGCTATACCCTTGATGAGTTAATGAATGATATCACTGGTGGCCGTACCCCTGCATCATTTGAACCTTCCATTGACTACGTTGTGACAAAAATTCCGCGCTTTAACTTTGAAAAATTTGCGGGCACGAATGACCGACTCACAACGCAAATGAAATCGGTTGGCGAAGTGATGGCTATCGGTCGCACATTCCAAGAATCAATGCAAAAAGCGTTACGTGGGTTAGAAGTGGGCGCAACAGGCTTTGACCCGAAAGTAGCCCAAGAGGACCCTGAAGCTCTGACTCGTATCCGTCGTGAATTAAAAGATGCTGGTGGAGAGCGTATTTGGTTTATTGCGGATGCATTCCGTGCGGGGCTTTCTGTTGATGGTGTTTTCAATTTAACCAATATTGACCGCTGGTTCTTAGTGCAAATCGAAGAACTGGTACGTTTAGAAGAAGAAGTGGCTGAATTAGGTATCAATGGCCTGACCAAAGACTTCTTACGTGTACTCAAACGGAAAGGTTTTGCAGATGCCCGTTTAGCTAGTCTAGTCGGGGTTTCTGAAGCAGAACTGCGTAAATTACGTCAAGGCTATGATTTACATCCTGTATATAAACGTGTTGATACCTGTGCGGCAGAATTTGCAACAGATACGGCTTATATGTATTCCACTTATGAAGATGAGTGCGAGTCAAACCCAAATAATGCTAAACCGAAGGTGATGGTATTAGGCGGTGGGCCAAACCGGATTGGGCAAGGGATTGAATTTGACTATTGCTGCGTGCATGCATCTTTAGCGTTACGCGAAGACGGCTATGAAACCATTATGGTCAACTGTAATCCTGAAACCGTTTCAACTGACTATGATACATCAGATCGCCTCTATTTTGAGCCAGTGACACTGGAAGACGTACTTGAAATTGTGCGTATCGAGCAGCCAAAAGGCGTGATTGTGCAATATGGTGGTCAAACACCATTGAAATTAGCGAGAGCGTTGGAAGCTGCCGGTGTTCCTGTTATTGGTACGAGCCCAGATGCCATCGACCGCGCAGAAGATCGTGAACGTTTCCAGCAGGCCGTTAATCGCTTGAACTTGAAGCAACCACAGAACGCAACTGTCACAGCGATTGAGCAAGCCGTTGAAAAAGCAGCTGTTATTGGCTACCCGCTGGTTGTTCGTCCATCCTATGTACTAGGTGGCCGAGCAATGGAAATTGTATATGATGAAATCGATTTACGTCGCTATTTCCAAACCGCGGTAAGTGTCTCTAACGATGCGCCAGTGCTACTTGACCGTTTCCTAGACGATGCGGTTGAAGTTGACGTAGATGCGATTTGTGACGGTGAGATGGTACTGATCGGCGGTATCATGGAACACATTGAGCAAGCTGGTGTGCACTCTGGTGACTCCGCATGTTCTCTACCTGCTTATACGCTTAGCCAAGAAATCCAAGATGTAATGCGTGAACAAGTTCGTAACCTTGCCTTTGAGTTACGTGTGCGTGGCTTGATGAACGTGCAGTTTGCAGTCAAAAATAATGAAGTTTACTTAATTGAAGTCAATCCACGTGCGGCAAGGACTGTGCCTTTTGTTTCTAAAGCAACGGGTGTGCCATTAGCGAAAGTTGCAGCGCGTGTGATGGTAGGGCAAACCTTGGCACAGCAAGGGGTGACGGAAGAGGTTATTCCACCATATTACTCTGTGAAAGAGGTGGTATTGCCATTCAATAAATTCCCTGGTGTTGACCCAATTCTTGGGCCTGAAATGCGTTCAACAGGCGAAGTAATGGGCGTCGGCCGGACATTTGCTGAAGCTTTTGCTAAAGCGATGTTAGGCAGTAGCTCGACGATGAAAAAATCAGGCCGTGCACTGTTATCTGTTCGTGAGGGAGATAAAACTCGCGTGGTTGATTTAGCTGCTAAGCTGTTAAAACACGGCTTTGAGCTGGATGCTACTCACGGCACTGCGATTGTGTTAGGAGAGGCTGGTATTAACCCACGCCTCGTCAATAAAGTTCATGAAGGTCGTCCACACATTCAAGATAGAATTAAGAATGGTGAATATGATTACATTGTGAATACCACCGCAGGGCGTCAAGCCATTGAAGACTCAAAATTAATTCGTCGCAGTGCATTGCGTTATAAAGTCCACTATGACACGACGTTGAATGGTGGGTTTGCCACTACGATGTCGCTCAGTGCAGACCCAACCGATACGGTAATCTCTGTACAAGAAATGCATGCATTAATTAAGTAATAATTTAACGTTATCTATATAAGCCTCAGTATTCAATCTACTGGGGCTTTTTTATTGCTATTCTATAAAGCCATCTCCTGACGAGAGGGAAATTGTCTGCTGATATAATGGATAAGATGGAATTTTAATAAAAAGTGCAAAGTGGTGATTGACTCTCACGTAACGTGAGGCACTAACCTTAGTCGCAATTACAGGAGGAACATATGCTATTTCAAGTTGGTGAGATCGCGGAAAAAACAGGATTAACCATCCGTACACTTCATCATTATGAAGAAATTGGCTTATTGGTACCAACTGCAAGAACCGATGCAGGTTATCGGCTTTACAACATGCAATGCATAGAGCGTTTAACGCAAATTCAATTGTTACGGCAAGTTGGAGTCAAACTGAAAAACATCGGTGAATTACTGGATGGCCAGAGTGGAGATATGACGAGTTTGCTGCAAGAGCGAATTGCACTATTAACGGAACAAATGGAGCAAATGGCGACATTACGTAATCGATTAGAGCAATTACACAGGCAAATGCAAACGGGGAATACTTTAACTCAGGCTGATTGGTTTTCTGTATTGGAGATGATGTCGATGTTTGATAAATATTTTACCCCTCAAGAATTGGAACAATTGCCATTATATACGGCGCATACGCTGAAAAACCAAGAGTGGCAACAGCGAGTAGCAACGGTAAGCAAGCTGATGGAACAAGGTGCAACACCTCAATCTACAGAGGTGCAACAAATTGCACATGAATGGATGACAGCGTTAGAAAGAGATACCGGAGGAAACCCTGATTTCTTTGCACGACTGAATCAAATTCATTTATCGGATAACACGTTAGCTTATTCATCAGGCATTTCTGTCGCAATGATCCAATTTGTTGCAGAGGGTTTTAGTGAATACCAATTATCACTGTTTAAACCCCATTTAACCGCGGAGCAATTTGCTTTTGTTCAGCAACATTATTTTGCTTCAGGGCAGGTGTGGCCTGAGTTAATTGCGGGTTTATATAATGCATTAAAAGCCCAAAAATCCCCAGATTCACCTGAAGTACAACAATTAGCACAAACATGGTTAACGATGTTCAACCAGTTTACGGGGGGAGATCCTGAGCTACAAGAGAGAATTCGGGCTATTTATCGTGAAGATCCCAAAATTTCTCAAGGGACATGGATGACTGCAGAAATTGGTCAGTACTTATTTTCTGCTATTAGTAGTTTGATGACTGAATAACCTCAATGGCCGCTGACTAGCGGCCATTGAGGTTGTTGACAAAGCGGGATAAAAGCTTGGTTTTTCCCGCTTTGTGTTATCAGCCGAAAATCAATAAATTGATTTTTCTAGTTTATTTTCAAAACCTATTCGACTTGCCGCCAAACATAATATGTTTGTCAGCAGTCTGAATGGCTGCTGACTAGCGGCCATTGTTCAGTCATATTATGATTTCTCTTTGCTACTCGAGAGTGCTTTGCGGTGTTTCCAGTACATTACAATTGAGCCAATTAGGCCACTAATCAGTAGGATAACTGGGATAATCATCAGAGCACTAATCACAATTTGCTCGTGTTCTTTCACAAAAGGAATTTGGTTTAGGGCATACCCTAAGGTGACAATCAAACCAACCCATAACAAACCACTTAACCAGTTAAAAAACTGGAAACGGCGGTGGCTTAATTCAGATAACCCAGCAAGCAAAGGTAATATCGTTCTGACAAATGCAAGAAAGCGCCCTATAAGTAGCGCGTATAAACCTTGCTTATTAAACATATTGTTTGCTTTGGTGTGATATTCCTCAGGGATTTGTGCTAACCAGCGCTTCACAACCTTAGTTTCACTTAACCATCGGCCTTGCAGAAAGCCCAGCCAGCAACCTAAACTGGCTGCGGTTGTTAGCAATAATATCGTGGGTATAAAGTGCAAAACCCCTTTGGCAATTAATGCACCAGAAAGGATCAACAAGGTATCACCGGGTAAGAAAGCGGCGGGAAGGACGCCATTTTCTAAAACAATGACAACAAAAAGTACGGTATAAATAACCCAAAGCACTTCAGGGTTGGAGAGTTTAAGGAAATCGTGGTGCCAAAGTGCCAGTACGATTTCGCGTAGGACTTCCATAATCATTCCTGTATCTGCGTAAAAGCGAATTTCTTTATTATCTATATTACAGGAAAAAAAGGGTTCAAGTTTGATTTGTTTGAAGAATTAATCATTTAGTGAAAAAATTGCAGGAAACATTTAACGCAGCTCCTGCAATTAATATATTGATTTTTAATTTAAATTCTTTCGAAAGCTAATTGTAAGTCGTGAATTAAATCATCGGTGTGCTCTAGGCCTATATGCACTCGGAAGAAGGTTCCTTCTTTTGGTGAAAAATCATACTGCCGCATATTGAGTAAATCTTCTTTTTGGTATCCCAAAATTAGCGACTCAAAACCACCCCATGAATAACCCATTTTAAAATGATTAAAATTATCAAGAAAAGCGGTAAATTGCTCAGTGGTTAAGCGTGATTTTAGTTGGAAAGAGAAAAGGCCATTAGCACCTGTAAAATCACGGATAAAGAATTCATGGCCAGGTGAATTCTCTAGTGCAGGGTGAAATACCTGTTCAACTTCAGGGCGTTGTTGTAACCAGTTAGCGACTTGTAAGCTATTAATTTGATGCTGCTTTAAGCGAGTCGGCAATGTATGTAGTCCTCGATTAGCCATATAAACGGTGTCTGGATCAGCCGTTTGGCCTAAGAGATATGAATTTTCGCGCAATGTTTCAATACAGCGTTGGTTTGCCACAGCAAGGCCGAGCATACCGTCGGAATGGCCATTGATATATTTAGTTGCTGATTGGATTGATACGTCAACATCAAATAATAAAGGTTTAAGTAAAACACCAGCAGCCCAAGTGTTATCAATCATAATCACAATTTCAGGGGATTTCGCACGTATTGTCTTTACGATTGTCGGTAAATCATGAACTTCCATGGTGATAGAACCGGGGGACTCTAAGAATACAATACGCGTATTAGGCTGAATTAAATCAGCGATACCCGTTCCGATGAGTGGATCAAAATACGTGGTTTGGATATTTAACTTAGTGAGAATATTGTCGCAAAAATTTTGAGTTGGGTCATAAGCTGAGCCTGTAACAAGGATATGTTCGTCAGCAGAAATAAACGACAAAATGGCATTTGTGATAGCTGCTGCGCCTGATGGGTAAAGGACGCATCCAGCACCTGATTCTAATTCTGTCATGGCCTCTTGAAAAGCGAAATGAGTTTGCGTACCACGACGCCCATAAAATAATACGCTATTTGCACGATGGCGAGTTGCATGACGTTTCTCTTCGAGCGTATCAAAAATGATAGAAGATGCTCTCTGAATTACGGGATTTACCCCTTTTTGTGTGTACTTAGGGTTCCGACCAATATGGACTAATTGTGTTTCAGGTTTTATTTCTGCCATGATTTTTCCCTACACAGAGTGTGAACTGGTTAAACTTAGAGGTGATTTATACTAAGACGTTAAATGATCCTGATAGAAATGTAACTTGAGTATTCTTCAACTTTCAAACAGTAGGTAAATTTTATTTGTAAGATTGGGAATGAACATTTAATTGAACCGCGAATTATTAAGGAAAATAACCGCATAGTAGAGAAGGTCATGTTTGTCTAAACGCAAAAAAATATAAAAAAATCGCGAATACTAATGATAATTACTATCAATTCGCGCTGTGTTTGATATCATCAGCACCGTCTTTTTGAAAAGAGACGGACAGCGCGAGTCAAATTTCGCTTTTAAAGGTTAGTCGATGAATGGCACAATCATCGATATGAATTTTATTATACAACACTAAAAAGAGAGTAAAGGCCAACTGATGCGTAAACTAACAGCTTCTATTCTATTGGCGTTCGGCTTGATGGGTACGGCAGTCGCTGAAACCACACCTGCAACAACACCAGCTGCGTCTCAAAACACACCATCAACACAACCGGCAGTAAATTCAGCCGCACCAACAACAACGACACCAAGTGCTGAAGTTGCATCAGTACCTGCTGAGCCTGCGCAAGGCGAAGCCGTGAACACAACAGTTGTTAATGAAAACATTGAAATTGCAACAGAAGCACCAACAGGGGGTTTTGATCAAGACTTATCTGTTTGGGGAATGTACCAAAATGCAGATAACGTGGTTAAAACCGTTATGATTGGTTTGGTGATTGCTTCTGTCATTACATGGGCTCTATTTTTCTCAAAAGGTTTGGAAATATTAGTCGCTCGTCGCCGCTTAAAAGCAGAAGCAAAAGCGATTGCTGAGGTGAAGTCACTTGATGAGGCGGTCAGTATCGCAGAAGGCTTCAAAGCAAATAGCATTACGCGTATGTTATTAAATGAAGCTGTTACTGAGCGGGCTTTATCAGCCAATAGCTCTGATTTATCAGGCACAAAAGAGCGCACATCATTCCGTTTAGAAAGAGCTGTTGCTGCGATTAGCCGTTATATGGGGCGCGGTAATGGCTATTTGGCGACTATTGGTGCGATTTCTCCATTCGTCGGTCTATTTGGGACGGTCTGGGGGATCATGAACAGTTTTATCGGGATTGCCCACTCGCAAACGACTAACCTCGCTGTTGTTGCCCCTGGTATTGCAGAAGCATTATTAGCGACAGCAATTGGTCTTATTGCCGCTATCCCTGCGGTTGTGATTTATAATATTTTTGCCCGTATGATCAACAACTATCGTGGTCAAGTAGGGGATGTCGCTGCTCAGTCCGCATTGTTACTGGGGCGTGATCTTGATCTGGCAAATAGCAAAGCAAGGTAATTATTATGGCAATGCGTTTAGGTGACGAACAAGACGATAGCGGTGAAATGCATGAAATTAACGTAACACCTTTTATTGATGTTATGTTGGTTTTATTGATTATCTTTATGGTTGCGGCACCATTGGCAACAGTTGATATTAAAGTCGACTTACCCGCCTCGACAGCGAAGCCGCAGCCGCGTCCTGAAAAACCTGTATTTCTAACGGTTAAATCGGATAGCCAGCTTTTTATTGGTGACCAAGCTGTGACAAAGGAACAGCTTGCTTCTACACTTGACCAAGCAACGAGTTCCAATAAGGAAACAACAATCTTTTTCCAAGCGGACAAGAGTGTTGATTATGAAACTATGATGGATGTAATGAATGCATTGCGTCAATCAGGGTACTTGAAGATTGGTTTAGTGGGAATGGAAGCGACATCATCCTCAAAATAAGCTGATTAAGCCATATAAACGCGTTTTATCATTAAGGGTAAAACGCGTTTTTTTATGATCTAACCATACCACTAAGATAAGTTCGTGTCTTACTAACCTCCCTTAGGTACTATTTGTGAAAATCCAAGCGCATTTATTTATCTAATTAATTTTTTTTTAAAGAATTTTATTCTTATTTGACATTTTTTATTCGCAATTTGATAAGGTAGCTTGACCATTGTGCCCATTTTTTTACTCTATTTTGGATGTTTTCGCTTGTATTCCCGATAAGTAATAAAGATTTTCATTAGTTTTTATAATGAATTGTTATATGTTTCTCCTTTCTTATGATAGTAATTTCTATTGATATTACCTTTTTTTCTACCTACTCATTAGTCATATTGATTCATTTTCTTGGTTTTTTAATTTATAAATACGAGTTAAATGACCTATTAATTCTGGTTATTTTATCAATGACAATGCAATAATGATGTAAAACTTTATTAAAAATAAACCATGTTACCAATAAGGATTTATATAAGTATTATTTTTAATCTATTTTTGTATATTCCCTTATTAATAGGGTGGTTATTTAATAAAAGAGAGATTGGTCAAAAAATGATTGTTTATCATAGGTCTGGTTGTTTTTATTTTTAATTTTTAGGTTGATAAATCTTAATTACGTAAATACTACTAATAAATTATAATGAAAAATATGTTAATTTTATTAATGTTCAAAAAGTTTTATTATTCCAGGGAATATATTTTTAAAGCTAATTTATATATTTAATTAATATTAAATTTATTTTTAAATTTGAAATGAATTCTTTTTTATAAAAAATGTAAATTGTTTGTAATATCTTAACTATAGGTTAAATATTTTGCCTCATTCTTATGTTCTTGCTGTATCTTTTTGATTTAAATTGATTTTGTGTTTTATCCTGTATCTTGTCATGAAAATAAAAAAACACTTGCGCAACAAAAGTGTTGCGCTATAATGCAATCAATAACATTTAGAAACACTTTTAAATACTTTATTATACTGAGTTATCTATTTTTATAATTTACTTATGCTAGGGAATTAATAAGGCCAACACTAATTTGGGAATCATACAAAGTTAGTGAATATTTAGGTCTTAACATTAAAAATAGATATAGTTACTTAACAGTTAGCTCAGCTAAGTAAATGTATTTAGACCGTGATATAAGTGTTATTACTGGAGTCAAATGGGCTGACTACAGACTACGCATAGCAAGCGTCGCCGTAATACGGCAATTTCATATTATACTCTTCTATAGATAAAATAAGACTACACTTCCAGCGTTATCATTGAGATAGCGCTTTTTTTTTATTCCTAACTATCTCTTTAAATCTGGCTGTGCTCGAGATCAATTTGCCTCTCGTTTTATGATGAAATAACTTCACGAAAAAATTTATCGGAGTATGATGTTGCCACTTCGCTGTGGGGATCGATATAAATACTTATAACGATAATTATACAACGGCGAGTTTCTCTGCCAAGGTCTGGCGTGAATGAATTGGAAGTAACAATGACTTGGTCTGATTTTAAATCTCGCTATCTCATCGGTTTTTGGAAACCATTACCTGCAGTTATTGCCGCAGGTATCTTATCAACCTATTATTTTGGCTTGACTGGCACGTTTTGGGCAGTTACGGGTGAGTTTACGCGTTGGGGCGGGCACATCATGCAATTATTTGGCGCTGAACCAGAGACATGGGGCTATTTCAAAGTTATTGGTTTTGAAGGTACACCATTGGATCGCATTGATGGTGTGATGATTATTGGTATGTTTGCTGGGTGTTTTGCCGCTGCGTTATGGGCAAATAATATCAAATTACGAATGCCTCAGCACCGTATCCGTATTTTTCAAGCTATTTTGGGCGGTATTATCGCTGGATTTGGTGCTCGTTTGGCAATGGGGTGTAATTTAGCCGCATTCTTTACTGGGATCCCTCAATTCTCATTACACGCGTGGTACTTTGCTGTTGCTACTGCGGCAGGGTCATATTTTGGTGCGAAATTTACACTAATGCCAATGTTTCGCATCCCTGTGAAACTGAAAAAAGTCAGCACCGCATCGCCGTTAACACAAAATCATAATGTGGCGAAAAGACGCTTTAAACTAGGAATGGTGATTTTCACATTAGCACTAGCTTGGGGTTTTTATACTTTATTAGACTCCCCTGTGATGGGTTTTGCTATCTTATGTGGTATTGGCTTCGGGTTACTGATTGAAAGAGCGCAAATTTGTTTTACCTCCGCATTCCGTGATCTGTGGATCACCGGACGCACACATATGGCCAAAGCTATCATTATTGGTATGGCAGTCAGTGCAATTGGTATCTTCAGCTATGTACAGTTAGGCGCAACGCCAAAAATTTTATGGGCTGGGCCGAATGCAGTGATTGGTGGATTACTGTTTGGCTTCGGTATTGTGCTCGCTGGTGGTTGTGAAACGGGCTGGATGTACCGTGCGGTCGAGGGCCAAGTCCATTATTGGTGGGTTGGTTTTGGTAATATCATTGGTGCTACGGTGCTGGCTTATTACTGGGATGATTTAGGTCCTTGGTTGGCGACTGATTTTGACAAAGTTAATTTACTTGAAACCTTTGGACCAGAAGGTGGATTGCTAGTCACTTATGGATTATTAGCGGTAGCATTTGTGTTGATGTTGGTCTGGGAAAAACATTTTTTCCGTAAACGTTCTCAAAAAGCATCTAATGTATCCGTGGAGGTAATATGAGTAATAAAGACATTATCCCTGATTATCGTTTAGATATGGTCGGAGAACCTTGCCCATATCCAGCAGTAGCAACACTAGAAGCAATGCCATCGTTGAAAAAAGGCGAAATATTAGAAGTGGTAAGTGATTGCCCGCAGTCGATTAATAATATTCCTCTAGATGCGAAAAACTACGGTTATACGGTGTTGGATATTCAGCAAGATGGGCCGACTATTCGTTATCTTATCCAAAAATAACGAATACGCGTCATATTTTGCACTGTCGCGGTGTTGGCTTCATGCGTTAGCCCTAGTCACATACTTGTGTATGCTCCTAGGTTCTAACGCATTTGCCGCCTTGCGACAGCACAAACTATTTAGCGTATTGGTATTGGTCATACTTCGCACTGTCGCGGTGTTGGCTTCATGCGTTAGCCCTAGTCACATACTTGTGTATGCTCCTAGGTTCTAACGCATTTGCCGCCTTGCGACAGCACAAACTATTTAGCGTATTGGTATTGGTCATACTTCGCACTGTCGCGGTGTTGGCTTCATGCGTTAGCCCTAGTCACATACTTGTGTATGCTCCTAGGTTCTAACGCATTTGCCGCCTTGCGACAGCACAAACTATTTAGCGTATTGGTATTGGTCATACTTCGTGCTGTAGCGTTGTTGACTGCACTTATAGGCTTACTCTTCTTGTTCTTGCCAATTAGTAATATCTAGGACCAGCTCGCATTCATCATCCATATAAGCGCCTGTTGGTACAAAACCAAGTTTTTTGTAGAACTCAAATGGGCTTTCTTCCCCTTCACCACAGCTATTATAAAGGCGTGGATATCCTTTTCTTTTTAAATAATGGATGACTTGAACTAGGGCTTCACGGCCGAATCCCAGCTTTTGGTAGGGTTCAGCAATCATAAAACGCCAAAGCATAATACCGTTATATTCTAATTCATCATCATCTAACCCAGAATGCAGCATGATGAAACCGACAGGGACATCATCGGCGTAAATGCCTCGATACCATGCGCAATCAGAAAACTGGGCTTCCACCATGGAATAGGCATTGTCAGCCACCATATTACGTTGTGCTTCACTAAGCGTATGACTTAGTAAGCAAATTTCAGAAAAATTATCGGCGGTGACTTTTTGTAGGGTAACCAGTGAATTTTCATCTAATTCAGGTTCGATGAGCTCTTTCATAACATTTCCTTCGACAGAATATTGACCATAATCATCAGTGATGGGCTATTTTTATTATTGTTGTTGAACATAATTAAATATTAGAAATTTGCGATATGGATATAAATCAATCAACCAGAGATTTCACTACCAGTCAATGACTTAATTGTGGCTATGTAAGCGGGATCTAAAAAGTGATGGCAACTTACTTAAGTGTGAGTTGCCATTGTGAGGGCGATAGAGGGGATAGAAACAAATTAGTGCTCGGCTTCGCCACCTAATACATCAATCAAGCGAGCGATTAATGCACTAAGTTCACCTGTCATTAATACGTAATCAGCATCAAATTTTTGCGCGTAGTCTTCTTTAGCGATGTCGTCATTTTGGTCTTTTAATGTATCGCTAAATTTGAGGCGCTTCAGGGAACCATCATCAGATAACATGAACTGGATACGCTCTTCCCAATCCAAGGCCAGTTTGGTAACGAGTTTACCGGCTTCAATGTGGGTGGCAATTTCATCAGAAATGAGTTCTTGCTTCTTACAGCGGATAATACCACCTTCTTCTAAGATAGCTTTTAGCTCCGCTTCATCCATGACGGCAAAACCTTGTGGTAATGAGCCCGAACGGATCCATTCAGTGAGTGTTAGCTCTATTGGGTCTTTAAAAGTCAGAGGGACGACAGGTAAGGAACCTAAGCTTTTGCGGAGTAAGGCTAAATTGTCTTCAGCGCGTTTTGCACTTGCGGCATCAACAATAATTAATTGATTTACTGTATCAATCCAAATGTAGGTTTTACTGAATTTACTGAATGCACGAGGAAGGAGTGAGTGAACAACTTCATCTTTTAGTGAATCTTTTTCTGTTTTCTTCAGCTTACGGCCTTGGTCAGCTTCCAATTTTTCGATTTTATCCTGCAATTCTTGCTTAATTACAGGAGATGGCAGCATTTTTTCTTCTTTTTTAGCACAGATAAGAATTTGATTACCCGCTGCATGTGTCAATGTATCACCACCATTCATAGGGGAAACCCAGCCAGTTTGCATCATATCTTGGCTACCACAAGGGTGATAGGCGAGGGCGGCAAGCTGTTTCTCTAAATCATCTGCGGAGAGTGCCAAATCCCGATTCAGGCGATAGACCAATATATTCTTGAACCACATGAAAAACCTACCTTTGTTGATAAATAGCCAGTTAGAGCAGGGGGCTATGATAGCGAATTGTCTGTTATTAAGCGAAAAAAAATGCGCTGTCGTTGAGGGCTGCTATCATTTCATTGGTTAACTATTGATAATACCCCTCAAAGCAAGCCATGATAGCTATAGAAGCCCTGACATAAAAACTTTAAATAGTAGAGAACATCATAATGAGAATAGGTATTGACCTTGGTGGAACCAAAATTGAAGTTATTGCATTAGATGACAGTGGCAATACTTTGTTTCGTAAACGTATTCCAACACCTCGTGGTGATTATGACGCGACACTTAAAGCGATAGCAAGTTTAGTGGCAGATGCAGAAACGGCGACTGGGTTGTCAGGTAGTGTTGGTGTGGGGATCCCTGGAACTTTGTCTCCTGTGACTGGTAAAGTTAAAAATGCCAATTCCACATGGCTTAATGGTAAACAGTTTGATGCCGATTTAAGTCATCTATTAAACCGTGAAGTAAAAATGGCGAATGACGCTAATTGCCTAGCTGTTTCAGAAGCGGTTGATGGTGCAGGAGCGGGTGAGAAGGTCGTGTTTGCTGTTATTATCGGAACCGGTTGTGGTGCAGGAATTGCGATAAATGGGCAAGTGCATTCAGGGGGAAATGGCGTTGCAGGGGAATGGGGGCATAACCCTTTACCATGGCAAGATGAGCAAGATAGGCAGTTTCTAGTATCAGAAAGCTGTTATTGCGGGCTGACGGGCTGCACCGAATTGTTTGTTTCAGGTACAGGGTTTATGGCGGATTATGCAAAAATGTCAGGAAGCCAAAAAACGGGGATGGAAATTGTTGCATTAGCTCAAACAGGTGATAAGCATGCCACCATTGCACTGGAAAATTACCTTAATCGCCTTGCAAAAGCCCTTGGACAAGCCATTAATATGTTAGACCCAGATGTGATAGTGCTAGGGGGCGGAATGAGTAATGTTGATTGCCTCTATGAAGAGCTACCAAAGCGTATTCGTCAGTGGGTGTTTGGTAGGGAGTGTGATACACCGATTCGTAAGGCGGTGCATGGCGATTCGAGTGGGGTTCGCGGAGCTGCTTGGTTGTTTTCGTCCTAATTTACGCTGTCGCGGTGTTGGCTTCATTCGGTTACTCGGGTCACATACTTGTGTATGCTCCCCGAGATACTCTCTTTTGCCGCCTTGCCTCAACTCGAATTATTTAGAAAAAATACTTGGTTTCTAATCAAATGAAAGTTCTTTAGGAAAAATACTTAATTTCTAATCAAATGAAAAATATGTATAAAACTAATGATTAAATAATCATCTTTTATTTCTTAAATTAAATTTAGATTAATTGAAAATAATTTGATGGATATATTTATAGAATAAAAAGGATAAGTAAAAATAAAGGTGCTTTCTTGGCTAAATAAAGCACAGAAATTTAAGTTAAATAAGTTTCTTTAATACTCAGTGATATAAATCACAGTTCTTTTTTTCCTACGAAAAATATTCACAACTCCTCAATGGAATAAGTTGAGTTAATTAAGGTGAATTTGTCATCATTAATTCATTTTTGTGAGCTATATAAAAATCAAGCTCAATAAAAAGATGAAAACCGTGATTTAGTCACAAAAAATGGTTACTGTTTGCAGTGTATTATCATTAAAAATTGACGTCATGCACATAGTGTAAAATTTTAACGCTAACTTTGTTGTTTATTTGTTCAATTTTACAGGGTAGGTACTCAGATTTGAGAGGCAATTTTCTCTCAATAATGGCAACTAAGGGGATTACATGAATAAAGTATTAAAACTTTCAACACTTGCTATGTTAGTCGCATTTAATGCGAACGCAGCAACAGTTGATTTACGCGTAATGGAAACATCGGATGTTCACAGCAACCTCATTGATTTTGACTATTATAGAGACAAGCCGACAGAGCAATTTGGTTACGTTCGTACCGCGACATTAATTAAAGCCGCTAAACAAGAAGCGACAAACTCAGTATTAGTGGACAACGGAGATTTAATCCAAGGTAGCCCATTAGCAGACTATATAGTAGGTGAAGGTTTAAAAGACGGTGAATCTCACCCTGCACATAAACTTTTAAATACTATGGGTTACACCGTAGGTAACTTCGGTAACCATGAGTTTAACTTTGGATTAGAATTCTTACATAAAGCTATTGATGGCGCAAAATTCCCATACATTAACGCTAATATTATTGATGCGAAAACGGGTAAAAACTACTTTAACCCATACATTATTGTAGATACACCGGTTAAAGATAGAGACGGTAAAACGCACACTATCAAGATTGGTTACATTGGTTTTGTTCCCCCACAAATTCTTATTTGGGATAAACCAAATTTAGAAGGCAAAGTTTTAGTTAATGACATTACTGAAACTGCGAAAAAATTTGTACCACAAATGAAAAAAGAAGGTGCGGATTTAGTTGTTGCTATTCCTCACTCTGGTTTTTCTCAAGAGCCATATAAAGCAATGGCTGAAAACTCAGTTTATTACCTCAGTGAAGTCCCAGGTATCGACGCTATCATGTTTGGCCACTCACACGGCGTGTTCCCTAGCAAAGATTTCAGCGATATCAAAGGTGTTGATATTGCAAAGGGAACAGTTAATGGTGTACCTGCGGTTATGCCAGGACAGTGGGGTGATCATTTAGGTGTGGTTGATTTAGTGGTCAATAATGATGATGGCGCGTGGAAAGTGGTTGATGCAACAGCTCATGCACGCCCTGTCTATGATAAACCAAATAAGAAAGCCTTGGTTGAGCGTGATGGCGACCTAGCAAAAATTATTGAACAAGAACACCAAGATACTCGTAAGTTTGTCGGAAAACATATCGGTAAAGCATCCGAAAATATGTACAGCTACTTAGCATTGGTTCAAAGCGACCCAACTGTACAAATCGTGAATGATGCTCAAATCGATTACACCAAAAACTTTATTCAAGGTGACCCTGACCTCGCAGATTTACCAGTTCTTGCAGCCGCAGCGCCATTTAAAGCGGGTGGACGTAAAAATTCACCGACTGAATTTATTGAAGTCGAAAAAGGTGATTTAACTTTCCGTAATGCTGCTGACTTATATTTATATCCAAATACATTAGTTGTAGTTAAAGCCACAGGTGCGGATGTCGTCGAGTGGTTAGAATGTTCAGCCGGGATGTTCAATCAAATCAACCCACAATCAACAGCACCACAAAGCTTATTGAATTGGAATGGTTTCAGAACTTATAATTTCGATACAATTAGTGGTGTAAATTACCAAATCGACCTGACTCAGCCAGCGAAATACGATGTTGATTGCCAAACAGTCAACAAAGATGCTAACCGAATCAAAAACGTAACCTACCAAGGTAAACCGATTGATCCAAAAGCAACTTTCTTAGTGGCAACGAATAACTACCGTGGCTACGGCGGTAAATTTGCTGGAACAGGTGATAATAATGTTGCATTTGCATCACCGGATGAAAACCGTTCTATTTTAGCGGCTTATATTGCTAAAGAGTCTAAAAATAAAGGACAAATTGCGACTAAAGCGGCTAATAATTGGTCATTCACTCCAATTAAAACAGACAAAAAACTGGATATTCGCTTTGAAACTGCACCAAGTGAAAAAGCAGCAAAATTCATCAAAGAGAATGCGCAGTATCCGATGAAACAAGTCGGTACTGATGATATTGGTTTCGCTATTTATCAAATAGATTTAACCGAGAAGTAATCTGAACACATTGATATCATTCAAGCCTACCTACGGGTGGGCTTTTTAGTGGCTAAATAATGTGTTTAAGAGGTACTTTTTAGAGGGGAAAATAGTGCTCGGAATATTAAGACAATTTTTACATTAAATATTCCGAGCAGTTATGATTAAGGTAACCATTATGGAGCTACTCATAAAAGACATTTAACATAGGTAACTTAGTGTGTTTATCATACTCAACTTTCACATATTCAGATTCTACCTTTTGGCCATTTTTTAAAGAACCAGTTATTGAAACATCTTTACCTTTTCGGTAACACGTAATATTCACTCGCTCTTTATGTTCAACCTTAACTGAACATTGTGGCTCATAGATATAACCTGTAAATGTAATTGTACCTCCTGATGAATTATTACTTGCATAGGTGAAAGAACAACTTGAAATGATTATAGCAACAACAGATGTTAGTAAAGATAAACCTTTCATAGTCCACCCCCCCTTAATAACACTTACACGATGGAACGTGTTTTTGTGCTCTCACTTTTAGTGTAGTTCAAATATCTATAATGCAAAACTAAAAATGAAAATATACTTAGAGTTTAGTAGGGTGATTGGCTAATGAATTGATAAATATCAACTTATGTAGTTGTCAAATTTCGCATGTTCAATTAATAGTCAGACGGTAACACGAGTGTAATAATAATAGTATAATTGTAAATATTTCTTTTTATTTCGATAAACTATTTTGAATAAATATGTTTTATTGAGGGTGCGGATTAATTTAGAATAAGTTATAAGTTAAAACTATGATCATCATTGGTGATGACATTGAATTATTCACCTTGATTATATCAAATAAATAAAATCCTCTCGTAAATATATTACGAGAGGATTATTTAAATTCTTAGTATTCTAGTTTATTTGAAAACTTTGAAACGAACATCGTCGTCCATAAAGTCTTTATCACCAGCGGGTGCATTAATCGAACCAAATACCATTTGAGCGCGTAATATCCAGTTAGCTGGTACATTCCATGTTGTTTGAACGTCATTATCAATCAGTGGATTGTAATGTTGCAAAGATGCACCGATATTTTCTTGTGATAATGCTGTCCAGACTGCAAATTGTGCGATACCACTGGCTTGTTCAGACCAAATTGGGAAATTATCCGCATATAAAGGGAATTGTTCTTGTAAACCTTTTACGATGTTTTCGTCTTCAAAAAACAGAATAGAACCAGCCCCTGCAGCAAAGCTATCAATTTTTTGTTCTGTTGAAGCGAAGGCTTGCTCAGGAACAATTTTACGCAGTGCTTCTTTAGTCATATTCCACAATTTTTTGTGTTCAGCACCAAATAAAATTACCACACGAGACGTTTGCGAGTTAAATGATGATGGTGAATGTTTAACTGCTTCTTTAATTAGTTTCGTGACGTGTTCTTCTGATACTGGTAAAGCATCGCCGAGGTTATAAATAGTACGACGATTTTTAATCATTTCGATAAATGCGTTAGACATTTTAGTCTCCTAGCTTTTCATTAGCGCACGGCATTTTATTGAATAAATCTTAGAAGCCGTAGTGTGTTTCAATGGTTATTACTATAACTTGGCGAATGAAAAATCATAGAAAAAAAATTTAACGATAAGGTTCAAATTTTTGCACTAAGTTAAGCTTTGCTTTTAATTTGTTTAAAATCAATATATTAAATATGTTTCTGGTGAGGTTTTATGATGGGAGATGACATTAATAGGCACAAATGAATAATATACATATAAAATAATTGAGCATAGAAAAAGAGAGAATAGATGGGGCATTAAAGAGCCTAGCAAGAGGCGTAATCCTGCTAGGCAAGAATGATAACTAGTTTTACTTAATTGAGTTCACTAACATTTTTGGTTATTTCGATTTTAGTTCCACCAAAATTATCAATGATGTACTTTCTTACCGCTTCAGTGTGGTACAGTTCTGCTAATTTGGCAAATTTAGGGTTATCCTTGTTATCTGTTTTAACAACTAATAAATTGATATTATTAATAATAGTCTCATCATTCTCTTCCCTAAATAACGAGTCAGTTAAAACGTTTAACCCGCCTTCTTGTGCAGCGGTATTACCTATGACTGCAATATCAACATCAGGCAATGCTCTTGGGCCATGAGCATATTTTATTTGCCTAAAAACTAAGTCCTTAGGGTTCGAGACAATATCATTAGTAGACCCTGTGGCTTGGTTAAAATTAGGTTTTAATGCAATTAACCCCGACTTTTCAAGTAATTTAAGTGCACGTATATGGTTGGCGGCATCATTGGGAATGGCAACGATAGATTGCTTAGGTAAATCAGCTAATTTTTTATGTTTTACCGAATATATGCCCATTGGCTCAAAGTAGGTGGTTGAGATCGCCGTTAATTGGTTATTATGATTTTTATTAAAATCTTTTAAAAACCTCCAAGATTGAAATGCATTAACATCAACATCTCCGTCAATGGTAGCGACGTTGAGTGTTATTCCATCGTCAATAATTTTGACATCAATATCGAGGTTGGCTTGTTTAGCTTCCGGTGATTGGGCAATAAATTTCCATATATCCGCATCACTACCGTGGCTGCCAATAATAATTTTTTGTGAAGTTACTTTTTGTGGTTCTGTAATTTCATTGGTGTCTTCTTCTTGGGAGCAAGCCACTAAGGCTGATAACGACAAGGACAATAACACTGCAGGTAGTTTTTTCATTTGATGATCTCTAATTGGTTTTGTTCTCGGTATCTAACCAAATAAAAATAACGCTTTATAAATAATATTTTTTTCGTATTTCTTATTTTCAGTTATATAAGATGTTAACTGTTACAAAAAGTTATATCGATATAGTTTTAAATTATTTTTAGTAATATCAGATGTGGTATTTAATCGAGTGATAAATATATCTTGAATTTTATTCATTATTTAAATAAATATTTTAGAAGGTCGATTAATATGTCTATAACACAATTACCCATTATTGATTTACAAGAACTCGAAAACCCTGAAACACGAGAGAATTTCTACAAAAAATTACGGTTTATTGCTAGAGAAATTGGTTTTTTTTATCTTGTTGGGCACAATATTCCTGTTGGTACACGTGAGCAACTATTAGCCACAACTAAACAATTTTTTGCCTTACCTCAAAGCGAAAAAGAAAGCATTTCGATGGAGCACTCAAAGCATTTTCGTGGGTATACAGCATCCACGGAAGAGAGCACTCGTAGCCAGCCGGATTACCGTGAACAGATTGATATTGGTGAAGAGTTACCTGCATTGCAACTTAATCAAGATGACCCTATCTGGTTTAATTTACACGGGCCAAACCAATGGCCGCAATCTTTACCTGAACTTAAATCTCAGGCACTTGCGTGGCAAAGTGAAATGCGAACCATTGCAGTAAAATTAATTAAAGCGTTTTTAGTTGCACTAGAATTACCTGAAAATAGTTTTGATAAAATTATTGCCGAGCCGGCACAACATTTATTAAAACTTATTCATTACCCGGCAAGAGAAAATAATAATGAAGGAGAGCAAGGCGTTGGCGCACATAAAGATGCGGGGATCTTAACCTTATTATGGCAGGACAATAGTGGAGGCCTACAAGTTGAAACAGATGTAGGCTGGATAGATGTTGAACCTTTGGAAAATGCATTTGTGGTAAATATTGGAGAAGTATTTGAATTAGCCACTAATGGCTATTTACGTGCGAATGTTCATCAAGTTGTTAGGCGTAAAAATAGTCATTCTCGTTATTCTATTGCTTATTTTATTACGCCAAATATTTTTGCAGAAGAAGTCCCATTATTAAATTTACCCCATTATTTAGCGCAACAAGCGTTAGGGCCTGATAGCGATCCATTGAATCCATTATTTACCAACCTCGGAAAAAATGTCATTAAAGGGCGCTTGCGCTCCCATTTAACGGTCACACGTCGCTTTTATCCTAAGGAATATGAGCAAATAATAAGTAATAATAATATTATCTGAGCAGTCGAGTCGTTAGAGATATGATGATAAACCATATTGGAGCTAAAAATGTCAGAACAGAGCTATAAAAAGGACTTACAAGGTAAAGAATTATCTCCAGAAACCTTAATGATGAGTTATGGCTATGACCCTAAGCTTTCAGAAGGGTCAATTAAGCCACCTGTTTTTCTGACATCCACATTTGTATTTAAAACCGCTCAGGAAGGGAAAGATTTTTTTAACTTAGTTAGTGGGCGCACACAAACGAGCGAAAACCATAAACAAGGATTGGTGTATTCACGTTTTAACCACCCAAATAGTGAGATTGTCGAAGACAGACTCGCCCTGTATGAGGGGGCAGAAAGCGCAGCGCTATTTTCTTCTGGTATGTCGGCAATTACAACGTGCTTAATGGCAGTATTGCAACCGGGTGATGTGTTACTCCATTCTCAGCCACTTTATGGTGGAACTGAAACCTTATTTTTAAACACGTTAGCCCGTTTTGGAATAACTTCGGTTCCTTTTCAAAATGGTTATGAGCAAGAATCTATTTTAGACGTTGCTAAACGTATCGAAAAAGGTAAAAAAGTCGCGGCTATCTATATTGAAACGCCGTCTAATCCATTGAATACACTTGTTGATATTGAATTAATTAGCCAAGTGGCAAAGCAGATATCGACGAACCAAAATGGACAAATTCCATTAGTCATTTGCGATAATACGTTGCTAGGGCCTGTATTTCAAAAGCCGTTGTCATTAGGCGCAGATTTAAGTGTGTACTCACTAACTAAATATGTGGGAGGGCATTCAGACCTAGTTGCGGGTGCTGTGGTTGGAAGTCAGGAGTTAGTCAAGAAAGTGAAGGCGCAACGTAATGCCATCGGTACACAGCTTGACCCCCATTCTAGCTGGATGTTAGGGCGGTCATTAGAAACATTACAGTTACGTATGGAAAGGGCAAATGAGAGTGCAAAAATATTGGCTGAATATCTCCATCAGCACCCTAAAGTCAGCAAAGTGCATTTTCCTGCTTTTTTTCCGGAAGGGAGTGTGGAACATCAAGTTTATCAAAAACAATGCACTGGTGCAGGCTCAACCTTCTCTATCAATGTGGGGAGTAATGAAGCGGATGCATTTCGTTTTCTAGACAACTTAGCTATCTTTAAATTAGCAGTTAGCTTAGGAGGGACTGAGTCGCTCGCCAGCCATCCGGCGTCCACAACCCATTCAGGTGTTGCTCAAAAGGTCCGGGAACATATTGGTATTAGTGATAATTTAGTGCGCTTATCAATTGGTATTGAAAATGTGAATGACCTTAAATATGCATTGGAACTAGCATTAGAGGCGATTTAATCATCAGGGTGGGCTTTCCCACCCTGAATAATCACAAAATTGCGTTAACTGATGCGGTATTGTGCGGGAAGTTCGCTAAAACCAAGTCCATTGCCTTTTTTCACTGCAATTTGTACGGGGATGCGCTCTTTCATTGCTTCCACATGGCTAATTACGCCAATAGTTTTGCCGGATGCATTCAAACTTTCTAATGCATCTAGGGCAATATCTAACGTTTCTGCATCTAAAGTCCCAAAACCTTCGTCTAAAAAGAGCGATTCCAATTGTGTACGGTGACTCACCATATCGGATAGCGCTAGGGCCAATGCTAAACTCACTAAAAAGCTTTCCCCGCCAGAAAGCGTTTTAATGTCTCTAATGCTATCTGCTTGCCAGCCATCAATAACTTGTAACTCAAGGTTTGCTTGGTGGCTACGCTGTAATAAATAACGGCCATGAAGTTTTTCAAGTTGTTGATTGGCTAAAGAAACTAAACAATCCAAAGTTAGGCCTTGTGCATAACGTCGGAATTTATCCCCTTCAGCGGAGCCGATAAGTAAACTGAGATAGCTCCAATCGTCATAACTTAATTGGCTTTTCTCTATTTCTTGCAGTAAATCTTGTTGCTGATGGCGCAGTTGCTTATCTGCACTGAGTTGGTTAATTATCTGGCCTTGCTTTTGGTTTATTTGCTTAATTTCTTCATCAAGTTGAGTGACTACTGTTTGTAATTGCGTTTCAGTAAGCGCCGAAAAATCAGCAATACGCTGTTGATTCAGTGCTTCAATCGCCTGTAGCCCCTCTTTATAACGTGTTTCACACTGAATACGAGCTTGGTTTATGCGCTGTTTTAGCTCTTCTAATTGTTGCTTTTCTTCGTGGCTTATTAACGCATCAAGAAAGGCTTGTTGATGGCTAAATGGGCTATCTGTAAGTGATTGAGTGAACAGGGTATTGGCTTGTTTTTGTGCCAGTTTTGTTTTTTCACTGGCGTCAATGAGCTCTTGATAGCTTCCATTCATTGAGGCGATGGCTTTATCAATCTCATTGAGTTGTTTACTTAATTGTTCCTGAGTTTGGAAAAGGATGGTTTGTTTATCATTCAATTGCTGAATGAATTGGCTGATAGCTAAACCAGAAAGCAGTGTTTTCCGTTGCGCTATTTTTTGCTCTAAACCTAACTCAATTTGTTTAAGTCGATTTTCTTCTTGTTCAATTTGTTGAGTGAGAATACGGAGTTGTGCTGACTCAACTTTTAATGTGGCATTATTGACTTCAATTTGTTGGCTAAGTGTTTGCGCCGCCATTTTTTGGTTATTAAAGCGCTCACTTCGCTGAGTAACTTCGCGAAACCATTCATCAAACTTATCTTTATCTGGCGCGCTTAAGTTAAATGGATCTAGGGTGGATTGCCATTGCTCTATTTGTATCTGTTTACGCTGTTGGAGCTGATTATGTTCTTTTTGGAGCTCATCAAGTTGTTGCGTTTGGTTTTTTAAACGCTCTTCGACTAATAACAGTTCTGATTGCAGCTGTGTAAAGCTAGCTTGTTGTTCATGTAAATGATGTTTGGCTTGCTGATATTCACGTTCTAGAGCCGCCATATCCGCCACTATTCTCTGTTGCGTAGCTAATTGATCCGTTAATTGATTAACTAAGAGGGTGACGGCTTGCTCATTTTGGGCTAACTCAGGAGTGAGTGCTTGCTCACATGCCTTTTGCCACTGTTGGTTAAAAGCATCGAATTGTTCATTGGTTTGCTGTTGTTGCTGTAAGTTTTCGTTCTGACGTTGTTTTTGTGTGTGAAGTTGTGATTCTAACTGAGCTTGTTGCTGTTTTAATTGGTCGAGTTTATCTGTTAGTTCAATGAGTTGTTGCTGCGTTTCATTGAGATGGATTGATTGATAATCGTTAACTGCAGGGTGCTCTGTTGCACCACATAATGGGCAGGGGTTACCTGCTATGAGTTGCTGGCGCTCATGCTCTAGGCTGACAATTTTTTGTTCTAATTGTAATTTATCATTGGTTAGTTTGACGCGTGGGGCTAACTCATTAATACGTGTCAGGGCAATGCTCAACTCTTTTTGCGTTGCAGTGATACTTTGTGCTAATTCAACATCTTTTTGAATTTCTTTCTGTTTTTGTGTTTGAGTATTAAGGCATTGAGATAATATTAGGGGTAATAACTTGGCATGCTGTAATCGAGCTTGTAGCTGTTCAATGTGTTGGTTGATGGTGTTAACATCATGTTTTTCTTGATTTTGTTTGTAGGTTTCTTCTTGTTTTTTGAATGCGACGGTGCTGCGCTCTAACTCGAGACGTTTTTGGGATAATTTTTCAGTTTGCAGCTGTTGTTGTCGCTGTAACTGTGCGACGCCATTTGAAAGTATTTGTTGTTTATTGTGCAAATTCGCCAGTTTGTCGGCTAATTCGAAAATAAAATAACCTTGTTGTTGCCAACTACCTATTTGGGAACTCAGTTCAGCGTCTTTTGGGTGCGCTTCTAGGAATTGGTTGTGTTTCTTTAACTCAATGTGAGCATTTTGGATCTGATTCTGTGTCTCATTAACTAAGTGTTGTTTTTGCTGAAGAGTTTTGTACTGTTGCTCAATTTGCTGCGTAATTTCAGACTGCTGCTGTTTCAATTGTGCAATTTGGTTATCCAGAGGCCTGACAGTTTCATCAATCAATTGATGTTGTTGTTTGGCGAAATCAAGGTGTTGTTGATACTCGGATTGTGATTTCAACAACTTCTCTTGCAGTGGGGCACGTTCAGCTTGCTGAGTTTGCAAGCTAAGTTGCAAACGTTGTTGTTTATTCGTGTATTCAGTGAGTTGTAGTTGCAGGCGTTCAACTTCCTGCCACAACGGACGAAGAGATTCTGCCGGAGCGCTGTCCGCCAACCGTTTCAACTGAGGCTGAGCAGCTTGGAACTCAAGCTCGTTTTTTTTAAGCTCATCATCAAGTGATTGCATGCGCTGGGTGAGTTGGTGATATTGTTGCCACCAATTAACCCCTTGTTGGTGGCGAGCACGCTGTTGCTTGGTTTGAGTCTCTTGTTCAAGTAAATGGTTTTGTTGTGCCAATAACTCTTGATGTTCTGCTTCAGTGAGTAAATTAATGCTTTGCGCTTTCGCTTTTAGCAAATCTAAGTCAATTTTAGCTTGCTTGTGTTGATTAAAAACATAAATTGAAATTTGGCTATAAATTTCAGTGCCTGTAATTTCTTCAAGTAAATCAGCGCGTTCTTTCTCTGAAGCATTTAAAAACGCAGCAAAATCACCTTGAGAGAGTAAAATTGATTTAGTAAAACGCTCATAATCAAGCCCAGTTATTTGTGCTACTAATTCCTTTATCTCTGTGATTTTTACGGTCAATATTTTACCATCAGTAACCGTTGCAAGTTCCGCCTTAGGCTGTTGTAAATTGCCGTCAGGTTTTCCTCCTGCTCGTCTTTGGCTCCAAAAGGCACGATAAGCTTTGCCTTTGACCTCAAACTCCACCTCCGCAAGGCATTCCCCAGTGTGGCGAGTCATCAGTTCATTTTGTGCGTTAGAAATGGTTTTTAAACGCGGTGTTCGGTGATAAAGCGCGAGGCAAATTGCATCCAATAAAGTGGTTTTTCCTGCACCTGTGGCACCTGTAATGGCAAATAGCCCATTGCTAGCAAATGGCTCTTCAGTGAAATCAATTTTCCATTCACCTCTAAGGGAGTTAATATTTTTTAAACGTAAACTTAAAATCTTCATATTAACTTTCCTTGCTCATTTGTAATGCGTCATAAGATTGTTGAAATAACTGCACTAGGCGCTGTTCACGCTCAGGATCTTCTAATGACTCTTGGGCAAGGCGACGTAAAAAAACGTCTTCTACGGTGAGTTCACTCAATGTTTCATTGGCCAAGGTTTGGTTTTGTCCCTGTATTTGCTTGCGTGCACGGCGTAGTATCACGATTTCGACAGGGAGGTCTTGTGTCAACGCTTCAATACGTTGTTGGATATCAGCGAGGTAATCTTGTGAAGCGACTTCAATATCAAGCCAAACCGGTTTATCACCTTGGTAATCTTTCCATATCTCTAATTGCTGTTCTATTTGGCTTAAGGATCCTTTAATGCTTTGTAATGGCTGAATAATGGGGATTTTCAAGGGGGTAATTTGAGTTAATTCACTTCCAGTGAATTCAATAAGGCAGACACTTTTTTGTTGCGCTGTTTCGTCAAAACTTAATGCAATAGGTGAACCGCAGTAGCGAATATTTTCTTGTCCTCCAATCACTTGGGGGCGATGAATATGGCCAAGGGCAATATAGTCAGCAGGGGGAAAGGCCCCAGAAGGAAACGCATCTAACGTACCAATATAAATGTCTCTCACAGAGTCAGTTAAGGCTGCGCCGACAACGGTTAAATGGCCAGTTGCAATAATTGGGATATCCAACCCTAAAGCGGCTCGTTGTTCTAGTGCGAGTTGGTAGCTGGCTTGGTAATGATCATGAATAGCGCTTTGTAGTGAGCGTTGTTTCTCTTCAATATCTTGCCCTGCGATACTCAGTTGAATATCCCGAGGACGTAAAAAAGGAATGGCACAAACTAAGCCGATAGGTTGTGTTTGTTTATTCACTAAGGTAATAACATGCGGCTCACTTCCAGACGTAATGACTTGTGTATTCAAGTAACGAAGTAGAGCACTTGACTCATTGAGTACAGAAACAGAGTCGTGATTACCGCTTAAAATAACCAGTTGGCAACCTGTTTTTTGTAAGTCGACAATAAATTTGTTGTACAGCTCACGTGCATAGCTCGGTGGTGAACCTGTATCAAATATATCACCTGCAACGATGACGGCATCAACATGGTGTAGTTCTACTTGCTCAACTAGCCAATTTAAGAAATGTTGGTGCTCAGGCGCACGGCTTTTGGTAAAAAAATACTGACCAAGGTGCCAGTCTGAGGTATGAATAATGCGCATGAGTTATCAATTCCTATCATCAATAATGAGCATGAACGTTCGATAATGAGAGTATACCTGATCCATATAATGGGTGAGGGGTGTTTGTGACTTTATTACCATGTTGCGGAAATATTTCACTTAAATGACATTTAACCGTTAAAATAAAGATTAATATGCGTTTTACCCATTGATATTCATAATTCTGTCATAAAAGTGACGCATAATGCTTTCACATTTTAAATGTCTTCTTAATTTTACAGGAACAATCATGGCAAGACGCATTCTAGTTGTTGAAGATGAAGCGCCCATCCGAGAAATGGTTTGTTTTGTATTAGAACAGAATGGTTTTCAGCCTATTGAAGCTGATGATTATGACAGTGCGATTGCACAACTCGTTGACCCGCTACCCGACCTCGTCCTACTGGATTGGATGATCCCAGGGGGCTCCGGTATCCAAGTAATTAAACATATGAAGCGTGATAGCGCAACACGTGACGTTCCTGTCATGATGTTAACTGCACGAGGAGAAGAAGAAGACCGCGTAAAAGGTTTGGAAGTTGGCGCGGATGACTATCTTATCAAGCCATTTTCACCGAAGGAATTAATTGCTCGGGTAAAGGCAATTTTACGTCGTATTTCACCAATGGCGACGGAAGATATTATTGAAATGAATGGGTTAACATTAGACCCTACCTCTCATCGTGTGACCAGCAATGACATCCCTATTGATATGGGGCCAACTGAATATAAATTACTACATTTTTTCATGACTCACCCTGAACGCGTATATAGTAGAGAACAGCTACTAAATTATGTCTGGGGAGCCAATGTGTATGTTGAGGATAGAACCGTTGACGTGCATATTCGGCGGTTAAGAAAGGCACTAGAGACGGAAGGTCATGATAAAATGGTACAAACTGTACGTGGTACAGGTTATCGTTTTTCTATCCGTTATTAAAACCCACAAAGGGAGAGGCATGCGTGCTTGAACGTTTATCGATTAAGCAGCTGATTTGGGGGCTGTTTTTATTTATCTTACCCGCCCTTATTTTATCGGTTTTTATTGGCCACCTAGCGTGGCTATTAGTGATATCGCTACTTGCTGCACTGATATGGCATGGGTATAACCTGCTCAAGCTTTCTTACTGGTTATGGCTAGATAAAAGTATGTTGCCCCCTGAAGGGCGAGGTGGGTGGGAACCCATTTTTTATGGTATCTACCAGATGCAGCAACGTAATCGAAAACGCCGCCGTGAATTAGGCCAGTTAATTAAACGGTTTCGTAGTGGTGCAGAATCACTACCTGATGCAGTGGTAATGATGACAACCGAAGGGAATATCTTCTGGTGTAATCGCCATGCGCAGGCTTTGCTTGGCTTTCGTTGGCCTGAAGATAATGGTCAACATATTTTTAATTTACTACGTTATCCTGATTTTAGCCGTTACTTCACCATCAAACGTTATGACCAAGCGCTGACTATCGAGCTCAATAGTGGTGAAATCGTTGAGTTTCGTATCTTGCCATATACCGAAGGGCAGTTATTGATGGTTGCGCGAGATGTGACAGAAAAACGTCGTTTGGAAAAGGCGCGTAGGGACTTTTTTGCGAATGTGAGCCATGAATTACGGACTCCCCTCACTGTCATTCAAGGTTACCTAGAGGTTATGGATGACCAAGAAAACGTGACTGCGGTCAATAAAAAAGCACTGCATGTTATGCAAGAGCAAACGCACCGCATGGATAACTTAGTTAAGCAGCTTTTGCAGCTATCACGCATCGAAATTGCCCCTCAAATTAACCTTGATGAGCAAGTGAATATCCCTGTCATTCTCAAAATGATTGAGCAAGAAGCGCTTAGTTTAAGCCAAGGGCGTCATCAATTTGAATTTCATGTTGATGAAAAATTGCGTGTTCATGGTAATGAAGAGCAATTACGTAGTGCAGTGGCGAACTTAGTCTATAACGCGATCAGCCATACGCCTGAAGGCACCAAAATTTGGGTTGATTGGCAGAGAAGCGGGCAAGGGGCGCGTTTTAGTGTGAGAGATAACGGGCAAGGGATACCCGCAGAGCATATCCCTCGTTTAACCGAACGTTTTTATCGAGTAGATAAAGCACGTTCCCGCCAAGGCGGTGGAGGTACTGGCCTTGGGTTAGCTATTGTTAAACATGCATTACAACATCATAGTAGTCAGTTGGTGGTGACGAGCCAGTTAGGTAAAGGGAGTGAGTTTTCATTTACGTTACCAACAGTACTAATTGTTGATGATAAAAAACTTAAAAATGGGTAAATAATTCCACTTTATTAATATAATCAAAATATTAATAAAGTGGATTATTTCTATTCACCAATCCATATGCATATTCAATTCAATATTCATATATTTAATGCTTATAATTGCTGTCACATTAATTATATATTCTGTTAAATAATCAATTCTAATCACTAGAAAAAGATGAGTTGTTCATTTTTCGAACAAAGCATATAACGAGTATTGGGATTTTGCTGAAAGTAATCACTAGTTCTGAAAATTAGTTTAGTTATTTATTCTTGTTTTTAGGTTTGCTATTGCCTTTTTGCCCTATAAAAGTTCTACTTGTTGTCAGTTATTGGCGAATTTTTCTGTTTTTTGACTTTTCATTTCGTGTGATACAGGCAAATATACTTTTTTATATTGTTAACAGTATGTTTATCAGAATTCTATCTCGCTATATATATTTCAAAGGGTTGCTAAGTGTAAACCCATAATTTTCTATTTTGTCACTTAAAAATAACATAATATGGCTCATCGTTTATCATCAAGAGATATCATCGCATTAGGCTTTATGACTTTTGCGTTATTCGTCGGGGCAGGAAACATTATCTTTCCCCCTATGGTTGGTTTGCAGGCAGGGGAACAAGTTTGGACTGCGGCACTAGGGTTTTTGGTTACTGGTGTGGGTTTACCTGTTTTGACGGTTATTGCGCTGGCTAAAGTGGGTGGGGGTATTGAAGCGCTCAGTACGCCTGTCGGCAAAACTGCAGGGCTACTATTGGCGGTTGTTGCTTATTTGTCGGTAGGGCCTCTATTCGCAACGCCAAGAACGGCAACTGTATCTTATAAAGTCGGTATCGCACCATTATTCGGTGGTGAGTCCGATATGCTATTACTGATCTACAGCGTGGTTTACTTCGTTCTAGTTATTGGTATTTCATTATACCCAGGAAAACTGCTCGATAGCGTTGGGCACATTTTAGCGCCTGTAAAAATGCTAGCTTTGGCTATTTTGGGTATTGCGGCTGTCATGTGGCCTGCGGGTGATCCGATTCCGTCAACAATAGAATATCGTGAGATGGCTTTCTCGAACGGCTTTATCAATGGTTATCTGACAATGGATACCCTCGGTGCGATGGTATTTGGTATCGTTATTGTTAATGCGGCGCGTTCAAGGGGTATCGAAAACTCTTCATTATTAACTCGTTATACTATGTGGGCAGGGTTAATTGCAGGGGTATTATTGACGCTGGTCTATTTGTCATTGTTTAAGCTTGGTGAGAATAGTGGTTCGTTAATTCCAAACCCTGCTGATGGCGCTGACATTTTACATACCTACGTCCAATATACTTTTGGTAATTACGGTAGCTTCTTCCTCGCGGTATTAATATTTGTTGCTTGTATGGTAACTGCCGTCGGCTTAACTTGTGCTTGTGCAGAGTTCTTCAGCCGGTATGTACCGATTTCTTACCGTAAACTGGTATTGATCCTAGGTGTGTTCTCCATGGTGATCTCAAACTTAGGTTTGAGTAAGTTAATCGCCTTCTCATTACCCGTGCTAGTTTCAATTTATCCACCTTGTATTGTCTTAATTTTATTAAGCTTTACTTTGAAGTGGTGGAAAAACCCAACAATAGTGATTGCGCCGACAATGTTAGTCAGCTTTGTGGTCGGTCTAATTGGCGCCGTAAAAGCGTCAGATCATCTGAAAGGTTATATTCCTGAATGGATGACAGCAATGCCACTGTATAAGCAAGATTTAGTCTGGGTATTACCAACTGTTGTTGTGATGGTCGTGGCAATTTTATGCGATAAGTTTGTGGCACCCGCTGCGCAGCATAAACAAGTATAGTAATTTCAATTATTGAATCGAAGGGCCGCTAATGTTAGCGGCCTTTTTTTGTGTAACCAGAGCGGTTACATAACTCGTTTTGAATGGGGCTAATGATATTTTTTTGTTGAAGTTAGTACGGAGTACTAGTAGATTGGATGGGAAATGCGCAAGGAGGTGCAAATGAATTATTTAGAGTTTGTTGAAACTAGAATTTTTAGTCAGCAACGTAAACTAATTATGGAAGATAATGAATTTCAATTATTTCAGGCCTTCTTATTAGAAAACTATGAGTATGGTGACGTAATAAGCCGCTCTGGAGGATGTAGAAAAATACGTTGGAGAGCCTTAAATAAAGGAAAACGTGGTGGTGTTAGGGTTATCTATTATAACAGAACCATGAGCGGTAGGTTGTATTTGCTTACGATTTATACTAAGAACGCAAAGGAAGATTTGAATGAACAAGAAAAAGCGATTTTACGAGCAATCATTCAAAAGCTTGCTTAATGGTTAAATATACTCGTAATCTTTCAAGTTGCAGCGGTGTTGATTACGCTCAGATAGCCGAGTCACATAGTTTATCTATGCTTTCCGTCTATCTTCCTTTATCACCTAACTGCCGCTCGAATTATTTAAAATATAGAATTGAATGAGTTATGTAATAAGGATAATGGTATGGGAAAAAAGCTTTTTGACGATTTAGTGAGTAGCTTAGAAGAGATGGTTGCTATCGAGAAAGGTGAATTAGTTCCTGCTAGTGAAAATATTCATCGCTTCGAACTACCAGATGTTAAAGCTATTCGTAAACACTCTGGTATGAAACAACAAGAGTTTGCAGAAGCGATAGGTTCTAGTGTTGATTTGGTCCGTAGCTGGGAACAACAACGTCGGTTTCCATCAGGAATAGCCCTCAAATTGTTGTATCTTTTAGAAAAGAAACCAAGCCTGATTAATGAGTTGAGGGCCATTCATATTTAATCCAACCCCATCAGTGAAGGGGTTGGATCCTTCGACAGCGATTAATCAACCCCAACTGCACTACCTGCTGGACGGCGTACATCGTTAGAGCCATAAATGAAGCCTTCACGAACTTTCCCCGAAACAGCGGAATCATTACCTGAAGATTTGGCACTAACACCAGCGCCTTCAGGGATCGCGACCATAATCAGCTCGGCGGCACCCCATGGTGTTTGTTCAACCATCTGGTAACCCATTTTATCGAGGAGCGCTAAGGTGTCTTTAGAAACGCCTCTTTGCTCATAATAAACCTCATCAGGGAGCCACTGGTGGTGAATACGCGGTGCATTAACGGCTTCTTGTGGCGGCATACCATGGTCGATAATATTTAAAGCGGTTTGCAGCGTAATTGAAATAATCCGTGAGCCTCCCGGTGAACCGAGAACTAAAAATACCTTGCCATTTTTCGTCACGATAGTCGGGCTCATGGATGATAATGGGCGTTTACCCGGTGCAATAGCGTTGCGTTCCCCTTGTACTAAGCCATATAAATTCTTCTCGCCGACTTTCGTGGTGAAATCATCCATTTCATCGTTTAAGAAGAACCCTGTCCCCGGAGGGATAACAACAGAACCGAATCGGCCATTAATCGTATAAGTCGTTGAAACCGCATTTCCTTTTTCATCTACTACAGAGTAATGTGTTGTCTCTGGTTTTTCGTGTGGCCCTATTCCCGGTTGAACTTGGGTTGATGGCGTTGCTTGGTTGGGTTTGATTTCTTTGCGTAACTCTTCTGCATAAGCTTTACTGAGTAATTTTTCGGTTGGATTATCGACAAATTCAGGGTCACCAAGGAAGGTGTTTCTATCCATGTAGGCATGGCGCATTGCTTCTGTAAGAGTATGAATATAGTCCGCAGAGTTAAAGCCCATTTCCTTGAGGTCATACCCTTCTAAGATATTAAGCGTTTGGCAGATAGTTACCCCGCCTGAACTAGGTGGTGGAGCAGAGATAAATTGATACCCTCTATAGGTACAACTGACAGGCGCTGTATCTGTAATTGTAAAATCCGCAAAATCTTTTGCTGTTAAGATACCACCATTTTTTTTCGATGCTTCTTCAACAATTTTGGGGATTTCACCTTCATAAAAAGCGGATGGGCCATTCTGGGCAATTTTTTCTAAGGTATTGGCTAAATCTGTTTGGACTAGTAAGTCTCCCGGTTGGAAGGCACTACCATCAGGCTTTAAGAAGATACGAGCCACTTCAGGGTCTTGTTTAAAACGTTCTGTCGTGGTGTCGAGAACATCGGTATCTGCACGGGTTAGAGTAAAGCCTTCTCTGGCTAATTTTATGGCAGGAGCCATCACCTGTTGGCGGCTCATTGTCCCGTATTTTTCTAAAGCATAGTCTAGGCCTTTAACGGTACCGGGTACACCTGACGCAAGATAGCCATAGAGGCTGGCATCTTTAATCAATTTACCGTCTTTATCTAAATACATATCTGCGCTAGCGGCAGCAGGGGCAGTTTCTCGAAAGTTAATGAATAAGTCTTTCCCATCGGCTAGGTGGATAGTCATAAAGCCGCCACCGCCAATATTACCGCAGCAAGGGTTAACCACGGCTTGTGCATACCCTACCGCAACAGCTGCATCAATGGCATTACCGCCTGATTTTAGAATATCAGCCCCAATTTGTGATGCTAAATGTTGGGAAGAAACGACCATGCCTTTTTTCGCTTCAACCGCAGGTTCGGAGGCGGCATATAGTTGACTGGAAACAAGTAAGGAAAGAAGTAGAACCGCAGGGCGTAATGATGTTTTTATCATTCGTATCTCCCAGTTAAGGTTAGGTGAGGTGTTTTATCGCACAAATATTCAATATGAATAATTTGTTAATTATTTGTGCTTTTAATGTATAGCACACAATAATACAAAACATTGAGTATTTGAGTTAAGAATTGTTAACTGAGTGGAATAATTGCTAGCAGGAAGAGAAAAGATAGACTTGGTTCACAAAAAGTAAAAAGCGGGCCTAATGCCCGCTTTTCTAAAACTCGCGTAACGAATTACAGTTTTGCAGAGTTTTTAGTCAGGTAGTCAGCAACGCCTTTTGGAGATGCATTCATACCTTCTTGGCCTTTTTCCCACTGAGCTGGGCAAACATCACCGTGCTCTTCGTGGAATTGCAGCGCGTCAACCATACGCAGCATTTCGTCAATGTTACGGCCTAATGGCAGGTCATTAACGACTTGGTGACGGACAACGCCGTTTTTGTCAACGAGGAAAGAACCACGCAGTGCAACGCCTGCATCTGGGTGTTCGATACCGTAAGCTTTGATGATTTCGCGTTTGATATCAGCAACCATTGGGTATTTAACTTCACCAATACCGCCGTTATCTACTGGTGTTTTACGCCATGCGTTATGAACAAACTCAGAGTCAAAAGAAACACCAACAACTTCTACGCCACGTTTTTTGAATTCTTCGTAGCGGTGGTCGAATGCGATCAGCTCTGAAGGACAAACAAAAGTAAAGTCCATTGGCCAGAAAAAGATCACAGCTGGACGGCCGTTTAGGTGGGTTTTCAGGTTGAAGTTATCAACGATTTCACCATTACCTAAAACAGCTGCAGCAGTAAAGTCAGGGGCTTGACGTGTTACCAGAACCATAATTTACTCCTATGAGTTTGAATTAAAGTTTTTTGTCCTGTCTATTTAATCACTGATAAATAGTGTGGACATAGACTGCCAAAAGAATAGAAAAATATCTTTTGATAATAAAGACATTTAAACCGATTATTGTGATAGGTTTTGGCTATCAATCATACTGGTTTATTAAATTAATATCAATAAGATAGTTTTATTCCATTAAAGTGCAAGCTTTAATTTATTCCTTTGTGTTAATTGTGACATTTTGTACAAAAAAATGTTGCAGCGCATTAGCCATCATTTCTGGATAAAATTGAAAGAAAATATTTTCTAACGCATCATACTGTAATAAAAAATCGTCAAATGAACCACTTAGCGCTCCAAGCTTGGGGCGCCTTCTCGCCATACCATTCAGTGATTTACCAATATAATTTTTATCCGCATAGCGTATCAGCCACTGCTGAGGCCAAAGGAATTCATTTAACTCCTGAAATTTTTCAGGAGTATGACAAAGTTGTGGCTCAATTATTGTTCGGCAGTCGCGTACAAAGCCCGCTAGCGATATTGATGGCTCAATAGTCGACCAGTGCAGCGACAAAAAATGATCCCAGACTAAATCCAAGGTTATGGGCGCAACACGGCGATATTCATCACGAAACAACAACTTAGCTTCTTTGACTAAAGGGTGGGTATCCGTGGTTCTGTCCACAGCTCTGTGCATAAAAATACCCGCAACAATCTCGGGGGAGTAAAGACCCGTAGGATTGCCACGCACGTAGTCAGCCATGATGTTGCCGAGCAAGGAGCTGTCAGCGAGGTGGGCCAGGTGGAGGTGCGCTAGGTAATTCATCCTCCTATGATATACCCGATGCCTTTCAAATTATAGCTGTGTTAGCTGCACAAATCGACCCTAGTCACATACTGATGTATGCTCCTAGGGATCAATTTGCTTGCTGCCTTGCTCTAATTCGAAATTCATGGGGTATATTTATTTAGTAGAAAGAAAAAGAAAAAGAAAAAGAAAAAGAAAAAAGACGGAAGTTAATGTGTCATAAAAGTTTATTGAAATTGAAATAATTCATTCTTTGAATGGACAAATAGCGTACAGAATTTTTTGCTAACAAAATATTTGTTAAATAATGGTGTTTTTCTGTACTATTTTACGCTTATTTCTTGCGCCAAAGTCAGCGCGGCACTAGACTAGTCGCCTGTTTTTTTAGATTGATGTCAATACAATGCGTGTTTCTGATTTTACTTTTGAATTACCTGAAGAACTGATTGCCCACTATCCGCAGGCTGAACGTAGTGCTTGCCGTTTATTAAGCCTCGATGGCGGTTCAGGGCAGCTCACGCATGGTGTTTTTACCGATATTCTAGAAAAATTGGAGCACGGTGACTTGCTAGTGTTCAATAACACTCGCGTGATCCCTGCACGGTTATTTGGGCGCAAAGTTAGCGGTGGTAAAATTGAAGTTCTGATTGAGCGTATGCTGGATGAACACCGCGTATTAGCCCATGTTAGGGCATCAAAAGCGCCAAAAGAAGGGGCTGAATTACTGTTAGGTGAAGATGAAAGCGTGAAGGCGACCATGGTCGCGCGTCATGGTGCATTGTTTGAACTGCGCTTTGATGATGAACGTGATGTATTAAGCATTCTAAACCAAATTGGTCATATGCCTCTGCCGCCTTATATTGATCGCCCTGATGAAGAGTCAGATAAAGAACTTTATCAAACCGTGTATAGTGAAAAACCAGGGGCTGTCGCAGCACCAACGGCAGGTTTACACTTTGATGAGCCGTTACTTGAAGCATTGCGCCAAAAAGGCGTAGAAATGGCGTTTGTGACATTACATGTGGGAGCCGGTACCTTTCAACCAGTACGTGTTGATACTATCGAAGATCACATTATGCATTCTGAATATGCAGAAGTGCCACAAGAGGTCGTGGATGCCGTTTTAGCCTGTAAAGCTCGAGGTAATCGCGTTATCGCTGTTGGAACAACGTCGGTTCGGTCACTAGAAAGTGCCGCAAAAGCAAGCCAAGACGCTTTAATTGCTCCATTTTTTGATGATACCCAAATCTTTATTTACCCTGGGTATGAATATCAGGTGATAGATGCACTAATCACCAACTTCCACTTACCTGAATCTACATTAATTATGTTGGTTTCTGCGTTTGCTGGATATAAAAACACCATGAATGCATACGAAGAAGCCGTTAAACAAAAATACCGTTTCTTTAGTTATGGTGATGCTATGTTTATTACCCCCAATACAAACGCTCGATTTGAGAAAATTGGTGAGTAATCAGTTTTATAAGCGGTGGCATCGGCTGCTTGCTTAGCAAATTAATATTATCGATAGCAACAGACTGTTTTTCTGCTGCTAGGAGGCAAATGTGAAATATGAATTACAAACGACTGACGGCAATGCACGCCGTGGTCGCTTAGTCTTTGAGCGCGGCGTGGTGGAAACCCCTGCATTTATGCCAGTAGGAACCTACGGTACAGTTAAGGGGATGACCCCTGAAGAAGTGAAAGAAACTGGCGCTCAAATCTTATTAGGGAATACTTTCCACCTGTGGTTACGCCCGGGTCAAGAAATCATGAAGTTACATGGTGATCTCCATGACTTTATGCAATGGCAAGGGCCAATTTTAACCGATTCAGGTGGCTTTCAGGTCTTTAGTCTTGGTGCGATGCGCAAAATTAAAGAAGAAGGTGTGCATTTTCGCAACCCTATCAACGGTGAAAAAGTTTTCCTAAGTCCTGAAAAGTCGATGGAAATTCAGTATGACCTCGGCTCAGACATTGTCATGATTTTTGACGAGTGTACGCCGTATCCAGCAGATTGGGACTATGCAAAGACATCAATGGAAATGTCGTTGCGTTGGGCTGCACGTAGCCGCCAACGCTTTGACGAACTAAACAATAAAAATGCTTTGTTCGGTATTATTCAAGGTAGTGTTTACGAAGATTTACGTGATATTTCAGTTAAGGGACTGGTGGAAATCGGCTTTGATGGGTACGCTGTAGGCGGCTTAGCCGTAGGCGAACCGAAAGAAGATATGCACCGAATTTTAGAACATGTCTGCCCGCAAATTCCAGCTGACAAACCTCGTTATTTAATGGGAGTTGGCAAACCTGAAGATTTAGTTGAAGGGGTTCGCCGTGGTATCGATATGTTCGATTGTGTGATGCCAACACGAAATGCACGAAATGGGCATTTATTTGTGACAAATGGCGTGGTAAAAATTCGTAATGCTAAGTATAAATCAGACACATCAACACTGGATGCTGATTGTGACTGTTATACTTGTCGTCATTATAGCCGTGCTTATCTGCATCACCTTGATAGATGTAATGAAATCCTTGGTGCAAGGCTCAATACCATCCATAATTTACGTTATTACCAGCGTTTGATGGCCGGTATTCGCCAAGCCATAGAAAATGGGAATTTTGAAGAGTTTGCTAAAGATTTTTACCAAAAGATTGGTAAACCCGAACCTTCATTAAATATCGAGTGAATTTAAGTGCGAAATGCCACTAATCTGTGTAGCATATCAAACTTAGCTTTTTTGTATGTAAAATTGCTTTCAATAAAACAATGAGGAAAGTTGAATGAGTTTTTTTATTTCTGAAGCAGCGGCGTCAGCAGGTGCACCAGCGCAAGGTAGTCCATACACCATGGTTATCATGCTTGTTGTTTTCGCGCTGATCTTCTATTTCATGATTTTGCGTCCACAGCAAAAACGTGCGAAAGAACACCGTAAATTGATGGAATCTATCACTAAAGGTGATGAAGTTTTAACAACTGGCGGTTTAATCGGGCGTGTAACTAAAGTGTCTGAAACCGGTTATGTGGTTCTTGAGTTGAGTGAGAACACAGAAGTAACCATCAAACGTGATTTCGTTGCTGCTGTTTTACCTAAAGGCACAATGAAAGCAATTTAATTCTGATTCTCCCGAAGGGAACTGCCGTGCTAAACCGTTATCCTTTGTGGAAGTATCTGATGTTGATCTTTGCGATCCTCATCGGTTTGCTTTATGCACTTCCAAACCTATATGGTGAGGATCCGGCTGTTCAGATCACTGGCGTGCGGGGAACCGCCGCCAATGAACAAACGCTGATCCAAGTCCAAAAATCGTTAAAAGACGATAAAATTGAGAGTAAATCTATCTCTCTAGAAAATGGGGCAATTTTAGCCCGATTCAACAACTCTGATGTTCAGTTACGTGCGCGTGAAGTGATCATGAATGCACTGGGTGACCAGTATGTTGTTGCATTAAACCTTGCACCTGCAACGCCTAAGTGGCTCGAAGCGATCGGTGGTGAACCGATGAAGCTTGGTCTTGATCTGCGTGGTGGGGTTCACTTCCTGATGGAAGTTGATATGGACACTGCATTAGGTAAATTGCAGGAACAAAACATGGATGGTTTGCGTAATGACCTGCGTCAAGAAGGCATTGCGTACTCTTCTATTCGTAAAGGCAATGATTACAGCGTGGAAGTTCGCTTCCGTAACGCGGACGATCGTAGCCAAGCTGAAAAAGCATTGTCTCGTAAATACCCAGACTTAGTCTTTAGTGATGGCAGCGATAACACCATGATTGCTGTTATGACCGACGAGCGTTTACGTGAAGCACGTAACTATGCAGTTTCTCAGAACATTACTATTATTCGCAACCGTGTAAACCAATTAGGTGTTGCGGAGCCACTCGTTCAACGCCAAGGTGCTGACCGAATTGTGGTTGAATTACCCGGTATCCAAGATACTGCTCGCGCAAAAGAAATTTTAGGTGCGACTGCGACATTAGAATTCCGTTTGGTGAATACTTCAGTCGATTCTTCCGCAGCAGAAAGTGGCCGTGTACCAGGTGATTCAGAAGTTAAATATGACCGTGAAGGCATGCCTTACGTTTTATATAAGCGTGTGATCTTAACGGGTGACCATATTACGGATTCAACCTCTGAAGCGGATGAAAATGGCCAACCACAAGTGAGTATCAGTCTTGATAGTGCTGGTGGTTCTATCATGTCTGACTTTACACGTGATAACCAAGACAAGCTGATGGCAACGCTGTTTGTTGAATACAAAGACAGTGGTAAAAAAGATGCAACTGGCCGTTCAATTTTGGTGAAAGATGAAAAGGTCATCAATGCGGCACGTATTTCTGCGCGTTTTGGTAGCAAATTCCGTATTACGGGTATTACTAACGGTACTGAAGCTCGCCAGCTTTCATTACTGTTACGTGCTGGTGCGTTGATTGCGCCAATCCAAATTGTTGAAGAACGTACCATTGGTCCAACACTGGGTATGCAAAATATCGAGCAAGGGCTAAAAGCGTGTATCGCAGGTCTGTTAGCTTCTATCCTGTTTATGATTATTTATTATCGTAAATTTGGTCTGATTGCGAGTAGTGCGCTGTTAGCAAACTTGGTGTTAATTGTTGGTGTTATGTCCTTATTACCGGGGGCAACGCTGACCATGCCAGGTATTGCGGGGATTGTATTAACCCTTGCAGTTGCAGTCGATGCTAACGTTCTTATTAACGAACGGATTAAAGAAGAGCTCAAGAACGGTCGATCTGTTCAGCAAGCGATTCATGAAGGGTATAAAGGCGCCTTCTCAAGTATTACAGACGCAAACTTAACGACACTTATCACTGCGATTATTCTATATGCAGTGGGTACTGGGTCTATTAAAGGCTTTGCGATTACGACAGCGATTGGTGTCGCAACCTCTATGTTTACAGCTATCGTCGGTACACGTGCTATCGTGAACCTGCTTTACGGCGGTAAACGTATTAACAAGCTGTCAATTTAAGGAGCACGTTGTGGCACAGGATTATACTGTTGAACAATTGAACTATGGTCGTAAAGTTTATGACTTTATGCGCTGGGACAACGTTGCCTTTAGCATTTCTATCGTATTACTGATTGCTTCTTTTGTGATTATCGGCGTCAAGGGTTTTAACTGGGGCTTAGATTTCACAGGTGGTACGGTAATTGAAATCAACTTAAGTCAGCCAGCTGATTTGGATAAAATTCGTGATAGCTTGTCTAACTCGAACCATAAAGATCCACTAATCCAAAACTTTGGTAGCAGCCGCGACATCATGATCCGTATCCCGCCTATTGAAGGCACCGCGGGTCAAGAAGTCGGCAAAGAAATTATCACGATTATCAACCAAAGTGTGGATGATAAAGCAACCGTAAAACGCATTGAATTCGTGGGGCCAAGTGTTGGGGCTGAATTGGCGCAAACAGGGGCTTTGGCTCTGTTAACTGCGTTGATTTGTATCCTAATCTATGTTGGGTTCCGTTTTGAATGGCGCTTGGCTGCGGGTGCCGTGCTATCTCTTGCGCATGACGTGGTGATTACTTTAGGTATTCTGTCTTTGTTCCATATTGAGATAGATATGACTATCGTGGCGTCATTGATGTCGGTTATCGGTTACTCGCTGAACGACAGTATCGTTGTATCAGACCGTATCCGTGAAAACTTCCGTAAAATTCGTCGTGGGACACCGTACGAAATCATGAACGTCTCTTTGACGCAAACATTGAGCCGTACCATTATGACATCAGCAACCACATTATTAGTGGTTCTGATGCTATACCTGTTCGGTGGCGCAATGTTGGAAGGCTTCTCATTGGTTATGTTAATCGGTGTAACTATCGGTACTATCTCATCTATTTACGTGGCTTCTGCACTAGCACTGAAGATGGGTATGAAGCGTGAACACTTGATGCAAGCGAAAGTCGAAAAAGAAGGTGCAGACCAAGAGTCGTTACTGCCTTAGTTCTTAAAATAGTTCGTGTGTGAGTAGGCAGCAAGTGAACGACATCCCTAGGAACCATAGTAAACTATGTGACTAGGGTATCGGAGTGCAGCTAATACTCTCACAACGCGAAATATGAAGAGCAACGAGAACACCCTAGGAGGCATCTTCTAGGGTGTTTTTTCTCGCATAGTAGGGTAAACTATCTCCCCCTAAATAGATTCAGGAAACGCTATGCACTGCCCATTCTGCTCAGCTGTAGATACGAAAGTTATTGACTCGCGTCTGGTCGGTGAAGGGTCCCAAGTCCGTAGACGCCGCCAATGCTTACTGTGCCATGAACGCTTCACAACCTTTGAAGTGGCTGAACTTGTCATGCCTAGAGTCATTAAAAGCGACGATATTCGTGAGCCTTTTGATGAAGAAAAGCTTAATCGTGGTATGCAAAAGGCATTAGAAAAACGGCCTGTAAGTTCTGATGATATTGAACAAGCTATTATTTCTATTAAATCCCAGCTTAGGGCTACCGGGGAGCGCGAAGTTCCGTCGAAATTAATTGGCAGTTTGGTCATGGATGAGCTGAAAAAGCTCGATAAAGTTGCCTATATCCGTTTTGCTTCTGTTTATCGCAGCTTTGAAGATGTGCGTGAATTTGGCGAAGAAATCGCTAAATTACAGGATTAACGCCAATGATTGAACAAGACAACATGTATATGGCTCGTGCTTTTGAGTTGGCACGAAAAGGGTGTTTTACCACATCACCTAATCCAAATGTCGGGTGTGTGATTGTGCGTGATGGTATTATTGTCGGTGAAGGGTATCATCAAAAAGCGGGGGAACCCCACGCTGAAGTCCATGCACTAAGAATGGCAGGAGATAAAGCGCAAGGGGCAACGGCTTATGTCACCCTTGAGCCTTGCAGTCATCATGGTCGTACCCCACCTTGTGCAGAGGCGCTGATCAAAGCGGGTGTAAGCCGCGTTGTTGCTGCCATGCAAGACCCAAACCCTCAAGTTGCGGGCCGTGGCCTGTATATGTTGTCGCAAGCAGGGATTGAAACGCGCAGTAATGTTTTATTAAACGATGCTGAAGCGGCAAACCGCGGCTTTTTAAAACGTATGCGTACCGGGTTTCCTTATATCCAGTTGAAACTTGCCGCTTCACTCGATGGCAAAACCGCCCTTGAATCAGGGGAAAGTAAATGGATTACCAGCTCGGCAGCTCGCAAAGATGTACAAGCTCTTCGAGCCGAGGCTAGCGCTATCTTAAGTACGAGCAGCACGGTTGTTGCTGATGACCCTTCTTTAACGGTACGTTGGAACGAGCTCCCATCAGACATCCAACAAGTTTATCCAGAAAACCAAGTGCGCCAGCCCATTCGTATTGTGTTGGATAACCACAATCGTGTGACTTCTGGCCATAAAGTCACTCAATTAGATGGTGAATGCTGGTTAGTGCGTTCAAACCCAGATGAAAATGCAGTATGGCAAGGGCAAGTTGAGCAACTCGCTGTTCCTGCTGATGAAAACGGCACCGATCTCGTTATTTTGATGATGCAATTGGCTAAACGTAATGTGAATAGCATTTGGGTTGAAGCAGGGGCAAAACTTGCAGGCTCATTGCTTAAGTTAGGTTTAGTGGATGAGCTGATTGTCTATATTGCGCCTAAATTATTAGGAAATAGCGCTCGAGGCCTGGTGGACTTCCCACCGCTTAATGCCCTTATTGATGCGCCAAAATTTGAATTTACAGAAGTGAAGCAAGTCGGGCCAGACCTACGCGTCAGGCTTCGTCCCGTATGGTAAGTGTTTTTTTTGAAAATCATACGTACGATACACGAAAGAATGTGATAAAATCCGCGCCCCGCGGGTTATAATTAATATTAGAGGAAGGCTATGAACGTAATTAAAGGTGTTGTTGCTGCTCCACAAGCGCGTGTTGCTATCGCTATCGCTCGTTTTAACAACTTTATTAATGATAGTCTGCTGGAAGGTGCTGTTGATGCGTTAGAGCGCATTGGTCAGGTTTCAAATGACAACATCACAATTGTGTGGGTTCCAGGCGCTTATGAGCTACCGTTGACCACAAAAGCATTAGTTGAAACTAATAAATATGATGCAGTAATTGCATTAGGTACCGTTATTCGTGGTGGTACAGCTCACTTTGAATATGTTGCAGGTGAATGTAGTTCCGGCCTATCTCATGTCGCGATGAACAGTGAAGTGCCAGTGACTTTTGGTGTGTTAACCACTGAAAATATCGAACAAGCCATTGAACGTGCGGGTACTAAAGCAGGTAATAAAGGTGCTGAAGCTGCACTGACAGCACTTGAAATGATTAATGTAATTAAGGCCATCAAAGGCAAATAATACACAATTAGCTCGATGTTGCCGTTTTTTCGCCACAATGGTGTAGATAACGCAATGCAACAAGTGTTTTTTGTGTACAGTTTTTAAATTTAAGGGGAATCTTGTGAAACCTGCTGCTCGTCGCCGCGCTCGTGAGTGTGCTGTACAGGCCATTTATTCATGGCAATTATCTGGCAATCCAATTGCTGAAGTGGAATATGAGTTTATTGCTGAACAGGACATGTCAGACGTTGACGTAAACTATTTTCGTGAACTGTTATCAGGTGTTGCGACCAACGCGACAAAACTTGATCAACTGATGGCGCCTTATTTATCTCGTCAGCTAGAAGAGTTAGGGCAGGTAGAAAAAGCGATTTTACGTGTCTCCATGTTTGAATTAAGTTTCCGTGAAGACGTACCTTATAAAGTTGCAATCAACGAAGGTATTGAATTAGCGAAAGTTTTTGGCGCAGAAGATAGCCATAAATTTGTTAACGGTGTATTAGACAAAGCGGCACCTGCAGTTCGTCGTAAAAAATAATAATATCAGGGTTCCCTCCTGTAGCACTACGGTAATAAATAGGTAGGCTGGGTTCCAGTCTACCTTTGTGTTTATATGCTCGCGATATTTCAATGACAGGTGAGCGAAGAATAATTGTAGCCAATTAGATACGCTGTTTAGGTTAGCAATTGTGTGCTATTTACCTATTATTGAATTATTAGGGTGTAAATTATTTGCTTCGTCTCAAACGAAAATAGATATAGCGAAAACGGAAAATCTACCATGTCATATGGCGAATTTGACCTCATCGCGCGTTATTTTAACCGTCAAACCACTAACCGACGTGATGTTAATATCGGTATTGGCGATGATTGTGCGTTGATGACCATTCCAGAAAAACAGCAACTTGCAGTAAGTACTGACACTCTCGTTTCTGGTATCCATTTCCTACCTACCATTTCACCGGCTGATCTTGCTTATAAATCATTAGCATCTAATTTAAGTGACCTTGCAGCGATGGGCGCAGACCCTGCATGGGTTTCCTTAGCCATTACATTGCCTTGTGTTGATTGCGATTGGTTGCAATCTTTCAGTGATAGCTTGTTTGAACAGCTTAATTATTATGGAATGCAATTGATTGGTGGTGACACAACTCGTGGGCCAATGAGTTTAACGTATACGGTTCATGGTTTAGTACCAAATGGTAAGGCGATGTCTCGCGCAGGAGCGCGTAATGGCGATTGGATTTATGTCACTGGTACTCTCGGTGATAGCGCGGCAGGCTTAGCTATTTTGCAAGACAAACTGAATGTTGAAAATGTAGAGCATCAAGAATGGCTAATTGCGCGCCATTTACGTCCGCAGCCACGGATTTTACAAGGCCAAGCGTTGAGAAACCTGGCTTCTTCTGCAATTGATATTTCGGATGGTTTAGTTTCCGATCTTAACCATATCTTGAAAGCGAGTGGTTGTGGTGCACGGATTAATTTAGATGCATTGCCTCAATCAGAAGCGTTGAAACAAAGTTGTAGTATTGAGCAAGGGCGTTTATGGTCTTTGAGTGGTGGTGAAGATTACGAACTCTGTTTTACTGTTCCTGAAATTAATCGTGGAGCGTTAGAGATGGCATTAGCGCATACGGGGTCAGGCTTTACGTGTATCGGGCAAATTAAGCCGCAGTCTGAAGGAATTAGCTACTTTTGCAATAACCAAGAAGTTGATGTAAACCTAAAAGGTTTCGATCATTTTGTTTCGGAAGGTGCATAGAATGGCAAGTCGCCAAGAAAAAGCGGAAGCAAAAAAACGGCTAACTATGCGTAATCCTTGGCACTTATTGGCTACGGGGTTTGGTAGTGGCCTTTCTCCTATTGTGCCTGGCACAATGGGCTCTCTTGCTGCGATACCTTTCTGGTTATTAATGGCAAACATGCCAATTTGGAGTGTGTGGGTACTCATTATCGTGGGTTTTTGGATTGGTTGCCTAATTTGCCAACGCACTTCCGACGATATGAAAATTCATGACCATGGCAGTATTGTTTGGGATGAATTTATTGGGATGTGGATTACGCTAATGGCGATCCCAGTTGTTGATTATGAGTGGGTCATTACCGCCTTCTTTATTTTCCGCATTTACGACATGTGGAAGCCATGGCCAATACGGTTTTTTGACCGAAAAGTCAGCGGCGGTTTTGGTATTATGATTGACGATATCATTGCGGCGATTTTTGCTTATGTCACTATTTGGTTGTTGGTTTGGTATGACATTATGCCATTCTCAACCAACTAAATACGCGTCATATTTTGCGTTGTGGCGTTGTTGGCTGCGTTCGGTTACCCGAATCACATACTTGTGTATGCTCATCGGGATAACCTCGATTGCCGCCTAGCCACAACCCAAACTATTTAGCGTATAAATACGTGTCATATTTCAAATTATAGGGGGGCTTCGCTTATTCGCTCTAGTCACATACTTGTTTATGCTCCTAGGGTCTTATTCGCTTGCCGCCTACCTACAATCTGAACTATTTAGCGTATAAATACGTGTATGTTTGATGTGATTGCTTATCGTAGTAACTTCTTTTATTCTTTTACTTCTTTTTGCGCCGAATACCCATCACGGAGGTTTGTGCTAGGGTTAAGCCTTTGGTCTCTGGCGCAAACAGGATCGAAACAATCAGTCCGAGCAAAGAAACACCTGCCCCCATTAATACCACTGAACTGACCCCATATTTAGTGATAAACAGCGGTAATGCCCACGTTGAAAAAATGGTTCCAATACGGCTGATGGACATAATTACCCCAACGGCAGAGGCACGAATATCTGTTGGAAACAGTTCGTTAGGGTAAAGCCATTGTAAAATACCCGGGCCGCCTGAAAAGAATGCGTAAATACCAAACATAATAATTACAAGGCAAATACCGAGGTTTGAGAATAAACCAAGTATGGCAAGAGCAAGGGTCATAATCGCAAAGCTACCAATCAATAGTGGTCGCCGGCCCATTTTATTTAACCAATACATCGCGGGTAAACAGCCTAACATAAAGAATAAGCTAATAACCACGTTACCCAGTGCGGCATTTTTCCCCTGATCCCAGCCCAATTGCCCAACAATTTGTGGGCCAAAGGTGTAAATTGCAAACATCGGGATCACTTGGCAGGTCCAAATAATGGCAGTGAATAGAACAAAAGAAAAATGGCGCTTAGTGAATAATTGGATGAAATGTGTTTTTTGTTGTTCTTCGGCTTCGAATACCACAGGCTGACCAAACAGCTTTTCCATCATTTTTTCGCATTCTTTAACGCGCCCTTTGCGGATCAGCCAAAGAGGTGATTCAGGTAAATCAAAACGACCAATCAAAATGATAATACAAGGGATCACTGAGCTACCAAGCATCCAGCGCCAGCCATCTTCCACGTCATACAACATATAACCGACGAGATTGGCACAGGTTGCACCCACATACCACATAGCCGCAATAAACCCGACAGCAAATGCGCGCTGTTTAGTATTGGAAAACTCAGTGATCATTGACGTTGCAATTGGGTAGTCCGCACCTATTACTATCCCGATTAAGAACCGCATGATAAGCAGCTCCATCGGTGTTGAGACAAACATGGTCGCCACTGAAATAGCACCAATGGCAACAATATCAATTAAAAACATTTTACGACGACCGACTTGGTCGCAAATATAGCCGAATAGAGAAGTACCGATGAATAGACCCGCTAATGTTGCAGCGCCTAATAAGCCAATCCATTCACTACTTAAGCTTAATACGGGTGTGAGTTGTTCTAAGGCAACGCCGATCAGGACTAATACATAACCATCCAGAAAAGGCCCTCCACTGCCCCAAAGCATAATCCGCCGATGAACGGAGGAAAATTGGATATCATCAAAACTTTTTGGTTTCATTATGCATCCCAGTGTCAGCGTAAATAAACGCTTGAAAACTCTCGAAGTTATTAGCTCCGAGAGTTATGCTAAATAAATCAGCCGTAACGAAATTCAATACCGAAAGTGCCGCGTGGGTATTCCCATTTTTCTAATGCACTACCTAAGCCAAGAATGCGGCAGGTTCCACATTCAAGACAACCGGCATAATCGAAACGTACTGAGCCGTCCTCTTGTTTTTTATATAATCCCGCTGGGCAAGCTTTAGTTAATGTTTCGAGCACATTCATATCTGGATGCTCTTTTATCACAATATGCGGGTTTTCTTCATCGACATTAAATTTATTAATGCCGAGTTTGACATCAACGTTGACTGGATTACTCATATTGCTCTGACTCCTTTAATTCCATCTTTGAGCAAATTCATAAAGCCCACTTTCTTCGCGTGTTGTAACATGGTCTTACGTAAAGGCACAGGCGCTTCATCTGAGATAGTGAAGAGTTTTTTGGCAATACCAACCGCCATTTCTGGGTAAGCAGAAAACATACGAGGGTTATCCAAAAACTCAGGCATTTTTTGGTACATTTTCATGTCCCGCAGTGGGCCTTCGTTGAGCAGTGTGAGGTATTGATTTAAATTTTGTTTGCTGAAATCGTCGGTTTTCATTGCGCTAAGTACGGCTTTTGCTGCCGCTTCACCGGAGGCAACAGCTAAGTCCATACCACGAATAGTAAAACCTAAATTCATACACATACCAGCCGCATCACCAGCAATTAATACCCCATCACGTACTAATTCTGACTGCATTTTTAAACCTGCTTCAGGAACAACGTGAGCGGCATATTCGACCATTTTTCCGCCTTCAATCAACGGCGCAACGGCGGGGTGTTGTTTAAAGTCTTCAAGCATTTGCGGAACAGATTTCTTAGCATCTTTGATGTGGTGTAAGCCACAGACTAAACCTAAAGAAATAGTATCTTCATTGGTATAAAGGAAGCCTCCGCCCATCAAGCCATCGGTCGGTGAGCCTGCAAATAGCCAAGCAACGCCCTCGTTCTCATTTAAATTAAAGCGGTTGCACAACACATCTTTTGGTAGTTCAATTAATTCTTTAACCCCAACGGCAACATGTTCTGCATTGACGCGTTTTGTCATACCAAGTTGTTCTGCCAATAGTGAATTGACACCATCTGCTAAAATGACCACTTTAGCTTCAAGTACATCACCATCAGCTTCCACACCGACGACCTTGCCATCGCGTTCAACTAACTTATCAACTCGAATCCCTGTAATACACTGCGCACCTGCATTTTCGGCTTGTTCAACCAGCCATGGGTCCAGTTTTCCCCTAAGTACAGACCAAGAGGTTTCATCTGGGTTTTGTGCTGCAGCATTTTGAAAATCAACAGTGACAGCACCGGTTTCGGTCATAAATGACAATTTTTCGCGTGTGATCATGCGCTCAATAGGCGCTTCTTGGGTAAAGCCAGGAATAATTCGTTCTAAGCTATGGGCATACATTCGCCCACCTGTTACGTTTTTACCGCCCGCGTAGTTTCCTCTTTCGATTAGGAGAACTTGCGCACCTTCACGGGCAAGCACCAATGCAGCCACAGAGCCGGCTAGGCCTGCACCTACAATGATTGCATCAAAAATATCATCGGACATAGTTTCTCCAAAGGTCACTAAAACAGTGAGGAAAATGCCTCACTGTTATTGAGTTTATTTCGCCAGTTGTTGCGTTAAAGCAGGTAAGATTTTGAACAGATCGCCTACTATCCCGTAGTCAGCAAATTGGAAAATAGGGGCATTTTTATCTTTGTTGATAGCGACGATAGTTTGTGCGCCATTCGCACCGACCATATGTTGAATTTGCCCTGAAATGCCGACAGCGAGGTAAAGCTCTGGTTTGAGCATTAAGTTGGAAATACCCACATAGCGCTCATGTTCCATCCATTTTTCATTTTCTGCGACTGGGCGGGAACAAGCGATTTCAGCACCTATTGTGTCGGCAAGCGTTTTAGCAATAGCGATGTTTTCTTGACTACCAATACCCCGTCCTACACTGACAACTAAGCGTGCTTTATCTAATTCAACTGAGCTACCTGCTTTTTTCTGAATCGAGGTACGTACAATAGATTGTTTTGGTTCGACCCATTGTGTAGCTTGAGCCGTGCCGTTACGTGATGCATCACTTGGGGCTGCTTCAAATGTACCAGAGGTAAGTGTTGCAATTGAAAATGCGCTATCTAGAGTCTCTTGACCGAAGGCGAGACCACCGTAAACCATATGTTTAATTGCAGGTTTTCCAGATTCGATTGTAATTGCTGTTGCATCGTTAGAGACGACTGCTTGTAGTCTAGCCCCTAAGCGTGCTGCTAGTAATTTACCTCTACGGGTATTCGGTAACAGTAATAAACCTTTATCACCATGCTGTTTGATGGTTGAAACGATAGTGTCTGCATAATCTTCAATAATACGGTCGTCGGGTTTACCTGCTAATTGAAAAACTTGGGTCGCACCAAGTTGAAAAGCTTGTGAGCTTTGCGCTTCATCTAGGGCGAAAACATTGACTTGCTCACCAAGGGTGAGAGCACCGCCGATAAGTTCAGGCAAACGGGAAGTCATGTCACTAAATACCCAAACGGTTGATAATTTGCTCATAACTCCTCCGATTAAATGATTTTTCTTAAATGTTCTGCAAATTGCGCAATTTGATCATCTCCATCACCTTCAATAATGATTCGCTGGCGAACTTTCTGTTTTGGTGCGGCGATAGATTGAGACGATAATGCGGCAACGTTATCTAAGCCAATATCTGCCATCGTCCAAGCTTGGACGGGTTTTTTAGCAGCACCTAAGATGGCTTTCATGGATGGAATAACGGGAACGTTAATATCGGAGGTAACAGCGATAATGGCTGGTAATGGAAGGGATAACGTTTCAATTTCGTCTTCCAGTTCACGCTCTACAATCACCGTATCGGCTGTGATAGAAACAATGTTTTTCACACCATTAATGGCAGGAACTTGCAGGGTTTCACCTAATAAAATACTCACTTGTTGTGCATTGAGATCTGCGGAACCATCACCGCAAATAATTAAATCAAAGCCCACTTTCTGTGCCGCGGCACCAAGGGTAATCGCAGTTTGATGGGGCAGTGCATGCTCAAGTTGGTCATCAATAACAACAACCAGCTCATCTGGGCCACGTGATAGCACATCTTTACGCGCTTTCATATTAGTTAGTGCTTTACCACCAATACTTAACGCAATTACTTTGCTGTCTACTTGCTGCGCTTTTATTTGATTGGCAGTTTCAATTGCATTTAAATCATATTGACTGATTTTGGTATCGGCACGTGAAAAATCTAAAGAACCATCTGAGCTATTTACAATAATATCTTGTTCATCAGGAACAGATTTATAGCATGTAATAATATTCATTACATCTCCTAAAATAATATTAATAAATATGATCCGTTTCGGTTTCGGATTATATAATTATCATGATCTGGATATTTAAAAATAAAACCTAAGTCACCAATATTGAAAACCTTAAATTAAAGGGAGTTTAATTACTCATACTGATACCCTACTCACCAATATTATAAAAATCACCTAGTTATCAATGAAATGTTCAATATTGCTACCTGAATCACCAATACTGAAGGTATTTAATAACATTAACGTTACACAATATTTTATCTCTATGTATTTATTGGTATTTAGAGTTATTTTAAATAGAAAAAACAATAACAATTATTTATCACGAATAATATTGTGACCTTAATAACAGAATTGTTAATGGGGACTAGACATGATTTAGATAGAATTTGAATTAATACTTAATTAGGTTTATTGGGATTTAATAATAAATATAAGTTTTAAATAAATGTAAGTATGAGGTTATGTATTAGGTATTGAGAATAATATCTATTTTAAAACTTATGTATTAAATAATAAATTGGGATCGAACTATGAGCAAAGAAAATAAAAAAGGTGGGATAGAACCGAAGGTTTTTTTTCCACCGTTGATCATTGTTGGACTATTGTGTTGGTTAACTGTCCGTGACCTTGATGCTTCAAATGAAGTTATCAACCAAGTTTTCAGCTATGTCACCAATGTGTGGGGCTGGGCATTTGAGTGGTATATGGTCGTGATGTTTGGTGGCTGGTTTTGGTTGATTTTAGGACCATACGCTAAAAAACGTCTAGGGGAAGAGAAGCCTGAATTTAGCCGAGCAAGCTGGATTTTTATGATGTTCGCATCTTGTACTTCAGCCGCTGTGCTGTTTTGGGGGTCGATTGAAATCTATTATTACGTTTCTGCACCGCCTTTTGGCTTTGAACCTTATTCAAATGAGGCTAAAAATATTGGGCTCGCATACAGCCTGTTCCACTGGGGACCTCTCCCATGGGCGACCTATAGCTTCTTATCTGTCGCATTCGGCTATTTCTTCTTTGTTCGCAAAATGGATGTTATTCGTCCAAGTAGTACACTAGTTCCTCTGGTAGGGGAAAAACGGGTAAACGGGTGGTTTGGTACGCTTGTTGATAACTTCTATCTCGTAGCTTTGATATTAGCAATGGGAACTAGCCTAGGGTTAGCAACACCGTTAGTCACTGAATGTATTCAATATTTATTTGGTATTCCTCATACCTTACAACTTGATGCCATCATTATCTTCTGCTGGATCATCCTAAATGCAATTTGTGTGGCTTTCGGCCTGCAAAAAGGGGTGAAAATTGCGAGTGACGTCCGTAGCTACCTGAGTTTCTTAATGTTGGGATGGGTATTCATTGTTGGTGGCGCTAGCTTCATTGTGAACTATTTCACCGATTCTATCGGTGTCCTAATGATGTATATGCCTCGCATGCTGTTTTATACCGATGCGGTAGGTAAAAGTGGCTTCCCACAAGGCTGGACAGTGTTTTACTGGGCATGGTGGGTTATCTATGCCATTCAAATGTGTATCTTCCTCGCGCGTATTTCTAAAGGCCGTACCGTCCGTGAGTTGTGTATCGGGATGGTGGCAGGCTTAACGGCGGGAACAACGTTAATTTGGACTATTTTAGGGAGTAACACACTCCAACTTGTTGACCAAAATATTATTAATGTTCCCAAACTAATTGAAGAATTCGGCGTTGCGCGCGCCATCATTGAAACATGGGCTGCCTTACCTTTGAGCACTGTAACAATTTGGGGCTTCTTCATCCTCTGCTTTATCGCCACTGTGACACTCATTAATGCCTGTTCCTACACCCTCGCTATGTCGACTTGTCGCGCAGTGAAAGATGGTGATGAGCCGCCATTGTTAGTGCGCATCGGTTGGTCTGTCTTAGTCGGTGTTATTGGCATTGTTTTGCTGGCGTTAGGCGGATTAAAACCTATTCAAACAGCGATAATTGCCGGAGGATGCCCACTTTTTTTCGTCAACATCATGGTAACGCTCTCCTTTATTAAAGATGCCAAAGTGCATTGGAAAAATGACTAATTTACTCAGAAACAACATTTAAGAGGTTATTGATATGGATTTTAGATTGAATGATGAGCAGGAGCTGTTTGTCGCAGGGATCCGTGAACTGATGGCCAGTGAAAACTGGGAAAGCTATTTCGCTGAATGTGACCGCGACAGTAAGTATCCTGAACGCTTTGTAAAAGCCTTAGCGGATATGGAAATCGATAACCTGCTGATCCCAGAAGAACATGGCGGCTTAGATGCAGGGTTTATCACCGTTGCTGCGGTATGGATGGAGCTGGGTCGCCTGGGTGCACCAACCTATGTGCTGTACCAACTACCGGGCGGTTTTAATACAGTGCTAAGAGAAGGAACTCAAGAGCAGATTGATAAAATCATGGCGTTCCGCGGTACGGGTAAACAAATGTGGAACTCGGCGATCACTGAACCAGGGGCGGGCTCTGACGTAGGTAGCCTACAAACCACTTACCAACGCCGTAATGGCAAAGTGTATTTGAACGGTAGCAAATGTTTTATCACCAGTAGTGCTTACACCCCATACATTGTGGTGATGAGCCGTGATGCGGATTCACCAGATAAACCTGTTTTCACCGAATGGTTCTTAGATATGAGCAAACCAGGAATCAAGGTGAACAAACTTGAAAAACTGGGTTTACGCATGGATAGCTGTTGTGAAATCACTTTTGATAATGTCGAACTTGATGAAAAGGACATGTTTGGCCGCGAAGGTAATGGTTTTAACCGTGTAAAAGAAGAGTTCGACCATGAACGTTTCTTAGTGGCCTTAACTAACTATGGTACTGCGATGTGTGCGTTCGAAGATGCGGCTCGTTATGCTAACCAGCGTGTTCAATTTGGTGAAGCCATTGGCCGTTTTCAGTTAATTCAAGAAAAATTTGCACATATGGCGATCAAGCTCAATTCAATGCGCAACATGTTATATGAAACTGCATGGAAGAGTGACAATGGATTGATCACCTCTGGAGATGCAGCAATGTGTAAATACTTCTGTGCAAATGCGGCATTTGAAGTCGTGGACTCTGCGATGCAAGTACTCGGTGGTGTAGGAATTGCAGGTGAGCACCGGATCGCCCGTTTCTGGCGTGATCTGCGTGTGGATCGCGTATCAGGCGGTTCAGATGAAATGCAAATACTGACATTAGGCCGTAGCGTACTAAAACAATACCGCTAATAACTGAACGTAATGGGATGGCTTTCACGAGAAGGCCAACCCTGCTTCACAGGAGATAACAACATGGCAGAGCATCTACCTATGCCAGAATTTGGCCCTCTAGCTGGGGTTAGAGTGGTATTTTCAGGAATTGAAATTGCTGGCCCATTTGCAGGGCAAATGTTTGCAGAATGGGGCGCTGAAGTGATCTGGATAGAAAATGTCGCTTGGGCAGACACTATTCGCGTTCAACCCAACTACCCTCAGCTGTCACGACGTAATTTACGTGCATTATCATTGAATATTTTCAAGGATGAAGGGCGTGACGCATTTTTAAAACTGATGGAAACCACGGATATATTCATTGAAGCGAGTAAAGGCCCCGCATTTGCTCGCCGTGGTATCACGGATGAAGTACTTTGGGAACATAACCCTAAACTGGTCATTGCACACTTATCCGGTTTCGGGCAGTACGGTGACCCGCAATATACCAACCTCGCAGCTTATAACACTATTGCTCAAGCTTTCAGTGGCTATCTGATTCAAAACGGTGATAAAGACCAGCCAATGCCTGCTTTCCCGTATACCGCAGATTATTTTTCTGGCATGACTGCCACAACGGCGGCACTGGCGGCACTGTATAAAGCACGTGAAACCGGAAAAGGTGAAAGCATTGACGTTGCCATGTATGAAGTGATGTTGCGTATGGGGCAATACTTCATGATGGACTACTTTAATGGCGGCGAAATCTGTCCACGTATGACAAAAGGAAAAGACCCCTATTACGCAGGTTGTGGTCTCTATAGCTGTAAAGATGGTTATATCGTGATGGAAATTGTCGGCATCACGCAAATTCAGGAAATTTTCAAAGATATTGGGTTAGCGCATCTGTTAGGTACACCAGAAATACCGGAAGGCACACAGCTAATTCACCGTGTGGAATGCCCTTATGGGCCTTTAGTGGAAGAAAAACTCGATGAATGGCTAGGTTCACGTTCGATTGATGAAGTGCTAGCAAGACTCGCGGAATTGAATATTGCTAGCGCCAAAGTCCTTACGATTCCTGAGCTAGAAACCAATCCTCAATACATTGCACGCGAATCTATTACCAGTTGGCAAACAATGGAAGGAAAAACCTGCCGTGGTCCTAATGTCATGCCTAAATTCAAAAATAACCCCGGACAAATCTGGCGAGGCATGCCATCACACGGTATGGACACGACAGATATCTTAAAAAATATTGGATACAGCGAAACTGATATTCGGGGGTTAGTCAATAAAGGGCTAGCCAAAATAGTTGATTAATTGAATGGGTACTCAGGGCAATGATGACTATTGAGCTGAGTATTCATCAGGGAAATGATGGGTAACAATTAATGGATGTAATCGGTAAACAAAATTTGCGTCAAATGTGGGATGACTTAGCAGTCACCCACGGTAACAGTCAGGCGCTTATCTTTGAATCCTGCGATGGAAAGGTTAGCAAGTTCAGCTATTTAGAAATGAACCAGCAAATTAATCGCACCGCCAATCTCTTTTTAGCTTATGGCATTCAAAAAGGCGATAAAGTGGCTTTACATTTAGATAATTGCCCTGAATTTTTCTTTTGCTGGTTTGGCTTGGCTAAAATTGGGGCGATTATGGTCCCAATTAATGCGCGTTATAAATACAGTGAAAGTGCCTGGATCATGCAGAACTGCCAACCCAAAATGGTGGTAACTTGCTCCTCTTTCTTAGATATTTATCAACAAGTATTCGCTGATGAAGCGACCAGCTTAGAACATATTTTTTTGATTACAGAAACGCAAATTGAACCCGTAGAGCATATTTCTGACTTTTGGCTTGAGCAGTCACAACAACATACGCAGTTGACTCAGGTGGTTGAATTGCATGTCGAGGATACGGCCGAAATTTTATTTACTTCTGGTACCACCTCGAAACCTAAAGGGGTGATTATTACTCACTATAACCTCCGCTTTGCGGGTTATTACTCTTCTTGGCAAAACAGCTTGCGCTCCGATGATATTTATTTAACGGTCATGCCTGCTTTTCATATTGATTGCCAATGTACGGCTTCTATGGCTGCATTTTCTGCCGGTGCTACGTTTGTTTTATTAGAGAAATACAGCGCACGCCGTTTTTGGCAACAAGTGGTGAAATACAAAGCGACTGTCGTCGAACTTATCCCAATGATGATCCGCACATTATTAAGCCAGCCGCTGGCGGATAACGAAAAAGATCATTGTTTACGAGAAGCCATGTTTTACCTCAATTTAAGTGAAGAAGAACGCGACCAGTTTATGGCCCGTTTTGGGGTGAAGCGGTTTTTAACTTCGTATGGAATGACGGAGACGATAGTTGGTTTGATTGGTGATAGGCCTGGCGATATGCGTCGTTGGCCATCCATTGGCCGCCCTGGTTTTTGTTATCAAGCTCAAATTCGGGATAGAAATAACCAACCTGTCGGAACAGGGGTTATTGGTGAGCTTTGTGTAAAAGGTGAACGTGGTAAAACCCTCTTTAAAGAGTATTACAACAGCCCTGAAGCGACAGCAAAAACCTTTGACGAAGCGGGATGGATGCATACGGGTGACTTTGCTTACCAAGACAAAGACGGCTTTTTCTATTTTGTCGATAGAAGCAGCAATATGATCAAACGCGGTGGAGAAAATGTCTCTTGCAGTGAAATCGAAAATATTATCGCCTCACACCCTGCCATTGTGGATGTGGCGGTGATCGGTGTTGCGGATGATATCCGAGATGAAGCGATTAAAGCCTTTATTGTGCTTGAAGAGGGTGAAACCTTAATTCAGGAAGAATTTTTTGCTTTTTGTGAAAAACAAATGGCGAAATTTAAGGTGCCAACGTGTGTTGAGGTACGTAAAGATTTACCGCGTAACTGTTCTGGAAAAGTATTGAAAAAATATCTGCAATAATCGACAAACTTGATTAATTTTGCATACATTTTCGGGCTGCACATGCGCAACCTGAAGCGTCACTGCACGACGAAGAAAGGATTATATTATGAGCGAATCATTAAAAATCACTCGAAATGGCGCTATTTTAGAAATCATACTCGATAGACCTAAAGCAAATGCAATAGATGCAAAAACTAGTTTCAAAATGGGAGAAGTTTTCCTTAATTTTCGCGATGACCCTTCGCTGCGTGTCGCCATTATTACCGGGGCAGGAGAGCGATTTTTCTCTGCGGGTTGGGATTTAAAATCTGCGGCGGAAGGTGAAGCACCTGATGCTGATTTTGGTCCAGGAGGCTTTGCCGGTTTGACTGAAATTTTTAATTTAAACAAACCTGTTATTGCTGCGGTGAATGGATATGCGTTTGGCGGTGGTTTTGAACTGGCTTTAGCGGCAGATATGATTATTTGTTCTGAAAATGCCAGTTTCGCATTACCTGAAGCCCAACTCGGGATTGTTCCGGATAGCGGTGGTGTTTTACGTTTACCTAAAATTTTACCTGCGCCAATCGTGAATGAAATGGTGATGACCGGCAGACGAATGGATGCGCAGGAAGCATTACGTTGGGGAATTGCTAACGATGTGGTTCCTATTGAGAGCCTGATGGATAAAGCCCGTGAACTTGCAGAACAAATCACCCAAAGTGCGCCACTTGCTGTCGCTGCACTGAAAGAAATTTTCCGCGCTACAGGTGAACTTACAGTTGAAGAGGGGTATAAACTTATGCGTAGCGGCGTGCTGAAAAACTACCCTGCGGTTTTACACTCAGAAGATGCAACAGAAGGCCCGCTGGCGTTTTCCGAAAAACGTTCACCGAGTTGGAAAGGGCGCTAGTACGCTAGCAGTGAGGTGAATCTTGAGTTTTTACGCTTTTGAAGGGGTGATCCCAGTTGTTCATCCCACCGCATATGTACATCCATCAGCGGTAGTGATTGGTGATGTGATTATCGGTGAAGGAGTGTTTGTCGGGCCTAACGCCTCTTTGCGAGGGGACTATGGTCGTTTGATCATAGAAAAAGGTGCGAGTATTCAGGACTGTTGCATTATGCATGGCTATAGTGATGTTGAAACGATTGTCCATGAGTGCGGACACATAGGTCACGGTGCTATTTTGCACGGATGTATTATTGGTCGTGATGCTTTAGTCGGTATGAATAGTGTGATCATGGACGGTGCTGTCATTGGCGAGCAAAGCATTGTTGCTGCGATGAGTTTTGTTAAAGCTGGGTTTCAAGGAGAATACCGTCAGATGTTAGTCGGAAGTCCAGCCCGTTTTTTACGCTTAGTGACTGATGAAGAACTGCATTGGAAGCAGTTAAATACTAAGGAATATCAAGACTTAGCGTGCCGGTATCAGCAACACTTACAGGAAACCCAGCCACTAATAGAGCTTGAAGCTAATCGACCCCAATTATTTGGTACAACGGATGTAAAACCTAAGGGGCAATGATTCACAAAAAGGCCGTAAAATAAAAAACGCAGATAGTGAAGTCTGCGTTTTTTATTGATGTGAAGCTAAGAAATAGGTTTAACGACGTTGTGCTTTTGATAGCATCCATTGCCATTTTTGCTCTCGATTTAATTCACTTGGTGGCATAGAGGCTGCTTTTATAGGAGAATCGATAGTGACTTTTTCAGCTTGATGATTTCTTAAACGTGCATAAAGCTGGTTATCAATTTTCTTAACTTTAATAAGCCGCTGGCATTGGCAGCCTCGTCCCGATAATTTATTTGGGATCATTTTTACTTCACACTGAATTTCAGCAACATCAGATAAAATATAAGAAACAATATTGACTGCATTAGGATGCGGGATATCAAAGTTGTTAGATATCTCTCTAGCTGTAGTCCAGCGGCCTTGTTTCATTACCCAGTTTGCAATAGATAAATACAAGGGTTCATTAATATATTGTCCACACATAAGCGCTCCCAAATCTATTTATTAAAATCGACTAAATAAAAATAAACCATATGAAAATTGTAGTTGGAATAGCGTTTATTTGTTTCCTGGTTTGTTAATTAAGAAAACAAAATAATTATTTATTAATTTCTGGTTAAAATTGTTAAAATAATATATTCGTTATAAAAATAAATTATCATTTCTTACATATAAAAAATAATATTTCATAATGATATGTGACGAATATAATTCAGAGACTAAATTACGCTGTCATACAGTGACAAAGTTCATATTAATAGATTTTAAAATAATTTGCATGCCTTTATTGTGAAAATTTACATTCAAGATAAAAGCTTTGTTTGTATTCTTATTTCAGGTAAATAGCTGAATATCGTTGTAGATAAACTGATTATATTTGGTTTTATATTTTATTTTAATGATCTTGAAATATAATAAAAATGTGACATAGGTGATTTTTTTAAATGAACATTAGTGAGTCAGTAATAATAGGGAACTAAACACTTTTTTAGCGTATTAAGAAAAGGAATAAGAGTGATTGGCTTTGTGATTGAATAGGGCATTGTATTGTTAATGCAATGCCCTGAAGATAAAAACTATTTGGCTAAGTAGTTATTAATAGAATTAACAATACCTGTGGAATCTAAGCCCAGTTCAGCAATAAGTTCCTCTTGGGTACCCTGAGAAATAAAATAGTCAGGTAAACCAAGGTTTAAGGTTGGAATGATTTTTTTCTCATGCATTAGGAACTCATTCACACCGCTACCAGCACCACCCATGATGGCATTTTCTTCGAGAGTGACAAGTACATCATGGGTATTGGCCATTTCGAGGACCAGAGCTTCGTCTAAAGGCTTCACAAAACGCATATCTACAACAGTTGCATTGAGTTGTTCAGCAGCAACTAATGCGTGGCTTAATAATGTGCCAAAACATAAGATAGCGACTTTTTCACCTTGGCGACGAATAATACCTTTACCAATAGGCAGTGGTGATAACGGCTGTAATTCAGCGCCTGTTCCTGTACCTCGAGGGTAACGAACCGCACATGGGCCATCTTGGTAATGGTAGCCAGTATGCAGCATTTGGCGGCACTCATTTTCATCACTTGGAGCCATAATAACCATGGTTGGTATACAGCGCAGGAATGAAATATCAAAAGAACCTTGGTGAGTTTGTCCATCAGCCCCAACAATGCCTGCCCGGTCAATTGCAAACATGACAGGTACCTTTTGGATAGCCACATCATGAATGACTTGATCATAACCGCGTTGCAAGAAAGTGGAATAGATAGCAACAATAGGCTTATAGCCACCAATGGCGAGGCCTGCCGCAAAGGTGACAGCATGTTGCTCCGCGATCGCGACATCGAAGTATTGCTCTGGGAATTCTTTAGAAAACCGAACCATACCAGACCCTTCACGCATCGCAGGGGTGATAGCCATCAGCTTGCTATCGTCTTTGGCCTCTTCACACAGCCAATCCCCAAAGATTTTAGAGAATGTTGGCCCCGTCTCTTTGCTTTTAGGTAAAGTGAAGGTACTTGGGTCAAATTTAGGAACAGCATGCCAGCTAATAGGGTCTTTTTCTGCTGGCTCATAACCCCGGCCTTTCTTGGTCATGATATGTAAAAATTGCGGGCCTTTTAAATCACGCATATTTTTTAACGTTTGAACTAAGGCAACAACATCATGGCCATCAACAGGGCCAATATAGTTAAAACCTAATTCTTCAAACATGGTCCCCGGTACGACCATGCCTTTAATGTGTTCTTCTGTCTTTTTCAGCAGCTCTTTAATAGGTGGCATGTTAGAAAAAACTTTTTTTCCACCTTCACGCAATGTTGTGTAGAGCTTTCCAGAAAGCAAGTGAGCTAAGTGGTTGTTTAGTGCGCCAACATTTTCTGAAATAGACATTTCGTTATCATTTAAGATAACCAACATGTCAGGTGCAGCATCCCCAGCATGGTTCATCGCCTCAAATGCCATTCCTGCGGTAATGGCGCCATCACCAATCACACAAACCGTTTTACGGTTTTGTTTTTCTTTTTCTGCGGCAATGGCCATGCCTAAACCGGCACTAATGGATGTTGAGGAATGGCCAACGCTTAAAATGTCATATTCACTTTCTTCACGCCATGGAAAGGGATGTAAACCATTTTTTTGACGAATGGTATCAATACGGTCACGGCGCCCCGTTAATATTTTATGTGGGTAGGCTTGGTGGCCGACATCCCACACAAGGTTATCAAACGGCGTTTTATAGACATAATGTAGTGCGACGGTGAGCTCAACAGCGCCAAGACCAGAAGCAAAGTGACCGCTAGAGCGACCTACGCTACTCAGTAAAAATTGTCTGAGTTCATCACAAAGCTTGGGCAAACTCTCTTTAGGCAACAGACGAAGCTCATCTGGTGTCTCTGCCAAGGCTAGCGTTGGATATTTAGCGATATCAATACTCATTAGTTGCTCACTTATAATTAATAAAAAACCCAACTTACTTAGCCATAACAAAATGACTATTTTCAGTATTTAGCTGCATAAAGCCTCTATGTGCTGTTGGGTTGCCTTCGTTTATCGTCTGCCTATAACTCTCGAGTGATTAAGAAGTCATCCATCTATTTTGTTGTGTTATAGGAATGATTCGAAGATACATTAGGGTAATAAATTGCCGTAATTATCGATCTTCTTGTAGCCAAAAGGCAAAGCATATTGTCAGTTTTTACGTTCAATAATGAAATTAGCTAAAGCGCTTAACATTTCTATATTATATCCATGGGACTGGAGTGTCTCTAAAGCATCTATTGCATCATGATATAGCTCACGTGCTTTTTTCTGCGCCGCTTCAAGCCCTAATAGCGATGGATAGGTACTTTTTTCATGTTCGGCATCAGTTCCTTGGCGTTTACCCGTGACTTCACTATCACCGATAACATCTAGGATATCGTCCTGTACTTGAAAGGCAAGACCGATGGATTGTGCATATTTATCTAAAACAGGTAACAATTGTTGACCTTTTTCACCTGCCGCAAAAGCACCAAGACGGATTGCAGCACGAATCAATGCCCCTGTTTTATGTTGATGAATGCGCTCGAGAGATTCAAGGTCAACTTGCTTCCCTTCTGCATCTAAATCAAGTGCTTGTCCGCCACACATACCTGCTAAGCCACTTGCGTATGATAACTCTGCAATCATCGCTATGCGGTCTTTGTCTGTTACATCTGGCATTGGTGCAGATGACAGCAATTGGAAAGCCAATGTTTGCAATGCATCTCCAGCAAGCACCGCATTGCCTTCACCGTATTTAATATGGCAAGTCGGTTGGCCACGACGTAAATCATCATCATCCATTGCAGGTAAATCATCATGGATTAATGAATAAGCATGAATACATTCGACTGCAGCAGCAGGGGCATCAAGGTTTTCTTGGCTAACACCAAACATTGAGCCGATGGCATAAGTTAAAAATGGACGTAAGCGTTTTCCACCTAATAATGTGCCATAGCGCATAGCTTGCGCTAGAGGGAGGTTTGCAAACGGCAGCGCATTTAAGGCATCTAATAGGTATTGATTGACTCTGTCGTAAGCTTGCTTTTGTTGCTGCGTAAAGCTATCTAAATGTTGTTCAGACATAATTTATTCTGTATCAGGTGAAAAATCGGCTAGAGGTTTATTTTCGTCATCGCTTAGCAAAATTTGTACACGTTGCTCTGCTTGCTGTAATACTTTTTGACCTTGTTTAGCAATTTGAACACCACGTTCAAACTCATTAAGGGCATCTTCTAAGGGAAGTTCACCGGATTCTAGGCGAGCGACGATCTGTTCTAGCTCTTGAAGTGAGTTTTCAAAACTAACAGTCGGAACTTGCTGAGTTTTTTCTTTAGCCATAGTCTTTAGCCACTAATGTGAAATCAGTTAATTCGAGGGATTTTAAATATTCAGCAGACTAACGCAGTCTTGCTACGGTTACAATTTATTATTGGGGTTTTTAGATTCAACCCGCAAGATAGTGTTATAATACGCCTCTTTATTGACAATTGGTAACGTGTCATGTGTCTCTGTTAAGGCACATTCGTTTGCCCCCAACCACCATGAACATGCAGCTATTATGAAGTTTATCATTAAGTTATTCCCAGAAATTACCATTAAAAGCCAAACTGTTAGGCTACGTTTCATTAAAATTTTGACCAGTAATATCCGTAACGTGCTTAAACCACTTGGCGAAGAGATTTCGGTTGTCCGTAATTGGGATAACATTGAAGTGCGTGTGAAGGGGGAAACAAAACACGATGAAATTTGTGACATGCTAGGGCGTATCCCAGGTATTCACCATATTCTCGAAGTGGAAGAAAAACCGTTTACTAGTCTGCATCATATTTACGAAATGACACACGAAGCCTATGGCGAGTCATTAGAAAATAAAACATTCTGTGTGCGGGTGAAACGTCGTGGTAAACATGAGTTTTCATCCATCGATGCTGAACGCTATATCGGTGGTGGGTTAAACCAGCACATTGCATCTGCAAAAGTTAAGCTTAAAGACCCTGACACCACGATTCACTTAGAAATCGAAGATGATAAACTTATCTTAGTTAAAGCACGTATTGAAGGCATTGGTGGTTTCCCTATAGGGACCCAAGAGGATGTGTTGTCACTCATTTCCGGTGGTTTTGATTCAGGTGTCTCGAGCTATATGTTGATGCGCCGTGGCTGTCGTGTTCACTATTGCTTCTTTAATTTAGGCGGAGCTGCACATGAAATTGGTGTGAAGCAAATCGCACATTATTTGTGGAACCGTTTTGGTAGCTCCCATAAAGTCCGTTTTATTGCTGTAAATTTTGAGCCAGTTGTGGCTGAAATTTTAGAAAAAGTGGATGATGGCCAAATGGGCGTTGTGCTCAAACGTATGATGGTAAGAGCGGCATCTAAAGTTGCTGAGCGTTATGGCGTGCAGGCGATTGTCACAGGTGAAGCGTTAGGGCAGGTATCAAGCCAGACTTTAACAAACTTGCGTTTAATTGATAATGCTTCTGATACTCTCGTATTAAGGCCGCTAATTTCCCATGATAAAGAACATATTATTAAGTTAGCTCGCCAAATTGGTACTGAAGATTTCGCAAAAACCATGCCTGAATATTGTGGTGTAATCTCAAAAAGCCCAACAGTTAAAGCGGTGAAAGCGCGGATTGAAGCGGAAGAGGCCAATTTTGATTTTGGTATTTTAGAGTCTGTTGTTGAGCAAGCTCAAAATATAGATATTCGACAAATTGCACAAGAAAGTCTTGAAAAAGTTCCTGAAATTGAAATGGTGAGTGAGCTTTCAATTGAAAATGAAGTGATTTTAGATATTCGTTCAATTGATGAATTCGAAGACAAACCACTGAATGTAGATGGAATGGAAATTAAGCACATTCCATTCTATAAGTTGAGTACGCAATTTGGTGACTTACCAAAAGATAAAACCTATTTATTATATTGTGACCGTGGGGTAATGAGCCGCTTGCAAGCGCTATACCTAAAAGAACAAGGTTATGAAAATATAAAGGTTTATCGCCCATAACTTAAAACAGGGTGCTTGTATCACCAACTCACGATCAGAGAGAAATGTGGGGGAAATTTCCCCCACAAGACTAGTTATCGCAGGATAACGTAGCTTGAACCAGCGTGTTTCCGCTGCTGATACTGAAAGAGCACAGTCTTTCTTGCATCAATAACGAAAAACACAATACCGTCAGACACACGGTAACTAGCCCCAGAAGGGCAATTTTGGCCATTCCTCTTGACTCCTTTTCTAAAAGGAGACAGAATCCAATTGTGTGAGTTGGAGACTGCCTCGGATTAAGATTAACATCTAAATTCGGGGCTTTCGTCTTTTTGGCTCTCACATATGCTTGAACCAAATGATCCAAGCACCCGCGGCAATCATAGCAAAAAATCACTCTAAACAAATGTTTTTATCGTTCATTATTGAAAATAAAATATTTAAATTCAGTTGGTTATAATGGTTTCGATATCATTGATATTAATATGATTACTGATGCAACTGAAATAGAAATGACAAAGTGAGCTGAATAAAAATAAGTAGAGAATAAAAACGGGGTGCTTGTATCATCAACTCACAATCAGAGAGAAATGTGGGGGAAATTTCCCCCACAAGACTAGTTATCGCAGGATAACGTAGCTTGAACCAGCGTGTTTCCGCTGCTGATACTGAAAGAGCACAGTCTTTCTTGCATCAATAACGAAAAACACAATACCGTCAGACACACGGTAACTAGCCCCAGAAGGGCAATTTTGGCCATTCCTCTTGACTCCTTTTCTAAAAGGAGACAGAATCCAATTGTTGAGAGTTGGAGACTGCCTCGGATTAAGATTAACATCTAAATTCGGGGCTTTCGTCTTTTTGGCTCTCACAAATGCTTGAACCAAAATGATCCAAGCACCCGCGGTAATCATAGCAAAAAATCACTCTAAACAAATGTTTTTATCGTTCATTATTGAAAGTAAAGTATTTAAATTCAGTTGGTTATAATGTTTTTGATATCATTGATATTAATATAATTACTGATGCAACCGAAATAGAAATGATAAAGTGAGCTGAATAAAAATAAGTAGAGAATAAAAACAGGGTGCTTGTATCATCAACTCACAATCAGAGAGAAATGTGGGGGAAATTTCCCCCACAAGACTAGTTATCGCAGGATAACGTAGCTTGAACCAGCGTGTTTCCGCTGCTGATACTGAAAGAGCACAGTCTTTCTTGCATCAATAACGAAAAACACAATACCGTCAGACACACGGTAACTAGCCCCAGAAGGGCAATTTTGGCCATTCCTCTTGACTCCTTTTCTAAAAGGAGACAGAATCAAATTGTTGTGTGTTTGAGACTGCCTCGGATTAAGATTAACATCTAAATTCGGGGCTTTCGTCTTTTTGGCTCTCACAAATGCTTGAACCAAAATGATCCAAGCACCCGCGGCAATCATAGCAAAAAAGCACTCTAAACACAGATTTTTTACTATTTAATTTTTATTATTCAATAAGTTAAGTTGTATTTCTAATTCCTTTTTTATAATGAGTTTTATATTTAATCTTCTAAATAATCGTTAATACCATTAGGTAAAACGAGTTGAGCGGCAACTTGGGCCGCAGTCTTTCGGCCTACCAATAATTCAATTAACTTTAATGCAAAGTCAAAAGAAGTGGCGGGCCCTTGGCTAGTTAATAGATTGACACGTTCATCAAAGTAAACTCGGCGATCGACCCATTTATGAGCTGGGATTTTATCTTTCATTGATGGAAAACAGGTCATATTACCTAGTGGAAACAATTGGTGATATTCAAGTACAAGCGCTGGTGCTGCACAAATAGCTGCTACGATTTTACCATCAAGATGCATACGGCGAACTTTTTCAACCACCAGTGGGCTATCGCGGAATGTTTCTGCTCCCGCCATACCACCAGGCAGCACAATGGCATCAAAAGGTTCATCAGCGACTTTAATCAATGGGGTATCAGCAATAATTTTTAGGCCTCGTGAAGCGGTAATGGTTAAAGAACCGTCTTCCGTCACACTCGCTAAAGACACATTAATGCCTGCTCTAACTAATAAATCAGCAGTAATGGTAAATTCAATTTCTTCACTCCCATGAGCGATGCAAACTAGAGCGGAAGTCGTCATATTGTTGTTCTCTATTTTTGACTAAATGGTAAAGGCGATCGTTTTCAGGTGTACTAATTCCATGGGCCCGTGCTTGTTTGATTAAAAAGCCGGTTATGTAGTCAATTTCAGTGCGGCGATTATTTCGCATATCTTGTAACATAGAGGAATAGTTACCAGCGGTATTATTGATAATGCCGTAAATATACTCAGTCAGTTCTGCTTTATCCGTATGCAGCCCTTCTGCCGCCATAACATGACATATTTCATCAATGATCTGAGATATCTGTATGGAATGTTGGATTAATTCACCATTTTTACAGGTATGTTCGACGGTAAGGGGGTTAATGACACAGTTCACAATCAATTTACGCCAGCAAGTGGTTAAAATATTATTATGCCAAGCCACATCAGGTAAGGCTTCATGCAAGATATCTGCTATTGGGTAGTAAGCTTGTGCTTGGGAATTGATAGCGCCGATATGTGTGATGCCATTTGCGACATGAAATACTTGGTTATTTTCTTGCCAAGCTGCATGGGTTGTGACGCCCGCTAAGATAGGATGACGTAAAGGCGCCAGCTCTTCAATCGTCCCCATACCATTATGCAGTAATAGAATAGGCGTATTTTCTGGGATAGTATTAATCAAAGGTAATAAAGCGTCAGAAACTTGCCATGCTTTTAAACAAACAATGATCAACTCACTGGTTTGCAAGTGGTTAATATTATTACAGGGAATCAGCTCTCGGAAACTACGCCCATCAGGTTCATTAACATCGACGAATAAATCAGACTGTGCAACACGTAGCCAACCTTGTATGTCATGCCCTTGTATTGCAAGTGAAGCAAGCCACAGTTTACCTATCGCACCACAACCAATTAGAGTTATTTTCATTGTTTCCCCTTTGAAAATGGGACTTTAACGTCTTATAAGGTAAGGCGGAAGTGATCTCTTATCATTATAACCTTTTACGATACGAAGTTGTAGTTAACGAAGTATCACAGACCCTGATAACTTGAAGTGATGTGAATAAAAACGTTATCATGCGCACAGTCTAAAAATTATCAGTGAGGTTCTAGCTATGCCATCATTTGACATTGTATCTGAAGTGGAAATGAATGAAGTACGTAATGCGGTGGAAAATGCGCAGCGTGAGTTAACCAGCCGTTGGGATTTTAAAAATGTCGAAGCTAGTTTTGAGCTAAATGACAAAAATGAATCAGTTAAAATCACTAGTGAGTCTGATTTCCAAGTACTCCAGTTAGTTGATATCTTAAGAGAAAAAATGGCAAAACGCGGTATTGATGGTGCTGTATTGAATGTGCCAGAAGATATTGTTCATAGTGGAAAAACCTATAGCGTTGAGGTTACGTTCAAGCAAGGTATTGATGCTGCAACTGCTAAAAAAATCGTTAAATTAATTAAAGACAGTAAACTGAAAGTCCAAGCACAAGTTCAAGGTGACCAAGTACGTGTGACGGGCAAAGCCCGTGATGATTTACAATCGGTTATGGCATTAGTACGTGGCGGGAACTTAGGCCAACCTTTTCAATTTAATAACTTCCGCGATTAGTTATTTTTCAAGCATTCATTTAAAGCCCGCGATAGCGGGCTCAGACTGCTGACAAACATATTATGTTTGGCGGCAAGTCTAATAGGTTTTGAAAATAAACTAGGAAAATCAATTTATTGATTTTCGGCTGATAACACAAAGCGGGAAAAACCACGCTTTTATCCTGCTTTGTCAACAACCTCAGCCCGCGATAGCGGGCTAATTTTTACTGATTTATTAATGCTTCAAGTTGCTCTCGATTGATGATTTTTCTATCAACTTTAACATAAGCACTAAATTCCTCGTCAACGACAAGCGCTTCCATCACCCCTTCTTGAGCTTGTAATTTTTTCTCAAGAGCTCTTGTATCTCCAATATGGTTGGGTAATTCAATACGAATACTGCTGACATAAGGAGGCTGCTGCATTGTCAGGCTAATGATAAACCAGATAATGGTCAAAATTAAACCACCAATAAAAACGGTACTAGCTCCTTCAAAACTGTATAACCACCCACCAACAATACCCCCGATGGCAACGCCTAAAAACTGGCTAGTGGAGTAAACGCCCATGGCAGTTCCTTTATAGCCCGCAGGCGCCTCTTTGCTTATGAGTGACGGTAAAATGGCTTCCATGATATTGAAAGCGATAAAAAACAGTTGAATACCTAAGAAAATCACCCATAAGTGACTACCAGAAAACCATAAGGTAATTTCGGCCAATGCTAAAACGGCAATACAGAATAAGAAGACTTGTTTCATTTTGCGGTATTTTTCCGCATAAATAATGAACGGAAGTACGGTGACAAAAGCAATTAACATCGTGACTAAATAGGCTTTCCAATGGTCTTTCGCTAAAAAGCCAGAGTCAGTCATGATAAGAGGCAGAGCAACAAAACTGGACATCAGTAGGGTGTGTAAGCTGAGGATCCCTATATTTAATTTGAGTAATTGAGGGTGCATTAAAACCGTTTTTAAATTACCTTGCACAAATGCAGACTCACGATTTAAGACATGAGTATTAGTATTAGGAACAACAAAAACAGTCACTGCAATAGCACCAACTGCAAGTAGCGCTATCCCCCAAAATAAGCCACTTAAACCAACCCAATTAGCGATAATTGGGCCAAGTACGAGGGCGATAGCAAAAGTTAAACCGAAACTAATACCTAAAAATGCCATGGCTTTAGTGCGATTTTGCTCTCGAGTTAGGTCAGAAAGTAATGCCATGACGGCAGCAGAAATTGCTCCGGCGCCTTGTAAAGCCCGACCAATAATAATTCCCCAAATAGAATCGCTTAGTGCTGCAACGATACTTCCGATAATAAAAATAACTAACCCAATAATAATTAAAGGTTTCCTACCAATCTTATCTGACATTAAACCAAAAGGGATTTGAAAAACGGCTTGGCTAAGGCCATAGATACCAATAGCGACACCCACTAAGAACTCGCTAGCACCTTGTAAATGCATCCCATAGCTGGTCAAAATAGGTAATACCATAAACATTCCAAGCATTCGCAAGGAGAAAACGGAGCCTAATCCCCAAGTGGATCTAAGCTCTGTGGATGTCATTTTGTTATCATTCATTTTTATTCTTCATATTTCGTGCTGTAGCGGTGTTGACTTCTCTCAGCTAGTTAGGTCACACATTAATAAATACAACAAGTTGAATAAATACGTATATGTTGTGGCAATATGTTTTTAATCTCAACCTATTAGCATTTTTAATAGTGCATTTGATATCTAGCTTATCAATAGCAAGCGGCTATTTAACCATAAAATAGATTCATAAGGATAGGCAGAATAAGTAAAAGTGAGTTGTAAAAGCAGTTAGAGACAAATAAAAACGGCGGGGAAGGCCCGCCGTTTAGACATCGTTATCATCAGTAAACAGATAAGTTATCTGACGAGAGCTATAACAGTATCGCTTGAAACGATAGGGTCAACTGACATCATTACGCTCAATGAAGTAATCGCTACGATTGAGAAAATGAACAATTTTCTTGCCCAGACCCGGTCGTCATTTTCGGTTTTGAAGCCCGAAATTGCCATACCTAGCCACCATAAGCTGACTGCTGCACCTACGATGAGGTACTTATAGCCCGCGTATCCACTGATAGCTAACATTAATGTTGCGACCATAAACGCTAGGATATACAGGAAGATGTGCGTTTTCGCGACGGAAATTCCTTTAATAACCGGTAACACAGGAATGTTTGCGGCTTTGTAATCCTTAAAGCGGAAGATAGCAATGGCATAAGAATGAGGCATTTGCCACAAACTGAATATCAATAATAGGATAAGTGCACCCATATCGAATTCATTTGTAACAGCGCAGTAACCGATAACTGGTGGTGCCGCGCCTGAAAGACTGCCAATCAGTGTGCCATAAACGGATTTACGTTTCATATATAGGCTATAAATACCTACATAAACAATGAAACCGATAACTGCAAGCAGCATTGCCAGAGCATTGGCTGCTACAAGTAGCAGCACCATACCAGCAATACCTAATGCAGCAGCGTAAATCAGGCTAACTTTCGGATCAATTAACCCTTTAACTAAAGGGCGATTCTTCGTTCTTTCCATGATACGGTCGATATCACGGTCGATGTAGTTGTTAAAAACACAACCAGAAGCCACGACCAGTGATACACCCAGCAAAGTCGCAACGAACAGTGGGTAATCAATTGACCCTTTTGAAGCCAATAAAAAACCACCGATCACAGAAATCAAGTTTCCGAATATAATTCCTGGTTTGGTCACTTGCAGGTATTGCTTAAACATATCGGCAACTCTTTAGTCGAGCATCATATTGATGTTCAGGTTGTACATAATCCACAGTGAGCCAATGACCACAATGCCAACAATCAGCATGGTGAACAGGAAGGCAACTAAATTCCAACGCTCATCTGATGATGTATTCATATGTAAGAAACAAACCAAATGAACTAGAATTTGCACAACCGCCATGCCTACAACAGTCCAAAGGATTGCTGAAGTTGACGCTGTACCTTCCATCACCATCCAGAAAGGGATCACTGTCAGGATAACTGATAGGATAAAGCCAATCAGGTATGTTTTAACGCTACCGTGGCTTGCTCCAGTGTGAGCATCTTTTGCATGACTCATTTAAATAGCCCCCAGAAGATAAACAACGGTAAATACACAAATCCACACAACGTCTAAGAAGTGCCAGAACAAACTTAGGCAGTTTAAACGTGTTTTGTTGACATCAGTCAGGCCACGGCGAGTGACTTGGATCATCATGATAATAATCCAGATCAGGCCCGCAGTTACGTGTAGACCGTGAGTCGCAACGAGTGCGAAGAAGCCAGATAAGAAACCGCTACGGTCAGGACCAAAGCCTTCTGCAATCAATTCATGGAACTCATAGATTTCCATGATGACGAAGCCAAGACCTAACAGGAACGTTGCAAACAGCCATAAGTTAACAGCAACTATCTTACCTTTGTGCATCGCTATCATTGCGAAGCCGTAAGTGATACTACTCACTAACAGTAAGAAGGTTTCGCCTAATACGAACTTCAGACTGAAGATATCTTTACCAGCAGGACCGCCAGCAGTTCCATCGGCCAAAACAACATAGGTAGCAAACAAACAAGCAAACAGGATCAAGTCGCTCATAATATAGAGCCAGAAACCGAATACTTTTGTTCCACCTGCATCGTGGTGCCCATGCTCAGCATGGGCGATATTTTGGTTAGTCATTGTATTAGTTGACATCGTTCACACCTGCCTTACGCAATTCTTCAAAGTGCTTATTCTCGATTTCTTCGATTTCAGCCACAGGTACGTAGTAATCAACATCTTCGTCGAAGCTTTTTGCAATCCAAGTTACGATCATTCCACCGAAACCAATGATTGCGAGCCACCAGATGTGCCAGATCATTGCGAAACCTAAAACTAAGCTAAATGCAGCGATAATAACGCCTGCGCCTGTGTTTTTCGGCATATGAATTTCTTCATATGAAGTTGGTTTCTTATGAGCAAGGCCTTTCTCTTTCAGATCCCACCATGCATCGCGGGTTTGAACGTGTGGTTCAATCGCAAAGTTATAGAAAGGTGGTGGAGAAGATGTCGCCCACTCAAGTGTACGTCCACCCCATGGGTCACCGGTTAAATCACGGTTTTCATGACGGTCACGGATACTCACAATGATTTGGATAACTTGGCATGCAATACCGATTGCGATTAACGCAGCACCGCCTGCAGCAACAACTAACATTGTGTGGTAAGTCGGGTCAATATTCTGACTTAAACGACGGGTCATACCCATAAAGCCAAGAATGTACAGTGGCATAAAGGCTAAGAAGAAACCGATGATCCAGAACCAGAAGGCACGAACACCCCATTTCTCATTTAGTGTGAAGCCATACGCTTTCGGGAACCAGTAAGTCATACCCGCGAAGCACCCGAATACAACACCACCAATGATAACGTTATGGAAGTGAGCAATCAGGAATAGACTGTTATGCAGAACGAAGTTTGCACCTGGAACAGCAAGCAGAACACCAGTCATACCACCAACAGAGAAGGTGATGATGAAACCGATAGTCCACAGCATAGGTGATTTAAACTCGATACGGCCTTGGTACATGGTAAACAACCAGTTGAAGATCTTAACCCCTGTAGGGATTGCGATAATCATTGTGGCGATACCGAAGAAGGCGTTAACGTTCGCTCCTGAACCCATCGTAAAGAAGTGGTGCAACCAAACGATGAAGGACATAACGGTAATAACGATTGTCGCCCAAACTAATGAGGTATAACCGAATAAACGTTTTTTCGAGAAGGTTGCTGCAACTTCAGAGAATACACCGAACACTGGCAGAACAAGGATATACACCTCAGGGTGACCCCATGCCCAAATCAGGTTGATGTACATCATCATGTTGCCGCCCATATCATTAGTGAAGAAATGGGTGCCTAAATAACGGTCTAACGTCAGAAGCGTTAATGTAACAGTTAAGATAGGGAAAGCAGCAACAATCAATACGTTAGTACATAACGCAGCCCAGCTGAATACAGGCATTTTCATCATCGACATACCCGGCGTACGCATACGGATAATAGTCGCGATAAAGTTAACCCCTGTTAATAGTGTACCAATACCGGATATCTGGAGACTCCAGAGCCAGTAATCGACCCCGACCCCAGGGTTGTACTCCAAGCCGGATAATGGCGGATAAGCCAACCAACCAGTCTGTGCGAATTCACCTACCCCTAGAGAGATGTTGATTAACACAACACCAACAACAAAGAACCAGAAGCTCAATGAGTTAAGGAATGGGAATGCAACATCACGTGCACCAATTTGCAGAGGCACAACTAAGTTCATCAAACCAACAACGAATGGAGTTGCCATGAAGAAAATCATGATAACGCCGTGTGCGGTGAAGATTTGGTCATAGTGATGAGGATTTAAGAAACCCTCTTGGCCAGCAGAAGCAAGAACTTGCTGCCCACGCATCATGATAGCATCCGCGAAGCCACGGAATAACATAACCATTGCGACAATGATGTACATGACACCAATTTTCTTATGGTCAACAGAGGTTAACCATTCTTTCCACAACCACTTCCATTTACCAAAGTAAGAAATCACACCGACTAAGCCAAGTCCACCTAGGACAATAGCAATCAGGGTGACAACGATAATCGGCTCATGGAGCGGAATTGCATCTAGTGTTAATTTTCCGAACATGCCCTTATTCCTCAGCGCCAGCAGCATGAGCACTATGGCTCATTTGCATTGAATTGCCTGTAGCATCGTTATGGTCAGTCATTGAATGACTTTGATTTTCTACAGGAGCGTGACCTTTATGGTGCTCATGACCAAACTTCAGAACGATATCTTCATAAAGTTTAGGCTTCACGCTAGAGAAGTAGGTAACAGGAACGTTCATGCTTGGCTTAGCGACTTCGTCGAATGCCTGCATGGTATCCATTGTTTTAGGAGAAGCTTTTACCTTTTGTACCCACTCATCAAAACCTTGACGGTCTGGAGTTGCAATAGCATTGAACTTCATGTCAGAGAAACCGTGGCCACTGTAGCTTGCTGAGAAGCCTTTGTAGGTACCTGGTTCATTAGCGATTAAATGAAGTTTAGTTTGCATACCTGCCATCGCGTAGATTTGGCCACCTAAAGATGGAATGAAGAATGAGTTCATCACCGAATCTGACGTGATTTTGAAGTTAACTGGCACACCTGTAGGGAATGCGATTTCATTAACTGTTGCAATGCCTTGCTCTGGATAAATAAATATCCATTTCCAGTCAGCAGAAATAACTTCAATAGTGACAGGTTCCTGATCACTCACTAATGGCTGATACGGGTCCAGCTCATGTGTCGTCTTCCAAGTGATAGCACCTAGAATAATGATAATGATGATAGGAACGGTCCAGCAGACTAACTCAATTTTATTTGAGTGAGCCCAATTAGGACGGTAGGTTGCTGACGTGTTGGATTCACGGTATTTTCTTGCGAAGATAATCGTCATGAAAATAACAGGAATAACAACAAGTAGCATTAAGCCAATTGCAATAAGAATTAGCTCTTTTTGTTTAACGCCAACGGCGCCTTTTGGATCCATCAACACCATATCGCAACCACCTAGTAGTAAGGCAGCTACAACGAGTGAGATTGCTCCGATGCTTTTTTTGTAGTTCATAAGTCTCATCCACGACCCCAAATGACAAAGATTCTAATTGTCGTTTCATCAGTGCGGGCATTTTACGGTAAGGTTATGCGAGTGTAAATGATTGTAAGGCAAAGAAACTGAATTGTTAGCTCTTTATGTTAATATGATCACATGTAAAGAACTTATAAACAAAAAGTTAAAATTGATACGGATTATAAGTATGTATTGATAAAACTCTATTAATACTAAATTATCTTGGTAATTTTTCAAAGAAAAATATATACAAAAGAAATGAAAAAATAGTGAAACTGATATAAATGATTAGCAATTTGCTAAGGGAAATTACAGTTTTTATTGCCGATAAAGCTATTTTGGTTGCTTTATCGGCTAAATCATAAAGAAAAATTCTTATTTTACTGATAAAAATAAGAAAATAGTTAACTTCTGATGCAATGTTCTATAGTGCGCTAAAAGGTATACTTTAATGTGTAAATGATTGCATCTTGGTAGAAAGTATCTCCTAATTTATTATCAGCATAGCGGTATTGTACCCCTGCAGAAACATGGTTTGTTGCATTCCACCAAAAAGCGAGGGCGCCATTTATGCCATTACGCTTGTCCCCGTTATAGCGTTTATTCCTCGCGAATTCCATTTCATGCCAGTTTGTTATCATGAAATTTTCTTCGAATACGCTGAAATTATAGCCAGCCACCCAACCTGCTACATATCCATTATTACCTGAATAGAATGTCTGGTCGGTGTAATTAAGAGCAATAAAAGGTTTAAACCATAAATCACCGAATGCAGTGTTATAACCAATACCATATAAAGTATTCACATCGTGGAAATTACCACCATACTTGGCTCCAGGTAATGACCAAGTGCCATAAACGTGTCCGTATAGGTTGAAACCAGTATCACCTAAATAAAAGCGGCCTGTTGTTTTAATGGTATAGCGTTTATTTCGTCCTGAATCGGTGTGTTGGCTATGGAATGGGTTTTCGAGATCAAAAAAGCCATATAACTCACCCCAATTAAAATTGGCACCGCCTTCAAGCTCAATATAGGCAAAATCTTTCTTACGTGTCGTGTTTTCTGTTTTGGTTTCAGTACGATGTGACCAATCTAAATAGTTTACATTGACATCAGCAAAGCCATTTTTATAGCCAATAATATTGTCAGAATATGCCGTACCTGCTAGAGAAATTAAGGCGGTCATGTAAATGATTTTTTTCATATATAGATTATTTTCACTTATTGATTGATGGAATTTAGTAGTGCGTTAGTTATTAACACTTTAGCTAACCAATTTGTAACTTGTGATATATTAGACTTGAAAATTGTAATTAAGAAATATTTTACATGCATGAAGTGATCGCAATCACGATATTTAGATGTTATTGCTTTGTTTTGCTATTTAGATCTAATTTATACAAAAGATCAAATTCCCTAAACAAATAAGCTTTGCTTAGGGAATTATGAAAAGAATGAGAAAGAGTATTGGGAGGGTTATTGCTGTACTGTTTTGCGAACGGCGAGGAAATCTAAACTACCACCAATAACTAAGCTGATAGCACCAATGCTAATACCAGTATTAAAAATAAGGTTTTGGTAGTGGGGTAAACTCAGCCAAAATTCAATGTGTGTCGTAAACAGATAAACTTTCATATCACTAAATGAAAATATAAGTAATGAAAGTAGCCAAATAGCAAGGAAGCTAACGGCAGTAATAAGAGCATAAACGGCAATGCGATACCCTTTCGCATACAGCTGACGCCGTTGAAACAACCCTGTTGTTTGTGTATAGATTAAGGATGTCCGACAAGCTAATAAAAGCAAAACACCAGGGACTGCAACGGCGATCGAAATAAGGTAGAACAGTGGCCAGCCATAATTACTGACAAAAATACTTGCCACTGGGCCAATATAAACACGACCAACGGCGGAAAGAGCAGAAAGAAGTGCAAACTGCGTTGCGGATAGCGACTTATTACATAGTGTCATTAATAGGGCGACAAAAGCGGCGGTTCCCATACCAGAGAAGATATTTTCTAGAAAGATAATCGACCCCATGGTTAAGATATGGGGCGGTGTTATCGCTAAGAACCAATAGCCTATATTAGAGCCGCCTTGTAGAAGCCCAAAAATAAATAGAGCTTTAAATAAGCTCATATTTTTCATGAGGTAACCACCAAGTAACGCTCCAACAATAGTTGCAGCCATACCAACAGTTTTATTGACGGTACCCACTTCGCTTAAACTAAAACCAAGAGCATTTAATAGAAAGTTGGTATTAAGCGCCATGACAAAGGCATCACCGAGCTTGTAAAAAACTAACAGTAGTAAGATTAGCCAAGCATTGTTTCGGCTAAAGAATTCAGCGAGTGGTTCGTATATTGCTTTTTTTAGTGATGTTGGTGCAGCGCAGCTTTCTTCGGGTTCTTTCGCGAGTAATGTTGCGATAACGCCGATAATCATCAGCCCTGCCATGACTAAATATAGTTGTTTCCACGTTAAAAACTTATCCGCTAACCAAAGAGCAAGGCCGCCTGAAACTAACATGCTGATCCGGTAACCCATAACTGAGGTTGCAGCACCAATTCCGCGTTCTTCCGCACTCAGTAAATCAGTTTTATAGGCATCAAAAACAATGTCTTGTGAGGCTGAACAAAATGCAACAGTGACCGCCAGCGCAGCAAGGTACCACAAATGTTCTGAGGGGGTCATAAAGCCCATAGCGGCAATGCTGATAATCAACAGAATTTGCGTGGTTAATAGCCATCCTCTTCGACGACCAAGAAAGGGCGGAGTATAGCGGTCCATCATTGGGGACCAAAGAAATTTCAACACATAAGCCTGTCCGACTAATGAAAAGAAACCAATAGTTTTAATATCGACATTTTCAACAGTTAGCCAAGCTTGTAATGTACCTGCAGTTAAAGCTAAAGGTAGACCAGAAACAAAGCCTAAAAGGATTAAAGTGATGTTATTTGGTAGAGTAAAACGAGGCATTATTTCCCTCTAAGCCAGTGTGATATTGCTGCAATACATTGCGCTGCAGAGGTATTGGCTGCGCTATGCTACCCAAACTCAATCAGCGAGAGCTTAGGTAGCTTAATACTTAATGATAATGATTGCTCAGTTAATAGCGTGAATTTTGTCTGATAAAATCGGTGATTTCTTGGTCTGTTGCCATATCTGCAATTAAATCAGTGAGTGCGCTATTGATAGCTGTTGCTATCTTGTCATTATTGGCTGCTAATAACTCTTGTGTATTAAAATTGCGGGTAAATGAACGTGTTTTTGTCGAACCATTTGGGGCTGTTGCAATAATACTCACACTGGAGTTTACGGTAATATTATGGCGCAAGCTGCCTTCACTGACTTTGGTATCGAGTTTATTCAATTGAACGACTAGATTCACATTTGCCGGTGATGTCACCATAAAGCCACGTGCAGCCATTTGTTTTTCGACGGCTTCTTGCATCAGATAACGAGGATCGCGTGAAGGGTTCAGTACGACTAAACTGCCATTGCGGTTGACTTCCGCTAAGGATTTATTCGTACGATTGTCTACACTGCTAACACTGATTGAAGTTGCATTCAGTGTGGGGTTTTTTGTAGGTAAAGCTATCTTAGGCTCAAGTGATAATGTATTGCTGCTGGTTGCACAGCCCGCAAGAAGAAATAACCCTAAAAGTGGAAAACACAGTTTTCTTAACATAATTTTTTCCAGTTCATCTTTCCTAATTGAAAATGTTTCGTTATGGTGCGGGTAGCCGTCGTTCAATATAAAGCTTAGCGGCTTATTTATCCTGAACTATTAGACAACAATTTTTGAAAAAATTCGCATCAATGTGCCGCTATCATAACATTGGCAAGTTATTATCGGATATTTCTATAATAAGAAGATAGCAATAATCAACACGTACAATAAAAGATAATTGCCTCTGAGCATAATTTTTAATTAAGGAGCATTTTATGGTCGCTAATGCAGCTCAAAGTATGCAATCTCTTGTGAGCCAAAAATTACAAGCTGCTTTCGAACCTACACATTTGGAGGTAATTAATGAAAGCCACCAACACAATGTGTTACCGGGCTCTGAAAGCCATTTCAAAGTTATTTTAGTGAGTGATAAATTTGAAAATAAACGAATGCTTGCCCGCCACCGCGAAATTTATGCTATTTTAGCCAGCGAATTATCGGGAGGGATCCATGCCCTTGCTTTGCATACATATACGCAACAAGAGTGGAATGAGCTTGCTGACACTGCGTTAAAATCACCTGCTTGTCGTGGTGTCGGCGGTGTTAATCGGTAATTTTTCGTTTCAGTTAATACACTGAGACTATGCTGTACTTAATCAGCCATGCTCGATGATGAGCTTGGTGAATGTTTTTTCTTCAAATTAGGTGAAAAAACAAAAAATTTAGTCAGAAAAGTCACAAATAATGAGGAAAAAACGCTTCTTTTCTCAGCTTTTCTCGACTCAGGGCGCATGCATCGGTATAATGCTGCGTCTAATTTTCAGTAAGGTTTCGGGACGCTTCTGATATCAGGGATTGACCGTTACGAAAGTAACGCCCCCGGTTCTGGAAGGGAGACAGCCGTTATGATTTAATGGCATAACTCTGGAGTAGACCGATCACTAAGATTTATTTTGAGGTAAGAAGATGCAAGTTTCTGTTGAAACGACTCAAGGCCTTGGGCGTCGTGTAACAATCACCGTTCCTGCCACTGATATTGAAAAAGCAGTTAATAGCGAATTAGTTAGTGTTGCTAAAAAAGTACGTGTTGATGGTTTCCGTAAAGGGAAAGTACCAATGAACATCGTTAAACAGCGTTACGGCGCGTCTGTTATGCAAGACGTTCTGGGCGATGTAATGCAACGTAACTTCATCAACGCAATTATTGAACAAAAAATCAATCCAGCGGGTGCGCCTAGCTACAAACCTGAGCAACTCGAAGACGGTAAAGATTTTGTTTATTCAGTTGAATTCGAAGTTTACCCAGAAATCGAATTAACAGGTTTAGAAACGATTGAAGTTGAAAAACCAGCTGTATCTGTAAAAGATGAAGATCTGGAAAACATGTTAGAAACTCTGCGTAAGCAACAAGCGCAGTGGAAAGAAGTTGAAGCGGCAGCAGAAGCTGACTCTCGCATCACTATCAACTTTACCGGTTCTATCGATGGTGAAGAATTCGAAGGCGGAAAAGCAGAAGATTTCGCGCTCGTTATGGGCGAAGGTCGTATGATCCCAGGCTTCGAAGAAGGTGTTGTTGGTCATAAAGCGGGTGAAGAATTCGATATCGAAGTTAACTTCCCAGAAGACTACCATGCTGAAAACCTGAAAGGTAAAGCGGCGAAATTTGCTATTGTTCTGAAGAAAGTAGAACAACGTGAACTGCCTGAATTCACTGAAGAATTCATCAAGCGTTTTGGTATCGCTGATGGTTCTTTAGATGGCCTGCGTGCAGAAGTACGTAAAAACATGGAGCGTGAGCTGAAAAATGCCGTGCGTAACCGTGTTAAAGCACAAGTTCTTGATGGCTTAATCAAAGCTAACGACATCGAAGTTCCAGCAGCAGTTGTTGATGGTGAAATTGATGTTCTGCGTCGTCAAGCGGCACAGCGTTTTGGTGGCGACGAAAAACAAGCGATGGAATTACCTCGTGAACTGTTTGAAGAACAAGCAAAACGTCGCGTAGTGATCGGTCTGCTGTTAGGCGAAGTGATCAACAAAAACGAACTGAAAGCTGACGAAGATCGCGTTAAAGCGCTGATCGAGGAAATGGCTTCTGCGTATGAAGATCCAGCTGAAGTTATCGAATACTACAGCAAAAACGAAGAGCTGATGAATAGCGTTCGTAACTTAGCTTTAGAAGAACAAGCTGTTGAAACTGTATTGGCTGTTGCTAAAGTGACAGAAAAAGAAACTAACTTCACTGAACTGATGAACCAAGTTCAAGCAGGTTAATTCTTTCTTGCTGTACAAAATAATGAAACCCGTGGTGTAATACTACGGGTTTTTTGTCAATTAAAGCCTTTAAATTATCACTTTAGCGAATTTAATTAGGATACCCTTGAAAAACACATTTAAACCCTAATTATATTATCTATACTTCAAGTAGTCTAAGTGGGGCTTTAATTGCAATTTGAACTATTTTGAATAGCTTAATATTGTAGAAAATAGTGATATTAACCAATCGAGTTATTTCGTCATTTTTGAAAATCAAGTATGGTTTTCTAATGGTATAATTCCGTGTAACCCAATAGACTTGTGTTAAACTCTTTTACAGAGCGTCTTGTTTACTGCAGCATACTTAGCTGCATTTTCTTCTTATTTCGCCAGTTGCTTGGTTAAATATTAGCTAAACTAGAAAATAAGAGAATTGAAAGAGCCTGCAGACACAGGAATTTTTTAAAACCGTTGTTTGTGGCATGATCTCTGCTCAAAATAGCAGGCAGACAGCAAATTAGGCGCAAGCACCGGAACGTTTTTAATAGGAGATTTCGATGTCACATTTTGGCAGTCAGGAACAATTAGCATCTCAAATGGCCCTTGTGCCTATGGTCATAGAGCAAACTTCTCGTGGTGAGCGCTCGTATGATATTTACTCACGTCTATTAAAAGAACGTATTATCTTCCTGACCGGTCAAGTGGAAGACCATATGGCGAATTTAATCGTCGCTCAGATGTTATTCCTTGAAGCAGAAAACCCTGAAAAAGATATTCATTTGTATATTAATTCACCGGGTGGCGTTATTACCGCAGGAATGTCAATTTATGATACGATGCAGTTTATCAAGCCTGATGTAAGTACTATTTGTATGGGACAAGCTTGTTCCATGGGGGCTTTTTTATTGACGGCGGGTACCAAAGGTAAACGTTTCTGCTTACCAAATTCACGCGTGATGATCCACCAACCATTAGGGGGTTATCAAGGTCAAGCGTCAGATATCGAAATTCATGCTCAAGAAATTCTTAAAGTGAAATCTCGAATGAACGAGCTAATGGCTCTACATACTGGTAAATCCATTGAAGAAATTACTCGAGACACAGAGCGTGACCGCTTCTTATCTGCAAATGAAGCAAAAGAGTATGGTTTAGTCGACCAAATTTATAGTAGCCGTTAATGGGTTAACTTTTGGTATAATTAGTTCATACCATAAACTATTTTAAAGAAAATCGTTGTTTTGTTTTTTAATTGAATGAAAACAAAACAATATGGATAAAAGTGAGGTCAACTGATGACAGATAAACGCAAAGAGGGGACAGGAAAACTGCTTTACTGCTCTTTCTGCGGAAAAAGTCAGCATGAAGTTCGTAAGCTGATTGCCGGTCCGTCAGTCTATATTTGTGATGAATGCGTAGATTTATGTCTCGATATCATCCGTGAAGAAATAAAAGAACTTACGCCGCATCGCGAGCGTAGTGAGCTGCCTACGCCACATGAAATCCGGCAGCATCTTGACGACTATGTCATCGGCCAAGAAAAAGCGAAGAAAGTCTTAGCGGTTGCTGTATATAACCATTACAAGCGCTTGCGTAATGGTGATAAAACCAGTGATGGCGTTGAATTAGGCAAAAGTAATATTTTGCTAATTGGCCCAACCGGTAGTGGTAAAACGCTTTTAGCTGAAACTTTAGCGCGTTATTTGGATGTACCATTTACAATGGCTGATGCAACGACATTAACTGAAGCTGGTTATGTCGGTGAAGACGTTGAAAATATTATTCAAAAATTACTACAAAAGTGCGATTACGATGTTGAAAAAGCTCAACGTGGTATCGTATATATTGATGAAATTGATAAAATTTCACGTAAGTCAGATAACCCATCAATTACCCGTGACGTTTCTGGTGAAGGTGTGCAACAAGCCCTTCTGAAACTAATCGAGGGAACGGTTGCAGCAGTACCGCCACAAGGGGGACGTAAACACCCTCAGCAAGAGTTCTTGCAGGTTGATACTTCAAAGATCCTCTTTATTTGTGGTGGGGCATTTGCAGGGCTCGACAAAGTAATTGGCCAGCGTTTAAATACCCGTTCAGGTATCGGTTTTGCTGCCGAAGTGAAAGGTGAATCAGATAAAGCAACGGAAGGTGAGTTATTAACTCAGGCAGAGCCAGAAGATTTAATTAAATTTGGTTTAATTCCTGAATTTATTGGCCGTTTACCTGTTGTTGCAACATTAACTGAATTAAGTGAAGAAGCATTAATTCAGATTCTGCAAGAGCCTAAAAACGCTTTAACTAAACAATATCAAGCCTTATTTAGCCTTGAAAATACTGAACTCGAATTCCGTGAAGAAGCACTAAAAGCAATAGCTAAGAAAGCTATGGCACGTAAAACCGGAGCTCGTGGTTTACGCTCTATTGTTGAAGCTGCATTGTTAAATACGATGTATGACCTTCCTTCAATGAGTGATGTTGAAAAAGTTGTCGTTGATGAAAACGTCATTAACGAACAATCAGAACCACTATTGATATATAGCAAACCTGATGCTCAAGCTTCTGGCGATAACTAATCTCATATAAAACGTTCAATAGTTAATCAAACGAAATGAGGGGTTTCCCTCATTTTGTTTTTTATGTTCAACTAGCCATTGAATGCTAAAATCTTGTCCCCATATAGTTTATATTCTGAGGTGTGGTTTCCTTGTTTTAGAAAGCAATTTTAAAACAAGAGATAGAAACCCTTAAACTAGCGTGAGCTAAACGAAGAGAGAGCTTTATGAATCCTGAGCGTTCCGAACGCATTGAAATACCAGTATTGCCTCTGCGTGATGTAGTGGTATACCCACATATGGTGATCCCACTGTTTGTTGGACGTGAAAAATCCATTCACAGTCTGGAAGCAGCGATGGATCATGACAAGCAGGTAATGCTGGTTGCGCAAAAAGAAGCCTCGACTGATGAGCCAGGGGTGAATGATTTATTTGCTGTCGGTACAGTCGCATCGGTTATTCAGATGCTAAAACTGCCTGATGGTACCGTTAAAGTCCTCGTTGAAGGTCTACGACGTGCACGTATTACCAGTTTGACAGATAATGGCGAATATTTCTTAGCGCAAGCAGAATATTTAGCTGCAGAGCAAAATAATGAATCTGAGCACGCAGCGTATGATGAAGCGACAGCGGGTTCTCAATCATCAGACGCACTTGATGAAAAAGAAAACGAAGTGTTGTACCGCACTATCGTTAGTCAGTTCGAAAGTTATATAAAACTGAATAAAAAGATTCCACCTGAAGTATTAACCGCGTTACATGCGATTGAACAAGATCAGCTAGATAAACTGGCAGATACCATTGCCTCTCACATGCCACTAAAATTAGCGGATAAACAACGTGTTTTAGAAATGGCAAATATCGCAGAGCGTGTAGAGTTTTTGATGGCCATGATGGAGTCAGAAACTGAGCTGCTGCAAGTGGAAAAACGCATCCGCAATCGTGTTAAAAAACAGATGGAAAAAAGCCAGCGTGAGTATTATCTGAATGAGCAAATGAAAGCCATTCAGAAAGAGCTGGGTGAAATGGACGATGCACCAGACGAATATGAATCGCTAAAACGTAAAATCGAAGAAGCGAAAATGCCAAAAGAGGCACAAGAGAAAGCAGAAGCAGAATTGCAGAAGCTGAAAATGATGTCGCCAATGTCAGCAGAAGCTACTGTTGTCCGTAGCTATATTGATTGGATGGTCCAGGTACCATGGCATAAACGTAGTAAAGTCAAAAAAGACTTAGTTAAAGCTCAAGAAGTGTTAGATACCGATCACTACGGTTTAGAGCGTGTGAAAGACCGTATTTTAGAGTATCTGGCAGTGCAAAGCCGCGTCAGTAAAATTAAAGGGCCAATCCTCTGTCTGGTTGGGCCTCCGGGCGTGGGTAAAACCTCTTTGGGGCAATCTATTGCTAAGGCTACTGGTCGTCAATACACTCGTATGGCATTAGGTGGGGTGCGTGATGAAGCTGAAATTCGCGGTCACCGTCGTACCTATATCGGTTCAATGCCAGGTAAGCTGATTCAAAAGATGGCAAAAGTAGGGGTCAAAAACCCACTATTTTTATTGGATGAAATTGACAAAATGTCATCTGATATGCGTGGTGACCCAGCCTCTGCATTATTAGAGGTGCTTGATCCAGAACAAAATATTGCCTTTAACGATCACTACTTGGAAGTGGATTACGATTTGTCTGATGTGATGTTTGTTGCAACATCCAACTCGATGAATATTCCAGCACCATTGTTAGATCGTATGGAAGTCATCCGTCTTTCTGGCTATACAGAAGATGAAAAACTGAATATTGCGAAAAAACATTTGCTGTCTAAGCAGATTGAACGTAACGCATTGAAAAAGAATGAGTTAACTATCGATGATAGTGCTTTAATGAGCATTATTCGTTATTACACTCGTGAAGCTGGAGTTCGTGGTTTAGAGCGTGAAATCTCTAAATTGTGTCGTAAAGCGGTTAAAGCGCTGCTCATGGACAAAAAGCTTAAGCACATTGAAATCAACGCTGATAACCTGAAAGATTATCTGGGTGTTCGCCGTTTTGATTATGGCCAAGCAGACACAGAAAACCGTGTTGGGCAAGTTACAGGCCTTGCTTGGACTGAAGTTGGTGGTGACTTACTGACTATTGAAACTGCATGTGTGCCAGGCAAAGGCAAACTAACTTATACCGGTTCTTTAGGTGAAGTCATGCAGGAGTCTATCCAAACGGCATTAACGGTTGTTAGAGCTCGAGCAGAAAAACTGGGTATAAATAGTGATTTCTATGAAAAACGTGATATTCATGTTCACGTACCAGAAGGCGCTACACCAAAAGATGGCCCGAGTGCGGGTATTGCGATGTCAACCGCTTTAGTCTCTTGCTTAACGGGTAATCCAGTTAGAGCTGACGTAGCAATGACAGGTGAAATTACTTTAAGAGGTTTAGTTTTCCCGATAGGCGGCCTGAAAGAAAAATTATTGGCTGCACACCGTGGAGGGATTAAAACCGTATTAATCCCTAAAGAAAACGAACGTGATTTAGAGGAAATTCCTCAAAATGTGATCGCGGATCTCGAAATTCATCCGGTGAAAACAATTGAAGAAGTTCTTTCTTTAGCTTTAGTTAACCCTCCTTTTGGGGCAGAAGTAGTTAAAAAGAAAGCTAAAAGAGTGAGCTGAATCAAGAAGTTTGTATAAAATTAAGACTGACAGCTAATTTAGGGCTTGTCAGTCTTTTTTTTCATCGCTAATTTAACGATGATTCTGATAATTGTTTGTATGCAATCTGTTCTCTTGCCATTGGTAATCAGGATTGATATAACGGCTGCATCATTAATTAACTATACTAATAACTGCTATAGTTAATTATAGTTAATTAAGAGATTTATAGTCCAACTAATATGGGGATGATAAGAGTGAATAAAGCTCAACTGATTGATCAAATCGCTTCTGATGCGAATATTTCTAAAGCTGCAGCAGGTCGTGTTGTTGACGCGTTCGTTGCTACTGTAACAGGTTCTCTGAGTAAAGGGGATGATGTTGCTCTAGTTGGCTTTGGGACTTTCTCTGTTCGTGAGCGTGCAGCACGTACAGGCCGTAACCCTCAAACGGGTAAAGAAATTAAAATCGCTGCGGCGAAAGTTCCTGCTTTCCGTCCAGGCAAGGGTCTTAAAGACGCTGTAAATAGCTAATTAAGTATTTAAGTTTGTCTTTCTCGTAATTTTGCGAAAACTCAAACTGACGGAATGTCTTTAATCAGCTAATATATAAGCGCACCATTGAAATGGTGCGCTTTTTTTTCTTTCTGAGTTAAGATTAGCGTATTATCAGGAAATTGAATTCAACAAAGCGGAGTTAAGCCTTTTTATGATGGAAAATTTACGCACAAAGGCGAATAGTCCTTTGCTCAAAATAATACTGGCGCTGATTATCCTTTCATTCGTGTTGGGTGGCGTTATGATGGGGGGCCTCGGTGGCAACAGTGCAAATAATGCAGCTGAAGTTAACGGGCAATCAATAAGCCGCGAACAGCTACAGCAGGCTTTTCAACAAGAACGCCAATCATTACAAGAGTACCTAGGGGATAAATTCTCAGAAGTCGCTAGTAATGAAGAAAGTATGAATTTACTGCGTCGTCAAGCTCTTGATAACTTGATTAACAATGAACTGATTAATCAGTATGCTAATGAATTACAGCTCTCAGCAAGTGACCAGCAAATTGAGCAATATATTTTCTCAATGCCTGTTTTCCAGACAGATGGCCGGTTTGATAGCGAAAAATATCGTGAGATCTTAAGTCGTAACAACATTAACGCGGATAGCCTTGCGGCTCAAATTCGCCAAGACCTTACACGAGCTCAGTTAGGAAAAACCTTTACTGGAACGGATTTCGCTTTACCATCAGAAGTTAAAGCATATGCTGAATTATTTATGCAAGAACGTGAAATTCGTACTGCAATCTTAGATTTAGCAGAGGTTCAAGCAAAACAAACAGCTTCTGAAGAAGAATTAAAAGCCTACTATGATGCCAACCAAAATAGCTTTATCTCACCTGAGAAAGTACAAGTAAGCTATGTTGAAATGGATGCAGCATCAATGCCGCCAGCGACAGTGTCAGCTGAGGAAGTAAAAGCGTATTATGATCAAAACCTGAAAAATTATACTCAGGCAGAGCAAAAACAGTACAGCATGATTCAGGTAGCTTCAGAAAAAGAAGCAAATGATATTCTGAATGAATTAAAACAAGGTGCGGACTTTGCAACACTGGCAACTGAAAAATCAACGGATAAATTCAGTGCAGGGCAAAAAGGCTTGATTGGTTGGATGGAAGCGGCATCAACGCCAAGCGAAATTGTGGACGCAAAATTAACAGAAAAAGGGCAACTTTCGGCACCTGTTAAATCACAAAATAGTTATGTTATCTTTCGCTTAGATGATATTAAACCTGAATCTATTAAACCGTTTGAGCAAGTTGAAGAAAGTATTAAAACTAGCTTACTTCAAGATAAAAACATTAAACAATTCTATGACTTACAGCAGAAGGTTAGTGAGGCTGCCACGAGTGATATGGAATCATTAGTTTCGGTTGAATCTGTATCTGGTTTGAAAGCTGTGACAACGGATTGGTTTGATAGAACAAATCCACCTGCCGCACTTAATTTCCCTAAAGTGGTCAGTGAAGTATTTAGCGACCGTTTAGTGGATAAAAATGGTTCTAAAGGGATCAACTCAGATGTTATTAACGTTGAAGGGGACCGTGCATTTGTTGTGCGTGTAACAGAGTACAAACCTGAAAGCGTTGAACCTTTTGATAAGGTTAAGTCCGAAATTGAAACTCTGGTTAAGCGCCAAAAAGCGGATGCAGAGTTGAAAGCTACGAGTGATAAACTTCTTGCTGAGTTAAATGCGGGTAAAGGAACAGAAGCTCTAAATGCGGCGGGGGTTAAATTTTCCGATACTCAAACTGTTTCTCGTTTAATGCCACAAACAGCGGTTATTAATGCAACGATGGAAATGCCGCAACCTGCTGATGGTAAACCAAGTTATGCACTTGCGCGTGATGAGTCCGATAACTATGTGCTTATTCAACTAGATAAAGTTACGCTAGGCCAACCGACGGATGATGAGTTAAAGCAACTGACTCGTGAATACCAAGGTGCTATGAGTTCTGCGGTCAATGAAGCTCTGATGCTTAATTTGCGTGAGAATGCAAAAATTGAAGTGCTGAATATTGAGTAATTGCGAGCAGCTTCGCAAGTAAAATTGTAACTTCATGAATAGAAGGCCACCTTTGGGTGGCCTTTCGTATTTTCAGTATTATTGAAAAGTGTTCCGTATTTTTCTATGGCATCGTTGTGTCTCAACATACACAGGAGAACAAATATGTTATGGAATTCAGTCAATAAATGCAGATTAGGTATTGTTCTGCTCCTTTCTTTATTATGCTCATTCTCTTCTTTTTCTTTGGCTAAGAAAATTGAGCGAGAAAAAGCCACAGAGGCTGTCATTCAAGAAAAACAAGTAAGTAATAACTCACCATCAACGAGCCATGGCCAGTCTGACAAAGTGAATATCAACTTAGCGGGTGAAGAAGAACTTGCAGAAAAACTTACTGGTATAGGTAGGCAAAAAGCGAAAGCAATCGTTGAATATAGGCAAAAATATGGTGCTTTTAATTCCATTGAAAATATTTTAGAAGTTCAGGGGATAGGTCCTGCATTTTTAGAAAAGAATAAAGATAAGTTAACTTTGTAACTAAAATCCCCCATACAGAGTATGGGGGTAATATATTAAAGGTTAATAATTAAGCAGAAAACTAAGCTTTTTATAAATAATTTGCGAGCTAAGTCTTATTATTGATAATCATTCAGCACATTTTCCGTACATTTGTTATTTTTATGTTATTAAAAAATAAACTGGTCGGAGTAGTTATGACAACACACATTAAAGTTCATGGTTATCATATAGATATTTTTCAACATGTTAATAATGCACGTTACTTAGAATTCTACGAAGCGGACCGCTGGGAATGGATGAATAAGCGTAATTTCATTAGTTGGGCGATAAAAAACAATTTAACAATGGCTGCGGTGAATATTAATGTAAATTATATCCAAGGCGTCTTGCTTGGTGATGAGCTGACAGTAGTGACTCGAATGGATAAAATCGGTACTAAAAGCGCAGTCTGTTATCAACAAATAATTCGCAATAAAGCAGGGGCTCAAGAGGTAGTTTCTGATGCTTATGTGACATTTGTATTTATCGATAACATAGAGAATAAAGCGATTGTTATTGATGAACAATTGCGTGAGAAACTAGAGTCATTCAAAGTAGGTTCTGAAGACTTTATTCAAAATTAGCCTACCTAGCTTGAATCGTTATGAATAAGCTAATGGCAGGCTATGTGTTTGACTAATTAATTATAACTTTTGCTTTAGTGAGAGCATGATAGCTTCTTTATCACTTAAATATTCATTTAAGCCCTTGCTCCTTAAATGGCAGGCAGCACATTCACCGCAACCATCACCTTGAATACCATTATAACAAGTCAGTGTTTGCTGCCTGATCGTTTCAAGGTGACCATAGCTGTCGGCAAGTGCCCAGGTTTGGGCTTTATTCAGCCACATTAACGGGGTTTCAAAGCGAATATTTTTGGCAAGACCGAGGTCTACTGCATGGTTGAGAGCTTTGACAAACTCATCTCGGCAGTCCGGGTAACCTGAAAAGTCGGTTTCACAAACCCCCGTTATCACTGCTTCTGCCTGTACTTGGTAAGCATAAATTGCAGCTAATGTGAGGAATAAAATGTTACGCCCTGGAACAAAAGTACTAGGCAACGCACTTGACTCACTTTCAGCGAAATCAGGGACTGGTATGTTGTCTCGGGTTAAGCTACTGATTGCCAATTCATTGAGTAATGTGACATCTAATACTTTATGTGCCGCAGCACCTAAAGATACGCTTAATTTCTGTGCGACTTCGATTTCAAAACGGTGGCGCTGGCCGTAATCGAAAGTAACACAGTGAACTTCATCATAGTTTTGCAAAGCTTGAATAAGACAGGTTGTTGAGTCTTGGCCCCCGCTAAAAACCACAACTGCGCGTTTCATAGGTACTCCTTGGTGATATATCATTTTCAATATGTAATAAGAAGAGAGCGAAACATGTTAGCGATACTAGGATGCAATTAATAGTTCTATTTTTATCAAGCGAGTTTGATTGAGGTACTATTTATATGTCAATTTGGTTATTTGTGTAAAAATATTCTATAATCGTGGTGTTTGGTAACATTTTTATTGTTTTTTAATTATTCAATTTTGCATAATATGTTTATGCAGCTAATAAAATAACGACAAAAGTACTTACACCTAGATCAAGAGAGCATTCATGTTAGATAAAATAGACAAAAAACTGCTTTGTTTATTGCAAAATGACAGTAGCCTATCCTTAAATACCCTTGCTGAAGCTGTTAATTTAACATCTACTCCGTGCTGGAAAAGATTAAAAAGGCTTGAAGATGAAGGCTATATTCGAGGGCGAGTGACCTTACTCGATGGTGAGAAGCTAGGTTTAGGTTTAACGGTAATTGTGACAATTAAAACACAGCATCATAATAGTGAGTGGTATGAGCAATTTGTTTCTTTTGTTAGTCAACTTCCTGAGGTGCTGATGTTTTATCGCATGGCTGGTGAGTATGATTATCTTATGCAAGTCGAAGTTCATGATATGAAATCATATGACTTATTTTATAAAAAGCTAGTCAATGGCGTTCATGGTTTAATCGATGTAACCTCAAGCTTTGCAATGGAAAAAATCAAATATACTACAGTATTGCCTATCCCTGACTAACCTCGTAATAACTTAGATAATTACGGTCTCTCATTCTTAGGCATCAATAAATCAATATATTCAAGGCAGTATTACGTGCGATTATTTTCACAACTAGGTTGGTATTTTTTGAGTGAATGGCGGCGCTATCTCGGCGCTGTTTGCTTTTTAATTATCATTGCTATTTTACAATTAGTTCCTCCACGCATTGTTGGTGTTGTCGTTGATGGAATAAGTAAAGGAGCAATGCCGACAAAGCAATTAATCACTTATGTTTTAATCATGCTGTTGATTGCATTGGTTGTGTATGGGTTGCGGTATATTTGGCGTTTATGGTTATTTGGTGCTTCTTATAAGTTAGCTGTACAGTTACGACAAAAGTTTTATCGGCAATTAAGTCTGCAGAATCAAGCGTTTTACCATAAGTATCGAACGGGAGACCTAATTGCACGTACAACGAATGATGTTGACCGAGTCGTGTTTGCAGCTGGTGAAGGTGTTTTAACATTAGTTGACTCATTGGTGATGGGGTGTGCGGTGCTCATCATGATGAGTGTTGAAATTAGTTGGCAGCTTACTTTACTAGCACTTATTCCAATGCCAATTATGGCATTAATCATTAAACGGTATGGAGACCAGCTTCATCAGCGCTTCAAGCATGCTCAAGGGGCATTTTCGTCTTTAAATAATCATGCGCAAGAAAGTTTAACAAGTATTCGTATGATTAAAGCTTTTGGCCTTGAAGATCATCAATCAAATCAATTTGAACAGGTTGCTACTGAGGCAGGGCGTCGCAATATGCATGTTGCTAAAGTTGATGCGCGTTTTGACCCCACCATTTTTATGGCGATTGGTATGGCAAATTTACTCGCTATTGCAGGTGGAAGCTGGATGGTATTAAACGATACATTGACGTTAGGTGAATTAACGAGCTTTGTAATGTATCTAGGGTTAATGATTTGGCCGATGTTAGCGCTTGCTTGGATGTTTAATATCGTTGAACGAGGTAGTGCGGCTTATAGCCGTATTCTAAGTTTACTCAATGAACCGTTAGTCATTCAGGATGGTTCGCATTCATTACAGCCTGAAAAGGGAAACTTGAATGTGAATATTATCAACTTTAGTTATCCAGAAACTAAGCGAATAGCATTACATGATATTAAGTTTGATTTAAAACCTGGACAATTTTTGGGGCTTTGTGGACCGACGGGGTCTGGAAAATCAACGTTGTTGACGTTATTACAGCGTCAATTTGATGTGACGGAAGGGGCGGTTTGCTATCAAGGCTTATCACTACCCGAAATCCGTTTAGATGAATGGCGTGCTCGGTTATCTATCGTAAATCAGTCCCCATTTTTATTTTCAGATACAGTTGCTGGCAATATCGCGCTTGGGCGGCCTAATGCCACTCAAGATGAAATTGAACAGGCTGCGCGTATAGCTTGTGTACATGATGATATTTTACGTTTACCTGAAGGCTATTCCACTCAGGTTGGTGAGCGCGGTGTCATGCTATCTGGCGGGCAGAAACAACGAATTTCTATTGCAAGGGCCATCTTGCAAAATGCAGAAATCTTGGTGTTAGATGATGCGCTTTCTGCCGTTGATGGGCAGACCGAGTTTACAATTTTACAAAATTTAAGCCATTGGCGGCAGGGTAGGACTATGATAATTAGCGCCCATCGTCTATCTGCATTGGTAGAGGCAGACAATATTATTGTGTTATCTCAAGGTGCTATTGTTAGTCGAGGTAAACATGAAGCGCTTATTGAGCAATCGGGTTGGTATAAAGATATGTATCAGTATCAACAGATTGAAGCTGCTCTGGATGGTGAGCTATGAGCCAAAAGAAACCGCTATGGCCAGCACTCAAGCGTTTGCTTGGTTATGGAAAAGCATACCGAGGAACCATGGGTATTGCCATTGCAATGCTATGGTTAGCCGCTATTGCAGAAGTTAGTGGGCCTCTGCTAATCAGCTATTTTATTGATAACATGATAGCGAAAAAACAAATCATCATGCCACTTGCTTTATATATGGCAGTTGGTTTTATATTGCTCCAAGTTATTGCAGCGTTATTACATTACTATCAAATTATTTTATTTAATAAAGCCTCTGTGGGGGTAGTGCAAACATTACGTACAGATGTGATGAATGCAGCCCTTCGACAGCCCCTAAGTGCATTCGATAAGCAACCTGTTGGCCAATTAATTTCACGAGTTACAAATGATACTGAAGTTATTAAAGATCTATTTGTGATGGTTGTGCCGACAGTATTTCGTAGTTTAGCCCTGATTTGTGCCATGTTAGTTGCTATGTTTTCATTGGAATGGCGTATGGCATCAATTGCAGTGATGATTTTTCCTGCAGTATTTGTGGTAATGCTTGTTTATCAGCGTTTAAGTACGCCCATTGTGCGCCGTGTGAGATCTTATCTTGCAGATATTAATAACGGTTTTAACGAAGTCATTAATGGAATGACAGTTATTCAGCAATTTATCCAACAGGCTAGGTTTGGCGAAAAAATGCAAAGTATTAGCCAAGACCATTATTTTGCAAGAATGAAAGCATTAAAACTTGATGGCTTACTATTAAGGCCATTACTAAGTTTACTTTCAGCTTCAGTATTGTGTGGCTTGCTATTGCTATTTGGGTTCGAAGGAACGACTACCATTGGTGTTGGTGTCTTATATGCATTTATTAACTATTTAGGTCGCTTGAATGAGCCGCTTATTGAGTTAACTTCTCAGCAATCAATGCTTCAGCAAGCTGTTGTTTCTGGTGAGCGTGTATTTGAATTAATGGATAGTCCGCAGCAAGGTTATGGTGAAAGTATTGAGCCATTACAAGGAGGTTCAATCTCAATTAACCATTTATCTTTCGCTTACCGTGATAACAAAATGGTACTTAAAGATATTAATTTACAAGTGCCTGATAATAACTTCGTTGCATTAGTCGGTCATACAGGCAGCGGTAAAAGTACCATAGCAAATTTAATTATGGGGTATTACCCGTGGCAGGAGGGAGATATTTTATTAGATGGACGTAATTTGAGTTCACTATCCCACCAAGTATTACGTAATGGTATTGCAATGGTACAACAAGACCCTGTTGTCCTCGCTGCTTCTTTTTTTGACAACGTCGCATTAGGACGTGAGATTAGCCAAGACAAAGTTTGGGAAGTTCTTGAAACTGTTCAGCTTGCTGGGTTGGTTCGTGGCTTACCTGATGGGCTAGATACCGTGCTTGGTGAACAGGGAAATACCCTGTCTGTAGGGCAAAGACAGTTATTAGCGATGGCCCGGGTACTTGTGGTGACACCCAAAATTTTAATTTTGGATGAAGCAACCGCGAATATTGACTCAGGGACAGAGCAAGCGATACAAAAAGCGTTACGAGTGATTCGCCAACATACTACGTTAGTTGTGATCGCCCACCGTTTATCGACAATTGTCGACGCTGACCAAGTCGTTGTGTTACATCGTGGTGCAATTGTTGAGCAAGGTAAACATTTACAGCTTTTGCAACAAAAAGGACGTTATTATCAAATGTACCAGTTGCAGCAAGTTGGAGAATCATTAAATGCCCATAGTGATGCTGAAATTGAGGCTATACCTAGTTAATTATTCTGCACTCTTATAATGCATACCTTAAAGCCACTCATTCGAGTGGTTTTTTATTTTGTTCTTTCCTATTGAATTTTATGGATAAATATATTTTGGCACACGGTTTGCTATAAAGTCAGTGCTGTCCGAAGTATTAAGCAGCTTATTCATATGACTTATAGGAGTGAACATGAAATATATCATCGCGATCATTAAGCCATTTAAATTAGATGAAGTTCGAGAGGCACTATCAGATATTGGGGTTCAAGGGCTTACGATTACTGAAGTTCGAGGGTTTGGGCGGCAAAAAGGACATGCCGAATTATATAGAGGAGCTGAATATACCGTCGATTTTTTACCTAAAGTACGTATGGAAATAGCGGTTTCTGATGAGTTGGTAGAGCAGGTGATTGAAACAATTGAAAAAAAAGCTTATACGGGCCAAGTCGGGGATGGAAAAATATTTATTTTGTCATTAGAGCAAGCAGTACGTATTCGTACAGGTGAAAAACAAGACGAAGCACTGTAGGAGAGCAAATATGAGCAAAGGGTTCCAATACTTATTTTTATTGATATCAATGGGTGGTTTTCCAATAACCGTGTTTGCAGCAGAGGAAACCCTAGATAAAGCTGATAACGCATTTATGATGATAGCGACTGCTTTAGTTATTTTTATGATACTGCCAGGTATCGCATTATTTTATGGTGGGTTACTGAGAAGTAAAAATGTTCTTTCTTTAATGGCTCAAACTGCGGTTATTTTCGCTTTAGTGTCTGTTATTTGGATTGTTTATGGATACAGTTTAGCTTTTAGTGAGGGGAATGATTTTATAGGTGGTTTTAGTCAGATTATGTTGAAAAACATCACTGTAGATAGTTTATCTGGGCCGATCCCTCAATTTATTCACGTTGTATTCCAAGGTGCATTTGCATGCTTAACAGTTGCATTAGTGATAGGTGCACTAGGGGAGCGCATTAAATTTTCTGCAATTTTAATATTTACCGTTATCTGGACTACATTTGCTTATTTACCAATGGCACACATGGTATGGGGCGGCGGTATTTTATCCCAAGATGGTGCACTAGATTTTGCAGGGGGGACGGTTGTTCATATTAATGCGGCTGTTGCAGGTTTAGTTGGTGCTTACTTACTTGGACATCGTACCGGATTAGGGAAAGAAGCCATTAAACCTCATAACTTACCTATGGTATTTATGGGAACCTCTATATTATTTATTGGCTGGTTTGGTTTCAATGCAGGTTCGGCAGGAAGTGCAAATAGTATTGCAGCCTTAGCGTTTGTGAACACTATTGCAGCGGCGGCTGGCGCTATTTTATCATGGACTTTAGCAGAGTGGATTTTCAGGGAAAAACCTTCATTATTAGGTGCTTGCTCTGGGTGCTTGGCCGGGTTAGTCGGTGTTACGCCAGCGGCGGGCACTGTGGGTGTCGGCGGGGCATTAATCATCGGGCTGCTTTCTGGGCTAGCGGGTTTATGGGGGGTTGTGATTTTAAAACGCCGGTTAAAAGTTGATGATGTGTGCGATGTTTTTGGGGTTCATGGTGTCTGCGGAATTTTAGGTTGTTTACTAACGGGGGTGTTTACCTCAACTGCATTAGGTGGAAGTGGCTATGCAGAAGGTATTACGATGATGAAACAAGTGGGAATTCAAGCTATTAGTATTCTAGTTTGTGTTGTTTGGACTGCAATTGTTGCTTATATTGCATTTAAAATCGCAGAGAAAACGTCTGGCTTACGCATTAATGTTGAAAAAGAAAGGGAAGGTTTAGATATTACTTCTCATGGTGAAAGTGCCTACAATTAACCTTAATGTAATGATAATGACAGGATAATACTGTGTTTTATGTAAATTGATAATGGCAGCGTATTGCTGGCTGCCATTACCTTTTTAAACTGACAATTTTATTTTTCTAAGTAAGTAATCACTTACTTGAAGTCCCTTCTATTTTTGAGGTTACCTATGGCGGATTACGCCCTCTTGGACAGCCGTTGCAACAAGATCACCTTGTAAATTATAGATTTGTCCTTTCACAAAACCCCTCCCTCCTGATGCTGAAGGGCTTTCTACGGCATACAGTAACCAATCATCAATTTTAAATGGACGATGGAACCACATTGAATGGTCAATCGTTGCAACCTGTAAGTCGCGTTCCATAAAGCCTCTACCATGCGGTTGTAATGCGGCTGGAAGGAAATTGTAATCAGAAGCATAACCTAATAAATAGTGATGAAGTGAAGGTAGGTCAGGTAGCTGCCCTTTTGCTTTGAACCAAATATAGCGAAATGGTTCTTGAGGGGCGGAATCGAATGGGCTGTAAAACTCAACAGGGCGAAACTCAAAGGGAGTTGGCCTAAGAGCGTATTTTTTAACTGCTTCCGGTAATTTATCAGCCAAACTTTGAACAATATCATCTTGAGAAATTAATTTTGTCGGTGGTGGCACATCCGGCATTAAGTTTTGATGGCTATAACCTTCTTCTTGAGATTGAAATGATGCGGTCATAAAAAAGATAGGCTTGCCATTTTGAATGGCACTTACTCGGCGTGCACTAAAGCTTCCACCATCGCGCAAAATTTCAACGTCATAAACAATAGGACGAGAGCTGTCACCGGGGCGCAAAAAATAACTATGAAAAGAATTAATCGCTCTTTCTTCAGGTATGGTTTGTTTCGCAGCATACATGGCTTGCCCAACAACCTGCCCGCCAAAAACTTGAGGCAATCCAAGGTCTTCACTTTGTCCTCGAAAAATCCCTTCTTCAATTTTTTCGAGTTCAATTAGGCTAATTAAATTCTGTAATTCTGGGCTCATAGTCATCTTAGTTCTGTTATATGTAAATGAGATACAGGTATTTTCCCATTATTTACCCTGAATAGGTAGATTAATTGCTATCGAATAAATTGGGGTTACGTATTGTTACATTTAGAAATATAAATGTATTATTCTACCAATATTAGTTATACTTTTTATCATTCCTTGTCAGAAAATGATTTGTCTATTCCGATTATTTAAAAATGTTTTAGTAAACATTGTATTATAGGTAATAACTATGAAGTTTTTTCGCTACATTGTTAGCTTATTAGTGCTTTTAACGTTGGTTGGCTGTGAAGGGAATAGCACAAAGCCCAGTGAAAAAACACTTAATGCTAAAAATAGCAATAATAACCAGACGGTAGATTCAGGGAAAATTGAGGGCCGTGTGGTAATCTTACAGGATACTGTTTTACCCGAAGGTGCGGTTGTTACAATCACTTTGGCAGATACAACAGTTGCGGACTTACCTGCTCTAATATTATCTCAAAAATATTATAATTCGGTGAACAATCGGCCGACAATTCCTTTTGAACTAACTTACCAAAAAAGTGAAGTTAGGCAAGAAGGCACGCTAGTTGTGAATGCAACTATAAGCGCAAACGGAAAACTATTGTATATCAGTGATAGTGTTGTAGAGGTTATCAACAACGGTATTACAAAAAATGTTGAATTATTGATGGTCTCTGCGAATTAGCCAATGTACCGGCTCTTAGTTGAGTCTCTATTTTTATAGGTGTTTGTGTGATAAATCGCCACTTAGCTATGGGTTTCTTGCTATTTCAATGACTATCAAGCATAATGCCCCTGCTTTGAAAGAAGCAATCAATGGGGGCTCTGTTGGTTCTCCCGCAACGCTAACTTGTTAACTTGGTCAGGTCCGGAAGGAAGCAGCCATAGCAGGGGTCGTGTGTGCCGGGATGTCGCTGGCAGGGCTCCCACCCAATTCTAAGACCTTTCCTTGTATATCAATCTCCCTATTCCAATTTATTATAAATATAATTTTTAATTGTTTTTTCTGTTTATTCTTTTTTATTTTTATAAATGTAAATTAAACTTTAAGGTTTAAATGAATTCAAAAGTTAAAAAGAAAAGTTAAGAATACAACATTAATTGTTGAGTATTGTGATAAGAAAAAGTTGGCAGGCTAAAATTTAAAGTAAGAAAATCCTATTAGCATAATAATTATGCCAATAATAAAATGACAAATACATTGCGTTCAGCCGATAAGTGGATTTACCGGCTATAACCATTCACTATCTGTGCGTGTTAATAAGATATTATCTAACAAACTTCCAAACAGACGCTGGGATTTTATCATAAAGCTTATTCATTGTGAGTTCAGCTAAGCGGTGATCTGCTGCTGAATAGAATAGCTCTAGCTCATCATCAGATAATTCATACTTATTTTTTTCAATGACACGCTCAAGTGTTTCAATTGTGGTGCATTTTCTTAAACGCATCAGATAATCAGATTTGGTCATAATACCCTTTCTTTTATGCAAAATTACTTATTAATATACGGTTTTATAGTCTGAACTAAAGGTAAATAATACCTTTAAGTTTTGCTGGTTAGGCACTTTAGGTCATCATCCAGCACAGCGACAAGGCTGTGATTCATTGCTTCCCAGTCTATAATTTCACTAAGTGTGATAACTGGGCTGCCGAATAAATCATAGGTCTCATCGAGGTATTCTTCGATAAGTGATATAACAAGATTTTCTTTTGGGTATTTGATTTTAAACCGCCATACAAATGCAGCGATATGTTCAATGAGTTCATTCAAGGCTGCGCTTTGCGGGGAGCTTAAATCATTAATCCAGTGTGTATTTGTTTTTTGTAAGCTTAAAATAGCGTCTCTATTGAGACTATTACATAAGTATTTTAGTTCTGCTATATCATGTCTTTTGGGTGAGTATTCATCCATAATCACCTCCGCAGGCGAATCTGACTTTTGCTGTGTGTATTTTTTATCAATAATGTCATGTTAACTAATTAAAGCACCTATGTTCAATATAAAAGTTTGCACGTTAGTATATTGAAAAATATAAGATTATTGCTAGTTCGTTAAACTTTCGAAAATTATTAATATAATACATAAGCGATGTTCGAATACGGACTGGCTGCTCGGACTAAACTAGCCGCGATATAATAATAGCATTATTACCACATATGTCACCACCAATAAACGACTTTTTTCTAATTTATTAGTGAGTAGTTGAGGTTTGAGTTACGTATGTTCTGTTTAAACTCAATTTTATGAAGTATTTAAACTATAGTTTAACCATCGGTTATTCTAGTACAGCGAATATGAAACGTTTATACAAAAGATGTTATAAAAATTATTATCCTATTTAATTCATTCAAATAATTAATTTTTACTAATAAGAGAATTCAAAATAAAAAAGCTTTTATCTGAAATAGACAAAAGCTTTTTTGCTGAGATTAACTTAAAGGTAGAGGTTTAAGGTCACCCCTGGTTTCAGGTCGGCCATTTTAACACCTGAATTCCAAGTCATTAAATCATTGAGCTTTATGCCATGACGCTTAGCAATGCTATAGTAGGAATCGCCTTTTCTTACTTTATAGGTTTTTGCCTTACGGCTACTTGCTGTAGACGCTGGGCTAGCAACTTTTAATACTTGCCCAGGTTTGATAACGCTTGCGGTTTTTAATCCATTTAGCTTTTGAATATCTTTCGCAGTAGTATTGAATTTTTTTGCAATACTTGCGACGGATTCGCCTTTGCGTACTTTATATGTCGCTATTTTAGCTCGATTTTGACGCGCACTAGAAATTGCAGTAGGTTGTGCTGTTTTTATCTGCTGATTTTGTTGCGCTGCTAAGCGAATCGTGTTTAAAACGTCTTGGTCTGAAAGAGATGTTTTGAATTGTTCGGCTTTAGCCGTAGGTAGCATAATATAATGAGGGCCACTTGGTGATGTTATACCGCGAGTGTAACCAGAATTATATGTTTTTACCGATTCAACTGTTAACCCAGCCAACTCAGCAGCTTGAGATAACGTGATTTGTTGGCCAACATCAATTTGAGTGAGTGCTCTATTTTTATTACTTGTTGGCAAATTAACTTGATACCTTTCAGGATTTTTTAATACTTGGCTAAGCGCTAAGATTTTTGGTACATATTGTTTGGTTTCTTTCGGTAAAGAGAGTGACCAGAAATCAGTTGGTAACCCGGCAGCCTCATTTTTCTTGATAGCATTTTGTACACAGCCTTCACCACAGTTATAGGCAGCTAGAGTGAGCTCCCAGTCATGGCCGAACATAACATTTAAGTTTTCGAGAAGATCGAAGGCCGCTTTAGTTGAAGAAACGACATCTCTGCGTTCATCAACCCATTGTGTTTGTTTTAGGCCATATGAGCGAGCCGTGATAGGGACGATTTGCCATAGGCCTGCAGCTTGTGCCGGAGAAGTTGCTTTAGGATTAAACGAGCTTTCAATAATAGGAATTAAAGCTAACTCCATTGGTAAATTGCGCTCATTAATTTCGTCTACGATGAGGTACATGTATGGCTCAGCTCTTAATGCCACATCGTAGACAAAACGTTGTTTATTTAAATAACTATTTGCTAACTCCCTAATTTGAGGTTTATCAGGGACATCCATTTTTAGTTCATCACTAATATAACCCCATAGGTCATAATCAGATTTAGGTAATTGTCTACTGGCGGCTTGGTTATGTGGTGCAACAGTTTCAATTGTATGATTACTAGGAGTTTTGTTCTGCTTAATTTTTTTCGGGGCAGTTTGGCATCCGGCCAACAGAACAATGGCGATAAGCGTCGCGATTATCTTCATTCTTTTCTATTGTTCTTCATTTTAATGTTTAAAAGTCGAACAATAATACTTATCCCACCCCGATATGACAATCATTAAACTTTAATATTGGTCTTTTAATTGACGCAGTAGGGTAAAAATTGCTCTTAAAGGTGGGTTTTGTAGATTAATATTGAGTTTTTTCTGTAGTTGAGGGTTGTCACATTGCAGAAAAATATTTATTTTTTTCTCTATTTTCAATGTGGTAGGTACTGTTGGTTGATGTTTGTCACGTATTTGCGTTATTTTTTGTAAATATTGTGTAATCGCTTCATTTTCAGGCCATATATGGTGTGCAAATTTGAGATTAGATAAAGTATATTCATGAGCACAACAAATTAAGGTTTCATCAGGGAGTGCTGCAATTTTTTGGATAGATTCAAACATTTGCTCGGGCGTTCCTTCAAATATCCGCCCACAACCCGCAGAGAATAGGGTGTCACCACAGAATAAATAAGGTGCTTGGTAAAAGCCAATATGCTCAGATGTATGGCCTGATAATGAAATAACCTGTAGGTTGAACTCGTCAATTATGACTTTATCACCATTTTCGACTATTTCTGTTGCTCCTTTAGATTGAGTTTCTTTTGGGCCAAAAACGGGAAGAGTTGTAAATTTGCTTAAAATCCCTTTTACGCCACCCGTATGGTCATTATGGTGGTGAGTTAATAGGATTGCGACTGGGGTCAATCGCTTGGCTGTAATTATTTCAAGCACAGGCTCTGCCTCTGCAGGGTCAACGATGATACACTGTTGGTGGCTATCAGCTAAAACCCAAATGTAGTTATCGTTTAAGGCTGGTACTCGAATTAACTCCATAATGACCTCGATACTTGTTAATAGTTAATAGGGGAATTTCATGAAGCCTGCGCGTATTGATAAAAAAATTCAAATGCCTGTTAGTTGGTCTGACATTCCTTTTGGAGAACAATACCGTCAAGCCATAGAAAATCAACTTAGCCCTTGGTGGCCAAAGATATTTGGCTTTCATCTGCTTAAGTTAGGTCATTTAAGTACTGAAATCCAGACCGAAGGCTGTCTTATCTCTCACCAATTTAATGTTGGTACCGGCGATCCGCGTTTTAACCTTGTTGCCAAACCCGAAGCTTTACCATTAACCCAAAAATCTATAGATGCCTGCCTAATGACTCACTGTTTGGCTTATAGCCATGATCCTCATTGGCTCTTACGGGAGGTTGACCGGGTATTAATCGACGATGGCTGGTTAATTATTTCAGGTTTTAACCCTTTCAGTCTTCTTGGAATGGCGAAACTCGTGCCTGTTTTACGTAAACGGCAGCCTTATTGTAGCCGTTTTTTTCCATCCGTTAGGGTATTTGATTGGCTCAGCTTATTAAATTATGAAGTTTTGTATCATCGCAATTGCCAAATAATCCCTTGGCTGGGGGCGAATAGACGAGTGAATAAAAGCTGTGGGGGAGTTGGTGTTTTAAGCGTGATTGTGGCGCGGAAACGGACTTACCCACTAACTCCGACACCACTAAAATTTAAGCAACCAAAAGTTAAGATTGGAACAGCACTCGGTACAGCAAAGGAGATCAGTAAATCAATGAAGGTAAACGACCCTTCTTAGTTTTGTGCGGGTTGGTAACCCGTGTCTTCTTTAGTTGGTGCTGAAGCCGCAGCTCGAGCTAATTCATCACATTTCTCGTTTTCGGGGTGGCCAGCATGGCCTTTAACCCAACGCCAATCAATAGTATGTCGTTGGATGGCATCATCGAGGCGTTTCCATAAATCGACATTAACGACAGGGGATTTATCTGCTTTTCGCCATTGTTTACGCTTCCAGCCGTGGATCCATTGTGTTATTCCTTGTCGTACGTACTGGCTATCAGTGGTTAAAATAATATCACAAGGTCTTGTTAGCGATTCTAATGCTTTGATGGCTGCAAGTAGTTCCATTCGGTTATTTGTGGTTAAAAAATAACCTTCACTCAACGTTTTTTCATGCTGTTGGTAGCGTAAAACAACGCCATATCCACCAGGGCCAGGATTGCCCAAACAGGAACCATCCGTGAAAATTTCTACCTGCTTTGTCATTTCTGTTACACTCTATATTATTCGTTCCCCTCTAGTTTGACACAAAAAAACATTATGAGCACGGTGATAACCAGACAAATTGTCCTTGATACTGAAACAACCGGTATGAATAAACTCGGTGTTCATTATGAAGGGCACAACATTATAGAGATTGGTGCGGTTGAAGTGATTAACCGCCGACTAACAGGGCGTAATTTTCATGTGTACATTAAACCTGACCGTTTAGTGGATCCTGAAGCATTCGAAGTGCATGGGATAAGTGATGAATTTTTACAAGATAAACCTGTTTTTGCAGAAATTGCGGATGAGTTCCTTGAATTTATTCGAGGTGCAGAGCTTGTTATTCATAATGCTCCCTTTGATATCGGTTTTATGGATTATGAATTCCGTAAACTCAATAAAGGAATTCCACCCACGCAAGATTTTTGTACCATCACTGATAGCTTAGTATTGGCTCGCAAACTTTTCCCGGGTAAACGGAATAACTTGGATGCGCTATGTGACCGCTATTTAATTGATAACTCTAAGCGAACACTGCACGGGGCTTTACTCGATGCTGAGATTCTGTCAGATGTCTATTTGGCAATGACAGGCGGGCAAACTTCATTATCATTTTCGATGGATTCGGAATCGGCTAATAATGAGCAAGAGTATGAAATTCAAAGAATTGAACGTCCCCAAACTGGCCTTAGGGTGATTTTTGCTTCCGATGAAGAGCTTATTGCTCATGAAGCCCGGCTGGATATTGTTGATAAGAAGGGTGGCAAACCCTGCCTTTGGCGGCAATCTTCCGATGAGGCTGAAAATTTACACTAATGATTGGTGTTATCATTAATGGTTGCTTAGGAAAATGCATAGAAAAGCCTCTCAAGGCTAAAAACTGTTCAACTGCGCGATTTAACAAGAAAAAGTGTTGACGGGGTCCTTAAGTATTCGTAATATGCATGGCGTTCCCAGTAGGGAACATCAGGAGCGGTAGTTCAGTTGGTTAGAATACCTGCCTGTCACGCAGGGGGTCGCGGGTTCGAGTCCCGTCCGTTCCGCCAAATTATAATGCCACGCTAATATATTAGCGTGGCGTTTTTTTTATCATGACTGTATTTAACTGCATTAAGAGTTCCTTTCTTTTTGTATCACTTTTTTGTTGAATGATACATTTTTTGCTTCTAATGACTTCTTTGAGTTAATTTTTGATATAATGAGATCTATAAATAATAGATTTATGAGAATAATTCATATTCTTTTTAATCATATTAACTATTCTTAGGTTTTGTCGCGATTTTATCGAAATGTATAAGTTTGAGTTTTTTATGACTGTATTAATAATAATTCGCATGAACTCTAACTAAGATAACAGATCTGAAATAATCTAACCAATCTTTACCTAATGCTTTAAGGTATATATGAAGGCTATCAATAGAAATAGCAGATTGGCCATTCTCATACCTTGATATTTGTTGTTGGCTCAAATTTAATAATTTTCCTAATTCTGTTCCTGTTAATGATTTTTCAATACGTGCGGATTTCAAGTATTTTGCGGTAGCCATAACAATATCTAGGTCATTACTTTTATTCAATTCTTTAGTATTGATATATTTCATTTCATATTCTCTCTATTAGGAACTTATTATTTTAAAGTTAGCTATTGAAGATGGCATTACTTTAAATTTTTTGATTTTCTCTATGAGGAATAGATTATATTTTTTAGTTACTAATGTGAAATTGTTTTAATGAATCAAAAATAGTTTATTTGATAGCTTCCGTCTATTGATATAGGTATAAATAATGAATATAGACTATTGAATCAAAATATAGGTTTTTATAATTCAATAAAAACAATGCGTTATGTTAATCTTAGGGATTGGCTTAAAAGTGAGAATATAATAAATAATAAATGAAAAAAATGCATTTATAGTCATATAAAAGTAAGTATTTATATTTTTACATAAAATTACAAAAAAATATTTATAGATTAAGTTGAAATAGTGATTTATTTAGGGTTGATTTGGTACTTATCGGTAGGTAGCATATAAATTTAATTATAGGTAAAAGTATAATCAAGCCTGCTTAGTTGGAGAAAAAATGAAAAGGTTAATAGGAATCAGAGATGTAATATTAGCGATTACCTGAGCGAACTACTTTATAAGTAGAACGCTATGTGTTAAATTGTATTTAATTTATCTTGCCTGCTACAGACAAAATAAGGGCCAAACGAACTGGAAAAAAGGTACCAATCAGAAGTTATCTCATCAATTTCTACATATGCAATTGAGTTTAGATTGAATGCTTTAAAATATTTTTCGAATATATCATCAGGAACATTGTCATTTGAAGATTTTCTATCATAACTTATGGTTAACTTTAAATCTTTTATATACTTTCTTGATGATTGATTGAAATGAACAACTCGATTAACAGTATATGTCTTATCAGTTGTAATTGTTCCTAATAATTTAATATATCCACTGTTATCATTGTTTTTTACTAATTTCATATTTAGTGTATATGATGATTTATTATTAGCTAATATGAAATTAGAGGAAACAGTTGCTTCACAATATTGTGTTTTACTTTTTTCTAAATTCAAGTTAAATAACAAGAAAACGATAATTAATGAAAATAATAGTATCAATGAATATAGTGTTTTATTAGTCATTTTTATCCTGCCAATTTACTCTTGTTGAAATGCATTCTTTATTTTTTTTGCATTTTACTAATAAGCTATGTTTGTTTTTACCTAAGTTTTGTATATTGTTATAATAATAAAAAACATCAGAATCTTCACAGGTTAAGTTAAAATCAATTGCTTGTTTGCTTATTGTGTCACTCATATTTTTTTCATAGTTATCTTTAAACCCATAAACAGGGCAATCTCCAATTGTGCTAATTTTGTATGACTGTATTGATGCATATGGAAATTTTATTGCATGAATTTGATTTATAAGGTAAATAATCACCAAAAGTAAAAAAACACTAATTATCAATAATGTTTTTTTAATAATATGATTTTTATCACTAAGTAATAGTGATTTGTTAGATTTATTGCTTGAAGTGGGAGGGGGGGCTAGGCTTTTCTCTATTTTATTATTGAATTTGGCAATCGATTCTTCAATTTGAATTTCAGAAGAGATAACAAGGCCTTTTTTTGATATGCTTAGAATTGCATTTTCAACTAAAAGCTGTTGATGTAATACTTTTCTTAATGTACTAATGTATTGGTTAAGGGTGTTTATCGAAACTTTTAGGTCATATTTATTTAGTATTTTTTTTAATATCTCTTCACGAGTGATAGTCGTTTTATTATTCTGAATTAGTATTATAAAAATATAATTCAACACGGGTGTTAATTTCATTACACTGAGTTCTGTGTCCACCCTAAATATTTCACCTAAGTCAGAGTTATATTTTATTATGTTGTTCAGTATATATATCATACATGACTCTTATTTAGTTATTAAAATATGTGCTTAGTTTGATCACTTTAGCTAACATGATAGTCATTGATTTTAAAGTAATTATATCAGTGTAATATACTACTCTTTTTTTGAGAAGAAAATATGAAAATAAATTTTTGTTTATAACGATTGGTTATATATGTAATGACAAAAATTTCAGTGTATTGTATTAATGAAACTGACATTTTTTGTTTTGATGTTTTATATACAGATAAAAAGCAGTATTAACCACTATTTCAAGTCATGGAAACCTAAATTAATTTGCTATTTTTAATAGGCGGAAATGATTTTTTAGAACTGAATTTTATGAATTTGTAATGCTTTAAGGTAATTATAGATACAGAGTACCTGTCGAATTATGATTAGGTAATTCAATGTTTATTTTAATAGTAGTATAGCCAAATTTGTCATTTTATTTTTTTAATTAATTGATATGATTGAATTTTAGGTGCAGTTGCCAATTGGGTAATATTTATCAAATATTACAATATATTTACGGCTTTTCTTTTTAAGACGCTCATCTTTAGATTCTTGGCCGGGTAATAAGTAAAATATATAAGGCTCGGAATCATCATTAGCATCACAGTTTTCATGTAATAGCACTCTAAAATAGGTATTACCCGTATTTTTTAGAATACTAGTGCTTGGATTAAGCTCATATTTAAAATCTGGTTTTTTAGGTCTCACAACAAAATAGGTTTCTAGGCTAACCGTTGGATAAAATAAAGGTCGCTTTTTTTGTTCATTATCACTACGCATATCAAGAGGGGTTTCGCTAATGATAATCTTATAATAGCGCTCGGTCTCATCGGCTTCTCCTCGATAAAAAATCTTAAAAAATTCTTGTTCCCCAGGTAATAAAATTTTCTTCAATGGAGTAAAAATAATCTCGCCGTTATGGAGAGGTGCCCCATGTTCTTGGTTACCTGGTTTATCAATTTTGTAGGCACTAAAATTATATAAATTAGTTTTATCTGTGTCGTTGATGTATGGCTTAGAAAAAAACTCTTGCCCTGACTCCATCGAAGAAATATCTGCATTGATATATAAAGCAATAGCATTATTGCAAGACACTGATAGCAAAACCAATAATAGGATTTTAAGTAAATAAAATGGTTTCATATTAAAAAATCCAACTAAAATTTAAGAGTATATGGGGTTCAATAAAAGGGCCACTTGAACTTTTACAAGTAGCCCTAAAAGTAGTCATTAGATATTATTGAATATCGGGCCCAGTCCAAATTGCTTTGACAGTTATTGTGCCACTTGCAGAAACGGTTCCTAACCAATCAATACCATCCAATGTAAAAAATGATTCAGAGTCATTCATTGGGAATGATAAATCTAAGTTAGTTCGATAAAAAGATCCTAAATCCTCATTAGGTCTATCCCATGGTGTTTCAGACCATAATGCATTTTTTAATGAAATTTCATTATTATCACAACTTGCTCGGTGTGATTCTTTAGTGCCACTTTCATTTTTAAATGAAAGATAAGCGGAAAAAGGGACATTAAGTTTATTATCACTCGAGGTAAATAAGCAGTATGACTGTCCTTTTAATGTTGTGTTTGGTCCTTCAACTTTTGCCGTAATAGAATCCGCTTGCCTTGGCCCGCTAGTCGTAACGATATAATTAAATTCTATCGGTGGTTCATCATTGCCGACTTTTCCTGTTTTGGATTGGTTTGGATTAAAATCTGCAGGAATAATGCTAATTCCATAATCTCTCGGCTTAATTATTAAGAAATTTGAAGGTGTAAATTCGTAAAATCCAGATTGAGGAAGTGGTGATTGAAAACCAAAAGTATATACACTATCAGCAAGTGTGACTGTTGAATTAGGTGAAGCGTCAACAATTGATTTTAAATATTCATTTGAGAGAAAAACTTCAATATTTTGTGAACCATTATTAAAGATCTCTGACATGTTTGTTGTTGATGACCAATTTGTCCAGCGCGTGCTGTTACTTCCTTTATATTGAATAAGTGCAGCACGGGGGTCCCTAGCTAAACCTAACTTTGCACTATCAATATACATACGAACTGTAAATGTTCCGCCGATAGATTGTCCTTGGGTTTCTAATTCAACTAACTTACAAATAATTCCAGAAGTATTTCCAACAATCCCTGTCGAGCAAAAATTAGAACCGAGTCCAATAGTTGGATTGCCATTGCTATCCACAAAGACTTCTTGTAAGGCGCCCGTTCCTTTTAGAATAATATTGCCTTTTTTATTGGTTGGAATGTAGTGTTGTTGTGTTGTCGTTCTTCCTCCACTCGTCATACAGGTCGTATTACTTAAATCATAATCGTCGCGGCTTGTGCAGGTTCTTAAATCAAAAGTATATTCTGTTCCTGGTGGTATTTCGGCTAACCAGCGATAAAAAGATTCAGAAAATATCGGTCTTGAATATCCAGACTCACCCGGTGTTCCTGTTTGTTGGATTTTATATGCACCATTATCTCGTAACTGCTGAGCTGACCAATAAGACGTTGCCGGGCAATTTCGGTTATTTGTCATGCAACGATTTCCGATAAAAGGTTGGCTTACGGGAGAATTTTCTAACCAGATATCACCTGTATTATATGTTGAGCTAAAAGGTGTTCCTGTATATCCCATATAGCCTAAACTATATTGTCTATTGCGCTGGTATTTTGTGAATACATTTGAGCCCGAGAAGCGAGGGTCAACTCTATTAGCAACAATAAAGAATTCGTTATCAACTTGGTTTTCAACAATGACATACTCTTGTAATGGTGCTGTTGCAGAAAACGAATTCGGTATTAGAACCGAAAATGAAATAAAAAGTGCTGTTATCGATAATAATCGCATATTAAATTAGCCTTTAAAGTGATAATTAACGTTTAGCAAATGCTTCTTGAGGTTCACATGTCACCTCACCGACCCACAATGCACCACGTGCACCTTGAAGGTTTAAATCTGCTTCGCAAATTGTTTGCTGATCATCTTGTAATAACGATATCACTGGATATCGGACGTCAACATCCATGGAAAACTCACCATTTTGATCTGTTTTTGTGCGACCAATATGATTTCGAATTGAGGCATATTTTATGTATTCACCATTTGGTGATTTCAGACGGCCAAATACCGTGACTAATTGCCTTACCTCTGGTTGATAAAGAGCAATGTTTCCTGGGTATAATGTGACGGATTTATTTCGCCCTGAGACAATATCAAAGCTGTCTTTTGATTTTCCGTCATTCATTAACTGAATGTCATAATCCGAATAAGGGGATAATGGAATAAAGGTATTTTTTCCGCTAATTGGGTAATTTTGCCCATTTACTTTTGCGACCATGCTGCCGCTACCTTTTATATCGGAATTAATAATGACGCCTGATTTACCTTGCTGCCCACTTGGCATGATCATGCCGTTGCTATATGCCACAGAGCCACGAGAGGTTAAATTGCCATTAAGTCTGTTATTATCGGGGCGATTAATCGTTACGGTACCTGAATTATATTTAGTATCATAAGAAGCATAGCCTAATGTTGAAAAATTGGATTCACCATTATCTTTATCTCGGACTAATTTGGAGACAGAAACCCCTGCATTGGTAATCACCGAATTTTCAAAGTTTTTATTCGCATAAATATTTGCTTTCACATTACCATTTGTTGAGGAAACACCCGTACTCAACCATGTTGATAAAGGTAAGGAAAAATCGAGGTTAATATATTTTTCGTTGGTACTATTTTGGTTATCATAATGATAGCGCTGTACACCCGCTCTTAGCCCCACCGTTCCATAACGGCCAGAGAATAATGTATTCGCATATTCATAGTTAATTGAATCACTGCCAATACGGCGATCTTTAGTATTACTAATAGTCAGTGACCCAGTTCTATCAATTATTTTGTCAAAATTAATGGTTCCGCCATAAGAATAACTGTCAGCATCATAAAGTGGTAAATCACCACTCACTACAGTTTTTTCTTTAGATGCCCATAAAGAACCATAACCTTCCGGTATATTGATAGAAAGAGTCGCAATGTTCCGATAACTACCATGGTTTTCTAGCATCCCTTGCCAGTTAACTGAGATATAGTTATTTAAAGCCGCGTTGATACTCGTTTCTTGTACAACAAATTTATCAAACCCATAATTTGACATTTGAAAACGCACGCCAGACAACACTGGGAAGTTATAAGCGAAAGAGGCTCCGATTAAATGGCTTTTACTCGGAGTTTGACTCGTTGAGCCTTCATTTCTTACATAATGGCGCTTATCAAAGTCAATATAACCACCATAAATTTCCCAATTGAGTTTATCAAAACCGCCTGTTATCGCACCGAAGGATTTATTAATTGTTTGGTGCTGTGTTGTGACAATTTTGCCATCGATAACCGTCTCAATAGTGACGTCGTAAATACCATAGGGTAGTACACTGGTATCAACTTCAAAATTACCCATTGGAAAATTTTGAATATTTAATAATTTACCTTGTCGATAAATGCGTACTTCGCCTGGGCTATTTAAAAAAGCATAAATCGGCGTAAGTGATTGCTGCTTATTTGTCACCATACTTGAGGAATTGTTTCCTATTGATGCCGCATAAATTTTACTGCTGCTAAGGGTAGTTAAGCTGGCAATAGACTGTAAATTCCACGTACTCATGAGCCCAAGTGCAAAACGAAATCCGTTGAAATCACGCTCATACATTGCGCGATACAGCTCAACATTAGAATTAGATTTTCCAATGCTATATGCTGATGCATTTACATTAAAGTGATGTTCCGCAGCTGCGAATAATGTATCTAAATTGAAATAGCTGCTGGATGTATCTTTTGAATCTTTAACACGGCTCTGGAATACCCCTAAATCATAGTTAGCTACCGCTGAAAATGAATTAACTGAAGAATTTCCTAGTACAGATTGCCGCGCATGTTCTTTTGGCGAAAAAGCAGCTTTATCAACATCTAATGATAAATTAAAAGAAGAAATGTTTAATTGAAGGGTTGCATTATTATCAATAATAATACCATTACTTTCATTAAAAATGGCATCCTTTTTTTCTTCAAGTTTATCAACTAGTAAATTATTTAATTTCGCACCTTGCTCATTTTCAATGAGATGAATACTTGATAATTTAATATTACCATGATCGATTACAATAACTGCATCTGCAATTTTACTTTCGCTCTGATTGGTTGCTGCATCATCATTTAGTCGTAAAAAAACAGGTACAGACATTCCTTCTTCCAATGCACTAACAAATGCAGGAGGAATAATATATCCACCGATCTTAACGCTTTTCATTTCATTGGCATTAATTGTATTCGAAAAAATAATACTTAATATTGATAAAGCAATAGCACTCTTACGCATAATTTAAGTCCATTCTTAATTATTTGACAACAATGAACTCTCCTTTGTGCCAAATACCTACGCTTGATTTTTTATTTGTGACATCGACAAATTGTAATTTGACGGCTAAGTTTGGCATGAGGTAATAACGCTCGCGACAAATGCCATCCACTCCGTATTTTTGTTTTTCTGCTAAACAAGGGCCTGAAGCCACTACACGGAAGGTGCTATTTCCAGTATTTGAAATTTGGGAATTAGTATATTTATAATTAAAGTTTTCAATTCTTGGTGCGACAACAAGAATTGTGCTAATGGTTGCTGATGTTGTTGCTGATGCCGATTTCGCACTTTGTGTAACACCACTCTCGCCAATAGGATCATCTTTCCAATTTAATCGATAGTAACGTTCTTTATTATCTTTTGGGCCTTGATAAATTATCTTAAATATATCTTTTGCATGGCCTGGAAGAATTAAATTAGCGGGTGTTGATAATATTTCATTAGGATCAGTAACTGTAATTACTTTTCCAGTATCAAGTGGTGAATCTATTTTTTCTATCGTTAAATTTACCAATCTTGCTGTATCTACTGTATTTTCAATTTCTTTAGATAAGGTGTCTTCATTCGATGATATTATTTCAGTAATATTTCCCACGTTGACAGCAAAACTGCTTTTTAATGGTAACAATGATAATAAAATTAATGCTAATGTTATCTTTTTCATAATCGTAAATTTCAAAAATGAATGACGATAAAGATATTATTTCCCTATAGTATCTTTATCGTAATATTTAGTTATCTAATAAGGGGATATTGAATTAAGGAGCTGGCGTGAAATCACCGTCCCAAGTTGCAGTAAATTGAACTTTCACATCACCATCCCATGTACCATCAGTCAGTGCTTTAAAGTCAGTCGCTGCACCATCAGCTTCAGCGCCAGCAATAACAAAGGTGAATTCACCGCGATCTGCTGCACGCTCAGAGCCATTATAGATGCCATCAGCCGCTAAATTGTCTAAACCAGAAGTTAAACCGGTTGATGTATCAATTAATACTAAATCATTATTTTTAGTCAAGTCTTCGCCATTCCATTTAACCCCAACAGTTAATTTAGAATCGTCAGTTGTTCTTGCTAATGTATTAGCAATAATTTTTGACGCTAATTTAAAATCTGTTGCACCAGCTTGGCCTTGAATAGCGATATCAAATGCTCCATTCTGTTGGTTAAAGCTTTTTTGGCCTTCGGCATAATTAAAAGTTAAACTTCTTAATGGAGTTACAACTAACATACTTGTCGTGTCTTTAATTGCAGTCGCTTGCCATGTTGCTGTTGCTTGAGCGGTACGTGTATCTGCATTTGCAGCTGTAGTAAAAGAAGCTGCGATAATTGTTGATAACAATACAGAAGCCATTTTTTTATTTAACATACTAATCTCTCTTTTTATATTGATAGAAAACAATAGTAAAATTAGTTATTTAATTTTTACATATTGATATGGTTTTATTGAATTTAAAATAGAATATTTAAATATCTTTCATGCTGTTTAGTAATATTTCGATTGTTTTTTTACTTAAATTTATATTGTTTCTTTTATTTTCTTCAGAGAAACAATCAATATAGTAAATCATTTCAATCCATCTTTTGTCTAAAACGGTTAATATTTCATTTAATTGATCTAGCGATAATGAACTACTACCAGTTTCATAGCGAGATACCTGTTGTTGGCTAATGTTAATTAATTCTGCCAACTGTTTTCCTGTCATGTTTTTTTCTTTGCGTGATTTTCGTAAATAATTTCCTACATGACTACTAATTATATTAGCTTTCATTTTTTCAGCCTCTAATATTAATAGATCTATTTATATGATATTCGTTAGCTCACTCGCTTGCTTAATTGAGTGTTATAATAAATACATTAAAAAAAGAGTAAATGGTAGGATTTCTATTAAAGATTAACTTTTAATAGGTTTTTTCTATTAAATCTGTTTTTTTTAGCATTATCTAATTAAAAAATATCTTCTCACCAGTTTAATTGGTTAAAAATACACTTAATAGTGTTGAAATCAGGGGGATCAATAAAAAAATACACTAAATAAGCGTAAAATTATTATAATTGTTAACAAATGTATATTTAATTAAGAAGTATAAAGAATCTACATTGAAAGTTACAATTTATTACAATTAAAGGGTGGGAAGAATTTAGAATAAAGGTAGGAAACCAGTTATATTGGTAAAATTATAATTTGTAATGTGTTTTTAGCCCTCTTATTTATTAATAACTCAACTAACTAGTTTAATGTGTATGATGTTAAAATTACACTTTGCTAACTAGATATATGATATGACATAAGTGTCTAGTAGGTTGATACTATAGTATCAACTTTTTAATATCATGACCCTATTGTGGCACATAGGGTTTAGACCTGAAATTTTGTCTTACAGGCCAATTTATTTTCTATAGTCTCATCAGATATTTTACCAGTGAAAATAGAATCAGCGATAGGTTACTACGTTCTCTAGTGCCCCTTATTTTAATTTCAGCAATATCAATTATGATGTCTTTATCTGTGGATGTCGTGTGCTATAGAAATAATAATGGGAAAGCTTCCTCTTTGTAATTAGGTCACTAAATGAATATAGGTTTTGCAGTGCCTAATACTATACACGTTTGTTCTAAAAGCAATTCTTCACTTAGAGATTCGCTAATTATTACTTAATAAGTTAGATATACCGATTTACCTAGCCGCTAATTAAGATTGCACTGCGGGCTTTTGAAAGCCACTTTTATTCAAAACTATACATATAAGAACTGTGATCTGTATAGGAATTTCTGTTGTAAAAACGTTGGTTGTTAGAAGTGCACGCATTATCTATATATGATGAGCAATCTAGATAAGCTTTGCAGAATAGCTTATCTAGATTATTTTGAACGATTCTTATTTTCTCCTTGTTAGGTGTGGAGATAGACCATTCTATAGGCTATAGGCAACTGCGATTAGCCAGTAATATTTATTGCTACTGTTTTTTCAATTCATGTTACTTCTATTTATTTCTAATCATTGGAAGGGTTGGGTATTTGACTTAATCTAAACAAAAATATTCGGGCATATTGAGGCTTTTTTTTGTCTAAAACTTTGCCAATTATCACTAATGTGGCAGCTAAATGCGCTAGATGCATAAATCACCTTGATCCCAGACACTGAACTCAGGTTTAATAAGGTTAGTCACTTGCGCAAAAATGTAAGCATTAAGGGATATTTTGCGCAATGGAATGGATTCAGCTTTGCGGCAGTTCAATTTATTAGCGATCTGCTGCCATGAACATAGCAAATATTGCGGTATGGGTAGAATTGGGTTACTTTCAATCGCTCTATTCGTGAAATGCTCAGTTTGTTGTCGATGCGCTATGGCCCCTTAAAGTAGGGTACATATGGGATACATCGCTAAATTGATGTTTTCATGTTACAGCGAAATTAAAGTAGCACTATCCGTATTGCGTTGTAAAAATTGGTTTAAGTACGTTTTTATCCTACCTGGAGTATACTGATGACGACTCGTAAAACCCTTGCTAATGCTATCCGCTTTCTAAGTATGGATGCGGTTCAAAAAGCAAAATCAGGGCATCCTGGCGCGCCAATGGGCATGGCTGATATTGCTGAAGTACTGTGGCGTGACCATATGAATCATAACCCAGCTGACCCACACTGGGCAGATCGTGACCGTTTTGTACTGTCAAACGGCCATGGCTCAATGTTGATTTATAGCTTACTGCACCTCACTGGTTATGACTTATCTATTGAAGAGTTAAAAAATTTCCGCCAATTACACTCTAAAACACCGGGCCACCCAGAATATGGCTATACTCCAGGTGTTGAAACAACAACCGGTCCTTTAGGTCAAGGTATTGCAAATGCAGTGGGTTTTGCGATTGCAGAACGTACATTAGCAGCGCAATTTAACCGCCCTAACCATGACATTGTTGACCACCACACTTATGTGTTCATGGGTGATGGTTGTATGATGGAAGGTATCTCGCACGAAGCGTGTTCTTTAGCGGGTACACTGAAATTAAATAAACTGATCGCATTCTATGATGACAACGGTATCTCTATTGATGGTGAAGTTGAAGGTTGGTTTACTGACGATACCGCTGCACGTTTCGAATCTTACGGTTGGCATGTTATCCGTGATATCGACGGCCATGATGCATCACAGATCAACGCGGCAGTGAATGAAGCGAAAAGCCAAACTGATAAACCAACACTGATTATGTGTAAAACTATTATTGGTTTTGGTTCACCAAACAAAGCGGGTTCTGAGTCTGTTCACGGTGCGCCTTTAGGTGATGCTGAAATTGCAGCAACTCGTGAAGCTCTGGGGTGGAGCTACGGCCCATTCGAAATTCCTAAAGATATCTATGAAGCTTGGGATGCTCGTACTGCAGGTAAAGAAAAACAAAGCGCATGGGATAAAAAATTCGCCGCATATGCAGCGCAATTCCCTGAACTAGCTGCGGAATTCACTCGTCGTATGAATGGTGAATTACCTGCTAACTTTGACGCGGATGCGAAACAATTTGTTGAAAATCTGCAACAAAACCCAGCAAATATCGCAAGCCGTAAAGCATCACAAAATGCATTAGAAGCATTTGGTAAAGTATTACCTGAATTTATGGGCGGTTCTGCGGACTTAGCGCCAAGTAACTTAACCATGTGGTCAGGCTCCAAAGCACTGAACGTAGACCCAGCGGGTAACTACATTCACTATGGTGTTCGTGAATTTGGTATGTCAGCTATCATGAACGGTATTGCGTTACATGGCGGTTTCATTCCTTACGGTGCGACATTCCTGATGTTCGTTGAATACGCACGTAATGCGGTTCGTATGGCAGCACTGATGAAAGTGCGTAGCATCTTTGTTTATACTCACGACTCTATTGGTCTGGGTGAAGATGGCCCAACTCACCAACCGGTTGAGCAACTGGCAAGTCTGCGTGTGACACCAAATGTCAGCACATGGCGCCCTTGTGACCAAGTTGAATCTGCTGTGGCGTGGAAATATGCTATCGAACGTAAAGATGGCCCAAGCGCATTAATCTTCTCTCGTCAAAATTTAGAGCAACAACCTCGTACTGCTGAGCAATTAGCCAATATTGAGAAAGGGGCTTACATTCTGAAAGATTGCGCAGGCACGCCTGAGTTAATCTTTATTGCGACAGGTTCTGAAGTGGAACTGGCCGTTAAAGCGGCTGAGCAATTAACATCAGAAGGCCGTAAGGTCCGTGTTGTTTCTATGCCATCAACCGATGCATTTGATAAACAAGATGCGGCATACCGCGAAGCTGTTTTACCTGCCAATGTGACAGCACGTGTTGCTATCGAAGCGGGTATTGCAGATTACTGGTTCAAGTACACTGGTTTAAACGGTGCCATCATCGGTATGCATACCTTTGGTGAATCTGCTCCAGCCGAAGTTCTGTTTAAAGAATTCGGTATTACAGTAGAGAAAGCGGTTGAAGCTGCAAAATCTTTACTGAAATAAAATAAGAAGGAATGAGCCCCGAATTTTGGTTCTCATTTCTAATTATCTTGCTGAACAACGCCTAGTGATAAGCTAGGCGTTGTTTTTTTGTGCACCAATATAGGATTTTCTATTGCGTTCTGTAAATATATCCCTTAATCTAACCTTAGATAAGCTGAACCGTTTCAGTCATGTATTGCTGAATGAAAATATTTTTTAAAAATGTCGGTTGAAGCACACTTTTGATGTTTGACAGCTAAAATGAGCAGTAGAGTTGGTGTGAGTCAGTTATCCTTAGCAACCGTGTGATTTTGCTCAGATACAAGGTGTAGAATGGCAATCAGGGTAGCAATAAACGGCTTTGGCCGCATTGGTCGAAGTGTTCTAAGAGCGTTGTATGAATCTGGCCGTCGGGCAGAGATTATCGTGGTGGCGGTTAACGAACTTGCTGAACCTGAAGGTATTGCGCATTTGCTGAAGTATGATTCCAGCCATGGGCGTTTTGCTTGGGATGTACGGCTTAACGGAACACTTTTACAAGTTGGTGATGATAATATTCGTTTATTTCATCAACGTGAGCTGCATGAGTTGCCTTGGAAAGAGTTGGGTATTGATGTCGTTTTAGATTGCAGTGGGGCTTATGGCTCACGGGATGATGGGTTACTGCATTTAGCAGCAGGGGCGAAAAAAGTGTTATTTTCTCACCCGGGTACTGACGACCTTGATGCCACTATCGTTTATGGTGTTAACCATGAAAGCCTAACCGCTCAAGACAAGATTGTTTCCAATGCTTCTTGTACCACCAATTGTATTATTCCAATTATTAAATTACTTGATGAGGCATTTTCGATTGAATCGGGAACCGTGACGACGATTCACGCGTCAATGAATGACCAGCCCGTTATCGATGCCTATCATAAAGATTTACGCAGAACTCGCGCAGCGAGTCAGTCTATCATTCCTGTTGATACCAAGTTAGCCGCAGGAATTACACGAATTTTTCCGAAATTTAAAGACCACTTTGAAGCCATTTCTGTTCGTGTACCGACGACGAATGTGACAGCGATTGATTTGAGTGTTACCGTACATGACGATGTTTGTGTTGAAAAAGTTAACCAACTACTGCGAAGCGCTGCACAAGGGCATTTTCGTGGTATAGTGGACTACACAGAATTACCGCTAGTCTCGATGGATTTCAATCATGATCCACACAGTGCTATTATTGATGGTACACAAACGCGAGTTAGTGGTAAGCATTTAATTAAAACCCTGGTTTGGTGTGATAACGAATGGGGGTTTGCTAACCGGATGCTAGATACAACATTAGCAATGGCAGCGACAGGTTTAAACTAATTGGCGACTGACAGACAGCAGGGCATGATAACTTTATTGTTTTGCACAGTCGCTGATGGAAACTTTATAGAGAATCAACGAGAGGATTCACCATGTCTGTAATTAAGATGACCGATTTAGACTTAGCGGGTAAACGCGTATTCATCCGTTCTGACTTAAACGTTCCTGTAAAAGATGGCAAAGTTACTTCTGATGCGCGTATTCGTGCTTCATTACCAACAATTGAAGCTGCTCTGAAACAAGGCGCTAAAGTCATGGTCACTTCTCACCTTGGTCGCCCGACCGAAGGCGAGTACAACGAAGAGTTTTCACTGCAACCTGTTGTTGACTATCTGGCCGATAAAATGGATTACCCAGTCCGTTTAGTTAAAGACTACCTTAACGGTGTTGACATCGAAGCTGGCGAGTTAGTTGTGCTGGAAAACGTTCGCTTTAATAAAGGCGAGAAAAAAGACGACGAAACGCTGTCAAAACAATATGCGGCATTGTGTGATGTTTATGTGATGGATGCGTTTGGTACGGCTCACCGTGCACAAGCGTCAACACATGGTGTTGCTAAATTCTCTCCAGTGGCTTGTGCTGGCCCACTACTGAGTGGTGAGTTAGAAGCATTAGGTAAAGCATTAGATAACCCAGCTCGCCCAATGGTTGCGATTGTTGGTGGTTCTAAAGTGTCAACTAAACTGACTGTATTAGATTCTCTATCTAAAATTGCAGACCAGTTAATTGTTGGTGGCGGTATTGCGAATACCTTTATCGCAGCGGAAGGCAACAATGTTGGTCGCTCATTATATGAAGCAGACTTAATCCCTGAAGCGAAAAAATTACTGGCAAACTGCCAAATTCCAGTACCGACTGATGTTCGCGTTGCAACTGAGTTCTCCGAAACTGCACCTGCAACTCTGAAAGCAAGTACTGAAATTAAAGACGACGAACAAATTCTGGATTTAGGTGACGAATCTGCACAGCGTTTGGCTGAGATCCTGAAAAATGCCAAAACCATTCTTTGGAATGGCCCAGTAGGCGTGTTTGAGTTCCCTAACTTCCGTAAAGGTACTGAGATCGTTGCAAAAGCGATTGCTGATAGCGACGCATTCTCTATCGCTGGTGGTGGTGACACCCTAGCGGCTATCGATTTATTCGACATTGCTGACAAAATTTCATATATCTCTACTGGTGGCGGTGCTTTCCTTGAGTTCGTTGAAGGCAAAAAGCTCCCTGCCGTTGTGATGCTAGAAGAACGTGCTAAAGCGTAATTAATTGTTCATACACAACAGGCAGCGTAGGCTGCCTGTTTACCACAGGACCTTTTCACATGTCTAAAATTTTTGATTTTGTTAAACCGGGTGTTCTTACTGGTGATGATGTACAGAAAGTTTTCGCAGTTGCTAAAGAAAATAACTTTGCATTGCCAGCGGTGAACTGTGTTGGTACGGATTCAATTAACGCCGTACTTGAAGCGGCCGCTAAAGTTCGTGCTCCAGTTATTGTTCAGTTTTCTAATGGCGGTGCTGCATTTATCGCAGGTAAAGGCCTGAAAGCTGAAGGCCAACAAGCTGCAATTTTAGGTGCGATCTCTGGTGCTTATCATGTACACCAAATGGCTGAGCACTATGGTGTTCCTGTTATTCTGCATACTGACCACTGTGCGAAGAAATTACTGCCATGGATCGATGGCCTGTTAGATGCAGGTGAAAAACACTACGCAAAAACCGGTAAACCACTGTTCTCTTCTCACATGATTGACCTGTCAGAAGAAACACTGGAAGAAAATATCGAAATCTGTGCTAAATATTTAGCGCGTATGGCTAAAATCGATATGACTCTGGAAATCGAACTAGGCTGTACTGGTGGTGAAGAAGACGGTGTTGATAACACAGGTATGGACAGTTCTGAGCTGTATACTCAACCAGAAGATGTTGCATATGCATACGAAAAACTGAATGCAGTAAGCCCGCGTTTCACTATCGCGGCTTCTTTCGGTAACGTTCACGGTGTTTATAAACCAGGTAACGTTCAGTTAACGCCAAAAATCCTGCGTAATTCACAAGACTACGTTTCAGAAAAATATAACCTGCCACACAACAGCTTAGACTTCGTATTCCACGGTGGTTCTGGCTCAAGTGCTGCTGAAATCAAAGAAGCAGTTAGCTACGGTGTTATCAAAATGAACATCGATACTGATACTCAGTGGGCAACTTGGGATGGTATTTTACAGTACTACAAAAAGAACGAAGGCTATCTGCAAGGTCAGTTAGGTAACCCAGAAGGTGCGGATAAACCTAACAAAAAATACTATGACCCACGTGTGTGGCTGCGTAAAGCACAAGATTCAATGGTTGTTCGTTTAGAACAAGCATTCAAAGAACTGAACTGTGTTGATGTACTGTAATTAACGCGCATTAAGTTTTTTGTGATTAATCCCCTAGTAAGGTAACTTGCTGGGGGATTTTTTGATCATGTAGATACTGGTGCTTTACTTAATTGTGAAAGTAGTTTTAAAAACAGCGCTTCACTTTGTGTTAGCGGTTTACTCGCCTCGGTGATTGCACATATGTGGTTATGAAAGACAGGGGAGTCGCTCATTTCTATGAGTGAATGGCGGAAATTAATATGTGAGGCATAGTTTTCCGGTAAAATACCCACATAGTGGCCTGAAGCGATAAAGGTAGCTACAGCCTCAAGGCCAGCGGCTTCAGGGCCTCGGCTAAATTCACCCGATGCTAAAATACTTTCAGTGAATGGGTGTGGCCGATAAACTAATGCTAGATTATGTTTGTTGTTGGCGGTATTGGCAGAAACATAAAGTTTATGGTTTTCTATAAATAAGAATTGATAATTATAACGGTTATTTTCGTGATATTGCCCGCGAATACCGATTTGAATTGTTCTGTCACTAAGCGCTTTATTTAATTGATTATGGTTGAGGATGCTTAGCTCTAATTTAACATTAGGCGCCTCTTGGGTAAATTGAGCAATAGTGGCTGATAGATGACAGAGTGGATCCGTTAATATATGTTCAATAACACCAATAACTAATGTTCCAGATAAAATCCCATGGCGTTCATCGACTTCAGTTTTGATATTATCTAATGCTTTCAAAGCAGTATTGGCTTTTTCGATAACAAATAAACCTGACTCAGTTAGCTTAAAACCAGAAGGGCCTCTTTCACACAATTGGACACCGAGTTTTTCTTCAATTTCACGGATATGGCGGCTTATTGATGCTTTTGACATATTTAGTTTTTTTTCTGCAATGGTAAAGCCACCAGCTTCTGCAACGGAAGTAAAAACACGTAATGATTTTAAGTCTTTTTCAGTTAATTTTTTATTATGCATATTTATACCTATTACGTGAAATCAATCACTAAATGCTAATCTATCTTATTTTTTATTGGGATACAAATAGCATAATTAATACTATTTTATTTTAATTATTAAAATTGTTTTTATTTATATAAAAGGTTTCATTTTATGAAACCATAGGATCAAAAATATCACTTTTATTCCTAGCGGATACGTATATCTTAAAGTTGTAGTTGTTAATAGATTATTACCAAAGTGGCGCCACAAAATAATAATTAATCCAAATATATATAAATACAAAAGGATTCTAATTTATGGTCACAGATGAATTGTTAACAATAAAATTAGATATGATTACATTTACAGCATTAGGGGCCTTATTATTAATTGCTAGTAATGTAATCATAAAGAAATTTCCATTTTTTATGAAATATTCAATTCCTAGTCCGGTGATCGGCGGGTTTATGTTTTCTATTGTAATGTGGTTAGCTTATCAATTTAATATTGTTGAGCTTAATTTTGATAACACATTATATGACTTATCGATGTATATATTTTTCGTCACAATAGGTTTAATGACAGGTGTTAAATTATTAGTGAGTGGTGGAAAAATATTGCTAATTTATATGGTGATTTGCTGGGGGCTGGCATTTATGCAAAATGGCGTCAGCATTGGTTTATCATATGTTTTAGATATTGAACCACTAGTTGCTATGATGGCAGGCCAAGCCTCGATGCAAGGTGGTCATGGTATGGCGGCATCTTTAGCACCGCTGATTGAGTCCTTTGGTCACGACCAAGCCCTGAATGTTGGGTTAGCGGCTTCGACTTTTGGTTTGATTGCAGGGTCAATTCTAGGAGGGCCTGTTGGGAACTGGTTGATCCAAAGAAATAAATTAAAAATTGAAACTGACCATGTTGATTTGGACAATTTAGCGGAAAGTAACGATACCGAAGATAAAATTACGGCTCAACAATGTATTATTACAGGAGCAGTTATTTTAAGTATACTCGCTATCGGAATGCCGACAGCAAAATGGATAAGTACAGTAACAGGGTTTACTATTCCTGGACATATTTTTAGTTTGTTTGTTGGTGTTATATTTCATTCAATCAATGAAAGAAAACCAATAATTAAAATATCTCGCAATACAGTAGTATTAATTTCTACTTTATCACTAGAAATGTTTTTAGTGATGGCTATGATGAAGTTAAAACTTTGGGAATTATATGAGTTAGCGTTACCTCTAACTATCATATTAATATCACAAGTTATTACAACAATATTAGTTGCCATATTTGTTGTTTATCGCGCATTAGGTAAAAACTATGATGCTGCTGTTATGTCCGCTGGTTTTATTGGACATGGTTTAGGTGCAACACCAAATGGCTTAGTGGTTATGGACGCTATTTGTAATAAATATGGTTTATTCTCACGAAAGGCATTCATTATTATACCAATCGCCGGAACAGTATTAACGGATATTGTTGGTGTCCCTCTATTTGTATTCCTAGCTAACACATTTGGTGGCTAAGAAATAAAAAAACAACAAAAGAAAGAAAACTAAATCTAAGAAGGAATAGTTTGTATGAAAAAATTAACGACACCCCCACATGTTGGCCATAAAACATTTTTATATTCAGAATTAGTGACTGAATTGACCAACATTGAAGCGGATATTGCCATACTAGGGATGCCATTTAGTTCAGCTTATAGTGCTCATGCATTTACCAACGACCAATCTCGTGCTCCACAATATTTACGTGATATGAGTGACCGAATTGTTAGGCATCCAGATCATTATGATTTTGATATTGATGGGCCACTACTCCAAGGCCGTAAAGATATTAAATTTGTTGACTGTGGTGATGTTATTCCTGATTTATCAAAGCCTTTGGGGGAGCACCATCAGCGTGCAGCTGAGGCAATTCGACAGTTATTAAGAGCTAAAGCACTTCCCATTGTTTTAGGGGGCGATCATGGGATCACAACGCCTATTTTGCAGGGATTTGATGAAGTAGGGCCAATTACACTTGTGCATATTGATGCACATTTAGATTGGCGTGAAGAGGTTAATGGGGTGGATACCGGCCTTTCAAGCCCGATCCGCCGCGCTTCTGAAATGAAGCATATAGGTGAAATTTTCCAAATTGGTTTACGTGCACAAGGTAGCGGACGCCCTGCGGATTACCAAGCGGCTAAAGACCATGGTGCGCATGTTATTCCGGCCTATGAACTGCATGAGGTTGGCATGCAAGCCATTTTAGACCGCATTCCAGATAATTCGAACTACTATATTAGTATTGATGCCGATGGTATTGACCCGAGTATCATGCCTGGAGTTGATGGCCCGGCTCCTGGTGGGGTGACTTATTTGCAAGCTCGTAGCCTAATTCACGGTTTAGTGAAAAAAGGTCGCGTTGTTGGTATGGATATCGTTGAAATTACACCCGCAAAAGATATTCCCTCTAAGCTAACTGGGGTGACTGCTGGGCGTTTTGTTGTGAATTTAATTGGAGCATCCATTCGCGCAGGCTATTTTAATAAGAAATAACGCAGCCAATTAATGTTGTGCTAACAATAAAGTGGGAGATACATTTCCACTTTATTGTTAATTTGCAGGTGTCCCTTGATGAAACCTTAATTGCCATTGGTTTGCTGAATTTTTTAGCCAAATAGATGAGCGGTTAGTTAGCTTGGTTTTATCCCCATCTTGCTGTTCAAAACTGATATAAGTCATCAACACCGTATTATCACTCAATTGCGAACAGTGGAAATTTTCGGCGTAAATCGTTTTAGCTGTTTCATTAGCCAATGACGCTAAGGTATCGAGTTTATCGGTTGAAAAGCCAGAACGACCAAATTCAAAAAAATCCTCATGTAATATCTCGCGAAGAAAATCGCTATTCTGTCGGTTAGTACTGTTATGTAATTTTTTTTCTAATTCAATCAGTTTATTCATCACTCGCGTGCCCCCAATTGTTGTGCCAGTTTCTCAGCGAGTTGAGTCACCGTATCCGAAGTATTTGCTTGGAAATGCATCGCAATTTCCATTTCTTGAGCAGCAGGGAAACCTTCTTCTTCTGTTAAAATTCGATGTTGAGGAAGTTTTGCTCGTAAAGGTAATAAACTAACACCTAACCCATCTGCGATAGCACTTTGAATACCTGCAAGGCTAGAACAAGTATAAGTTATGTGCCAAGGGCGCTGTTCACTATCTAATAATTTGAACATATCATTACGGTAGAGACCGTTTTCAGGAAAAACCACCAAAGGTACTGAATCATTACTTAAACGTTTATATTGGTTGCTTGTTAGCCAGCACAAAGGCTCCGGCCAATGGTAATCACTTTTAAATTCCCCTTTTTTCTGTTTCACAATAATTAAATCTAATTCGCCATGTTGGTAGCGCTGATGAAGTTGTCGGCTTAGGCCACTCGTGACTTCTAACCGCACATTGGGGTTAGCTTGCATAAATGCGGCCAGTGTCGGCGTGACTTGGCCAGAAGCGAGGTCTTCAGGAAAACCGAGCCGAATAGTTTGAATGACGGCATTGCCAGTGATTTTCATAAAGAAGGTATCATTGAGCGCCAATATATTTTTTGCATAACTCAACAAAACTTCACCAGTTTCGGTTAAGGTTAGTATGCGGTGCCCTCGGACAAATAAAGGCTGACCGACTAAAGCTTCTAGCCGTTGAATTTGCTGGCTCAATGTTGATTGTGTTGAATTTAAATGCTGTGAAGCCACGGTGAAATTCCCTGTTTCAGCAACAGTGACAAAGGTTTTTAACAAAACAAGATTGAGCAATGGATTCATTTTATAAATACCAATCATTTAGTTATTTAATTTTTAAATAGCATACTTTTTCAGTAGATTAAAGGGTCATAGTGGAGATTAATCATGAAAACATTCTTTTTACGTGCAAAATGGTTGGTTCACTTAGCTAGCATTCTTATGATTTCATTGATATTTATGGGGAAAGGTATGGCAAACCCACAAGCTAACTCTTTGGTATCATTGGCTGAGCAAGGTAACTTACAAGGTGTTAAGTCCTTAGTTGAGCAAGGCGTGGATATTGAACAGCGCGATTCGCGCCAACGTACTGCGTTGATGGCGGCAACCCATGAAAACCATCTTGAAGTTGCCCGTTTTTTGATTGAGCAAGGTGCGGACGTGAATGCACGGGATAATATGCAAGATTCCCCTTATTTGTACGCAGGAGCGCGTGGTTTGCAAGAGATACTAATATTGACTCTACAACATGGCGCTGATTTAAAAAGTACCAATCGCTACGGGGGAACTGCTTTGATCCCTGCGGCAGAACGTGGACATGTTGCAACGGTTAAAACCTTGATTGATGCGGGTGTTGATGTCAATCATGTTAATCGATTGGGTTGGACGGCACTAATTGAAGCGATTATTTTGGGTGATGGTAGCGATAAGTATGCACAAATTGTCACTGAATTAATCAAAGGTGGCGCAGATGTTAACTTAGCTGATGGTTCGGGGATATCACCGCTGACGTTGGCAAAAAGTAAAGGTTACCGTAACTTGATTGAAATTCTTGAGAATTCAGGAGCGAAATAATGTCGGATACGCAATTTTTACAACAAGCTATCAACTTAGCAATGGAAAACGTGCGAGCTGGCGGGCGGCCTTTTGGCGCAATTGTTGTCTGTGATGGGCAAGTCGTTGCGAGTGGCGTTAATCAAATGCTTGAGCTCAATGACCCAACCGCCCATGCGGAGCTGATGGCATTGCGTCAAGCAGGGCAAAAATTAAGCCGCGTGAAATTAGATGACTGTGTGGTTTATGCAAGTGGGCAGCCTTGCCCGATGTGCTTGGCCGCGATGCGAATGGCGGGTATCTCTCGGGTCGTCTACGCCTATTCAAATGATGATGCCGCACCTTTTGGGCTTTCTACGGATGCGATTGCAAAAGCGCTGAGGGTCATTCCTGAGCAGCAATCAGGTTTACGGTTTGAGCAACTAAAACCCAATGATGAAACGCGCAGTACACTGTACCAACAGTGGTGGGAACGGCAATCTAAATGAGTAAAGCGGCACCATCTTCGCTGGCGTTAGTACTGACCATTGTTTTAGTCGGGGTGAACTTACGCCCCTTTATGACGGGCCCAGGGCCTGTTATCGACAATATCATTCAAACGACAGGGATGAGTTATCAAAGCATTTCGCTTTTAACATTGTTACCCATGTTATTGATGGGGGTTGGCGCATTGGTTGTACCAATGCTAAACCAACGAATAGGTGAACGTGCGGGTATCAGTAGCGCAATGCTATTACTGCTGGTCGGTTCACTCGCTCGTTACTTTGTGGTTGATGGTGCAGCTTTATTATTAACCGCTTTTTTATGTGGAGTGGGTGCGGCTTATATCCAGTCGGTATTTCCAGGGCTCATCAAAGCGAATTTCCCCCAAAAAATGGCGATGATGACAGGGTTATATTCAGCCACGTTAATGGCGGGGGGAGCTATCGGCGCACAGCTCACCCCGTTGGTTGAGAAAATAACAGGCCATTGGCAGAGTGCCTTAGCGTGGCTTGCTTTCCCTGCTTTGTTGGCGCTGTTGGCGATTTGGGCGAATGTACACACGGAGCGGGGCTCAAAAGCAGATCGGGTCTCAGTATTGACATTCTTACGCAAGCCGAGAGCATGGTTGTTGATGGCAGGCTTTGGGCTGATTAATGCAGGATATGGCACTGTAGTGACTTGGCTAGCGCCTTTTTTCCAAGAACAGGGAATGAGTGCTGCACAAAGTGGCACTTTTGTTGCCATATTAACGGTGTTTCAGGCGTTATCTGCACTCATGATCCCCGTGTTTGCTTCGCATAATATTGATCGTCGTTTTTGGCTGATTGTCACGCTCAGTTGCCAAGCTCTTGGTTTTTCTGGGTTGATGCTGTTTGCCAGCGATGTGCCACTTTTATGGGTCGCGTTATTAGGTATGGGGCTAGGCGGCTGCTTTGCATTAAGTATTATTACTGCTTTAGATCATTTGCCTCATCCCGTTAGCGCAGGCGCATTGACTTCGTTGATGCAGGCTGGAGGATTTATTATTGCAGCCTTTGGGCCATTATGCGCCGCGTGGATACAGCAATTGAGCCAGAGTTTTACATGGGTATGGGCAATGCATGTGATTTTTGTATTAGTAACATTGATTCTTTATTTGCGTTTGAACCCTAAAAGCTACAGTCAAATCTTCAATTTAAAATAATTAATTTCCTCTTTATTTATTGCGAATGATAATTATTGTTATCTTGGTGTTTTTTTGTCACTATACTGTTTATTTATTCGTCTAGGTAAGAGCCCTATGCAGCAGCGTATCGAAGATAAATTCACACAAGCGCATTCAGCCCGTGAAGAACACTCTGTTGGTGAGTTTATTCTGGCGGTTTTATATTGGGGGCGTTAATTGCCTTTATAGCGTTGCTAATGACATTCTCACATTACCGTTATGTGCAAAGATTAGAAGCAGAGCAAGTTTAATATAAATAGAGCCGGTGCTATTTTTTACGTTTCTTATTTTGTTTTTTGACTTCTTTATTCGCTTTCTTTTCAATGGAATTGAAGTAGATATCTAAATAATGTCGGTTGCTTAAAAATGAAATTAAGCAACTGGCAACAATCACCACCCAAACAAGTTGCAACTTAATTGAGTTTTCAATACTGAAAAGTAGTAATAGTGGGATCATGATCATCATGCTTATGAAAATGGAGCACAATAACGCGCCAGCAATATAGAGTGAGTACTTTTTTAACCCGAATATATTGAGGATGGTAAGCACGACAAAAGTTAACAGTAGCGTACCAAATGTCGCAAACATAATGATTAGCCCAGCCTCTTGCTCAATAAGCCAATCCGTGAAACCAAACCAAGAAAAAGGGATACTTATCATTGTAAGCGCTCCTGTTTACTAAATAGTAGGGGGATATCTTTAAAACGAAATAACCTGGCAAAAATAATATTGGGGAAAACATGAATATCAGTATTGTAGAGTGTGACGGTTTGGTTGAAAAACTCACGTCGGTCTGCAATTTGGTCTTCAACATGTTTTACTTGGGTTTGCAATTCCAGTAACACCCCTTTACTTATCAGCGTTGGATAGTTTTCAGCGATAGCAATCAGCGGTTTTATTTTTGCTGGAAATTGGTTTGCAGTATCGACTTTGGTTTCAATAGCGGTACTGGATAAATAGCGCTGACGGCTGGCAATTAACTCGCTAAACAGCTGTTTTTCATGTGCCATCGCTTTATCTGCAACTTGAGTTAATACAGGAACTAATTCAACCTGCTTCTTTAATAGCACATCTATATTCGCAAATGCTTTATGGCAATTGTTTTTTAAAAATACAATATTATTATAAATATTAATTATATAGCGTATAAAAATATAGCTAATAACAGCGATAATAATGAAAAAAATAAGCTTTTCCATGTTAGTTATCACCGAATAATGAGATCTGGTCGAAATGCATATTTAGCAGCCCGTTTTGATAATCCATTGGCGTAACTAGAATCACACCAATCAGAAAAAGTGCAATCATGGCGGTAATAGCTAAATTTCGACGTAATGGACCTGTTTTGTTCCAACGAACGACATAGTCTGAGGGCGAGACGCCTAATAGCATATGAGGTGCCTTACGTATAATAATCGATTCGCCTTTTTCATTGGCATCTGCTGTACCAATTAATAAATAACTGCGGTTTGCTTCAAGTAAATATTCTTTGTAACGGCGATTACCGCTTTCAATATCCATATGCGGTTCTAAGCCAGGGTAAACAAAATAGTCTGGATCGCACTCTACTTTTACCGAACCAGTATCATCCGTAAGAGTGAAACTATGCATGTTGTATTTACTATTTTGTAAGGTATAGCTTTTTTTACCGTCTTTATCTTTTGATATGGAATATTCAAAATAAAATGAGCCGTAACAGGTTTTATTACCTAGTTGGCTTTTAATGGCTGTGCCCGCCGTGATTTTTCCTTCAATTTCCACAAGCCCCATTGCCATTGAGCGTATTTTAGAGGTGGCTAAGTTTTTCTGAAATTTTAAGAAGCGCTTGGTTGGTGTATTTTCAATCGCTTTAAATACAAAGGCTAAGACAAATGCGATAAAAAATACGCGCATGTCGATGAAGAACCCTGCAAATAGGCAAGTGGCGATCAGAATACCTATAAGGGTTTTAAGAAACGCACTAAACTTTGATGAGCCTTCATTTTGTAAACGTTGATAACGTTGATAACCAGCTTTACTAGCCTTGACAACATTACGGGTAATAAAAAAGGTGATGACGAGAATAACGACGTAATAAATAATACTGCCATAGTCGCCGATAGAAGGGGAGAGCGAGCACCACATACCACAAGCAACACTGATAAAAGGAATAATCCCCCAGTTTACTTTTTTATTTATCGAAAATTTGTTATCAATAAATAAAATTAAAGCACCAATAGCTGCTCCGAGTAAAAAATACATATTCACGCATTAATACCTTTAGGCTGACATTATTTAAACTGGACGCCCTGATATTTTTTTTCATCTTCAGAAATATCAAGTAATGGCAGTGCTGAGAAACGAAATGCATTGGCAATTAGGCTGTCAGGGAACATTTGTATTGCAGTATTATACTCTGTTGTTGCATCGTTAAAGCCTTCACGTCGTTGGGCTAATTTATTTTCAACATCACTTAAGGCGATTTGTAATTGGGTAAATTGCTCACCAGAAATAAGAGTAGGGTAATTTTCTGCAATGGCAATAAGGTTACCCAGTGCACGGTTCATTTCATTCGATGCCGCGATTTTATCGTTCATGTTTTTGGCATTAAAGTAGTTCTGACGCGCATCACTTAGTGAAGTAAAAAGGCTTTCCTCATGTTCCATAGCCTTTTCTGTAATGGTAACGAGTTGTGGGATCTGATCGGCTCTTTGCTTTAAAATAACATCAATATTGGCAAATTGATTGCTGACTTGATTACGGGTGTTGATCAGGCGGTTATAGATAGAGATCCCCCAACCTATAGCCAATAAGAGTAAAACAAATACAACGATAAGTGTGATGGTCATATTGATGCCTTTTAACCCGTGATAAGTAATTTGGGTTAAAAGTATAAGAGCCTTACCGCTTATGCAATCAGAAAAGAATGAAAGTAAGGTGAGAATAAAGAAAATCTGATCTTTTTGAGTGACAAGATCAGATTTTACTTTTGAATAGTGCTTAAAGATTTGTATTTACAAGAGAAAGGTTCTTATAGCTATTTTGTTCAAGAAAATAATCTAGGTCACACTGCAATACATTAGCAAATATACAGAGCCGATGAATCGTAAAATTCTGCGTACCGCGTTCATAACGGGAGATTTGCTGTTGGCTTAATCCCGACTTTTTCCCTAAAGTGTGTGCTGTCCATCCCATCTGTAAACGGCGTTTACGAACTTGTAGTCCTATATAGGCATTTGAAATTTCAGTTTGATATATTCTCATAATATTATCCTGATTAATATCACACTACTTAAGTGTAAATAAGGTTTAGTTATGTGTTCTTATATTGATACGTTGTTTTTTCGAAAGTAATTGAATCTGATAGTCTAATTGCTATGTTTTCATTTCGATAATTACCCTGAGTATAAAAAGATTTCTCTCCATTAAACAGAAATAACCCAATAATAAATACGCCTAATCCAATAATAAATACAATAAAGCTGAATAGATAAGATAGTTGCTTGTTAATATAAAATAGGGATTGTTCCTCTAATGCAAAAGCGGCATCTGAGAATGATAAAAATAATATGACGATCCCCCAGTGTAATACAGAAAGCAAAAAAGGGTATTCAACATGATTATGTATAATAATAGGGATTATTGATAGAATGATTGCCAATGGATAACCATTTCCATTAATTTTATATTTTATAAAAGATTGAAATACGACATAGATACCTCCGGTTAATAGTAAAGATAAAAATATCAAATTAATGAGTCCTCCAGTCATCAGCCAGAGTAGTATTTCATTGTGTGGGTGAGGAACAATATACATTTTAGGACTAAAAAAAGGAATTGCTGTTCTTTCATAACTATTTTCAAATAAAAATGATTGCTCCCATGCATCATACGGTTTTTCTAAGAATAAAGTAATAGAAAAACGTAGCATTTGTTTTAAATGGAATTGATTCATAACATCAGTTCCAATGTACTGTGGGCATAGTTTTATTAAATAAACTCCAATAAAGATTGCTACAGCAATAATAAAATAACTAGCACTAACACGTAGAGGGTTTTTCTTGTAAAAAAGACAAATGAAAATAAATGCACAAACAGTAAAGCTTAGCCAAGCAATAACAGATTGCAGAACGACTAAAGTTAATGTGAAAAATAAAATGCATGTTCCTAGTAATACAATCCTGATTTTTTCATGGCGTTTAGATAACAACGAAAATTGTGATAATACAAGAGTCATAAGAGATAATAAGCATGCAGTCGCCATGTTAACCGATAATATATTAACTTGCTGTGATAAGCCATTTGAACGCATGCCTGATGCAAGATAAAAAATATCAGTTTCAAATATATATTGATATGCAGTAATAAAGACTTGAGCTACATTAATAATGATATAACAGTAAATACAAAATGATTGTATTAACCATTTTTTTTTCACTTGTAACCCTGCAATATATAGTAATACGCCAACGGTAATACCAGAAAAATACCAAAAATCAACATTATTATTTTCTCCCTGATGAGATATTAACCCCATCATTAAAATAGCTAAAGAAAAACAGTAGCAAATAGCAGGTAATGTAATGATTATTTTAATTTTCCGATAGAAAACTGTAAATGCTATAATGGATATCGTCAAGGAAATAGATAACCAGCTAATAATGTTTTGTGGTAATGATTGTCTCAAGCTTCCTAGACTGTCAATATAAATAAGACTAGCAAGGTGCCAAACAATAAAGATACCAATAAATAGTGAGCGGGATATTATGATCATAGTACGCTTACCGCTATATTAAATAAATGTTGCTATTAACCAAGCATTGCCTTTGTAGTCTCCAGGTTCGGCGTCATAGCCTGAAACTTTACTTTCAATCGTAATGTTTTTTACTTTATCTATTGTTGTTTCGAGCGTTTTTCCACTTTGATTATTTTGTTCATCATAAAGTATAAGCTCAGAATAAATAGTATTATTTCCTGATTTTAAGGGAAGTCGTTTTTGTGGATCACTATCCGTGGCATAATCTAATGCTAATTTTACTTTAACTGGCTGTACTCTATCGCATGTATAAGTAACAGTACGCGTTTCTTTACTATTAAATTCATAAGCATCCAATGTTTTGTGATCAATGTTTAAATTATCAATATTAGAATGGCAATTTGACGGATAATTGATAACCGATGTAGTGAGATCTAATTTAACGGTGGCTTTATCAATAGGTACATAAATATCTGGTGTCCCATAGTCTTGGAATAATCGTGTGTAACCTGCAATCATTGCATTTGGAATAACAATTTTTCCATCAACAGGGATATCTTTGACATAAACTCTAACGGTAAAAGGAAAATGAACAGTAAAGAATGATGTTGCTAATGGCCCCATTTCTTCATTAGAGCATCCTCTCCCTGAAATATTCCGCCAGCCACTGGTTATTCCATTCTCAGAATAAAGTGTAAAAAATGTATTATTGTTTATTTTAAATGCGGTCAGCCCTCCAATAGTAAAGCCTGCTTCTGGCATATAGGCAAAAACACGGTGGTAGGCATAAGCCGGAACAAGGCCTGCTGAATAATTACCTTGTAAGAAATTCACAGTACAATATACAGACCCATAAGGCTGAGATGTGTTTTCATTAATAACAATACCGGAGCTATTTGCTGGGGCTATTAAAAAATATTTATTGTTATCACTTCCAATTGCTGGTGTATCAGAAACAACAGAATTGTTAGATACTAAACTCATTTTATAGCCACCACCACTTCCTGAATAGCGAGTCGCACTATAGGAATTTAAGTTAACTAATAGCAGCAACAAAAATAATGGTGAATACTTTTTTATATTTTTCATAAAGACTTCCCAATATTACAGATAATCAACCATCACTGATAAAGCGGCACTAAATGGCCCAGCAGTGAGATTTTCAATAGCTTGATTAGTGACTAATTGTGATTGGATAACAACTTTCCCTGTATCACCACTTACGGATGGAGCAATCCTTTCCCATTTATTAAGGTTGAGCGCATTACTTTTATTTTCTTCTGAGAAACGAATACCCAATCCATTAATAGAGGTTGCAAGTACGGTTTCATTGTTTATTGTCAAAGTGCTTCCTTCTCTTGGAGATAGGTAAACTTGTAAATTTTTTCGAAGTTCACATTGTTTAATGAGAATACCAAAGGACTGTTTTTCTTCAGTTAGTCTGTCTAGCGCTACCTCACGGAAATTAATGACTAATTCTTTTTCACCATTTTCTGCTGTAAGTACACATGGTGGTCGAACCAATTTTGCAGAAAGAGAAATTAGTACATCCGCTTGAGTGCCTAAGGAAACTAATAAACTAATTAAAGGGAATGAAAAACAAATAAATTTCATTTCAATTCTCCTTATTGATAATCAAGATTAAAAGTAACAGTTGAGGAGAACCCCCCTGTTTTTAAAAGAGAACTAAAGGGCTTCTGAGCATAAACACCGAATAAAAGTGTATTAACGGACCCTTTACCTGATTCAGTTACTGTACTGACATCAATTGTTGTATTCAGTTCTAGTTCCTTACCACGACTATCAGTCAGTGCTAATAACACATTAGATTCACCAGTGGTTTTTAAATAATTAATACCATTATGTGTTTCAATATTTTGGGTATTTAACGTTATTTTGATCGTTTTATTCAAAGCCATCGCTGAACAGTCCATGATATCCAATTTAAATGGTTGCATATCTGAACGTCCTAATGTTTCGATTGAAGAAAAACGTAGCCCAGAAAGATATATTTTTTTCTGTGTATCATCATCACTTAGCCGGCAACCAAGCGGTACTAACACTCCTTCTAAGTAAACTGTTAGTGTATTGGCAAAGCTGGTATTCCATGTTAGGAATAAAAAACTAAATAATAATATTGAGCATCTAATCATAATTTATCTCCACACGTTGCATCTTATTACTAGCAGGAATAGAGAATAAAATGGTGTTATTGCGTAGTGGTTGAGTTAGCACATATTGGTTACTGCCTAATTTCAGTCTTAACGGTACCCAAGCTTGCTTTTGTATTGGTTTGCTACAATGAGAAAAATGCATTTCCACACTATAGGTTGCTGCAATTAAAGTACTTTCATTTAATTTTAATGAGATATTAGGTAGACAAGGAGCAGTAACAATACGCGCATTAACATATATCGTGCCTGTTGTCACAGGTACAGCAGACTCAGCAAAAATAGGTATAGTAAAAGCCCATAGTGCTAGGTAATTCAATTTCATTGTTCTGCTCCTATCTATTTTTTACTCATTATTCCGTCACACTGCACGTTGAAGCTTGGCATTTGAAAGCAAGTGAGGGCTTTCCACCATAATCATTGATATATGTCAGGTAAGGTGTTGAAAATTTGGATGATTTAATCAGTTGATTAGATTTTGGCGGTATCATGACTGCGTCAAAATCACTTTCTTCAGATTGTTTTTGGCTGTTCCCTATACCAATTACAGTTAAATAAAATGGTGTTGGGTTATCTAACGTATAACCCGATGATGTTGCTGTTAATGTTATGTATTTCGTCCAATCGGTTTTGCTTTGTGCAACAATGCTTTCAGGGCGATAAAATAGTTTTACACGGCTCTGTAATGCAATTTGCAACACACCCGCTTCTGATGACTTAGGCGGGATTTCACGCAGGTTGTAATAAAACAGGGATTCCCTGTCTTGCGGTAACTTTGCAATGTCGGGTGCGGTGCTTAGGCGAACTAGGCTAGTGGATTTGGGTTCCATGCGCTGAATCGGCGGAGTGGCAATAATAGGGCCTATTTCCAGTTTTTGTTCTAACGCATTTTCTAACCACGACTGGGCCAAATAAGGCAATTCCGGGTTATCATTACGGATCGTAATATTAATAGACGACTGGTTTCCATCGAAAATTATACGAGTACGATCAAGTGTAACCGCGGCATTCGCAGCTGAAATTACACTTATAGTCAGCGTGAATACGCTAGTAAGTAACAAAAAAGGGGAATTCAATTTCATCTTAGTTCTCTTATTAACGACAAATAATAGTTGGGTAAATTTCTTGAGGATTAATCACGTCAGGCACATCGGCACTACACTGGTGTTTATTTCCCCAGTAGAGATTGAGTAAGTCTTTAGGCTGGATACCAATAATCCACGTAATACCTTGTTCGCCAACAATTCCGAGTTCAATATTGTTGCTATTACGTACGCTGGCGCCAAAAGGCGGATAAGTGTCATCAGCTAGTTTTAAGCGAGCAAACGTTTTTTCACCTTGAATTACGTTGAGGCGACGATATCCGATTGCCCCACGAGTCAGAGTCGTATCAGTGACGGTCTCTAATGCTTCAACATCTTTTGGTAATTTACTGGTATTAATTGATGCGCTGGTTTTCCGATAACTACTCACGTTTGGCAATACAGCGAGTCCAAAGTGATTAGTTTGATAAACGCCACCACTCAGAGGAACGTTAGCTGCACCAGGTGTTTCTATAACGAGTCGAGTACCACCATAAGCGGCTTGGTGCATGGCAATACCTTCTTTAATTAAGGTAATTCCACCATTAATTGATCCCCCAACGCTGTGATACTCGTTCGGGACATAACTCGCATTTCCTGAAATTGAGGCATAAGGAAGATTTTGGTTTAAATAACCACTAAAGCTGGTTTGGTCATTCTGATGACTTCCTGTTTGATAACCGACATTTAAGTTATAATTGCGCTGCTCACTATATCCGCTATAACCGATATTATGTGTTGAACTGCGTTGGCCATTTTGGTTTCGGGTATAACCTTCAGAAAAGCTGACGCTGCTTCCTTGACTTAAAGGAATAGTGAAATACAAGCTGATCGCATCATCTTGATATCCCGCTCTTTTTGAACGAGAAGCAGAAGCTGTCAGGTTAATATTTTTGAGCCCAATAGCCGCCCAATTTAAAAGAGTACTTAGGTATAAGCTGTATTGTTCTTCTGTTTCACTATTCCAATACGTATTGTATTGATAGTTTCCACCCAATGAGAAATCATCAAAATATTTATTAATATTAATTTGATAGCTTTCTTTTTGAGCTTGGCTTTCATTACCTGTACGTCGTTCATCCAACGTTTGTTGCAAAGAGCGATAGGTTTCATCAGAGAAACGATACCCTGCGAATGTAATGTCAGTTCTGGCTTCATCAAATGATTTTGAATAACTAAGTCGATAACTTCGGCCAGTTAACGTTTTATCAAGTAATTGAGCATGTGACTGAGTCGCATCGAACGAAAGGCTACCGAATGAAAACAGGTCACGACCAAAGCCTGCTGAAAATGCCTGATAATTTTTTGATAAAACGGAGCCCCCATAGATAGACCAAAGGTTATTTAACCCGTAAGAGAGTTCTCCCGAAGCAGTTAAATCACCTTCGAGCTGGCGGCCATTAAAACGTGGTTTACCCGCTGCAAATTTATAGCGGATTTGCCCTGGTCTCGTTAAGTAGGGTAATGCTGCTGTGGTAATGCTAAATTGTTGTTCTTCACCATTTTCTTCTCGCACAGTCACATCTAATGTTCCACGAATAGAGCTATCTAGTGTCTGGATACGAAAGGGACCAGCAGGTACGGTTGTTTCTAAAACTATACGGTTATGGCTTTTGACAATAACAGTGGCATTAGTTTGAGCAATACCAATAATCTCTGGTGCATAACCTGTTAATTTAGGGGGCATCATATTTTCATCGGTTTCAAGAGATACCCCGGTGTACTGCCAAGAATCAAAAATAGCAGAGTAAAAGTAGTTCTCACCTAACGTTAAAATAGACGCAATGGATTTTATTGAGCGGTATGCAAATAATCGGCTAAATGTGGCATCACTATATTGGTTTTCGAAGCTTCCTGTCGATTTTCGATAGTTTGCTTGGTAATCACCGCGTAAACGCCATGCACCAAAATTAAGCCCTGTTGTTCCGTTAGCAGAAAGGTACGATTCTCGTGAACCTGAATTTTGATGCGTTAAAGAACCTGTTAGGTTGTAATCTAATAAAAATCCATTTACACCTTCCTCCCAACGTGAAGGAGGAACCCAACTTGGATCTGTATATTCTAAATAGCTTTGTGGGATTAAAATGGATAGCGTTAATGTCGATAAATCTACACTTAATGAAGCACCTTCAAGCGGAGATAAATCAAGGCATTTACCCTCATCACGATATTTAATTAATTTAATTGCGTCCGGAGTAAGCCCTAAACGATCAAGAATATTAACGGGAACACAAACGGTATCGAATAAATTATTGTTTTGGGATTGTGGCGCTATCACAGTGATATCTTGCGCACTACCCATGCCCTCATTATTGACTTTGAGATTTAAATGATAAATACCAGGCATAATAAATCCAGCCTGAGAAAATTGGCTAAAGTCAATATTTTGAGTGTCTTCTGTATCTAACATATCGGTATTGAATTCGACAGCATAGGCTAACGAAGAGATTGAAGATAAAAAAGAAGTCACAATGATGTAAGAGTAAATATTAAATTTAACCATGATTTTTTCATCAAATTAATTATGAGTTTATTTACTAGTCGTAAGTAACGTTGAATTTAATTGTGGTAAAGTAATCACCAGGTGTAATTTCGTTATTACTTGTGCCTAATTCTGTTTCATATTTTAAAAAGCTCTCTTTACTTTTGTTATCAAAATAAACGTAATTATTAGAAATAGAGTAGAGCTTATTTGGTATTAATAAATTATTGTTAACGTCGTATATATATAGAACAACTCCAGGCTTAGGGCCTGATAGTTTTATTGCATTAGTATACGTATCTTGCAGCGCAAAAAAACGAATTTTAATACCTTTATGATTACTACTGTCATATTCACTAATACAGTTATTTAATTTTATATAGAAAGGTCTTCGCATTAATTTTTCATCATCTATATTATTTATACTGTAATTAGAAATGTAATTATAGTTTATATATTGATACTGACTATCAGTTTCAATTGAACAAGGTGCCGCAACGATATAACCTTGCATTACTGTTTCGCCTCGGAGGCCATCTTGAATATGTCCAAGGTTAGAGCTAGTCGCATTAGAGTTAATAGGGTTAAATAATAAGGCAATCCATAGATAAGTATTTTTTTTCATAATGAGCCTTTTATGGGGAGAGAATTCTCTCCCCTAAAAAAATTACTCGTATGTGATTTTAAAGTCAGCGATAGAACTAAATTCACCTTCAGTAACTGGTGTTGCACCATCAACACGTTTAGCTAATGCAGTAAATTCTAAAACGTTTTCACCTTGGCGGTTACGAATTTGGCTTAGGATAGATTTAGCTTCATCAAATTTAAAATCTTTGATTTGAATACCGATATTCGAAGCGGTACCAGTAGTACCTAAGAATTCTTTATCAGTACCGACATAGTTTTTACCACCAAAGGTAATTTTAATATCTTTAACAGCAACCCACTTACCTTCAGTGTCTTTGCTAAACTCATCAAAATTACATTCTTTTAATTTGATAGCGATATCTTTTTCTGCTGCATTACCCGCTTCTAAAGATGCACGAGAAAGTTGACCAAATGGAACTTCTTGTTTTGTACTTTCTGATTCAATATTACATGGAGCATTAACAACTTGGCCGCTGAAATGTAATTCACCGCTATTACCACTAGCAAAGATAGAAGTTGAAATAGCAGAAGACGCGAATAAAACAGCAATAGAAAGTTTATTTAATTTCATATCTTACATCCTTAAAAATAAGTAAATATTTGATCCCTAGTGAGCCTTTATATAAGTACTGCCATAGGAATAAAGTTCAGTATCCATAAATGGATTTTCAAATGTCCTAATCACAGAACGCTTAACGTAATCGTTTTTAGCGTGGGTCATTTCGACGGAAGGAATCTTATCCCTATCAGGTGTAAAATGGAATAAAACTCTTTGATTTTAATTAAATTTGAATTATTTAACTTATATTTAGTTTTTTTTAATATGTATCAATGTTTTTATGCTAATTTAATTGTCTGTGAAATGTTTAATGTTTGTGCTTTTAAGGTGTTTTAAGGTTGGGGGTGTTTAGAAATAAAAAAAATGCATCAAAATATCAATATTTGATGCATTTCTTATGATTTTTTTTGGTGCTACAGAGTGCAAATAAAAAGTGGAGAGAAATTTTCTTCAAAAATATAACTTGTGTCGGTTAATTTTTTTATTTTTAAAAAATAAAGTTGGTTAATTTCAGGAACACCTCGAATATTGATTTTGTCTTGAGCCTGATCAGCTGGGTCTATAAATATATTTTCAACGCGTAAAAAAAAATGGTCACCTAAGTATTCATGTTTCATCAGAAATTTTCGTGAAATAGTATAGTTTTTACCATTATCACTAATGCTTCCATTCATGATGAATGTGTGTTGGTCAGGTTTATTTTCGTTAGGGATAACACTTAGCAGGTAAAATCCTTTTAAGGTAGAACGATGGTCAGAGATATTTATTTTTAAGGTTGTTTGGCAATCAGGAATAATAGGAGTGTTAATTATGTGATGAACATATAAGCTAATGAAAACCAAAATTATAGATATAAAGGACAAAAAAAACATTCTTGTTGATATTTTATTTGACATAAAAATTCTCACAGCTCACAGTTGCACTTTCTTTCGGTACTGTTGGGCAATAGGACAAAAATAGGAAGTTGTCATATAAATTTTTATCATTTGCTACGATACCAACATTATAATAAAAAACAGTTGCTGGCTTTTTACAATCTAGGTTTAATTTCGTGAGTTCATTTTGAATTGTCGCAAAGCTGATGGTTGTTGTATCGGGTTTATGGTAACTATTAATGTAGCGGATACTGCATTGATCGATACGACCAACTTCAGGGTATTCTGTTCGGCTTGCAAAGAAATAACTTTTAAAAAGGTATAATAAGCAAAAAATAATGAGTCCAATAAGTGAAATTTCAACATATCGGTTATTCAACATGTAGCTTTTTTTATTTTCGACTGCTTGGGGGGAAGTCCCTTCGGGTACTTTTGATGAAGAGTCTAGTTCTTCCTCACTAGTGAATAAAGCTTTGTGATTATTATCACTAATTTCCTGTTGCTCATTTTCAATTTTCAGATCAGCAGAAAATTTAATCCCAACTTTAGGTACAGTCGTGATAATTTCATCATCAGAAAAAGATGATAAATGGCGTCTGAGTACAGAGACACTACTATTAAGGTTATTATCGGAGACAACTTGGTTATGTTCCTCCCAAACCCGACGTAATATGGTTTCTCGGTCAACAATATCATGATTATTTTGCACTAAGACTAATAACAAACGGTTTAAGGTGGTTGTTAGTTTTAATGCATTATTAACATCGTCGATATATAACAGCCCCTGATGACTGTCATAATTAATATGATTATTAATCAAATAGTTCATTTTTAGATTGATTTTATTTATAGGAAAAATATTTATATTATTTGAGTTTATACCTGTTATTTATGTTATGTCAATTAAGCATATTTGGTGTAATTTTGAAAGTTATTGAAAATCATATAGTTAAGTTTTTATTTACGCATGTTATGTTTAAGGCGGGAGGTTGAAGAGGTATTTATTTTTTTTAGAAAAACACTATTTTTTTAACATTATACAAAATAACTAATAGTTATTATGCGTAAAAAATTTTAGGCTGAAACATTTTATGAGGAGTAAGTCTGTTGCTAGCTATTATTTTGGCTAAACGATGATATATAAAAAATAGCCTCAAATATAAGAGGCTATTTCATATAAATACTTTACCAATTAAGCCGTTGGCTCAAGGATTTGGTGCATAACAGGATGGAATTTACGTTTAAAGTAAACGAGACCATGCCCAGTATCGTTAACAATGATTTGTTTCATTTCAACCATGTAGACAGAGTGCGTACCGATATCTTGAACTTGAGTTATTTCACCTTCAAGGTTGGCAAGCGCGTTTTTTAACATTGGTTGCTGTAAAATACCGCTTTCCCATACACTCCAGCCAAAACGTTCTTCCATCGTTGAACCTTTCATACCTGCGAAATGGCATGCAAGTTCTTCTTGTTCATGGCTTAGCACGTTGACACACAGGCGGCCATTCTTTTGAAATACCGCATTCATAGCGCTATTGCGGTTAACACAGACCATCAAAGTGGGTGGCGTATCTGTAACTGAACAGACTGCAGTGGCTGTAATTCCACAGCGACCCTCAGTCCCATCCGTGGTGACGATATTGACTGCTGCACCAAGACTTGCCATCGCATCTCTGAAACGCAGGCGATGTTCATTTTCTAAAGACATTTTGACCTCCTGCTGCCGACTATTTCAGCAGCGAATCTAACTGATTAATATCATTGTTGTTATGCAGGTGTGGACGTTTCCATCCGTGTTGATCGTAGTCTGATAAACAGCGATCAACCATATCTGTCATGGCTTTCATATTGCCAGAACCGTATGCATGACGCAGACATTGCAGACGAATTTCATCTTGGCTTCCTGCGTAGTTAATTTCATACAGTTCATGGCGACCACCAAATTCACTACCGATTGCATCCCACATGAGTTTAAGGATCTTAATACGTTCAACGTGATCCATACCATTAGAGCCGCGAACATATTTAGCTAAATACTTATCAATTTCTGGATTATTCATATCACGAACGCTTGATGGTAGGTAAATCAGGCCACTTGTCACGTTACTTTCAATGATATTCTTGATTTTGGTGTAAGCCATTGGTGCCATAACACGGTAAGTTTGTATAGCTTGAGTATCGGGTAGATAAGCGCCGCCTTCCCATGCTTGTGCTTCAGAGGTCATTGCATCGGTTAATGACCAGAACAGATTACGCCACGCAACCACTTCACCCAGATCAGCTTGTACACCACGGAAATCAATAACACCTGTACATTCTAAACTTTTTTGTAACAATCCGGTAATGAAGTCTAATTTAACGGCTAAGCGGACACAAGCTTGTAATGGGAATAAACGTGCAAAACCACCTTGAACTGCCCAATTACGTGCACGGTCGAAATCACGATAAATTAATACGTTTTCCCATGGAATTAACACATGGTCCATCACCAAAATGGCATCATTTTCATCGAAACGGCTTGATAATGGGTAATCAAATGGTGCGCCAGTTGCACCAGCAACTAATTCATAAGATGCACGTGAGATTAATTTCACGCCATCTGCGTCCATTGGTGCAACAAACATCAATGCGAAATCAGGGTTATCGCCCATGACTTGTGCGGAACCAAAACCAATAAAGTTATAGTGTGTTAACGCTGAGTTGGTCGCAACAACTTTAGCACCACTGACGATAATCCCCGCATCTGTTTCTTTTTCGAGTTTGATATAAACATCTTTAACTTCATCAGCTGGCTTGTGACGGTCGATTGGTGGGTTAACAATGGCATGATTAAAGTACAGGCCACTTTCTTGAATACGTTTATACCAGTGACGTGCGTTGTCTGCAAACTGACCATAATATTCTGGGTTAGCGCCTAAACAGCTGGCGAATGCCGCCTTATAGTCTGGAGTGCGTCCCATCCATCCGTAGCTCTGACGTGACCAATCTGCGATAGCGTCACGCTGTTGGCGTAGTTCATCGGCACTTTTAGCGAAACGGAAGAATTTGTGAGTGTATCCGCCGTTTCCTGTGTCGGTGTTCCAGCAAAGTTGGTCATGAGTCGTTTTATCATGAAGCGCATCATATAATTGTCCTATAGAAGCGGCTGAATTACGAAAAGCGGGGTGAGTGGTGACGTCTTTTACACGCTCGCCATAAATATAGATTTCGCGGCCATCTTGTAAGCTTTTTAAATATTCTTGGCCATTAAAAGGGCGTTTAGCATCTGAACGAAAATCTTCTGGTTTCATGTCTACCTCGTTATCTCACAATGAGGGCTTGCATTGATAGGGTACAAAGGTTGCAAGCGAAATATGTTAATTTTATGTTTGTTTTGTGTTTCTTAATTGAATCGCTTTACGAGGGAGTTTTAAAGAGACTTTCTAAAGGTTTGCTGGTACTTTTCGTTGGGAGCTGTGTTTTGTGAAAGAAATGTGATCATCTCGATGTTTTGATATTAATATAAATTTTTATTTATCTTACAGTGCATTGATTATTAATCATTAATTAAATGGTTATTATATTAATATTAATATTTTTTCTTGGGTTGTTTGTTCTTTTTTTAATCTTCACATTCACTTTTTGTTAAGCATTATTAGCATCTTTATAAAGTTAAAACAAAATTTATAAGATATCAAAAATGTTTTTAAAATGTAAAATTATTTGAAGAGTGGTTTGTAGAGATAGGTTAGAAGTAGGTATGATATAGCGTTCAGGAGGCATTGATGATTTTTACCTAAAAATACGGATAAAATCACTAAGCCTCTCTTTAATGAATGTTTTGTTCTCGCCATAGGCTAGGAGAGCACCCGACTAACCGGTTAAAAAATCGCGCAAAATAGGCGGGGTCTTTGAAACCGAGCTGGTAGGCAATTTCTGAAACGGGGCTGTCGGAAAACAGTAACATCCGCTTAGCTTCACGCAATATTCGGTCAAAAATCAACCTTTTCGGTGGCCGGTTAGCAAACCGCCGGCACATATCTTTAAGGCGTGACTCTGTGACATCAAGTTTTTTGGCATATTCAGGTACCGCAAGGTGTTCATGATAATGTAAGTCAATGAGCTGATTAAAACGTTGGAATAGGCGGTGTTCGCCTCTAACCCCCGTTGTAGGGTGCTCATCAAGTGGAATAGAGCGCAGTAGAAAGGTAAACAGCGCTTGGGCTAAAGAGGCGAGGGCTTGGTCTTTGCCAATATAGTTATTCGCCGATTCGCGAGCCATCAATGCCCAATAATGATTAAAGGTATCGATATCATCAGGCTTATCGGCAACAGATAAGCAAATAGCAGGGATATCGACCAAATCTGGATTCGCTGGGTACAATGAGCTAAGAAGAGGCGTGATCAGGTCTTGCCGTACGGTGAGTACGTGGCCATCAGTGTCTTCTTGAGTGAAAAATGCATGTGCAACCGAAGGGGGCGTAAGAATAAAGAGCGGCGCTTGAACAGAATAGCGCGACTCATCGAGCTGCAAAGTAATATGGCCCGTAACCAAATAGTGCAACTGGAAGAAACCATCATGGCGATGAGCTTGCATGTCGCGACCAAAGAAGGCGGCCATGTTGCCAAAGGTTTGGTAGTGGACGTCGTCGGTGCCTTGGGTTTCGTCGTAGTCTGTGCTGATGTCAATATTCGTAATTAAAGTTGAGTTACCCTTCATTCTTCGGCTCGCAGCGTTGTTGGCCTCACAAGCCAACCCTAGTCACATACTTCAGTATGCTCCTAGGGATTAACTTGCTTGCCGCCTAGCTGCAAACCAAATTATTTTGGGTAACACCCTTTAATAATTATTTGCAGCATAAGTTATTAAAACATTTAAAACATTTAAAACATTCAAAACATTCGAACCATCAAAATTTTAAGGTGTTGCCCTTGGTCTTGAGTTTTTCATTGGGATAGCAATGACTAACAGCGCACCGACCACCAATAGGCCTGCAACAAAATAGAGGCCAGAGTTAAAGCTACCGGTTTGGTCTTTCAGCCAACCGATAAGGAGTGGGCTGACAGCGGAACCTATATTACCTGTTGCGTTGATAACCGCAATACCGATGGCACGAGCACGTAAACTGATTGACTGGTCTGGGGTTGTCCAGAACACTGCCATCGCAGTAAATGAACCTGTTGAGGCCATAATAATACCAATCAACTGAATGACGGGATGGCTTGTCATCGCAGCGAGAACCCATCCTGCGGCCGCAAATAAATACGGTAGTGCAGTATGCATTTTCCGTTCTTGTAACCTATCAGAACGGCGACTCCAATAGATCATTCCTAAGATAGTACAAAACTGTGGGATTGCAGTTAATAGCCCAATCATGGCATTACTACTGCCTTCATTGAAGCTTTGCATGATCTGCGGGGTCCAAATATTAATCGCACTTAACGTATTGGTTAAACAGAAATAAGCGACGGTATACATTAAGATCACAGGGGTGAAAATTTCTTTCCATAAGCTTTTGTTCTGCAATGCGGTATGGCTTTTGGAACCATGCGGCTGGACGAGTTCCAGCTGGTCTTGGTCCATCATTTCTTGCAGTGTGTCTTTGTCTTCTTGGGTCAACCATTTGGCTTTCTTTGGCGAATCATCAAGATAGAACCAAACTAGCACACCGAGGATCACGGATGGGAAACCTTCTAGTAGGAACAGCCATTGCCAACCTTTTAGGTCTAAAATGCCATCCATACCTAGAATATAACCGGATGCGAGTGAGCCGAATGCCATGGTGACTGGCATCGCAATCATAAATAAGGCATTAGCACGAGCGCGGAAATAGGCAGGGAACCAGTAAGTCAAATAAACTAAAATCCCGGGTAAGAAGCCCGCTTCAGCGATACCCACTAACATCCGTAGGACGTATAAACTGGTTGGCCCTGTGGCAAACATGGTGGCTGTAGAAGCAATACCCCAAAGCACCATGATGGTGGCTATCCAGCGGCGAGCACCAACAATCCCCAACATGATGTTACTTGGAATACCAAAGATTACATAAGTGGCATAGAACAAGGTCGCGGCTAAGCCGAACATGGTGGAAGTTAGGCCAATGTCTTTCCCCATGGTTAGACCCGCAAAGCCAATATTAATACGGTCTAAGAAGGAAAAAACAAATAGCACAAATAAAAATACAATGAGACGTTTAAATAACTTATTAATCACCCGCTGCTGCGGTTCGGTTAAATTTTTATGTTGTTCAGCAGGGTTAGTGCTTGCAAGTTGTTGATTACTCATATTGTAGGGCCCTCAATTCTTTCTTTTACAGATTATTATAGGTACAAGGGACGAGTAAGCAGTCATGGTGCTGTCTGCCCAATGTTGCGATATTGATTTCTTAATTTATCTAATTAAGTTATTTGTCTGTAGGGTTAAAATTAACTTATTTAGAGACAGTTTAATTAATAAACGCTTGGTGCACTCGAGGCCACCTCTGAGACGGTTTTACCAAATTTTGCTGCTAGCGCTTCTGCGGTACGTGCTAGTAGCGTGGTATCAACCCCGACGGCAACAAATAGTGCGCCGAGTTTAAGATAATGTTCAGCGACATCTGGGGCTGCCATTAAAATACCGGGTGCCAAGCCAGCCTCACGAATTTGTACAATTGCTTTTTCGATTGTGGCTTTGACTTCAGGGTGGTTAGGGTTCCCTGAGAAGCCCATATCTGCGCTAAGATCCGCAGGGCCGATAAACACACCGTCGACACCTTCAACTTTTAGGATCTCGGGAAGGTTATTCATGGCTTCACGGGTTTCAACCTGTACTATCACACACATTTCATCATTGGCACGGGTTAAATAATTAGGTACTCGGTTCCAACGAGAAGCACGTGCCAAAGCACTGCCGACACCGCGTATCCCAGCTGGCGGGTAACGTGTTGCGCGCACCGCTTGCTTGGCTTGCTCTGCATTTTGTACCATCGGTAGCAAAAGGGTTTGTGCGCCAATATCCAGTAATTGCTTAATGATCACCGGATCATTCCACGGTGGGCGTACCACGGGCTGTGACGGATAAGGGGCGATCGCTTGTAATTGAGATAATGTCGTTTGCACATTATTTGGTGCATGTTCACCATCAATTAATAACCAGTCGAAGCCTGCACCAGCAAGTAATTCAGCACTATATGGGCTGCACAAGCCAAGCCATAAACCGATTTGCGGTTGACCACTTTTTAGTGCTTTCTTAAATTTATTTTCTAAAATATCCATGCCATTTTCCTTACACGAAGCGGCAGCTAATTGAACCCATATTGCCGTAATCAACGTGGAACACATCACCTTTACGAGCCGGAACAGGGCGTGTAAATGAGCCACCTAAGATAATTTGACCAGGCTCAAGTTGCACATTATGCGGTGCTAATTTATTTGCTAACCATGCCACGCCATTTGCTGGGTGATTGAGTACAGCGGCTGCCACGCCAGATTCTTCAATGACGCCATTACGATATAACAGGGCGCTAATCCAACGCATATCCAAATCGCGTGGTTTGATTGGGCGACCACCTAAAATTACCGCGCCATTTGCTGCGTTATCCGAAATGGTGTCGAACACTTTGCGTGGGCGGTTGGTTTCAGGGTCAACGTTATGACAACGCGCATCGATCAGCTCAAGGGCTGGGATCACATAATCAGTCGCGTTATACACATCAAAGATGGTGCAATTTGGCCCACGTAATGGTTTCGCCAGTACGAATGCTAATTCAACCTCAATACGCGGTACGATAAAGCGGTCTGTTGGAATATCACAGCCGTCATCAAAAAACATATCGTCAAGAAGCGCACCGTAATCAGGTTCATCAATCTGTGAACTTGCCTGCATGGCTTTGGATGTTAGCCCAATTTTATGGCCTTTTAGCACACGTCCTTCAGCAATTTTTACGCCAACCCACTCTTTTTGGATAGCGTAAGCATCGTCGATCGTCATTTCTGGGTGATCGAGTGAGATCTGACGGATTTGCTCACGTGATTTTTCAGCCTGATTTAGGCGCTGCGCGATTTGTGATATGACATCTTTTTGTAACATGCTGTTAATACTCCTATTCACCTATTCTATTTCGAGAGCAGCGCTGCACTAAAGCGCTTTGCTGCCACTCGGACTATTCAAGGTGTAAATTGAATGCGTACCCAGCGGTACTCAATTTAACTAATTGGAAAGACCACCAAAGCAGAGGTATTTCACTTCCAAGTAATCTTCGATTCCGTAGCGTGAACCTTCACGCCCCAGACCTGACTGCTTAATGCCACCAAATGGGGCCACTTCATTTGAAATAATGCCTTCATTAATACCCACCATGCCGCTTTCTAATGCCTCAGCAACACGGTAGATACGCCCGATATCTTTTGAATAGAAATAAGATGCCAAGCCAAATTCAGTATCATTGGCAAGATCAATAGCTTCTTGCTCATCGCGGAATTTAAATAAAGGTGCCAGTGGGCCGAATGTTTCTTCTTTAGCGACTTTCATGGCTTCAGTGACGCCAGTGATAACGGTCGGTTCAAAGAACAAGCCACCTAATTCTGCCGATTTACCACCAGCGATGACTTTTGCACCGTGGGAAACGGCATCAGCAATATGTTCAGTGACTTTATCGACTGCGGCTTGATTAATCAGAGGACCCTGCTGGGAGTCTGCTTGTGTGGCAGGGCCGATTTTCAGTTCATTCACGGCTTTTGCCAAACGAGCCGCAAATTCATCGTAAACGCCTTCTTGGACTAAAATACGGTTAGCACACACACAAGTTTGCCCGCTATTACGGAATTTAGCCGCTAATGCACCTTGTACTGCTGCATCTAAATCGGCATCATCAAACACGATAAATGGCGCGTTACCACCGAGTTCCAGAGACATTTTTTTCACGGTGTTAGCGCACTGTTCCATCAGCAATTTACCAACTCGTGTTGAACCCGTGAACGTGAGCTTACGAACGATTGGGCTAGAGGTCATCACGCCGCCAATGGCTTTAGCATCCGTACCTGGGACAATGTTAAATACACCAGCAGGAATACCGGCTTCTTCCCCTAACGCTGCCAACGCTAATGCAGATAATGGTGTTTCTGCCGCGGGTTTTAATACCATCGTACAGCCTGCTGCTAGCGCAGGGCCGACTTTACGGGTGATCATGGCGTTTGGGAAGTTCCACGGTGTGATAGCCGCAACCACCCCCACGGGTTGTTTTATCGTCACAAGGCGACGCCCCGGTAAAGGTGATGGAATGGTTTCCCCATACACACGTTTACCTTCTTCAGCAAACCACTCAATAAAGCTGGCACCGTAGGCAATTTCTCCCATCGATTCAGTGATCGACTTACCTTGCTCAGCACTGAGTAACTCAGCCAGTTCTTTTTGGTTATCCATCATTAAACGGAACCATTTATTTAAAATTTGGCTGCGCTCTTTGGCGGTTTTAGCACGCCATGCCGGCAGGGCTTTTTCTGCGGCTTCGATAGCTTGTTGAGTTTCTAAAGCACCGATATTGCTGACGTTAGCGATAACTTCGTTATTGGCTGGGTTAGTGACCTCAAACACACCTTTATTTTGGGCATCAACCCATTGGCCGTTGATATAAGCTTGTTGGCGAAATAACGTAGAATTGGTATTTATGCTCATTTTTCGTTGTTCTCCGAAGACACTGATTGGACTTGTGGGCGGATATTTTTAGCTGATAGCTGTTGGCTAACAAAACTTAACCCGGCACACAGCGCCATAACAAGTGCCATAGCGAATGGGGATTCATCTTGTAATACAGAAACTGCAACGCTGGCGACAGCCGCTAAGGCAAACTGAATAGAAATAGCAAGTGCACTGGCACTTCCTGCAATTTTCCCGCGATGTTGCAGTAATAGTGACAAACTGTTGGTGCCGATAGCATTGACCATCGATAAGAACAGCACGACTAGAATAACAATTATGGGCAAACTTTGTTGGTAAAATATGAGTAACAGCAGACCAAATGCTAATTGAAACCCACTTTGTATAGTCAGTATGCGCGTTAAACTATAGGTTTTTAGCAGTTTAACGTTCAACAACAACATGACAATCATCCCCAAGATGTTACAACCGAACAGCAAACCATAATGTTGTTCAGAAACACCGAAATAATTGATGTACACAAACGGTGAACCACTGATAAAGGCAAACATACCGGCAAAAGAGAATGCCATGGTGCCAATAATACTCAGTGCTTCTCGGTCTGTGAGCACCTGTGCATAATTCTTAAAAGCGACACAAAGTATATTTTCAGAACCGCGCTGGTGGGTTAGAGTTTCAGGGAGTAAGAAAAAAATCGCACACACCGAAGCCAAGCCAATTACTGCCAGCAAATAGAAAATCACTTGCCACTGAAAATGAACAAGTAAAAAACCACCTAAAAGTGGTGCCAGTAATGGCGCTATCATGGTCACTAGTGTCATTAATGACAGCACTTTAGGTAGTTCATGAGCAGGGTAAACATCCCTTGCAATCGCCCTAGCCATAACAATGGCCGCTCCACTACCAAAAGCTTGCAGCGCTCGGAATACAATCAAGGTATTTGCGTTGGTGGCTTGTGCGCATAACAAACTGGCAATAGTGAAAATGGCAAGGCCACTTAACAACATTTTCCGCCGGCCAAGAAGGTCACTTAATGGGCCATAAAACAGCATTCCCACGCAGAAACCAGCAAAAAAAGCCCCAAGGGTGTACTGTATTTGCCCTTGAGTGGCCTGTAATGCAATTCCCATTTGAGGGAGGGCTGGGAGGTACATATCGATAGACAATGGACCGAATGCCACTAATGACCCCAGTAATGGAATCAAGTAGTGCGGTATGTGTTTATCGAAATTTTTAACCATCTTGCCCTCTCAATAAAACGAAGAATAAAGCTTTAAACTCTTAGCCCTTAAACAAGGCATGAACATTGTTCTGTTTATAATTTAAAACAGGATCAAGCTCTTCCATGGTAAAAGACAGCGCGAGGTAACGTTTTGCCATTAAATCGGCAAAGTGGGTTTTGATCAGGTCGAAAATCATTTCCCCCGTTTTTTGCCTATCTTCAAGAGAGCGCCCAGCACCGATCTTCAACGTCATATGGACAAAAGCATAATCGTGCTTGCCATCGGCCATTTGCCAAGTATCCAGCCAAATAGCACGACTACGAATGCCACCTAATGGGAAGATACCGGTTCCCGCGAGGGCTTCATTCACTTTGGCGAAGAGCTCAGGTAGTTGAGCTTCATCACGAATATTTTCTGTACATTCTGCATAAAAATGAGGCATAACAATTCCTTATGCGGTGACAGCTTGTTTATCAGTAATATAGCTTGGTAGTGGGAACACGGCATTGATTTGCCCTGTGCCTGAGCTTGCAAACAAGTCAGTTAAGACTTCCACTTTCTCAGCGTATTTATCCCAACCTAACATACCTAACAGCATCACGGTGTCGTGCATATGGCCTTCGCCATAGCAGTAATCTGCGTATTCAGGCAACATTTTGCAGAATTCTTCAAAACGACCTTCACGCCAAAGTTTGACGACACGTTTATCCATTTGCTCATCAAATTCACGCGTGTAGCTGTTCATGCCATCTTCGGCTTTTTGGTCATCAATAAAGCGGTGTGATAATGAGCCACTCGCTAATACAGCGACGGTGCCATTGTATTTTTCAATCGCGGTTAGTACGGCTTCACCTAATTTGCGGCTGTCTTCAAAACTATGAGAAGTACAGAATGCTGAGATTGAGATAACTTTAAAGTGACGGTCACTATTCATATAGCGCATAGGAACTAATGTCGCATACTCAAGGGTTAAGCTTGGGATTTCATGAGCTTGAGCACGAACACCTAACTTACGCGCTTCCTCACCAATCATTTGGCCTAATACCGAGTTCCCATCGTATTCATATTCCATATCGCGAATAAAATGTGGAAGTTCATTACTGGTGTAAATACCTTTAAAGTGGTCAGCACAGTTAATGTGATAGGCGCTGTTGACTAACCAGTGCGTATCAAAAACGATGATGGTATCAACGCCTAATTCACGGCAGCGGCGGCTGATTTCTTTATGCCCATCGATAGCGGCTTGGCGGCATCCAAAGTTTTTACCTGGTAGTTCTGATAGGTACATGGATGGGACGTGTGTTATTTTTGCGGCGAGTGCCAACTTACCCATTTCATCCTCTCTTACCCGTTATATTTTGAGCTGTAGCGGTGTTGGCCGCACAAAACCACCCTAATCACATACTCATGTATGCTCATAGGGATGATTTCGCTTGCCGCCTAGCTACAACTCAAACTATTTAGGGTAAGGAACGAGTTTACCCATAATTTGTTGTAGCTATTATTTATCATGAATCATTTACAGTTCAAATTTTCATGGGTATCTAATTGATAAATAAAATAAATTTATGAATCACACACCCCAGCGAGGGATGTTGTGGTCTCCGTAGGAGATACACACGTTCTTCATTTCTGCGAACACTTCGAAGCTGTACTCGCCACCTTCACGACCTACACCGGAGGCTTTGACACCACCGAATGGTTGGCGCAGGTCACGCACGTTTTGGGTGTTAACAAACACCATTCCAGCTTCAATACTGCGTGATAAACGTAAAATCTTGCTGACATCTTGCGTCCAAATATACGAAGCAAGGCCGTACTCAATATCATTTGCCATGCGTAAACCGTCTTCTTCAGATTTAAACGGAATTAAACAAGCCACAGGCCCAAAGATCTCTTCTTGGGCGACACGCATGCGGTTATCGACATCAGCCAGTACGGTAGGACGTAAGAAATTACCGCCTTTGAGGTGGTCAGGTAGGTCAGTCGGTTTGTCTGGGCCACCCGCTAACAAGGTTGCGCCTTCTTCCATACCTAAACGAATATAACCCGAAACCTTGTTCCAGTGCTGCTGGCTGATCAATGCACCCACTTGGGTTTTCGGATCGTTCGGGTCACCGACGATCAAGCGGTTTGCACGTTCCGCAAAGCGTTTAACAAACTCAGGATAGATACTTTCTTGGATGAAAATACGTGAGCCAGCCGTACAGCGTTCGCCATTAATGGAGAAAATCGTAAACAGGGCAGCGTCTAGTGCACGCTCAATATCCGCGTCTTCAAAGACCAGTACCGGTGATTTACCCCCTAATTCCATGGAATACTTTTTCAAGCCTGCATTTTGCATAATAGTGCGGCCAGTAGCCGTGCCCCCAGTAAAGGAAACCGCACGGACATCATGGTGTTTGACTAAAGCATCCCCAGCAGTGCTACCATAGCCTTGAACCACGTTCAAAACGCCCGCTGGAATACCGGCTTCCAGAGCCAGTTCACCAAGGCGATTCGCTGATAATGGTGATAACTCAGACATTTTCAGAACCGCAGTATTACCCAGTGCTAAACAAGGGGCGGTTTTCCATGTTGCGGTCATAAATGGCACGTTCCATGGGGAAATCAGCGCACAGACACCCACAGGTTGAACCAAGGTGTAGTTCATCATCTTGTCATCAACAGGGTAAGTACGGCCATTCATTTGCTGGCAAATTTCAGCAAAGAATTCAAAGTTGTGTGAAGCGCGTGGGATCAACACGTTTTTAGTTTGGTGAATAGGCAAACCAGTGTCTTTGGTTTCCATTTCTGCAATTTGCGGGACATTTTCGTCGATCAATTCACCAAGGCGACGCATTAAGCGAGCGCGCTCTTTCATCGGGGTATTGGACCATTTTGGAAATGCGTCTTTTGCTGCGGCAACGGCTTGGTTGATTTCGTCTTGTCCACCCGCTGCGACTTCAGCGAGTACTTCACCCGTTGCAGGGTTGGTGGTTTCAAAATAGTCTTTGCTAGCAACGTTTTTACCGTTGATCCAATGATTAATCTTAGTCATTACACACGTTCCTCATAGTCTTTTTCGCTGATAATGGTGTTGACCAGTTTGCCAACACCTTCAACTTCAACAATGACTTCGTCACCCGGCACGACATCAGACAACCCTTTTGGTGTCCCTGTCGCAATCATGTCTCCCGGTTGCAGTGTCATAAAGTCACTGAGGTAAGCAATTAAAAATGGAATATCGAAAATTAGATCGGCAGTGGTGCCTTTTTGACGTAATTCACCATTAACATAGGTGTATAAAGCTAAGTTATGTGGATCTTTAATGGCGTCTTTATCGACGATCCAAGGGCCGATCGGCGTTAAGGTATCGCGGCTCTTAACACGTAAATTTGGGCGATAATAGTTCTCTAAATAGTCACGGATCGCATAGTCATTACACACGGTATAACCTGCGACATAATCCATGGCATCTTCTCTTGAGACCTTGTGAGCCGTTTTTCCAATCACCACCACTAACTCAGACTCATAATGCATATATTCAACATTATCAGGGCGAACAGAAACTTGGCGGTGGCCCGTTAAGCTGCTTTCTGCTTTTAAGAAAATTAAAGGTTCTTCAGGTGGCTTAAATTCTAATTCGGCAGCATGGTCCGCATAGTTCAAACCAAGGGCAAATAACGTTCCTTGAGCAGGGGGTAACCATTCAACATCAGGAGAATCACCCGTGACTACATCCCCATTAGGTAACGTAATGGCTTCGTTATCACCAACGGTGACGGAATATTCAGTGCCTTTAAAAAGGATTTTGGCGCGTTTTGTTATCGTAGACATTATTTTCCTCCTGCTGCCACAACGGTATTTTTCAGGCTAGGAAAGCCTTCCGCTTGGATAACCACGTCATCACCGGGTTTGATGGTGACGCGTTGCTGTGGCGTTCCGAGCAGGATCACATCCCCTTGCTTTAAGGTGGCAAAGTCACTTAATGCAGCCACTAACTCGCTAGCATCGCGGATCAGATCTTTTGTTGACCAGCGATCCACTTCTTTGCCATTCACTAGGGTGATGATATCGACAGGAGTATTTAGCGAAGTAGCCACCATTTCACCGATTGGGCAGAAAGTATCACGGCATTTTGCTTTAATTGCAGGGCGATAGAAGGTGTCTTCTGGCAAGCTCACTTCATTTGCCAGCGCAAACCCAGCAATAAATTGATGAGCATCCTCTTTACTGACTTTGCGTGCATTTTTACCGATCACCAAAGCAAGCGTAGCGCCACTTTGCACTTCTTCACCTATAGGGTGCAAAATTTGCTCACCTGAATTGATACGCGTATTACGCGGCTTAATAAACCACACAGGGGTTTTTGGTGGGGTCTTATAAGGGGCTTGCTGGAATGCCTCAAGCCAATGGCTAAGCTGGCTTTGGTGATTGAGGGCAACGGCAAATACAGTGCCTTTCATTGACAACTCCTTAATGAAAAGAATTCAACTTTCGAGTAATTATTAATATATTAATAAAGTATAATTTTTAAATTAGCAATAGGTTTATGTAAATGTTAATTTTAATTGTGATCTCATTAACATAATTGAGTCACCTTTCTGTAACATGCTGTTATAAATGGATTTATTATTTTTTCAATTTTTTTTGATTTACAAAAAATTAACTTTAAAGTTGAATTTTAAATTATTTACTCATTAATATTTTAGGGTTTTTCTTTGAGATTGTTATTTGACCGTGCTACTCTTGAATAAGGCAAATTGGTGATGTGGAAATTCATGGTGATAACCAAAGGGTTTCACTAAAGCATTGCGCCAATAAAGCACTGTGGCAGCCGCCATAAAATACCTAAATTGGGCTAAATAACGTTAATTAAGTGGTGAGTTTTAAGCTTATGCATGAATCATTGACAATTGCATTATTGCAGGCAAGGGAAACCGCAATGGGTTTTTTCCGGCCGATATTAAAGTCGTATAATTTGACTGAACAGCAATGGCGTATTATTCGCGTTTTAGCTGATAAGCGTTCAATTGATTTTCATGAATTATCAGTCCAAACCTGTATTCTGCGCCCAAGTTTAACGGGGATCCTAACCCGTATGGAGCGCGAAGGTTTAATTTTCCGCTTAAAACCGTTGAATGATCAGCGCAAGTTATATGTCTCTTTGACACCTGCAGGGCAAGAGCTGTATGACAAAGCGCGGCAGGAAGTGGAAGAAGGTTATCAAAAAATTGAGCTGGCTTTTTCGCCAGAGAAAATGCAGCAATTAACCGCGTTGTTGGATGAGTTAATTGCTTTAGAGAGCCCAGATTATAGTAATATCGCTGCTGATAAGAGAAAGAGCGCCTAAATTTTCGTCATATTTCGAGCTCTAGCTGTGTTGGCTTCTTTCGGCTATTTGGGTCACATACTGATGTATGCTCCCCAAACTATCCTCAATTGCCGCCTTGCTAGAGTTCGAACTATTTAGAAAATTAATTTGTCTTCGTCATATTTCACATTGTGACATTGTTGCTGGCGCTGGCTACTGGGTCACATATTGGTGTGTTTTCATCGGACTTTCTTCAATTGTCGCCTTCTTATAATTCGAATTATTTAGAATATAGTTATTACTTAAATAATTCACTTTTCCGTTTAGATTCACTGAAGTTGAACTTCATTTATACTTTTAGTTGAGTAGCCAATCCCTCACTATCATATCTTATTTGTAATTGTGAAATTACCTATAGGTTACTTGTGACAAACTCTTCAGAAAAATCATTCCTAATAAAATCAAATGATTGATTTTCAGTATATGGCATTAAATTTTATTATTAATTGCGGTTTGGTTAGATTAATATAATAAAATGGCGCAAAAAAAATCATATTAAGAATGAAAGTATTAATTTTTAGTCATGGTGGATTTTTTTATCTAAAAACAGTTAATGAGAATAAGTTACATTACGGTAAATTTACTGTTCGTAACGAAAATTTAGATAACATGACAAAATATCAAATTATATGGCGTTTATTATACTTATCGTTGTTTATGATTTCGCCTTATGGCTACACGGAAAATCAATTATTCCCTTCCACGAATGAAAGTATTCAATTTGAACAGAAACAACGGTTAGAATCGGAGTTAACCCAACGTAATCTATTGGAAAAACACAATGTAATCACTGTTGATGATACTTTTTCCAAACACGGTCAAGATGAAATTTGTTTCCCGGTCGATAAGATCCAATTTGTCGGTGCCACACAACTCACCAGTAAAACTCAGACTCAGTTAACCTCACCTTACTTAAAACGCTGCCTCACGCTAGGTGAAATACATGAGCTCACTAAGCATGTGACTAATTACTATATAGAACAGGGGTTTATTACCTCTCAAGCCATCATTCCTGAGCAAGATTTATCGTCACATCATCTCGCCATACAAATGATTGAAGGAAAGATTGAAACTATCGAGATTGAAAACTCCCCTAAGCGTTTAGCTCATCAAATATTCCCTCATCAACAAGGAAAAATATTAAACCTACGGCATATTGAACAGGGGTTGGAGCAACTCAACCGGTTATCGTCCGCTAAGTACACTATCGATATCCAGCCAGGAAGCCAAAATGGCTACTCTCGGATTATTATTCACCAGCAAGGGAAAAAGTGGCCTATCACGGGCCAATTGAACTTCGATAATTCAGGGATGAAAGCAACAGGAAAACAGCTGATTACCGGCGGTTTGACGGTAGATTCCCCATTAGGGTTTGGTGAGCAGTGGTCAGTCTCGGCCAATACCGATATGGATGGAAGTACATCCCATCATAATCGTTATATCGTTGCGAATGTGAATGTGCCTTATGGTTATTGGTCATACCGTTACCAATTATATCGTAATAATACATTACAGCCGTTTTATACATTGGATCAGCAATACCGTTATGAAGGCAAAAATACCAACCAACAATTTGATATCAGCCGCTTAATTTATCGCGATGGAAAACAGCGTCTAACCTTACAAGGCAGTTTGAAACATAAAAATGCCCGCACTCAGCTAGCTTCCCAAACCCTGAGTATCAGCAGCCCAACCTTAACCTCACTCTCGTTTACCCCGCAGTACAGCACTACCCTCGGACAAGGCTACTTCACGTTAAACCCTGCTGCTGAATGGGGAATATCCGCCTTTGGCGCCTCACCGGACACCCTCGCGAAAGACTCACCGCGCAGCCATTACCGCAAATTCAGTCTAAGTAGCAGTTATCAGTATTTTTTCGCTAATGGTTTGACTTATTTAACCTCATTTTACGGTCAATATTCGCCCGATAATTTATACGGCATTGAACGCATAAGTATTGGAGGCCAGTATTCTGTCCGTGGCTACCATGAGCAGTCTTTGAGTGGTAACCGAGGTGGCTATTGGCGTAATGAAATCAATAAAGGCATCGCTAATACGGCAATTGGGCAACTGCGTTTTATCGGAGCGCTAGATTACGGGTTTATTGCCTCAGATACGTACCACGTTGAACATGACACTTTAGCCGGCGGAGCCGTTGGCCTCTCTTTTACAGGCAATAGCCTAATTTATTCTCAGTTTCTACTCAGTAAACCTTTGCATTATCCCTCACAACTTAAACCAGACAATTGGTCGGCTTATTGGTCGGTCTCATTCTCTCTGTAGCTTTACGTTTTTAAAGGATTATTTATGCTAAATGAACAATTGCCTTCTCGCTCTAAGCGGATATTAAGTTACACCATTATTTTCTTAACTGCCGTCTACCCCTTACATCCCGCTTGGGGAGCTGCCATGACGGCGGCAGATAAAAACACCCAAATTAGCCAACAAAATAACGTCCCGATTATTAATATCGCCACACCGAATGGGGCGGGAATATCCCACAATAAATTTCAACAATTTAATGTCGATAAACAAGGTGCGGTACTCAATAACGCCACCACTAATGTGAATTCCCAAATTGCAGGGCAAATCAAAGCCAATGCGAATTTAAAGGGAAATGCCGCCAATCTGATTATCAACGAAGTTACCGGCAGTAACCGCTCAGAATTACAAGGTAAGTTGGAAGTAGCAGGCAAAGGGGCGAATGTCTTAATTGCTAACCCGAATGGGATTACCTGCAATGGCTGTAGCTTTGTGAATACCCCTGCGATTACCTTAACCACGGGAAAACCTATTCTGGATAACAAGGGGGCTTTGTCTGCGGTTGAGGTGAAAAAAGGCAGTGTGGTTATCGGCGCCAATGGCATGAATACCGAAGCGCAAACTTATGCCGATATTATCAGCCGTGCCACCGAATTGAATGGGCAAATCAAAGCCAAAAACCTGACCCTGATGCAAGGTAGCAACCGTGTCGATTTTCAAAAAGGCACCGTAACACCGATTGCGGGTGAAGGGGCAAAACCCAGTATTTCCGTAGATACCAAAGCACTGGGTGGGATGTATGCCAATCAAGTGAAATTGGTGAGTACGGAATCAGGGGTGGGGATTAACCTCAGTAATGTGCAAGCCAACCAACATGACCTGACGTTAACTGTCGATGGCAAAATTACCCTTGCCGGCAATATTCAAGGGAAAAAAGACATCAATGTCAGCACCAAAAACCTGCAGATTAACGCCAATGCCAACGTGAATGCCACCAAAGACATCACATTAGCCACCAACACCCTCGCCAATAACGGCAAAGTTACCGCAGGCAAGGATATGCGTGTCTTTGCCGATTCAATAAGCAATACGGGCAATAGTGCACTTATTCAGGCACAAGATAATTTGTGGATGCAAAAAAATGCCAAGGGGGATTTGAGTACGCTGATTGAGAATAAATCGGGGACGATAAAAACCAATACGGGAGATTTGGTGGTTCGTACGAAGCAATTGACCAACATGTCGTTAAATACCCACTACAAGGAAAATACGATACAACCGACCTCCACAAGTAAGAACTTATTAATAGACCGAGTTAGAGAAGGAGGCGGGAATTATGATGTGGTCATGAATGCAAAGTTGGTTAACCCTCTTCCTAATAAGTGGTTCGGTGTAGCTGATTTTTCAAATGCATTTTATAAAGAGGGTGTTTTAGTCAATACAGGTCAAAGTATTTACTCTGATGATTCAGTTCGGCTCGGAGAAATAGTTAGCGGTGGAAATGCTTATCTTAATGGTAATCAAATCACTAATGATAACGGTATCATTTCTGCTAAGAAAAATTTAATTTTAACCGGTAATACTTTAGATAACAGTCAAAATATTGGCTGGAAAAAATACACCTATAAAAATTATGTCATCGATCCTTCGAACAGTGGAAGTGGAATAGTTAATATTAGAAATATCAAAGAATTAATTTTAGAAACGCATTATAAAATACAAGGTGATGTGTTCATTTTGGAATTGATTGATAATGTAAAAACAAAGAAAGGGTTACATTCAGGTGCGAATCTCATCCTCGATTTTAAACATTCGATCAGCAGTGAGAACAAACTACCTATTACCTCATCACTGATCTCAAAAATAAATCACATCGATTCCCCCGCTTATTTAATGTCAGCAAAAAATATTATTTTAAATTCTAATAATATAAATATTTCTACTAACTTACAGTCTGAAAATGATCTGTCTATTATCGCTGGTCAAAACATCAATATTCATGATGCACAACTGGTTGCAAAACAATCACAAAGCCTAATTGCCAATAACGACCTTAATCTTAAACAAGTCAATTTAACGGCTAAAGACAGCACCTTAATTGCGAAAAATGGCGATCTTCAATACAGTTTAAACCCCGTTTCTGCCTTTAAAGAGAATGTATTATCGCCCCCGGTTCTCAATGCCGCAAATTCGTTACATATCCAAGCGGGTAAAAATATCACTTTTGATAATGCGCAATTAGCTAAAACGAATAAACTTACCCTAAGTGCCAATGACAATATCCTTATTCGTCGCGATGAACTCAACTTAATGAAACTCGCGGCTTCAGAGCCTGTCGCCAATATCAATGCGTTACTCACAAAAACAGGAAATTGGGCAAGTTCAGGGGAGATAAACCTCACTGCAGGTAAGAATATTGAAGCGCGTGGCATTGCCTTCAACAGTGGAAAATCACTGACGTTCAATGCAGGCCAAGATATTTTGTTAGGCTCAAAAGCGATTAAGGATGTCGATAATGTATTTAAAACCAATCGCTATCCAGAGTTGCGTTCTCAGCTCATCGCGAATGGCAATATCACGTTGAATGCAGCCCGTGATATTGACTTGCAGTCGGCTAACCTTCAATCCACAGACAAGGTCATAGCGCTTTCAGGTCGTGATATTAAATTAACGGCTACCGCTTACTCTGCCATTCCCAACCCCAGTGAAGATAACCAAGATGTACGTTATGTGACTTCGACACTTTCCGGTGACAAAGGCGTCACACTGGCCTCCAATGGTGCCTTAACCGCACAAGGCAGTACAATCAAATCCCTAGGTGATATCACACTCTCAAGCGGGGGAAATGTACGCTTAGAGTCGGTCAAAACGAATTATCGAAAACAGTCAGGGAAAAAATTTGAAGAGTTATATCGCCAAATTGGCACTGAAATTAACAGCGGTAAAACCCTGACCATTTTGTCAGAGGGGAGCATTCTTTTCCAAGCCTCACGTCTCGTTGCCAAAGGCGCGATGGATATTGCAGCAAAAGGCGGCTATCTCTACGCCCAAGCCATGGAAGAAAGCAGTTACTTCGAAGAGTATAAAAAGAAATACAATAGATGGACGCTTTGTATTACGAAAAAGGAAGTGAGAAAAACACGCAGTGATAAAACCAATAAAGTCACTGAGTTTACTGCTGGTGGCGATATTAATCTGTATGCCAAGGATGATGTCACATTAGAAGCGACCAAAATTAATGCGGGCAAGAATGCCAAAATCACCAGCCAAACGGGCAAGGTCAATTTTAAAGCGGTCAAAAACTCGCAATTTGAACAGGTGATTACAAATTCTAACGGTTTTTATATCACCCAACGTAATAAAGGCTATACCTCAGATAAATGGGTTTTACCTGCATTGCATATTGGTGGAAAACTAACAGTTGATGCGAATAAAGGGATCACTGCGGATGTTAAATCGAAAAATGGTCAGAGCTTAGAAAATGCCTTAGAGGCTCTTGGTAAAACAGAAGGTACACAGTGGCTTGCAGGCTTAAAAGACCGTGAAGATGTTCAGTGGAACTTAGTTAAAGACGCCTATGACAGTTGGGATTATAAAAGCCAGAGTTTAAACCCGGTTGCTGCTGCGCTGATTATGATAACTGTTGCAGCGATGACGTCAGGTACAGCAACGAAATTTGCGGCTTGGGCAGCATCCGGTAGCAGTGGTACGAGTGCTGCAGTGATATCAGGCGCGGCTTACTCTGGTATGACAGCTCTTTCAACACAAGCAGCGATCGCACTGGCTGAAAACCAAGGAAACCTATCGAAAGCGCTTAATTCACTAGGTAAAAGCGAAACAGTTAAATCTATTGTTGCTCAAATGGTGATCTCCGGGGCGCTTAATGGCTTAGATGTCAAAATGGGATGGACAAAAGGGAATCCGGGGAATGCTAAGTTACCTTTATTAAGTAATGGGGATTGGAATAAGGTTGCTCAGCGTGTTGCCGCGCAATCTGTGATTAGTTCAACCGTGAATACTACAATCCAAGGTGGCAGTTTTACCGATAACTTTAAGAGTGCCTTACTCAGTAATATTGGCAATCAGGTGAATGCGGAAGGTGCAAAGTTAATCGGTGATAACGGAGAAATTTTAGGGCATACAGGCAAATTATTAAGTCACTCAGTTGTTTCAGGGATTAGCGCTGAAATTGCAGGCGGAAATGCAAAAGGAGCTATAGTGGGTAGTCTTGCTGTTCAGTTAGCAGGGGTCACACTAAACAACAATTTAATTAATGAAAAAGAATGGCAAAAAGATTCTGAGAAATACGCTCAATTATCCCGCGTGTTAGGGGGATTTGCGGGTGCAATATTCACTGGTAACGCAGGAGGGGTCTACAGTGGTGCGGACTCGGGAGAAAGTACCTTCAGGTTTAATCACTTACTTCATGAACTTGCAATGGATTTTGATAATGAAATGCAAAAGTGTGCTGGTAATACAAACTGCGAAGCTACACAAATAAAAAAATATGCTATGTTCAGCTTAATAAACAGTGGCAATTTAGATTTAGAAATAACTAATAACCCATTAGTTACACAAGATATCACTAAAACGAGAATATCAAATGCATTTGATTTAGCTAAAAGGCCTTACTGGGCTAGTTATCTAGGTTTTGATGTCATGCAAAATGACCTAGCAAAACAATACTTAATGTATTGGAACTCACAAGACTTAAATAAAATAAACGCAAAAACACCGGGTTGGACAAAAGCAGCAGTATTAATATCAGATCCTGAAATACAAGCCTCAGTTATTTCATTAGGTTGGATAGGAAAACAACTTATACAAAAGAGTGTATTTACAGTGTCAAAACTAGGCTCTGATGAAATAACATTAATGATAAAAAGTACACAAACGGGCCTTAAAAATCCTAGTCAAATAGATCAAATGAAAATAGATATGCTCAGCAATAACTATAGATTCACTGCACCAGAAGGTATTATTGCTGGATACGTCGATAAAAAAGGTATTCATTATATATCAGAAGGCAATCATAGAATGGTAGCAGCTAAAGAAATATATGTTAAAACAGGTGACTCGCAGTATATTAATAAATTGATTGAAAATGGTAGATGGACTGTAGTTGAATCTGCTCCTGCTGGAGCAAAACCATTACCATCTAGAAACTAATAGGGTAATATCATGACAAAAAATGAAATATATGTAGACATGTTATTTTGGATCCTTCCATACATAAGAAATATTCAATCTCAGGATAAAAAAATAAAATCTAAGGATTTATCATGTTATTATGAATCTGAGCTAATACATAACTTACCAAATAAAATTCTAACGAATGAGTTCACTAGTAGTGATATATCATTTTTAAACTACCAAGCTAAATACTATTATGAAAATTGCACTCCGAAAATCAGTGTGCTTTACTCAAAAAATATAGAATATATTAAAATGTTATTTATTTTAGTACCTGATGAGTTAAAAGATCAACTAACTTGGTCAGGTCCACAAAATAATTCTATAGTTAATCAAGAAACGAATTAGCGTAAAATTTAATAGTTATTCATTCATTGTGGCGTTAATTTAAATATCCTAAATATTATATGGAGAGTGTAGTGGTACAGTGAACTTAACTAGTTAAAAATAAGTCTAATATATTGTTTTTAATGAATTTTAACTCCTTGTATCCATGATGGGTTCCGGTGTGGAACCTATAATGGGGAGCAGACCCCGAAAATCAACTTCTTCTTGTGAGTGGTAGATATTTAGCAAAACGATTAACTGATTTTACTATTAATTACTTTAGTCGAAATTCGTCTATAAAAACAATATCAACCTCAGAGATTGGAATGAAATGGTATTTACAAGGAGAGGGTAATACTCAAGAAATATTATGTGAAGATACGATCGCTAAAATCTTACCAGACTTAGCTAGCGTAAGTAATTTATTATCAAAAATGCAAATGTCATAAAATAGGATTCTATTGCATTAATAGACAATTGAATAAACACAGGCGGCTATAATTTTAGCCGCCTGTGAATTCTTATCGACACATTTTAGGTAATGTTTCTTTTTTGGGACTACTTACCCAGTAAGTGCAAGAAATGAATATGTTTTTCATATTGGTCTAGGATATCGTGAATGATCTGCTCTTTTTCCCAGCCCATCACGTTATAATCTTGCCCACCTTCTTTTAAGTGAATTTCAGCACGATAGTAGCGTTGCACCTCGCTCTTTTCATCATCACTTTCTGTCCCCATACCTGCTAAAGCAAAGGCTGGTTGAATATAGTAACGGAGGAGAAATTCATAGAAAAAGTTCATATCGTCGCCTAAATCGACTTCAAAGCTAAATTACCAGTCCTTCCCACATGATTTAAATAACAGAGCAGTCGGTTTCTATATCACAATCAGCAACAACGGCAATAATGCGAGGCTCAAGTTGCGTTTTAAACTCATCGCAAATGGTAATATTACGTTAAATGCGGCCCGTGATATTGACTTGCAGTCGGCCAACCTTAAATCCACAGACAAGGTCATAGCGCTTTCAGGTCGTGATACTAAACTATCCTCAATTGCCGCCGTGCTAGAGCTCGAATTATTTTGAATACCAATTTGTTTTCGTCATATTTCGCATTGTGACATTGTTGCTGGCACTGGCGTGCGGATATACTTAATCGTTATGCAGCCATTTTGGTCGGCAGGCGTTGGTCTATCACATCTTGAATCACATTTAGCCGTTTCACATCTTCCAATGTAAAAAATTCCGCTCTATAAGCAGTCATGTGCCCCCCTTAATAGTTAGCTTACGTGACGGACACCTTAACTTAGCCCAGAGCGGACATTACAATTTTGCTATTACAGCGTTTGATCGCTTAAGCTCCTTTATGTTAACACTATGTATTAATTACTTTTTTTATGCATTTTTTTATCTAAGTAGTCAATCCGTGATTGAATATCGGTGTAACCTAGTTGATAAGCTCTCTTGTATAAGTTGATCGCCTTCTCATAACTTTGAGGAACACCTAGTCCCTCCTCATACATTAAGCCCAAATTAATTAACCCGCCAAGCCCTTCTTTATTTGAAGCATCTTGATAGAGCTTTACTGCTTTATTGATATCGACTTGAACACCAAAGCCATGCTGATAAAGCAACCCCATTGAATTCATTGCCGCGGGATCTCCGTTTGCAATGCCTATTTCATAGCATTTTATTGCCTCATCATAATTTTCTAAATCACCGTACAAATAACCTAATCGAGTAATCGCAAAATCATTACCGAATTTAATCGATTCTTTATACCATTTTTCAGCCAACTTAGTGTTTTTCTCTCCTCCTCGACCATCTCTATATAAATCACCTAAACTCATCATAGCGCTGCTTGATTTATGCTTTTTAATTGCTATTTCAAACATTTCTTTAGCTTTGATGTAGTTATTTTCGTATTTATATAATATACCTAAATTGTAGTCTGCGGAGGATGACCCAAGTTCAGCGGCTTTTTGATAAAGTAAAATGGCCTCATCTTTTCTCCCTTGGTCTTCTGTTAGCATTGCTAAACGATTCATCCCGTTTGCATCATTCTTATCTGACAGTCTCTGATAAATTTCCTCTGCCTTTTCGAGATTTTTTGCGACACCAGTACCCGTTTCATAAAAACGCCCGACGATTAATAAAGCCTCATCATCCCCTTGTTTTGCTAAAGCCTCACACGCAAGAAAATTATTCTCTTCAGGAATACATTTAATCGCAGGTTCAGAATAAGACAATACGGGATTGCATAAGAGTAGGAATACTGTGACTATTGTAATTTTATTGTTTAACATAATCAAAATTCACCTAAGAAAAGTTTTCATAGGGGTCATAAACAAACCGCAGTAAATAGATAACCTCAACATTTTCTTGCATGACACGAGGATTTCGAGATACCCGAGATTTTAGAATAAAATCCATCCCTCGTAGAGTCGGAGGGATTACACCAAGTTCTGCTGCTGTATCTATTGTTCGTTTAACACCTTTTACTGATGTTACGCCAAAATCCTCTGTTCCTTTTACCCAGGGATTACTGAGTGCCGTTTTAACCGAAGGTTCATCACCATCACACCGATAATAAATTGATTCATCTAACCCGTTAGGGGTAAACATTCATTGGAGCGATTATGTGCGCTTTTAAGGTTTTTCAAAATTCGACGATAAATAGCCAACCTTTTTTCCATAGCTTCATTAGCATCCATGATTTCACCGTTTTTGCAGTAAAACCACTCTAAATCCCCACACTGCATACAATCCCCCACCTTATCCTTAAGTTAAACTTAAATCATAAATGAAAGAGAATTAAATGAATACATTTAACTTTGTGTTTATTGATTACCATAAGACCCATTATGCTAAACGAGCAAGTTTAGAGAATAAAACAGCCCGTTAGACATCATAAAACCGCCTCAGCGCGTTTTTAGCAACGTTGAGATTGAATGCGAAAACACACTGAAATCGTCGAAAAACATAAACCTGTTTTGTGGTGATTAACGATTTAACCAACCGAGTCAACGAGGGTTGTAGCCGAATCAATTAGGTAAAAGACACGTGGTCATGTCTGTCTATTTGAGGGATAAAACTTTCTTCTACTACGCCAGATTAGCTTGTGAAAAATATTTAAAAGTTCATTCGGAAGACTTAGCTAGCGTAAGTAATTTATTATCAAAAATGCAAATGTCATAAAATAGGCTTCTATTACATTAATAGACAATTGAATAAACATAGTCGGCTAACTTACTATCAAAAGGTAAGATCATTACGCTTTCAGACCATGATATTAAATTAGGCTTAATATCTCAAAATTAACCCCCCATCATAGAAAAAGATCAGTTGCATGCCTCTGCGACTAACAAATTGGTTGAGGAAATTAATAAATTAAATTCTAAATCACAAGCCGAGAAGTTTGCAGTTGGGATTGGTGCTTATGATCCTTCTATGGAGAAAACAGCATTTGGGTTTAGTAATGGTAAAGTCAGTGCGGAACTCGTTATGTTTTTATTGCTTTATGTGAAAAAAAATGGCTTACTAAAGCCAAATGCTACATAAGGAAATCGCATGAAACACCAAATAATCATGAGAATAATTGGATCTGAACAGGGGTTAATCACGAAAGACCTTTCAAATTCAAAAAATGATGCGATCCTAATTAATTCAATTAGTTATTCTAGAGAAAAAGATGAAAATGGCACTCCAATTCTACGATTGACGATTGATAAAGATTTGGGGCACTCAACCAAATTTATCTTTGATGCTATCAAAAACGATGAAAAAATAGATATTACTCTTAAATATTTTATTGATGGGGAAGAACCTTCTATTATCAATTATAACAATGTCATTATTGACAGTATACAATCGTTATTTTGTGCTGAAGGATTCAATTTCGATGATAACCTTGCGATAAGACAAGGTAAACCGTATGAATTAATTCAAGTGATTTCATATAATTAAGTATTATAACCTTGATGGTGATTATTATAAATCACCACCATCAAAATGAAAAACAAGACTATTTACACCAATTAAGATAAAAAGCTATATATTAGTATCAGAGGTCATAGTGAAAATAAGAAATATAGATAAGTTAAATAAAAATGACTTTATCAAACTTAGTTCAATTCATTCATCCATTGGAAAAGGGGATGATTTTGATTCATGGTTTGAAGAATCAGTATCAAGTAAAAAGATTCCCAAAATATTGTATTTGATTTATATTATTAACTATTTAACTCTTGTTTTTTTTATGGGGGCACCATTAATTCTATCACTAATACCTTTAACAATCGCATATTTAATCCCTGTATTAATGGTTTTATTTATAGACTCAGTAAATAGTAAAATACCTTTTTTATTTTATCTATCCATAAAATTTAAACTTTTAATTCACTAATGAAAATAAAAAAATTATAAAATACTAATTTTCGTCACTATGTAATTCAAGAATCAATTTCAATTTTATTGCTGATGCTGTTAATGAATATAATAACATTGGCTTATTTCCTATAGCTAATTTTCTTTTATAATTTTCACTAGTCCATCTTTCTATTCTAAACCCGACGTTATCTGGAAAATAGCGTTCAAAAAAACCTAATTTTCTTAATCCTTTAGAAGTTTTTGTTGGTAATTGTCTTATTTCAGTTCTTTTCTTTGGATCAATAATTTTAAATGCTCCAAAACCGATATAAAGATTATTTACAAAATCAACATCATAATAAATTTTCTTAGCTGTGATGCTATCTCCACCTAATGCTATAGTACCTTGTTCTATTAAAAATTTAACTGGATCTTGTCTAAAGTTTATTTCACCATCAGTTAACTCATACGTAATATCAGAAATACCTTGATATACACGACCTCCACCATAGGCCATGCTTATCGCACCGGACGTTTTCATTCCGTGACTTCCAATTGTTTTACCTATTCTATAACTAAAAATACCAACTGCTGTTTGAATTGCACCACCTAATATATCAAGGCTCTTGTCACCATAAAAAAGCCAGCCTTCACCAAAATAAGACCTAGTTGCATTATATAGTTCTTTACTTGCCTTTCTTAATTGGGAATACGCTAATTTTTCTGATTCATATTCGAGTTTAATTTCCTCAGTGTATTTATATATATCGGGCCAATTCCCCGTTGAACCTATATTCTCTCTAAACCAATCCCGAGTGCTATCTACTCGTTGATGCCTAGCATTATTATTATACAGTGCTATATTAAAATCAGCTCGGATCAACCTTATAACTTCATTTATTTCACTTCTGTAACCTTGTTTACAGTAGGGGTCGTCAAGAAAATACCTTGCAGATAACTCAGATATTTTTCTTAATTCATTTGCATACCATTCAAAGGTCTCTTCTGGGCTAGAGAACATTAAAAGCTCCTTTCTTCCCATATACTGTATGTACTAGTACCAGCAATAACATGCTCCCAGGTAACCGATTTAAATCGAAACGATACAGACTCTTCTGGTTGGGCTTGATTGTGAGTAACAGAATTAGGATAAAAACAATTTAGGTCAACAATTGAGGCATCTGTCAGTTTTATTTTATAATACAGCTCTAACCCACCATTCATTGATGTTCTATAAAAAGTAAAGTCGCACGTTAATATCTCACTCGATGTTAATGCTTGAGAAAGTAGTGGGGAAGACTTATCAATTGGCTTACGAATACTAATAGGCTGAAAACTGACATTTTGATGCATCGATAAATTAGAAGACAACTCATTAATAAGAATTTCGTTTTCGTGTCCCTTTTGATACTTGTTTCCGATAGAATCTATCGATGAGCATCCTTTCGAGATTAAACCTTGTTTATTTCCTTTTAGCGTAAGATAAATTATATTCGCCATTTTAAGCATTCCCTTTGTCATTAAAAACCAATATAGATAGTTCACAATACCATATACATTACTTAAGTTAAATATCATGATTTAGCATAGATTGCGTTTACCTTGATTTTAAAATTTCCATAAGACCTATTATGTTAAACTGGCGAACTTAGTGTCTAAAACACCCGTTAGGCATCATAAAACCGCCTCAGCGCGTTTTTAGCAACGTTGAGATTGAATGCGAAAACACACTGAAATCGTCGAAAAACATAAACCTGTTTTGTGGTGATAGACGATTTAACCAACCAAGTTAACGAGGGTCGTAGCCGAATCAATTAGGAAAAAGACACGTGGTCATGTCTGTCTATTTGAGGGATAAAACTTACATGAGGGGAGAAAATAAGAGTGCTAATTTTGCTTGTGAGTATGATGGATTTTTAGATGATATGATTTTTAAAGAGGGTGTTTTTTTGCAATAAGTTATCCTCCAGAAAAAGAAGATGAAATAGTCGTCAGTGAAGAAACTTGCTTTTACTATGCCAGATTAGCTTGTGAAAAATATTTAAAAGTTCATCCTGAAGACTTAGCTAGCGTAAGTACTTTATTATCAAAAATTCAAATGTCATAAAATAGGATTCTATTGCATTAATAGATAATCGAATAAACACAGGCGGAGGCGGCTATAATTTTAGCCGCCTGTGAATTCTTATCGACACATTTTAGGTAATGTTTCTTTTTTGGGGCTACTTACCCAGTAAGTGTAAGAAATGGATATGTTTTTCGTATTGGTCTAGGATATCGTGAATGATCTGCTCTTTTGCCCAGCCCATCACGTCATAATCTTGCCCACCTTCTTTTAAGTGAATTTCAGCGCGATAGTAGCGTTGCTCCTCGCTCTTTTCATCATCACTTTCTGTCCCCATACCCGATAACGCAAATGACGGTTGAATATAGTAACGGAGGCGAACTTCGTATAAAAAGTTCATATCTTCGCCTAAATCCACTTCAAAACCTATTCGGTCATCTTTATCAGTATGGATATGGCATACAGTACCTTGCTTAGCCAGTTCTTCAGATACCATTTCCATTGATGGCTTCACAGATTCTTCCATAAAGCGTTTAACATGCGCGCGTTTAGGGAAATATACGATGTTACGCAAGCGTCGCTGCCACGGAATAGGGTTACGGCTGGCAGTTGGTGCAATGGTCGCTAACTGTTGGCTATCGCGCTTATAGGCATCGACTCTTAAGGCTTTGAACAAGCCATAAATGGAGGCGAGCAAAACGACAGCAAAGGGAAGAGCACTCGCAATTGTCAGTGTTTGTAACGCTTGGAGACCACCTGCGAGTAACATTGTTATCGCAACGATACCCATTAAACCCGCCCAAAAGATACGTTGCCAAACAGGGGTATTAGAATCGCCGCCTGAAGCTAAAGTATCAACCACCATTGCTCCTGAATCCGCTGAAGTCACGAAAAACACAATGACCATTAGCATAGCAAAGAAAGATAAAACCGAAGAGAATGGAAAATAATTAAGGAATTCAAACAAAGCGAGAGATACGTCTGCCTGAACAGTTTCGGCTAATAAGGTTGCGCCTTTATTTTTAATTAAATCAATCGCTGTGTTACCGAAGAATGTCATCCACATTAAAGTGAAGCCAGCAGGGACAAATAATACCCCCATGACAAATTCACGAATACTACGACCGCGAGAGATACGGGCAATAAACATACCGACAAATGGCGACCAAGATAACCACCATCCCCAATACAGTAGTGTCCAGCCGCCTAACCAATTACTTGATTTGGGTTCATAGGCATAGAGATTGAAGGTTTTATTGACGATCTCTGAAAGGTAGCCACCTGTATTCTCAACGAAAGATTTTAAAAGAAGCACAGTTGGCCCTAAAGCAACGATTAATACGAGCAATAGAAATGCGAGGCCAAGATTGAGTTCCGATAAGATACGGATACCTTTATCTAGCCCTGAAACAACGGAAATTGTTGCAAGCCCTGTAAAAATGATGATCAAAGCCACCTGTACGGTTTCGCTGACTGGTAAACCAAATAAATGGTTCATCCCAGCGTTAACTTGCAGTACACCGAAGCCTAAAGATGTTGCAACACCAAATACCGTCCCTACTACTGCAAATACATCAACTGCATGGCCTATTGGGCCATAAATACGCTCACCAATAATGGGGTAAAGGGCAGAGCGTAATGTGAGAGGGAGACCGTGGCGATAGCTAAAAAACGCTAAAATTAATGCGACAATGGCATAGATAGCCCAAGCATGTAACCCCCAGTGGAAGAACGTTAAGCGCATGGCTTCTTTTGCGGCTTCAACGGTTTGCGGTTCACCTACAGGTGGGTTGAGGTAGTGCATTACGGGTTCTGCAACCCCAAAAAACATTAGCCCAATTCCCATACCTGCTGAGAAAAGCATGGCAAACCACGAGACATAGCTAAAATTGGGTTGGGCGTGGTCAGGGCCTAATTTTATTTGCCCATAACGGGAGAGTCCCAGATAAGTCACACTCAAAAGAATAATAGCGACGGCTAGAATGTAAAACCAGCTAGCATTATTGAATAAGTTTTGCTGAAGATGACTTAGATGAGATTCTGCGACTTCTGGCATCAAAGCGGCAAAGCCAACGATAACCAAAATAATAACGGCAGAGCTATAAAATACAGGGGGACTAATTTTAGAACGAATTTTTTTAGAATCAGTATCAATTTGACTCATAACAACCTTCTTTTGTTTTGTTTTATTTTATTTTTGGCATACCGATATCGACAAATATGCAGCGAGCTGTCCTTCTTAATGAAACAATGAATAATTGCGAAAAATTTCCCCTAAGGAAACGAGATAGAAAGAACAATAATATGGTGTTGAGGGCAGGCTAAACTGCCAAAAATAGCGATGAAACCCGGGTCTTTATCACCTTCATAAGTTAAAAAATAGGCGGTTATACTGCCATGATACGAGTGAATGATCAACAATATCGGGAAATAACATTAAATAGAGGATAAAAATATCATGTTAATTATCATTAAATTAATAATTAACAGTGCAGTATTTACATGTTTTACCAATAAGTTAACGCAAATGAGTGAAAGTAAGTACTAGATAAGTAAAAACCTTAGATAAATGGAGGTGGAAATGTGATTAGCGTAATTGGCTATCCTTACTGCCACGCCGATTATAGCCACTAAATGTAGATTGTTTTTTATCTAATTCATTTTGGCAGTTGATACAGAATTTAACGCCGGGTAATGCTAAACGGCGAGCCTCAGGAATTGCCTCACCACACTCTTCACAAAAATCGGCACTTTCACCTGAGTGCAATTGGCGACGAGCTTTCGCTACCGCATCATCAAGAGTGGCATCAATTTGTTCTTGAACAGCATCTTCATTTGCCCAACCATTTGCCATCATTCACCTCTGTTTGATTAAATATTGACCTATATACCAATATAGAGGCGAGAAAATTTAATTCAAGGGCAATTATTACTCTAAAGATAATGTCATATAAATGTGGTCCATTCCCTCTTCATCATACATTTCTCCCTCAGTTTGGTACCCCAGAGTATGGTAAAAATCAATGGCAGTATATTGCGCTGAAAGAGCTATTTTATGGTAATGATGAGAACGGCCATATTGCTCTACAAATTTCATTAATTCACGTCCTAGCCCTTTACTTCGGTGTGATTTTTGTACTGCGACACGGCCAACTTTGATAAGATTGTCTTCAAGTAGTACACAACGTAATACTGCAGCTGGCTGCCCATCTAAATACAAAACGACATGTAATGCGGACTCATCATATTCATCGACATCGATATCAGCGGGAAACCCCTGTTCTTGAGTAAAAACTTGTTGGCGCAGGTTGAAAGCATCAGTAAGGAGTTCTGGGTTTGTGTACCCCATGCTATGTTTAATTTGCATTAGTTTTCCTGGTAGCTAGCGAATAAGAAACATAATTATATCGTGGAATGGCGAAAGAGTTAGGTGGGTTTTGTTGTTTTTTTGCACCAAATAAGAATGCAGGCATTTAAAGCCCACATTCTTGAAGGGAACTGAGCGGAAAATTATTTTTTATTGGTTTCTGCGTCATTTTCTGCTTTGAGCGATTCCGTTTTTTCTTTCATATCGGTTGCGACTTCGTCAGCTTTATTAATCGCATCTGTTTTAACTTCTTGGCTCAGTTCTGACGCATTTTGTTTTAACTCTTCAGCTTTATTTTGCGCATCTTTCGTTAATTCATCAGCTTTTTGTTCACCATCTTCTTTTAATTGCTGGGCTTTTTCTTCAGCTTGTTTAACGGTGTCACTTGGTTTGGATGAGTCATCACAACCTACGATAACTGTAACAATTCCCGCGAAAAGAAGTGAAGTGATGAGTTTTATATTCATAAACATATCCTTAGCACGATGCTGGTAAAAATGTTATTAAAGCTCGATATTGGCATAATCGCCAATGTGTATATTTAACTATAGTTGAAATTAAGTGAGTTATAAAATAATTAGGTAAAAAACTGAAATCGTTATATTTTTTTTGATTGTAAACTCAAGTGAATGCTTTTTTTTGGAAAGTCATCTCTTGTTCCATGCTATAGAGTTATAAAATATAGAAAACCAAGCTAAACTGTTCGAACTTATTATTAAATAAATAATGAAAACAAATGTATGGCTTAGATAACAAAGGAATAGCATTATGGCGTACTATTATTCGTTGATTATTTTAAAATTTATTATCGGTTTTGCCATTGTTATCACTCATATGAATCTATCGGGAAAAACGCAGCTTTCCCAAATGACTCCTATTGATTTTATTGGTAATTTTGTTTTAGGAGGTATTATTGGTGGGGTGATTTACAGTGATACTATCCCATTGTACCAGTATGTGACTATTTTAATTATTGGTGTTTTGTTTATAAGCTTTTTGAACTTTTTAACAAAAAGATTTAATTTTTTTCGTAATGTGGCCATTGGTAATCCCATACCTATCATTAAAAAAGGCCAATTTATAATGGAAAACATCTTAGAAAAAGCCAATAAGATAGATCTCATCAATATTTCATCTAGAATTCATGCACAAGGCATTCATTCCTTTCAAGAAATTTATTATGCACAAATAGAACCTGATGGGCAGCTAACCATTATTTGTGATGAAAAAAATATGCCATCAGTGATCCTGATAAAAGAAGGGGTTATTAGAAGCTATGGTTTGGAATCTATCGAAAGAGATGAAGCTTGGTTAATGCAGCAAATTGAATTACAAGATATTGAATCAATAAACGATATTTTCTTAGCTGAATTTTGGCGTGGTGAAGTCACGTTTATTTTGCGGGATGGTAAAATAAACCGCAAGGGAGCACAGCATCTGAAAGTTATAGCTTAAATGAATAGGTCGGTGAAATGCAGATAACATTTCACCGACAGAGACCTAATTATTGTTTTAAATCATCATAAAGCATTAATGAGGATTTATTATCTGGGTCACCAATATAACGAGGTTGAGGTTTAAATGCCTCATTAAACAGGCTTTTTTCGGGCTCAAACCCAGTATAGTTTAAACCTGCTAAATCAGACCACGCGTAGATAAAGTCCATATTACTGAATGGTCGGGTTGTTTTATCATTCAAATCAAATTGATGAGTTGATAGCCACTCAGGTGATTGCCAAACTAGGAAAGGCACATTATAAATGACTTTACTTGGCTTACCTTCACTACGCCCTAACATTTTATGAGGCGGGGTATCATAAACATCTTCACCATGGTCTGAGAAAAACACCAGAAAACCATTTTCTTTTGAAGAATCAAAGTCCTTGATTAATGTTGAAACAACATAATCGTTATAATGTTGTGCGTTATCGTAAGCATTATAATCTTTCACTTCATCATCATTTAGGTTAGCGGGAACCACGCTGTCTTTATCTTTGAAAATGGCTTTATCTTCTGGATAGCGGAACTCATAGCGCATATGTGTTCCTAACAGATGGACCACGATAAATTTCTTTTCTGCTGGGTCTGCAAGCGCTTCTTTGAATGGTGCAAAAACCACGTCATCATAGATACGTGAGCTTTGAGCCATATCATTATTCAAATAATATTGCTTATCTGTTTGGCGAGAGAATGCCGTTAATAAGGTGTTGCGTTCAGTCATCGTCTGCTGGTTAGTGATCCAAAACGTTTTAAAGCCCGCTTGCTTCATCATGTTCATCATAGAAGGGCGCGAATTGAATAGTTCAGGCTCAGTTTGTGTCGCAAACGTCAGAATTTGTTGTAGTGCTTCAATAGTATAAGGTCGCGACGTCACAACATCATTGAATACGGATAAATTAGCAGGATAATCCCTTGCAAGTTCATCTAACTCAGGTGTCGTTGGGCGTGAATAGCCATATAGGCTCATTCTATCGCGGCTGGTGGACTCACCTATTACTAATACAAATGTGCGGGGTGTATCACCGTTTGCATCGACAAAGTTTTCTAATGGTGGAATTTTACTGTTGTCGCGGATTAATTCTTCCATGTTTGCTAGCTGGTTTTTATATAAAAAGTAACCACTCACAAACTGCCATGGCGCAGCGTAGGCGAGTTTACTATTTAAATATGATGCGACATTGGCCATTGGTCGGTCTTGTTTAATGCCTTTGTTATAATAAGGAATACCGAACAAAATAACTAAAATTAACAATGAAATACCGATTCGCCCTGACTTTGGCAGTGTTACCGGTTTTAGACGTGTCCATAGAAAAATTGCGACTACAGTATAGGCGAGTATGACTCCTAAGACTTTGAAGCTAAAATATTGTTTAAGGAATTCGCCTGCTTCATTAGTATTGGTTTCAAACATCACAAACATGACACTTTGGGATATTTGATGCCCATAAACCACAAAGTAGGCGAGGGCAACTACCGAAGAAAGCCATAAAACAATACCAATTAGTCCCGCAACTAACTTAACTTTTTTAGGGAACAGTAGGGCAGGAACCAGCCAAAGAGAGCTATAGAGTAGTGAATCTCTTAGGCCAATAGAATTACTTTGTCCTGTTACGAGCACATACAGTTGTAATAGTGATGAAAAATACCAAAAGTAGATTAGTAACCAGAACAGTGAGGTCCAGCTAAATTTTTCCGAGTGTGTAGTGTTACTCATAGGTTTTTAAACTCTTGTTTTCTATTATTGTTAAATCGAATTGAAAAATAATTGAGAAATCGGTTTTTAGATATAAAGACGTAGTTTAAGTTCCAAAATATATTATCTATAAATAATATTTCCTTAATAATCATATAACCGTTTGTTTACTAGTGTTTTTTAAAAGCTGTTTTGTTCGCTTGGAATTGGGCAGCTATCGTGATATTCAATTATAGACGATGTTTTGCTAGCCATTGTTAAAATAGTAAAATGTCCAATTAGCATTTGTCATCGTCTTTACGCCATTGGTACTATCCTTTGATGTATTTATGGTATATAAGAAAATTTGACGAATGCATCAATGAAGGGTGAGAGCAATACATGTTAGATAATTCATTTGTGGCTTTTTTAAAATCACCTCTATCAATCAGGGTGTTGCTTTCATTGCTAATAATTATTGATGGCGCAATGATTTTAAAGCCTGTATTAAGTGCTTATACCGACTACATTGATTGGCGCGAGTCAGGGCTAACACAGTGGTTAAAATCACTCGGCTTTATGAAGTTACTGGATATTCCTCGTTTTTTATTGGGAATTTCACTGATTTTCCTATCGTTATTTATGGTTAACGGAGCCCGTATTGCTTGGGTGTTCTCCTTATTTTTACTTGGGATTATTTCATTTGTTGACCTGCGGTTAACACAAGAAAACATACATCAAGGTTATTTTTCCCTCTTTTTATTGGTTGCTTTGTGCCTTTTTTGGAAGTTGTATCATCACCATAGCTTAACCAGTGCTGGCTTTGTGGCAATAACCTGTATTATTGCATTATTGCTGTATTCCATTTTTGGTACTTTATATATTGGTGATGAATTTTCACCAGTGGTTAAAGACGGCACAACGGCCTTTTATTTTGCTTTAGTCTGCATGACAACGGTCGGGTTTGGTGACATTGTTCCGGTTACAGTGGATGCGCGTGTATTCACGGTGACGGTGATTATTTTAGGAATTACAATTTTTACCACTTCAGTGGTTTATATTGTTGGGGTGTTAGCGAAAGGTACGAAAGAAATCGTGCGTAAGAGGTTTTCTTATATGAAAAATCATTATGTGGTGATTGGTAGCACACCAATGGCTGTCAATGTCTATCAAGGGCTGAAAAAACGAGAGCTGCCGGTGGCTGTGATTTGCCAAGAAAACCATCGCAGTCATTATCCCGAAAAAGATAATATTGTGACCGGTGACCCAACCAGTTCCGAATTGCTCGCCGCTGCTAATGTTAAACACGCAAAGTGTGTGTTAGTGATGACAGATAGCGATTCGCTCAGTACTTTCGCTTTATTGGGAGTGAAAGAGCAAGCAGGGGAAGGTAGCTCGGTAAAAACCGTGGTGCTAATTAACCAAGAGAGCAATATGGATAAAGTTCGCTTACTTAAACCTGATATGTTGTTTTCATTATCTACGCTAGGTTCAGAGGTTTTGATGCAAGTGCTTTGCGGTGAAGCAATATCGAGCGACTCTATTAGTGATATGCTGTTGAACAAAGTTGCAAAAAGCTAACCTTAAAATAAAAATAACGGGAATTGTGCTTCATGCTAAGTGCTCAACAAGTGAGTTGCCATCGGCAAAATAGGGTGTTATTCCATCAACTTGATTTTATAGTGCAACCTAGTGAAATCTTGCAAGTTGAAGGGCCAAATGGAGCGGGGAAAACAACCTTGCTACGAATGATGGCTGGGTTATTAAAACCTGATGAAGGGGCTGTCTGTTGGAATAATCAATCGATTGATAAACTAAAAGAAGAATTTACTCGTCATTTACTTTATTTAGGCCACAAACCAGCGGTTAAATCATTATTAACACCTTATGAAAACCTCAAATTTTATTACCAAATGCACCATAAAGGGCATGAAGGTGAGCGTATTTGGTCTGCTTTAGAAGAAGTTTCGTTAATTGGTTATGAAGATATTCCTGTTAGCCAACTTTCTGCTGGGCAACAACGGCGTGTTAATTTAGCGAGGTTATGGCTAAGCGAAGCTCCTCTGTGGATACTTGATGAGCCTTTTACCGCAATTGACGTGGCGGGGGTCGCTCGTTTAACAGAACGTTTTCATCAGCATGCAGAGCAAGGGGGGATTATTTTGTTTACCTCCCACCAAGCGATGTCAGGGCAATTTGGTTCACTAAAACTGACGGGTGGGGTTGAATCATGTTTTGGTTATTAATTAAAAGAGAGCTTAAAATTGCGTTTCGAGGTTTTTCTGAGCTCGTTAATCCGCTATGGTTTTTCTTAATTGTTATCACACTATTTCCCTTGAGTATTGGTCCTGAACCTCAATTATTAGCGCGCATTGCGGTTGGGGTGTTTTGGGTTGCGGCCATTTTATCTTCACTATTATCACTAGAGCGTTTATTTAAGGATGACTACCTTGATGGCTCCCTTGAGCAACTGTTACTCGCACCGCATCCTTTATTTATCACTGTATTTGCGAAGGTGATTGCCCACTGGTTAGTCACAGGGCTGCCCTTGATCTTGTTATCCCCTGTTGCGGCATTAATGTTGTCTTTTAGCGCAGACACACTATTTGTATTAGCAGGGACATTATTATTGGGCACACCTGTATTGAGTTTTATTGGGGCGATTGGTGCAGCATTAACCGTTTCCTTAAAAAAAGGCGGTGTCTTGGTGAGCTTGCTTGTTTTACCGCTGTATATTCCTGTGCTGATTTATGCAACAGGTACGATGGAAGCCCACAGCTTTAAAATGCCTCTCGATGGCTATTTTGCCATTCTTGCCGCGTTATTTGCCGCCAGTATTACTTTTTCTCCTCTCGCTATCGCCGCTGCGCTGAAGCTTAATATTAGCAATAGCTAATTATTTTTCTCTCGTCAAAATAGATAACAAGAGCAAATTAATTTTTGCCTTGTTATCTATTGTCGGTTCAGAATTGAAATATAATAATTACTTATACATTTAACGGGTGTTTTTTCTTAAGATTTCATTTTATTCAACTAGTTAATGGGCTTTATTTGTGTTTTTGATACAAATAAAGGTAAGTTTTATAAAAATCGCATTGAACTCAAATAATTTATTTAAATTGCTACCGTTTTATATTGTTTATTACAAAAAATATTTTTATGTTAAATTATAATCATAATATATGAAGTTAGATGAGTTATAAAAAAGCTTAAATGAGTGTGATTGTAATTTGACTTAAGGTATATGAAGTTTCGTATATTACTTTATCTCAAACCAATACAATTAATAATTCTAATGATTTTAAAACGTAATTTTAGCTATAGATCGATTTTGCTTACCTTTTGTCTCCCTATGGTAGCCAAGCGGGCGGTGGTTCACTGAGTCTCAATGCCAGCAAAACCGAGATGCACAGCGATTACCAATCGGTGGATAAACAAACTGGCATCAATGCAGGCAAAGCCAGCAACACCACTCATACAGCGGTATCGGAAGGTGAGATTGTTATTTGCGATAAGGTAAATCAGAAACAAGATGTTACTGATTTAAGTCGATATACAGACAATGCCCATGAGAAGCTGAATATGATTTTTGATAAAGAAAAAGAACAGAAACGGATACCCATCTAAATGGGTTAAAATTGAAAAGCTAATAATGAATAAGAGTAAAAATATAGTTTATTATTTAATAATAAACATCTTTAAATAATCTAGGTTCATCAAAGCTAATAATATTCATGAATAAAAATCCAATGTATAATAAAAAACTAAAAGTGGTTCATGTATCGTATGGTTTTTAAAAGTTAATATAGCGAGTTTATTCTTGTTATTTATTATGAATCATATTTTTATGCTTTATTGTGATAAAATGTTAAATTGGTTTATTGTTCTTAAATGAAAATAATCAAATGCCAAATAATACTAAATAATTAATGGACAAAAGGTGACTTATTATCTAGTTTATTGTTCCAATATGTTAGTTTAGGAAAAAATCACAAAAGGTAGCATATAATGTCGAATATTTTATCATTAGATAGTGATAATTTCTCGAGTACACTTTACCCCCTAGAGCAAGATGAGCAACAAACTGTAGTTGTTTATTTTTCGGCTTCTTGGTGTTTACCGTGTAAAAATATGTATCCTATTTTTACTAAGCTTTCTGAGTATTTTCAAGAAAATAACATCGATTTTGGTATTGTTGATATTGCTCAATCGCCCACTTTAGCTCCTCGATATGGTATAAAATCAGTGCCGACAATTGCGGTTTTCCAAGATACTCGGTTAATCGATATTATTGCAGGAGAAGTACCATTTAATAGGGCATTAATGGTATTGGAGAAAACGCTCGGTAAGCGTTAATATTCAGCGAATATATTTAATAATAATGATAAGACATTCATAATGTTAATACTGATATTAGAAGGGCTATTGATAGGCTGTCTACTAGGTTTAACGGGAGCGGGAGGTGGAATTCTTGCTGTTCCTGCTTTAATGGCAAGCCAAAATTGGAGTGTAGCATTAGCAGCACCTGTAGGGCTTTTAGCTATTACAATAGCGGCTTTTATTAGTGTTATTCAAGGGCTTATAAAAAAGAATATTCGCTATAAAGCAGCTATTTGGATAGCGCTATTGAGTATTCCTTCTGCTAAGTATGGTATTTACCTTGCCCATATTGTTCCTCCAGTTTGGTTAACGCTTATTTTTAGCCTTGTTATGCTTTATGTCGGGGGACGTATATTTTTCAATCGGGGTGATGAGCAAAATGATGCACATTGTTTAATTAATACAGAAACTGGGAAATTTATTTGGAACACTAAAACAGCGTTAATCTTTGGGGGAATTGGTGTCATTACAGGATTACTTACTGGCATGTTAGGTGTCGGTGGTGGTTTTATTATTGTTCCTGCATTGCGAAAATTCACTAATTTGAATATGAAGAGTATTATCGCAACATCATTAATGGTTATCTTCTGTATTGGTAGTATTAGTATTTTTATTAATGTCTGGAATGGGTTTCAATATCCTAAAGAAATTAGCATCGTTTTCATTGCTTCATGTGTTGTTGGCTTATTAATTGGTCGATTAATAATGCATTATATTTCTAATAAAGCCATTCAAATACTATTTTCAAGTGCTGTTATCTTTGTTGCCTTAGGGTTGATTTCATCAGTATTGATTGAATTTAATGTCATTTGAAATAGGTTTTAAATATCACTTATTAAATAAATTTTTATAATTCATGCAGTGTGTCACTATTTTGAATGTTCAATCATTTATTCTTCTTTAAAAAAGTAAATTTGATTTATCTTCAAGCTCAAAAAGGTATAATGAACCATCGCATTTTTCTACCCTGATAATAGTGAAATGGATTGCTAATATACTCTTCTGGGTAATCATTAAAGGTTGACTAGTATAATTATGACAAAACAAGATAGCTCAACAACGATAATTGATATAGCTAAACGTGCTAATGTAACTGATATTACAGTCTCTAGAGCATTTAATCATCCTGAGATGGTAAAGAAGGAAACTCGAGATAAAATATTAGCGATAGCACAAGAGCTCAATTATGTGCCAAATCTTTTTGCACGTAATCTGAAAAACAAAAATAGCCGCATAATAGGTGTGGTTACTGATAGCACATTTAACCCATTTTATATCGTACTAATTCAAACAGTCTCACGCTTAGCGAAAGAAAAAGGCTATCAAGTCATGATTTTTGATTCAGATAGTGATGAAAAAGCAGAAAAAACAGCAATCGAAACATTAGTCAGCTACAAAGCGAGCGGTATTTTACTATCGCCAGTTCGTGACGATAAAGACTATCAACCAAGTTACTTATCATTAATTGATCAACATAATGTGCCTTTAGTTTTTGTTGACCGTTCAATTTATGGTTATCAAAATAAGTATTCAGGACTGTTTTTGAAAAACTTTGAAATTGGCGCTTTAACAGGAAAATTTCTTAACCAGCAAAATAGTGAAAATACACTTATTGTTTCAGGTCCAGAAGGATCTGAAATTAGTTTGTCTCGTTTAGCGGGTATATATAAAAATTTTCCAAATAGAAAAAATATTAATGTCTTATACAGCAGTTATATGTTTAACAAGAATGATGAAGATTATCTAAGAAAAAAAGTTCAAGAGCTTTATACACCAAATATGTATATTGTTGGGCTGAATGGAATTATTACGGCAGGGATGTATAAAATTATTTTAGAACTAGGACTTTCTTGCCGTTATTTTTCTGTAGATTTACCACCCTATGCAGATACTTATCATTTATCTATTTCTGGTGTACATCACGATTCGGTATATCTTGGTGAATTAACAACTGAGTTATTGTTTTCTGAAATAGAGCGAGATTCACATAAAGACCATAAAACAAAACAGATATTTGTTGATGGGAAACTTGTTGTTTATTAATAAGAGTTAGAAAGAAAGTCCTTTGTGATTTATATACTCTAAAGAATTTTAGTTGTATATGAACACAGTCAACACCCATGCAACTTGAAGTATGGCGATTATAGATAGGCAGGTAATGATACCTGCCTATCTTAATGGCGATGAGGTATTATTAATTTAGCGTTTCATTGAGCTAATTAAGGTAGCGCCCCAAATAATTAAACCTTTTACAATATATTGAACATAAGGTGAAATACCTAATAAATTTAAACCATTATTAAGTACGCCTAAGATCATTGCGCCAATCAGTGTGCCAATGATCATACCACGGCCTCCTGCAATTGAAGCGCCGCCGAGTACGACCGCAGCAATAGCATCTAACTCAAATCCTACCCCTGCATTGGGTTGCCCACTCATTACTCGAGAGGTAAATATTAACCCAGCGAATGCAGCAGTAAAACCGCTAATAACGTAAACTAACATTTTATAACGTTCAACGCGGATACCACTGAGGCGTGCAGCTTCTTCATTACCGCCAATGGCGTAAATATAACGGCCAAAAGAGACATGATTTAGTACAACATAGAAAATAAGATAAAGGCCAAGCATTAATAAAATAGGAACTTGAATTCCCATTAATTCTTCGCGTCCCCAAAAAGCAAATTCTTGAGGTAACCCTGACACTGGGTAGCCACCGGTATAAATTAAGGCTAGCCCTTTAGCAATAATCATGGCGCCTAAAGTGACAATGATTGGTGGCATTTTACCATAAGCGGCTAAAATTCCATTAATGAAGCCAAAAGCAACACCGGATAATAAGCCCAGAGCAATTGCGGCGTAAGGGTCCATTCCATAATATTTCATTAAGCCAGCCATCAAGGTTCCAGAAAGCGCCATAACAGCACCAACGGACAAGTCAATTCCACCTGTTAAGATAGCAAATGTCATACCAATAGCGATGATGGCATTAATAGAAACCTGACGAGCAATGGTCGAAAGGTTATTTACAGTTAAAAAATGTTCATTAAAAATGGACATGCAGACAAATAAAAGAATTAAACCAACAAGTGGTAAAAATGCAGGTATTTTTGTTAGCTTAGAAAAACTAAATTTATTTTTAGTTAATGGAATTGCACTTTGATTAGACATAGTCGTTATCCTATATAATATTGCCGGCCGCATGTACCATGATCTGAGTTGAGTTTATTTCGTCTCCAGTTAACTCAGCAGCAATTTCACCATCTCGAAAAACCAAAACTCTATCACTGACACCAATAACTTCTGGTAGCTCCGATGAAATCATAATAATGGAAATTCCTTTTTCAGTTAGAGAGCGCATTAACTGATAAATTTCTGATTTTGCCCCAACATCAATACCTCGGGTGGGTTCGTCGAAAATAAGAATTTTGGCTTGTTTATTTAGCCAGCGAGCAATAACAACCTTTTGCTGATTTCCACCACTTAAAGTAGAAACCGCGGTGTGAGGTTCTGGTGTTTTAACTTTTACTTGGGAAATTAAATCAATAGATAAAGTGAGTTCTTTTTTATTTTGAATTAAAAATAATTTTTGAGCATGATTGTTTAACCATATATTTTCTTTAACGGAAAAGGGCAATACAAGGCCTTGAGTTTTTCGGCTTTCTGGTAATAAACCGATACCTAATTGCAATGCAGCCGCAGCCGATTTAACTTTAACTTCTTTGCCTTCTAAAATAACTTTCTTCTTATATGCTTTATCAGCACCGATCATGGCAAGAATAGTTTCTGTGCGACCCGATCCCACCAACCCCGCAAGCCCTAAAATTTCACCTCTCTTTAATTGAAGGTGGTTAGTTGGGCTATATGAGAAACGCTGAACTTCTGCATCTAAGATGACTTCTTGCTCGTTGAATTGGCGTTTATGAGGATAAATATTCTCAACTTCACGACCAACCATCATTTCGATAATAACGTCTAAATCTGTTTCATCGACCTTACGCGACCCTATATATTGTCCGTCACGTAGTACACTGATGGTGTCACAGATTTCATAAATTTCTTCTAGATGGTGGGAAATAAAAAACATTCCAACCCCTTTAGCTTTTAAATCACGCATTACATCGAATAAATGGTTTGCTTCATTGGGGGTTAATGTCGCAGTTGGCTCATCTAACACTAAAATTTTAGCATCCAAAGACAGAGCCTTTGCGATTTCAACAAACTGTTGCTCTGCGATACTTAAATGGCTAATAGGTTCATCAATATTGATGTTTACACCCAGCTCAGCTAGGATTTCCTGCGATTTTTTTCGCATTAATTTTCTATCTAATAAACCAAACTTATTTTTTAACTCTCGATTTAAAAATATATTTTCAAAAGCGTTTAAATAAGGAATAAGAGAAAATTCTTGGAAAATAATACCTACGCCAGCTTTGATGGCATCTCTGTAGTTATGAAAGGTGTGTTCTTTGCCTTCAATCAGAATTTGTCCGCTATCAGGTTTATGTATTCCACATAACACTTTCATTAGCGTTGATTTACCTGCGCCGTTTTCACCTAATAATGCGTGAACCTCCCCTTTTTCTAGGGAGAGATTAATATTATCTAACGCCTTAACCCCAGGGAAAGTTTTACTGACATCTTTTAATGCTAATAATTGCATCATATTGCTTCCCTATATTTCTCAACTGCTTAAAAATGGGTAACAAAGCCATTTGGAATTTTTATTCCAATATGCATTTAATAATTAATATTTATGAAAATGTATTGCACCGAACATCAGAAATACAGGTGCAATACATTGGTTATTGATAACTAACGATTACCAGTGAAAATCTTTAGCATTGGTTTTGTCGATCAATTTAACATCAATTGGGACTTCTTTAGGGACATTAGCGCCCCAGTATTTTGCTAAGCCCATAGCTAAACCAATACGAACTTGGTCACGAGGGAATTGCGCTGAAGTAGCAATAAATGGAGAGTTACCTTTGGCAATTTCAGCAACCGCTTCAGGGGAACCGTCAACACTCACTAATTTGACATCACGACCAGAGGACTCAATCGCTGCTAACGCACCTAAAGAACCGACATCGTTAACACTGAAAATCCCATTTAGCGTTGGGTTTGCTTGCAACATATTTTCTGTAACGTTCATTGCAGTATCACGTTCTTGTTTACCGTTCAATTTAGTTACGATTTTGATATTTGGATATTCTTTCATCGCTGCTTCAAAACCACGAACACGCTCAAGAATTGGCACAACAGGAATACCATCTAAAATTGCCACTTCGCCTTTGCCGCCTAATGCTTCACCTAAACGTTTACCTGCCATTAAGCCAGCATCATAGTTTTTAGAACCAACGAAAGAGTCAATTGGGCCATTTGCTTGAGCATCAATGGCGATAACTACAACTCCCGCTTTTTTCGCTGCCAGTACAGCCGTTTCCGCACCAACGCTATCTGCCGGGTTTATTAACAGAATATCGATTTTTTTCTGTAACATATCTTCGATATCACTGGTTTGTTTTGATACATCATGAGCCGCATCAGAAATGTATAGTTGTGCGCCCATATCACCCGTTGCGCTCTCTAAGGCTTCCTTCATGGTGACAAAATATTCATTGTTTAATTCTTGAAATGACATACCCACTGAAACTGGCTTAGCGGTAGCGTTAAATGCCATACCTAAAGTCAGTACACTTGCAGCGACAGCTAACTTTTTAAATTTACTCAGCATAAGATGTTCTCCTAAAAGAGCGTTTAATTATATGTAGGGTTTTTACTTATTTAGTGTTTATTTGAATTATCAATTATTACTGCCAGTTAAAACATGTTTATGGCTTGATGACGACTTTAATTGAGTCTGCCGATTTCGCCATGACAAAGGCTTCTTCCCAATCATCGATGGAATAGAAGTGAGTAACGATATCATCAGCACTAACTAAGCCACGGCTAAATAGGTCAATAGCGACTTCATAACTATATGGCCCTAAGTGAGCACCGCGGATATCGAGTTCTTTGCGGTCACCAATGATTGACCAGTCAACTGTTGTTTCTTTACCAAACACGCTGAATTCCACGAAACGGCCAAGTTTGCGGATCATTTCTAGCCCTTGAGTAACACCGATTGGTGCACCCGTTGCTTCAATATAAACGTCACAGCCATAGCCTTCAGTCATATCTTTGACTAATTTAATCGCATCTTCTTTCAGTGGATTGATAACGACATCTGCACCAAATTTTTTTGCTAATTCAAGGCGCTCATCAATCGCATCAATGACAACCAATTTTTTCGGCGTTTTTAATTTTGCGACTTGGATCATGCACAGCCCTAGTGGGCCTGCACCTGCAATGACGACGACGTCATTTAAATCAATATCACCACGGCGTACAGTGTGGATAGCACAAGCCATTGGCTCAATTAATGCGGCATCTTTATCAGATAGTTCATCAGGGATTTTATGAATAATGGCGCGTTCTGAAAAACGCATATATTCAGCCATACCACCGTCGGCAACTTCTTTTTGGAAACCGTAAATATCATGGGTTTCACACATCCAGTATTTGCCAGACTTACAGAAACGGCACTCCCAGCAAGGGACTATCTGTTCTGCTAAGATGCGGTCACCGATTTTCAGTTTGAATTTTTCAGCGGAGCCTTCACCGAGCTCTGCAACGCGGCCATAAAACTCATGGCCAGGAACTACTGGGGCTTTGATCCATGGGTCATCTCCCCAAAACATTTGAGCACCATCGTTGGCTTTACAGTCGCCAGCACAGATCCCGCACCCATCAACTTTGATGACAACTTCTCTAAATCCTGGCGTTGGTCTTTTAATATTTTCAAAGCGATAATCATGTGGGCCATGACAAACAACTGCTTTCATTTTTTCAGGTAGGTTACTCATGTTCTAAGACCTCTTTCTAGTTGTTAACCCTAATGTTGACGTCAACATTAAGCGTTTTTTTATAACGCATTTGCTTTAGTTTTTTAACGCTTAACTATCAATATTGATATGTATGTAAGAAAAATGGTTGTTTAATGTTATAGATAAAATAAATTTTTTTTAATATGACGACGTCGTCATTTTTGAAAGTCAGTATCTTAAAAACTAAAATTTGTGATTTAAGCCCTAATTTTAGTCACTTAATTGAGTACTTTCATTGGGAAATGAGACTGCCGAAACTGACTTTGTAACATGATGAAAATCATAATAAAAATCTTAATTCATTCCTTATTCTGTTTTTTTAAGAAATGAATATGAAGCCGAGTATAATTATTTTAACTATTTTCAGAAGTGAATATTTCATGCAAAAACATTTCAGCTCACACTTTTGAATGAAAACAAATTTAAACTACATTTTATAAAGAGATATTGAGTGGTTAACAGGACATTATTTTTAATTTATAAAATTTAATTTAAAAAATTAAATAGAGTAATGAGTCATTTTGATACGCTGCTATAATATTTTCTTTGCAGATATACCTATAGGTATTAAAAAAATAGCTTTATACCTTGTAATTGTATTTTACCAATTAAGCAAAGTATAAAGCTAAATAGAGCCAAAGTTTAACTTCATTTTGTCAATAAAATCATTTTGTTATATTCTAAAGAGGGTGAGGAAACCTCACACCCTAGTGTTAGACAATCATTGGTGCAATGATAAAACCGAAGGCGACACCTGCAATAATTCCACCTAGCCCTGGTAGCATAAAGGGGTGATTTAAAATATATTTTCCAACCCGAGTAGACCCTGTAGAGTCGAACTCAATGGCAGCTAATGATGTTGGGTAAGTGGGTAAGACAAATACCCCGGTGACGGCGACAAAAGAGGCCAATATTGCCCATGTCGGGACATCCAAGGCGATGGCTAATGGAATAATTAACGGTGTTGTGGCACCTTGTGAATATAACAAGGCACAAGTTAAGAACAGAACTAAAGCCAATAAAATAGGATATGCAGATAACACATCTCCTGCGATGGCCTTGATTTGGTCCATATGGGCATCAACAAAAGTAGTGCCTAATGTCACAATTCCGAGGATCACCGCAAGAGAACTCATTCCTGAGCGGAATGTTGGTGCTAGTACAATGGAATCCGGTGATGTTTTACAGAAAACTACCATCAAACATGCTGCACTTAGCATACAAATGATGATGATATCTCGTGTTCCCATCGGCTTACCAATATCAAAACCAGGACGTAATTGTGGGAATGCAGCGAGGATCACTATAGCAATAGTGGCAATAATGAATAGAACAACAGAGAATTTTTCTCTCGTTGTGCTCTCGCCTTTTTTCTCTTCGTACTTATGCACTAAGCCTTTTTGTAAACGTTCTAAATAGACCTCATCGTTTTCAAGTTCGCAGCCTTGACGCGATGCAATAAAGGCGGCAACCATAGCAGCAACAAAAGAGGCGGGTAAACATACTGACATGACAACGATAAAAGTGATGCCGTTACCTTCCATAATTGTCAACATCGCAGCCATTGCTGCACTGATTGGAGAGCCAGAAATAGCAATTTGTGAGGCAACCACTGAGCCTGCTAATGTTCTTGATGGTCGGATACCCGAATCTTTCGCAATTTCCGCTATCACAGGCAGCATAGAAAACACAATGAAACCTGTACCAGCCATGATAGTCATCACCCAAGTGGTAATTGGTGCTATTATATTCAAATACTTAGGATTTTTACGCATAAATTTACTGGCTAGGCGTACTAGATAATCCATCCCACCAGCAGCTTGTAATGCCGAAGCTGCTACCACGACCGTCATAATAATTAAAATAACATCAACAGGTGGTGATCCAATGGGTAAACCAAACCCGATGGTTAATACAGCTAATCCTAATCCACCACAGAGTCCTATACCTATTCCGCCCATGCGAATGCCAAAGAATATTGCACCTAATACAACAATGATTTCTAGCCAAACCATAATCGTCTCCAATAGACAATATATTGTCATTAGTAATATTGAAAAATTAATTTTTGATAATTGATATAAGTTAAATATTTTTATTTATCATTAAATTTTGTTTTCCGACTCTGTTTTCATACCAGTGAATACTTGCTCTGACTAATGAGCTGGTTGAGTCGATATATTTATCTGGATAATTATTTATTTCATTTGCAAGAATGACGGGGACTTCAGTACAGCCAAGAACAATAACTTCAGCTCCTCGAGAAAATAATGTCTCAGCTTGTTTTTTCATAATGGACTCAGCCATCTTTTTATTTCCTGACTTTAATAAATAAATGCTTTCCATTACATTTTCTTGGCTTTTTTTATCAGGAGTAATGCAATTTAAATAATTTCTCTCTATATTTTTTTGGTATAACCCCATATACATGGTGGCATTTGTTGCAAGTAATCCGATATTTTTTTTCTTAGTTGCTAGTACCTCTTTCATTGTCGTTTCAACGATACTTAGCATATCGACGTGGCAAACCTCTTTCAGTTCACTAAACCAAAAATGTGCGGTATTACAAGGTATAACAATGCATTCGGCACCTGCATTTTCTAGCTTTTTCAAATAGTCAGTCATTAAAGGTAGAGGAGATTCACCATGGTTTAATAGTGCGTCCGTTCGGTCTGGTATATCAGGAATAGATGATATAATTAAAGGAATATGCTCTTGGTCTCTATTTACCACGGTATAATTTACGAATTTATTAAATAAATCGACAGTAGCGGCAGGCCCCATACCACCTAATACACCAATTAAGCCTTTCATTTTAATACCCCTGCATTTCATTAGTCTTTTTATAAAATAAAAAACAATAAGAACTTATCTTTATTAATTTATTTAACATATACTTTAATGTTAAAATGGTTATTAACTTATTTATAACTGCCTAGCCTGTGGTTAATATTTATCAATGTTTATCTAAAATGAGAAATGCAAGTAAGTATGGTTTGATGCAAGATATGCATTAAGAGTTTTTATTCAAAATAAAAGCATTTTTATAAATGGCTCTGAAAGCCTGAATAGACTGGGCTCTATGGATTAAAAAAATCAAATGAAATTAATTTTTGATTTTTGTTAATGTTTTAAATGGTAGGGCTATGCATAATACAAATAACGCCACTACAAATTTAGTTTGATTATTTAACCAGTCATTAACTTAAAATATCAATAAAAATACTTTTGATTTTTTATATTTTAACAGCAAGTCAATTTAAGGCTTAATAAGATGAAAAATATAGAAACAAAATGGCTATATGATTTTTTAACACTAGAATCGTGCCGACATTTTTCTCATGCAGCAGAACAGCGAAGTATTTCTCAGCCCGCATTTAGCCGTCGTATTAAAGCTTTAGAGGAAGCTATTGGCGTTGAATTATTTGATAGAACGACGTCCCCTTTACAGTTGTCTGAAGAGGGCAAAATTTTTCATTCTCAAGCGCGTAGTTTATTACAACAACTGGAATGTAACTTAAATGAATTATCCGGCCATAATGTATTGAGCCTACCGAATATTAAAATTGCTGCTGCTCATTCGTTGTCGTTAACATTGCTCCCAAAATTAGTTCACGGGCTGTCTGGTTACGGTGGAGAATTTGTTTACCATGTTGAGGCTATTGATGTCGTACAAGTTGTGAACACATTGAGAGAAGGGAAAAGTGATTTTATTATCTCATTTTATGATGAAGATTTAATGCAATCACCATTTTCCTCATTGAATGTATTTGAATCTGAATTATACCCAATTTGTGCAGCGGATGAGCAGGGTAAGCCGCTATTTGACATCTATCAACCCCAAGTGCCGCTGCTGAATTATACCAGTGCTTCATATATGGGAAGATTAGTTAATCGTCGGTTAAGTGAGTTTGGTGCGATCAATTCAAAAACACTTTTTATGTCATCAATGAGTGAGTTACTAAAAAATATGGCTTTGGATGGCCATGGTATAGCATGGTTACCCATTTATTCTGTAGTGAATGAATTGAAAGAAAAAAAACTCGTTTGTTTGGATACACCTGAATTAACGATACCTATCCAAGCGTATATTTACCGCATGGATACACGACTAAATAAAACTGCAGAGGATTTTTGGCGTATTTTGAAAAAAAATATTCCAGAGGATTTACGGAATTTATAGTGGGGAAAGGTAATTTATAAGTAAATAACCTGCGAATATAAGCAGGTTATTTAAGTAATTCGCCTTTTATTTAGCGGAAATATAACACCTTAAAAGTGAGAAAATTAATGATCTAGAGAAACAGAATGCACATATTCCAACTGTTTTAAAGAACAGTAAAATTCAGGTAAAGTGATTTTTTGGCGTACTAATAGCTTTAAATTTACCTCGACGCGCTCTTTCTTGATATCTCTGATAGTGAGATTCTCAATTAAGTCCTTATGGTTTTTTAGATACTCAATAAGTAAAGGTACACCTTTTTCATGAGTAAATAGCATACGAACTTTAATTTTTCCTAGTTTTTGGTTTTTCATCTGAAATAATGCAACTTGGGGGCTGAGTTGTATTGCTAAGAAAAAAAGAACTGTAACTATGACCGCATGCCAGTAGAACCCCGAACCGCATGCAATTCCAACACCGGCAGATGCCCAAACAATGGCTGCGGTTGTTAGGCCTGAAATTGCATCATCACGCCGATGTAATATAACGCCAGCACCTAGAAAGCCTACTCCACTAATTATTTGTGCAGCTAATCTCATTGGGTCGCTACGTATATTGTCAGAGATATTGGCGTAATACTCCGCTGACTGAATAGAAACTATGGTTAATAAACAGCTAGCAACGGCAATAATGACACAAGTTTTAAAACCAACAGGCTTTCCCTTTGATTCACGTTCTAGGCCAATTAAGCCGCCTAAAACAAAGGCGGCCAACAGTTTAGAAATACTTGATAGTGATAAAGGGCCAATGGTGTCGACAAACTGTATAAATAAATCCATGGCTTGCTCCTGACGTAGCCTTAGCCTTTCCTCGATTTTTACTGTGTATACTCGTAATCCTTCAAGTTGCAGCGGTATTGACTACACTCAGCTAGCCGAGTCACATAGTTTATCTATGTTCCCCATCTATCTTCGCTTGTCGCCTACCCGCAACTCAAATCATTTGGGTATAGCAACGTTATTTACTACTTTTTCACCTTCGTTATTTTTCTTTTTAGATACGTCATCTTTAAAGAAGAAGATAAAGAAAACGGTGACAACAGCGGCGACGATAGCCGGGTAATGCCAGAATGTTCCCCATTGTGGTAATGCTGCGCTACCTGTCTCTGTGACAGTTGAATTAAAGATTTCACCACAAATTGTTGAAGCAAATAATAAGCCAAAGCCATTTGAAACAATAAAGCGTAAACCCTGAGCTTGCGCTCTGATCTCAGGTTTGGCTTTACGGTCAACGTAGATATCACCTGCTGTAAAGAAGAAGTCCCAGCATAATCCTTGAAGCATCAACCCTATAATAATGAAGTAAAAACCGGAATCTACTGCGGCATAGGAGAATAGCATTGAGCGAATAATCCAACTTACCGCGCCAAGAAGTAAGGTAATTTTGAAACCGAACTTCATTAAGAAGAAGGACAGAACGAACATAAATAGGACTTCACATGCAATACCAATTTGCATGATAGATGCCGCATTATCGAATCCCAGTGTTTTAATAAATACAGGAATATAAGCGGAGTAAGCTGTTTTCGGTATCATTAATACAAAGATGCTAAACATTAAGATAGCGAAATAGCGGTCTTTGAATAATGAAAGTGCATCTAAGCATAGAATATCTCTAGCGGAGAAAGGTTTACCTTTCGCTTTTGGCGGTGTATTTGGCAAAGTAAAGCAGTAAAAGCCTAATAATACAGCAACAGCCGATGCGATATACCAAGTCATGGTACTACCTGAAAAGCCCATTTCTCCTAATATAAATCCGATAGCCATAAAACCGAATGTGCCAAATACACGAATAATAGGGAAATATTTCACGCCATTAATATGAGAGAAGCTGATGCTATTAGAGAGTGCAGTTGTTGGATAAAACAGTAGCCCAATAATGAAAATCATAAACAGGGTCATACCGCTATTTTGTGCCTCAATAAATTGAGGAACACATAGAATAACGGCCGCATTAATTAAATGCAGTGTTCCCATTACCTTTTGTGAGGCAAAGAAGCGGTCTGCAACCATACCAATAAATAAAGGAGAAATAATGGTTGCCACACCTAATAAAGCGTAGGCATTACCAATAATATTTGCCATCCCATAAGTACTTAACACGAGTCCCATAGTCATATTCCATGCCCCTTGCATGAAATATTGCACAAACATCATAATGAGTAAGCGAGAGGTTATTTTCATATCCATGATTAGTTTTCCTCTTAATGTGCTTCTAGCGTTAATCCGTCATAAGCAACACGGATATTATAAGGTGCACAAATCGCTTCTAATTCTTCATGAAGTAATTTGCCACTATGGGAAATATGTGAAACAGCAATTTGAGTTTCTGAATGCAGACAGCCTTGTTGTTGCAGTTTTTCTTTGGCTGCAAATACAGTTTCTAAGCTCATGTGGTTATCTGTACAGTTTTTCCCATTGAGTCCGTAAGTGCATTCAAATACGACAATATCAAGCTGTTTATTTTCCAACCATTTCCATGTTAATTCAGGGAACCAACCTGAATCATGTCCATAAAAAATAGCTTTTCCAGCTTTTTCAATGTGATAGACGTAGCACAATTCCCATTTAGCATGGTTTGCGAGTAATGGCGTAATTTTATAACCATTTCTTTCTACAGTGACAAAAGGGATTAAGCAGTGGAAATCGAAACGTTCTTTGCTATAGCCAGGCAGAACATCAAGGCAGCCATTAATTGCTCGGTCATTACCAAAAATATGTAATGGATGGTAAATTTCAAAACCATAACCTTCCATGCGGCTAAATAAATCACCGACATTAAAATGGTCAGGGTGAGTATGGGTAAATAGCAGGCTTTCAAACTTGGTTGCATCCATTCCATCACGCATTAACTGATAGCTAAATGTCGGGGAAACATCGATCAGCATAAGATCATCTACAATAGCGGAAGAATGGGTTCTAATATCTTTCCCCCCGAGCTCTCTTGCTCTCTGGCAGTGCTCACAACGGCAGAAAGGATTTGGTATACCTTCAGAAGCCGCGGTGCCTAAGAAGTGAATTTTCATAATAATTACCTATATTTTATTGTTTTATATGTATTTTTTTAACCCTGATGTTGGCATTCAAATAAAAAACAAAGATATTTGAACGTTCCAATAATAATATTGGGGATTACTTTTGCCAATAAATGTTATTTTGATCAGTGATCTCATTCAAAGAATATTTTCAATGACATTGATTTTATTGATTTTTATTTTCAAATTGGAAAATGGCAATAAAAAAAGTATTTATATTACTAGCTTGCTTTATAAACGAATTAATTATGGAACGTTCAAAGTAATTATCAGTAGTCGCGATAAATAATTCAGGTATGCTATTGGTAGCAACAACCAAGGTGAAAAAAACAGATGGCAACAATCAAAGATATCGCAAAATTAGCAGGTGTTTCTCATGGGACTGTTTCTAACGTATTGAATAAACGGGGAAATGTGAGTGTTGAAAAAATTGAAGCAGTCTATAAAGCAGCAAAGCAAATGGGGTATCAGCTAAATACACAAGCTCAATTATTGAGAACCAATAAGAGTCAGAAGATAGCAATACTATTACCGCAATTAGTGTCTGATAAGTATGCAATATTTTTTAATTCATTTAGGCAATCAATGGCTCAGTATCCAGAGATAACTTATGATCTATTCTTGACGGATGATCTGGAAACGACAGAACTAGATGCATTACAAAAAATTGCGGCAGGTGGTTATAGGCAAGTAGTGGCAGTCAGTTGTTTGCAGGATGCCACTATCTATTTTGATACCTTAAAATTAGCGGCGTCTCAAATTATTTTTATTTACCGTCAGCCCACAAATGCTTACCACTTTTTCACACTGGATTACTCTCAGGCAACTGATGCGATATGCCAACAAATAGCCACAAGTCGAAGTCAATTAGTAGGTATTTTTAGTGATGATCATGGAAATCTAGAGAACGCCACTTTTGTCAGTGAGTTACAAAATAACCTTAAACAGAAGGCTCCGAATAAAAAATTTATTATTATTCGTGCTTCTAATGATGAATCTTATAAGGCGGCTTTTGATTTTTTCTCTGGAGAGCAGATTCCTGATTTATTTGTTGCTGAAGACATTGAAAAAGCGAGTTTTTTAACCCAAGCAAGTTTTTTTGGTAGCGAAGGTGATTGCCCCGCAATTTTTGCTTTAAGCGGTAACATTCCTCCTATACTAAAAGGGTTACATTGCTTCCCAATGAACTATGCACAATTAGGGTTGGAAGTGGTCGATGAACTGATGAGAGAAGATCATGAAAAGAAAACTGCGGGGACAAATACTGCCTATGTTCGTAATCAAAGTGGTAACCTTTATACGGCAACATCGGCAATAATTACTGACAATAAATCTGATCCAACCCTGAATTTACTCATTTTACCGAGTCCTTCAACAAACGCACTTAAAAAACTACTGCCACATTTTTATAGACAAACAGGAATTAAGGTTAATTTAGCGGTTTATCCTTATGATGAAGTTTATCAGATATTAGGGCAACTCCATTTACACCCTTATTATGATTTACTACGTATCGATATGGCCTGTTTTCCCTGGTTTGCGGAGCGCATTCTACAACCATTAGATAAAGTAGGAAGAGGGGTGACTGATTTATTAAATAACTTTTCCTTACCGACTCAGCAAAAATATAGTTTGGTGAATGATACTGCTTATGCCATGCCATTTGATGCCAGTGCGCAAATGTTGTTTTATCGTAAAGATCTCTTTGAAGATCCTATTTTAAAAAGAATGTATTACGAGAAAACAGGGCAAGAACTAATAGTACCCACTTCTTTTACTGAATATGATCAGGTAACTCAATTTTTCACAGAGCTACATGAAGAAGGTGAGTTTTTACGGCCTATTGGTGCATCAACGACGTTAGGTAGTGCAGGGTTAATTGCCACTGAGTATTTATTAAGGTATTACGCCGCTGGCGGAAAATTGATAAGTAATGGCCATATTCCTAGGTTAGAAATGCCATTAGCGGGTCAAGTATTAAATGAATACCTTCATCAGGTTTCTATGACAGAAAATATTCATAATAAATGGTGGAGTGAATCCGTCGAGCAATTTGAGCAAGGAAAACTAGCCATGTTAATTGCTTATATGAACCTATTTAACGATGTCGCTTATAGTAATATTTTCCCTAAAATTGGCTTTGCTTCTGTACCTGGGGGAATTCCTCAATTGGGGGGGGGAGCATTAGGGGTTTCTCGCTATAGCCAAAAAACTCATTATGCAGAACAATTTTATCGTTGGCTCTATTCACCGATAGTAATGGATCACCTCATATTATTGGGTGGCAACAGTAATCACCAAGATTTCAGCCATAATCAAGAGATTTGCTATCGTTATCCATGGATGCCGCTGGCGTATCAAGAAATAAACCGAGGGATCCGTGAGTCTTCAATTCCAAACGGTAAGTTGTTTAATTTACGCCAAGCTGAAGTCATTATTGGGCAAGGTATTACTAACGTTGTGAACAAAATCATGACGATAGATGAAACGATTGAATATATTAACCAACGGTTATTAGTTGATACGCAAGGCGAGAGATAAATATCGGTTTAATTAGAGTTTTAAATCAGCGGATAAACATATGATAAGGCGTCATTACTTTTCAATTTTATCCGCACAAGCTATCTTCTTCGCAAAAGTAATTTGTGATGAAGAGCGTTTTGCTCAGTAATTTTATAGGTAGATACAAAGCAAAAACCCGCCTTTTGGGCGGGTTCTTTAAATAAGTGGTGCCCGGACTCGGAATCGAACCAAGGACACGGGGATTTTCAATCCCCTGCTCTACCGACTGAGCTATCCGGGCAACGGAGCGTATTAAACCTGATTTCATTGGTTGAGTCAAGGCGCTTTCAATAAACTTTTGACTGTATGCGCTTTTTTTCAACATGTTAGCTAGTTTTTAATCGAAAACACATAAAATTATTAAGGTTAATGACTAATACCAGCCTTAAATCAGATTTTGGCTGGCATTCACTATTGGAAAATTTTAACGTAGATAATTTTTCTGTGCTTTGTTCACTTTAATCAGGTAATTACGTGACTCTGCAGCAGGGTGCTTAGTGGACAAGGTTTCATACACTTCACCCGGTTCTAAATTATTAATACGCTGCGCGGCTTGCTTTTTATCGCTGTGGAACACCCGCAGAACGCTGCCTGCGCCGCCATTATATGCGGTAATAACAGCATAACGGCGTGAGGTTTGATTACGAATATCGCCTAAGTAGCTGTTTTGCAATATGGCTAAGTAAGCCGTACCCGTATCAATATTTTTTTCTGGGTCAAACAAATAGCTACGGCTAGGAACACCGGATTTCCCTTGTGAGCGGAAAACATCTTTGCCGGCGGTATTTGGCATAATTTGCATTAAACCAAGCGCATCAGAGCGGCTAACTGCATAAGGGTTGAAACTCGACTCAATTTGCATAATCGCGAGGATTAATGACTCATCAACACCATATTTGGCCGCAGATTTCTTAATATAAGGTAAATATTTATGAGCCCGTTTATCTAAATGGTTTGGTACTAATTGCATAGTCACGGACCAAACAATATTCATACCAGACTGTCTGCGCTGCATTTTATTTTCAATCAGATAATCAGCAAACTTTGTGGCTCTCCATTCCCAACGAATCGCTTCTCCTGTGTTATCGAGCACTTGGCCAAATAAAAAGGGTTCTTTGCTGTGAGGAATATCATTGATATCAGAATAGAGGTCAATGGAATTGGGGTCGTCCCCCATTAATAAGGTGGTGACAATAGCTTTCTTTAAGTGCTGTGAAGGCTCTACCGCTGAAATAGTCTCAACCGTAATGGTCCCTGCATCAAAATTAATATGGCTACGAGTTCGGTATTCATCGGTATATTTTACGTAGTCTTTTGGACCCGCAATTAATACTTCTTTAATGCCCCAAATATTTTCAATATTGTGGGCAAATTGACCCATTAATATATCGAACCCATTGGTATCTTTGACATAATCAGGGTTAAAGTCAGATTTTTGCTTGCTAGAACAAGAAATAATTAGAGGGATCAACAAACTCAGCGCAAATAGTTTTTTCATACGATTCACAGTCTTGGGGCAAAAGTCTACCTACTAAGTAGGTAGACAAACAGATTATTTTTCAGGAGTATAGCCATCAATATGGATATCGTGGCCTTCAAACAAGAACTTAATCATTTCTTGTTCTAACATTTTACGGTCATCAGGGTTCATCGTATTAAGTTTCTTTTCATTAATGAGCATGGTTTGCTTTGTCATCCACTGACTCCACGCCTCTTTTGAAATCTCGTTAAAAATACGTTTTCCTAACTCACCTGGGTAAAGCTGAAAATCTTGCCCATCTGCATCACGTTGTAAAAATGTACAAAAAATGGTTCTACTCATTAATTTTTCCTCAAATATCAGGTAGTAAGGCGAGCTGTTTTAGTAAACTTTCAACTGGGGCAGCAAGGCCGATAGTTGCGCCTAAGTGTAAGTTATACCAGAGTCCTTTGCCTTCATCCATGGCAGAATTAAATGCCTGAATCTTAACTTTTACAGGGATAATATCTAAATGAAAATGGCTAAATGTGTGACGGAAAGAAATTAATTGCTCTAATTGAGTATACTCAAAGCCAGATTCGTTCAGCCAATCATTGAGTTGCTCTAAAGAATCAAACTGTGGAAAGGCAAATAACCCCCCCCAAATACCGGATGGTGGGCGTTGTTCTAACCACACATCATCGTCGTGCTGAATAATTAGAAACCAAGCACTCTTTTCAGGGATTTTCTGTTTGGGTTTTTTACCTGGGTAGTTTTGCCATGAATGATTAGCATAGGCCATACAGCCAAAATTAAGCGGGCATAGTTCGCATTTTGGTTTACTGCGAGTGCAGACCATTGCGCCTAAATCCATCATCGCTTGGTTAAAAAATTCAACTCCCACTTGTGGGGTGACATCAGTGCTGATTTCCCACAAACGGTTTTCGACTTCTTTTTTACCCGGCCAGCCATCAACCGCATAAGCTCGAGCTAATACGCGTTTAACATTACCATCGAGGATAGGGTAATGCTGTTTTTGCGATAATGATAAAATTGCCCCAGCAGTGGACCGGCCAACCCCGGGCAGCGCTAAAACCTCATCAAATGTAGTGGGAAATGAGCCATCATATTGAGTCGCGATCACTTGAGCGGTTTTATGGAGATTTCTAGCCCGGGCGTAATAGCCGAGCCCTGTCCATAAGTGCAAAACTTCATCAAGAGGAGCGTTGGCAAGGGCGGTCACATCCTCAAAGCGAGAGATAAACTTCTCAAAATAAGGGATTACAGTACTCACTTGGGTTTGTTGCAGCATAACTTCTGATAACCAAACATGGTAAGACGATTTTTCCTGTTGCCATGGCAACGTCTTACGACCATATTTGTGATACCAGTTAAGTACTGCAGATGAAAATTGTTGAGCTTCCATTAATAATTTTATTTTTTATTGATATTTCCAGTCATGGTAGGAATTGCAACATAGACGAAGGGGGCTGTAAACCGCTATTGTGTTGTTTAGTGTAAAGTTAGCGAATTATCAACTGCATCCTTGTGGAAGTTTTGCTAAACTCCGATATCCATCATGCCTCAAGGGTAAAGTTAATCACTACAACTTGGGCATTTAGGGCTGTAAATTGATAGGTTTGGTAACCAATCACCTTATAAACTTGATTGTTGGCACATTAACTTAATTGGGCACTCATTTTAGAACCTTTATTATGATCAATAATGTTATCTCCCCCGAATATAATGAAGATGGGCGGGTTATGCGCCGAGTCCGTAGTTTTGTCCGCCGTCAAGGGCGTCTGACAAAACGTCAGGAAGACGCATTAGAAAAAGAATGGGCAGAAAAAGGCATCGATTTTATCAATGAACCTTTTGATTTTGTCAAAGTATTCAATAACTTAAATCCAGTTACCTTGGAAATTGGGTTTGGGATGGGCGCCTCATTGGTGACCATGGCATCTCAGAATGCAGATAAAAACTTTTTAGGTATTGAAGTTCATGCTCCCGGTGTTGGCGCATGTTTAGCATCAGCAAAAGAAGAAAACGTCACCAATTTACGGGTGATGTGCCATGATGCAATAGAAGTTTTAGACTGCATGATCCCAAACGGCAGCCTTGCGATGGTTCAGTTATTTTTCCCTGACCCATGGCATAAAGCGAAACATAATAAGCGCCGTATTGTGCAAGTTCCGTTTGCAGAAAAAATTCGTAGCAAACTAGCTATCGGCGGTGTTTTCCATATGGCAACAGATTGGCAGCCTTATGCAGAGCATATGCTTGAAGTGATGACGAGTGTCGAAGGGTATAAAAACTTATCACCATCAGGTGATTACGTTCCTCGTCCAGAAACAAGACCAGAAACAAAATTTGAAAAGCGCGGCCAGCGGTTAGGGCACGGTGTATGGGATTTAATGTTTGAGAGGATCAAATAATGGCTAAACAACCACGTAGTCGTCGTTTACGTAAAAAATTACGCTTGGATGAGTTCCAAGAGTTAGGCTTTACTGTTAAGTGGAGCTTTAAAGAAGGTACGCCGATTGAGGAAGTTGACAGCACCGTTGACCAACTGATTGCAGAAGCGATTGAACCGAATGGTTTGGCGTTTGAAGCAAGTGGCTATATGAACTGGGAAGGGATCGTTTGCTTACAAAAAATTGGCAAATGTACCGAAGAGCACCGTCAAATTGTTGAAAATTGGCTAAAATCAAAAGGCATGAATGACGTCGTCGTTTCTGAGCTGTTTGATGTTTGGTGGGAAGAATAATTTTATTGAGTCAATCTCAATAAATAAACTGAGCTTTCAGTCGTTTGAAGAGGCATCCAAAAATTGGGTGCCTTTATTTTCTGTTGCAAATACTATCTGGAGTCAACGTTTTGAGCGCCATGTTTTCTAACCAGCTACTCAACGATATCCTAGACCAAGTTCGCCCACTGATTGGGCAAGGTTGTGTTGCAAATTATATTCCTGCTTTAGGTTGCGTACCTTCCCACCATTTAGGCATTGCGGTATCCACGATTGACGGTGATATTTTCACCGCAGGGGACGCATATCAACGTTTTTCAATTCAATCTATTTCAAAAGTATTAAGCCTCACGCTTGCAATGACACGTTATGAGGAAGAGGAAATCTGGAGCCGCGTAGGTAAAGAACCCTCAGGGCTACCCTTTAATTCGTTAATTCAAATTGAAATGGAAAAGGGGATACCTCGAAACCCGTTTATCAATGCGGGAGCCATTGTTATTGCTGATATGTTGCAATCACGCCTAAGCGCACCTAAACAGCGCATGCTAGAGTTTGTCCGAAAGTTGTCCTGTGAACCGGATATCAGTTATGACACGGTTGTCGCTCGTTCAGAATTGGAACACGCCAGTCGTAATGCAGCTATTGCTTATCTTATGAAATCTTTTGGGAATTTTGAAAATGATGTTTTAACGGTTCTCGAAACTTATTTTCATTATTGCTCTCTAAGTATGAACTGTGTTGAATTAGCGAGGTGTTTTTCCTATTTAACATCGCAAGGGATGTCATCTTGCTCCATTGACCCCATCATCACGCCACTACAATCAAGGCAAATCAACGCATTAATGATGACTTGTGGTATGTATGACGGTTCTGGTGAGTTTGCATTTCGGATAGGAATGCCCGGCAAGTCTGGTGTTGGTGGCGGTATTGTTTGTGTGGTTCCAAACCAATTTACCGTAGCGGTTTGGTCACCTGAGCTAGACTCGGCGGGGAACTCTTTAGTCGGCTGTGCGGCTTTAGAGTTATTATCGAAACGAATTGGGCGTTCTGTTTTTTAATTAATGCTCTACTAGGAGATTTTATGTTACGCCGTACATTAATTGCATTTTCACTCCTTGCTTGTGCGACGAGCCAAGCTGCAGATTATAACTGTTCTGTAACACCAAAGGATGACATCGTTATGACACCTGGAAGTGTGCAAGTTATTGGTGCAAGTGGCGATTTAAAAATTACGCCAAATGGTGATATCACGCTTAACGGTAAAAATGTTGCTGCAACAGAGGCCCAAAAGCAGCAAGCTATTCGTTACCAAGCCTCTATCCGTCAGGATTTACCTTGGATAAAACAAGAATCAGAAAAAAAATTATCAACTTCAAGGGAAACGATAGACAAAGTTGTCGTTAAAGTGGTTGGTAGCGATAGCAATATCCGTAACCGGTTAACAAAACTAGAAAAAGAGCTTAATGGGCAAATCAATCAAATTATTGAGACTCGCCCTAATGGTTATGTATTTCACCATGAAGCCATGAAAACTGTTGAAGCGAAAGGACGCGAGCTAGTTAATGAAAGCTTGGGGGGCATTTTACAAGACAGCATCAACGAAATGGGGCGCAAGCAATTATTATCGGGTGGTGATGCTAATAAAGCGCTACAAGGTATGTTAGGGAACTTAGGCGGGTTACAACAAGAGCTCGAATCTGAATGGAAAAAACAAGAGAAAAGCTTCCAGCAATTTGGCCAACAAGTTTGTTCTAAAGTAACCTCAATAGAGCAACAACGCGTCTCATTACTTAATTCAATCAAAAGTAGCTGATAGCACTAAAATCACAATAACCTTATGAGCAGTAATGTATTTTTTGTACATTACTGTTTTTTTATTTTATCTCTATCATCAATTTGTGTGATATTAATTCCATTAATGGGAATGAAAATGAAATTGATTCTTATTTGATTGACATCTAAGCTGCTCACTTTACAATGCGGGTTTGGCTTAATGACTAAATTGGGATCATTTAAATGAAAAAGTTCATTCCTGCTCTCCTTGTTTCTGTGTTGTCATTCTCTGCGCCTTTCGCTCTCAGCGCTGAATCTACCACTTTCACGCCAAATGCGGTGATAGCACAAGGTGTTGAAAAAGTGACGATCAAACACCTATCAGGTGAAACTGAAGTCGTGAAAAAACCACAAAAAGTGGTTCTGTTTGATTTCGGTGTTTATGACTCAATGCAAAAACTCGGCTTAGGTGACAAGGTTGTTGCGCTACCAACTGGCAATGCTCCCGCTTATATAAAAGGCAGCATTCCTGCATCAATGGAAAATGCAGGTGGAATGAAACAACCTGATTTAGCCAAAATCGCGCAATTAAAACCTGACCTTATTGTGATCACGGGTCGTCAAGGTAAGTCTTATGATGAGTTATCAAAAATTGCACCCACCATCAATTTAGGCTCTGATAGCAAGCACTATATTGATTCTGTAAAAGCCAACATTGGTGTGATTGGTGAGCTCTATGGTAACCAAAAAGCGGTTGATGAGCAGTTGGTTCAATTAGATAAAGTCATCGCAGACGCCCAGAAGAAAGCGGCTGATTCTAATAAAAAAGTGTTAGTGCTGATGCATAATGACGGCAAATTAATTCCAAACAGCCAAGCTGTTGTTTACAACGTTGTGAAAGCGCAACGCGCTGACCTACCTGTTGATGAAAGTGCAGATAAAGCAAAACGTCGTGTAGTGGATACCAAAACTATTGCTCAAGCGAATCCAGACGTGATCCTGATTGTTGACCGTAGCGAAGCGATTGGTGCAGGTAAACTGGATAAAACGGTATTTGAAGACAGCAATATTCAAGAAACCAAAGCTTATAAAGACGGCAAAATTACTTACCTGCAATCTGACTTATGGTATTTGTCAGGTGGTGGTTTAGTTAGCTTAACTGAACAAGTTAATGCGGTGGTGAATGCTCTATAACAGATATCTGCCACTGTCTTATTGATGGTGGCAATATGTATTACCTCAATTGTTATTCTTGTCTATTTCATTTTTATCTCTAAACAAAAGCCCACGTCAAATAAAGTGGGCTTTCATCTGATTTATAAGTGAAATGATATTATAAATAGATCGAATAACCGCTACTCTTCACCTAAAAATAACTCTAATAGGGAATTGAGAAACAATTTTCCATGCTCAGTGATCTGCCATTCATCCACAGTTTCTGTGATATAGCTTTTCGCTAAGGCTTCATCAATAGCCGCTCTAACTGTTGATTCTGGTAACCCTGTATATTGGGTAAATTCAGCGCGAGGCATAGCTTCAAGCAGACGAAAGCGGTTCATGAAATATTCAAATGGCCTATCGGAGGCATCAACATCATAGGATTGGTGCATATAACGCCCCTCCATATAACCTCGAGGGTGTTTTGTTTTTACGGTTCGTAAAATTTGACCATCTTCAAAAGAAATTTTTCCATGAGCACCACAACCGATGCCTAAATAGTCACCAAAGCGCCAGTAATTGAGATTGTGTTGGCATTGGTAACCGGGTTTAGCATAGGCGGATGTTTCATATTGCTGATAACCTGCCGCGCTCAATAATTTATGGCCTTCGGTGTAAATATCCCATAGTGTATCGTCATCGGGTAATACCGGAGGACGTGAGCCAAACTGAGTGTTGGGTTCAATGGTTAATTGGTACCAAGACAGGTGCGGAGGTGCAAGTTCAATGGCTTGGCGCAGGTCAGATAAACCTTCAATTTGAGTTTGCGCAGGTAACCCATGCATTAAATCGAGGTTAAAGCTTCTTAAATTAAGATTAGTGGCCAACTGAGCGGCGCGTTTCGCTTCATCAGCGCCATGAATACGCCCTAAAGTGATTAATTTGTCATTACCGAAACTTTGTACACCAATAGAAATACGGTTGATTCCTGCTGCTTGGTAACCTGCAAAACGGCCAGCCTCAATAGTGCCGGGGTTTGCTTCCATGGTGACTTCTGCGTGAGGGTCTAAATCAACTCTCTGACGTACGCCATCCATTAATGCTTGCATTGACTCAGCACTTAATAAACTGGGCGTTCCACCCCCAATAAAAATGGTTTTTACCGAACGCCCTGCAACTAATTTTGCATCAATGTCTAAATCGGCCAACAAGTGTGCCACATATTCTTGCTGAGGAATTTCCCCCTTAAGTGTGTGCGAGTTGAAGTCACAATAAGGGCATTTTTGCACACACCAGGGGATATGGATATACAGGCTCAGCGGGGGTAATTTAAGCATTCTTCAGCGCATCCAACATCATTGTGAGGGCTCTTCCACGATGTGAAACGGCTTGTTTTTCTGCTTTTGTTAACTCTGCTGAGGTGCAACCTAATTCAGGAACATAAAATATAGGGTCATAACCGAAGCCACCTTGGCCTTTGCGTTCATGAGTTATGACACCGTGCCAGCGACCATGAAAAACCAACGGCGTTGGGTCTTCTGCATGGCGTAAATAGACCAGAACGCAGTTGAATTGAGCCTGACGTTGGTCGTCAGGCACATTTTTCATTGCTTCAAGTAATTTTATCAGGTTTTGCTCATCGGTCGCATCTTCCCCTGCATAACGTGCAGAGTAAATGCCAGGTGCGCCACCGAGTGCATCAACAGAAATTCCTGAATCATCAGCAATTGCGGGTAACCCGGTTTGTGCTGCTGCATGGCGTGCTTTTAAGATCGCATTTTCAATAAAGGTTAAGCCTGTTTCTTCTGCAGATTCAACACCTAATGAGGTTTGTGCGACGATATCCATCCCAAAGTCACGTAGTAGGTCAGCTAACTCATTCACTTTCCCGGGGTTACCGGTGGCTAAAACAACTTTTTGCATTATTTAAAACTCGTTTTTACATAATACCAATGGAATACATCATTGCAGTCAATGATGGGTCAATCATCAGTGAGATATCAACACGCAGATAATTCAGCGCGATTAAAATAAACATTACAATCATTGCGGAGAAATCTAACCCGCCCATAGCAGGGATAATACGACGAATTGGCGCCATTAAAGGTTCTGTTAATTGGTATAATAAATAGTCTACAGGATTACGGCCTTGGCTGACCCAGCTTAAAATTGCACGGATTAAAATCATCCAAAAAATCAATTTACCGGTATAGGTTAATAATAAAATCAGCCCCATAGGTAAAATACTTATGCCTAAAATAGGGAGCAAGTTAGTCGCCCACATACCAAAAATAATAGCTGCAATGGCTAAAATAAATGCCACAACCACTGAAGCGGTATCTATTGCGCCAAAAGAAGGAATGACTCGGCGCAATGGTGCGACGATAGGCTGTGTTGCTTTGACAACAAATTTCGAAAAGGGATTGTAAAAATCTGCACGCACCCACTGCATCCATACGCGCAGCAGTAATACAAAAATATACAGTTGAATCAGGGTAGTAACGACGAATACTAAGGTCTGCATGGTGAGTTCCGCGATTAATTTAAAAAAGTTTTTCCATTTCTTCCGCTCTATTTATTGTGCTTTGCATTGCATCGGCAACAATCTGCGGAAGATTTCCATTATAAAATTGCTCTAAAGCCATCGCGGTGGTACCGCCTTTAGAGGTGACTTGTTCACGTAGAGTCGAAAAAGCCGTGTCATTTTGTGACTTAGCAAGTTCTACAGCCCCCTCAATCGCATGAAGAACGAGCTCTCTAGCTTGTTGTTTATCATAACCGAGTTGCTCTGCTTTTTGCTGCATTGATTCCATAAATAGAAAGAAATAGGCAGGAGAGCTACCAGTAATAGCAATAATGTTATTGATTTCTTGTTCTTGTTGGCACCAAATCGTTGAGCCGACACTTTGCATCAGTTCTTGTGCAAATTGTTTGTCTTGCTCTGAAACTTTCCCTTGAGCAAATAGCCCACTAACGCCTTTCCCTACCAATGATGGCGTGTTTGGCATGATGCGCACTAAATTCAGCGAATGAGCGAAATAGTCGTTATAACGTTCTGCTGGGATCCCAGCCGCAATGGTTAGGACTAATTTTTGCTCAAAATCAGCCGCATTTTGTAGTGGTTCACATACTTCTTTCATCATTTGCGGCTTAACGGCAAGGACAATCACATCCGCAGCTTTGACAGCGGCTAAGTTATCATGACTGCTGATAATGCCATATTGTTCAGCCAGTTTATCTCGACGCACAGGTGTCGGAGAACACACCGTGATCATCGATGCAGGGTAACCATGGTTAACCAGCCCAGCAATGATGGCGTGAGCCATATTTCCGGCGCCGATGAAGGCAATTTTACGATGTTGCATTCTGTTCTCCTATTTATTGGTGATATTGGCGCGCGCCAAAAATAGCGGTTCCTATGCGAACAAGTGTTGAACCGCAATGGATTGCTGCACGCATATCGTCAGTCATCCCCATTGAAAGAGTGTCAACCGTGGGATAAGTGGTTTTTAATTGTTCAAATGCCTCATTCATCTGATGAAACACGGCACACTGGCGTTCATAATCCGTTTCAGGCGCAGGGATCGTCATCAGGCCGCGTAACACTAGGTTTGGCATAGTAGCGACCTGTGCAGCAAGTTCTGCGACTTCTGCTAGTGTTATACCCGATTTACTGTTTTCATCGCTGATATTAATTTGAATTAGCACATTGAGAGGGGCTTTTTCACTAGGACGTTGGTCATTTAAGCGCTGAGCAATTTTCGCTCTGTCTAAAGTATGAAACCAGTCAAAATGTTCAGCGACAAGGCGGCTTTTATTTGACTGTAATGGGCCAATAAAATGCCAAATAAGGTCATTTCTATGCGAAAAATATTGAATTTTCTCAACACCTTCTTGAACATAATTCTCACCAAATTGGCGCTGACCTGCCTCAATGGCTTCTGAAATAGCTTCACAAGGTTTTGTTTTACTTACCGCGAGTAGCGTAATGTCCTGTGGTGAGCGCTGGCACTCTGCGGCAGCATGCTCAATACGCGCGGTGACATCAGAGATATTATTTTGAATGGTCATTATTTTATTCAATATGGTTTATTCAATACTATTTTATTCATGTCATACATGAATAGCGGCTGTTGACCATAGTGTAAAGCAAATTACATCAGAACGGCACCATGGCGTGAGATTAAGCTAAAAATAACCACGCAAAATACGCAATAATTACATCTGTTGTTCAAACCAGCTTTCAAGGATCACCACGGCAGAGGCTGAATCAACTTTGCCTTTGCTTAGTGCTCGATAACCGCCTTGTTCAAAAAGGCCTGCTTTTGCTTCAACCGTGGAAAGACGTTCATCATGTAATTCGACTTTAACACCAAAACGGCCATGAATCCGATTTGCAAAATTACGGGCTTGGCTTGTAACAAGTTGCTCGGTACCATCCATATTAAGGGGAAGGCCGACAATAACCAACTGAGGTTGCCATTCTTTAAGTAACTTTTCGATTTGTTGCCAATCAGGACGGCCGTCACTGGCTTTTAGTGAGGTTAGTGGTCGTGCAGTACCTGTAATTTCTTGCCCAACCGCTACACCGATACTTTTGGTTCCAAAATCAAAGGCTAACAATGTTCTTCCAGACATTAAGCATGCCCCGCTTGCATTGAAATTGTATGAATATCAACACCAATTAATTTAGCCGCGGCACTCCAGCGTTCATGAATGGGTGTGTCAAAAATAAGCTGAGGAGAAGCTTCAACGGTTAGCCAGCTATTTTCCATAATTTCACGCTCAAGTTGGCCTGGCTCCCAGCTTGCATAACCTAGCGCCACTAATGAGTTGGTAGGCGAGTGCTCACTTCCTAAAGTCTCTAAGATATCTTTTGACGTCGTCACCATAACGTCATCATTTAAATGCAGGCTAGATAAAAAGCCTTTAATTGGTGTGTGTAAGATAAACCCATGTTCTTCTGCAACAGGGCCCCCCGCAATGACGGGCTTTTTTAAATTACGGTTATCAATTTTATCTGAAATCGTAATTTCGAGTTTTTTGAGCATCGTATCGACAGAAAAGTCATCAATAGGTTTGTTAATCACGATCCCCATCGCCCCTTTTTCATTGTGCTCACACACATAAACGACCGACTGTTCAAAATAAGGGTCTGTTAAGGATGGCATGGCGATAAGAAAATGGTTTTGCAGATTCAAACTTAGACTCCAGCAAATTTAAAAACAATTGATAGAACACAATAAAAGGCAAAACTATAAGGTGGTAAATAAAACTGATGACTTTTACCGTTTGAAAACAATATATCTTGTTAAAACAATATATTGTGTGAAAAAAATAAAAATCATCAGTAAAGATAAACCACTGCTATAAATTATTTATTGAGACGGCGTTCAATGGCATCCATTAACATACCGGTAATGGAGATATCAAATGCGGCTTCAATTTCCCGTGCACACGTTGGGCTGGTCACGTTAATTTCAGTTAAACGGTCACCGATGATATCAAGACCAACAAAAATTAAGCCTTTTTCTTTTAATGTTGGCGCGACAGCACGCGCAATGGCCCAGTCACTTTCACTTAATGGACGCGCTTCCCCACGGCCACCCGCAGCAAGGTTACCTCGGGTTTCGCCTTGAGCTGGAATTCGTGCTAAACAATACGGAACGGGTTCACCATCAACAACTAAGACACGTTTATCACCATCTTTAATTGCTGGCAGGAAGTTTTGTGCCATGCAGTAGCGGGAGCTATGTTCTGTTAGCGTTTCAATAATCACACCCACATTTGGGTCATCTTGTTTGAGGCGGAAAATCGAAGCGCCGCCCATACCATCGAGTGGTTTAAAAATGACATCGCCATGTTTTTGGTGAAATTCTCTCAATTTTTGTGGGCTGCGAGTGACTAATGTGTCCGGTGTTAATTCAGCAAACCAAGCCGTAAACAATTTCTCATTACAGTCGCGTAGGCTTTGCGGCTTATTCACAATTAGGGTGCCGGCTTGTTCCGCTCTTTCTAAAATATAAGTCGCATAGATAAATTCAGTGTCAAAAGGCGGGTCTTTACGCATTAAAATGGCATCAAGTGAACTTAGGGCGATATCTTGTTCGCCATGAAATTCATACCATTTTTCAGGGTTTTCTTCGACCGTCACGATTTTTGTTTGTGCGCGAGCTTCACCTTGGTGTAAATACAGGTCATTCATTTCCATATAATGGATTTCATAACCACGACGCTGAGCTTCCAACATCATTGCAAAACTGGTGTCTTTCTTGATTTTGATGGATGAAATAGGATCCATCACTATACCGAGCTTGATCATTTTTTCTCCTTACCCCAGATCACCTAAGCGCACTTGCAGTGCTGTGATAGCGGTTAGCGCAGTCGTTTCTGTTCGTAATACTCGAGGCCCTAACAGTATATCGGTAAATTGATAGTTTGCTGTCATGGCAATTTCGTCTGCTGACAAGCCACCTTCAGGGCCAATCAACAATCGTACTTTCTTTAGTTCAGTGGGTAGCGTATTAATACTTTCTGTCGCCCGTGGGTGTAAATTGACTTTAAACGCACCGTCATTCTCGGTGCACCAGGCTTCAAGGGTTTGCACTGGGCGAATTTCTGGAATTCGGTTGCGGCCGCATTGTTCACAGGCTGCAATTGCAATTTTTTGCCATTGTAGTAATTTTTTTTCGAGTCGTTCGCCATCTAAGCGAACACCACAACGTTCTGATAATAAAGGTGTTATTGTATTAACTCCGAGTTCGACAGATTTCTGGATGGTAAATTCCATTTTTTCCCCACGAGACATGACTTGCCCTAGGTGCAAATCGAGCGGGGATTCTCTATCATCAATTTGGCTATTTTCAATGTGTACGAATACGTTTTTTTTAGTTGCTTCAGTAATTTCAGCACTAAAGGTCTGATTGCTGCCATCAAAAAGTTCGAGTTTTTGGCCAGCAGTCATGCGTAGCACCCGGCCGACATGGTTTGCGGCATCATCACCAAGAGAAATTGTTGTATTTATTTGAAGAGGCTCTGGGTGATAAATGCGTGGAATGCGCATAGCTTTTCCTTAGTACAAACTGGGTTAATAAATAATATAACTTTGATGAATATGGGGGTTGAATTGTTAAACTCAAGCGCTACTACCTAGTTTATAACGAAATACTGACCTTTTATAGTATGTCTGTGCCATAAGCGATATCTTAAACAGTGATGAAAGCAAACTAGGAGATCATGATATTCGAATAAACCGACTCCACTCAACGGAATTAAAGTGTTGGGAGCATCGAAAATTCACAGTATATTTATTTTTATCTCCATAAAGGAATAAGGAGTTAATATGAGGGAACTAATTTGTATTTTTATATCATCAGCTATATCTATTATTTCACCGTCTGAGCAGTTTATATTATCATGCCAAAATGGAAAATTTACAAATCCGTTTGATTTTGTTTGTATTTTTTCTGCTTTGATTATGTTATTAATCTCTTTTTTCTCGACTAAAAAGCTGCTTGTTTATTTACCAGTTGTTTTTTTTGATAAATCAAAAATTTTTATTAAAAATACTATTCTACTTCTAATATATGGCGTATTAATTTTTATAATATATTGGACATCTGATGGTTTATATATGGTTTTATTTTTGACACTATATATTAATTTGATAATTCCATTATTCATCATTGATAATAAAATAGGTTATCTCCCTGATATTCTTACATACCCATTATTATGGTTGGGGCTGTTATATCAAATTCATTTGCCAAATGGGAATGTGGTTTCAGCTATTTACGCGGTGCTGATCAGTTACTTAGTAATGCTTATGGTGGTGACATTGGTTGAAAAACAAACGTCTCAGCCACAAATGGGGAGGGGGGATTTTAAACTCGTTGCCGCTTGTTCTGCCTGGCTTGGGGTTTGGCAGCTTCCTTACTTTCTGGGGACTGCCGCAGGGGTAGGGCTATTACAATATTGGGTAATCTATGGGTTATTGCCTAAAATATATCAAAAGAAGCAACAGGCGAATCAGGCCTACCCTGAGATACTATCTGGGGCAAAAATAGCTAAAAAAACGAAGACGATCCCATTTGGCCCTGCGCTAATTATTAGTGCTAGCATATGGTTGTATTTATCAATAATTGAATATTAAATTAAAAGACAACCATACGTGCATGCATGAAAGGGGTGAGTAAAAATCGGAGTTGTAGTTGTTAAGACGCTGCTGTTACTAGAGAGTCTAAAAACTGCTGCCATTTACTCGGCTCACCGAGGTAATTTTGTAATGGAACACGCAACCATCTATCCTGTTGTTGTATTAACAGTGTTGGAAAACCGGATGCACCTGACTGCGCTAACAGAGCCTTACTTGTTCCAATGTGGGCCGCAGTTTCATGTTGCTCACACTCACTGTAGTCGGACACATACTGGGTTACATCGAGGCCAATTTCTTTGGCGAGCTCAAGAAGTACCGCGGTATCTTTAATATGGCGTCCTGAAATATAGTGTGCTTTTTGAATGGCTTTAAGCATTTCAAAGCCTTTGCCTTGCTTGGTTGCCGCTAATATAGCGGTTTGCGGTGGTGTTGAGTCCATAACCAAATTAGGTTCGTGTAGCATTTTTATATAGTCATCGCCAAACACTTGCCCTGTCATTGATGCAATGCGCTTATCGGATTGCAGAATATATTGGCGAAAATTATCATCTAAATGTAGACGAGCGTCACCTGCTAGCATGCCTCCACCATGCATTTCAATGTTGATACTTGGGTGTTGCTTGGCAATTTCGACTAAAGGCGCAGCGGCATAGCACCAGCCGCAATAAGGGTCATAAATATAGTGTAGGGTGATGTTACTCATAATCGTTCTCTTTATTTGCTATTTTTAAGTAATTTGAATTAAGTTGTATCATTATCATCAAAAGATTAATACCACTGTCATCTAGTTAAATCAGCCAAATTGTTTTAGGTAAGTCATTCAGTGTGTAGATACGGGACATACCGCGCAACTGGCTGAAATAGTGAATATTACTTAATTACTGAGGCCATTTCATTTCGCCTTTAATGACTTTTGCACTAAGTTCTAAGCTTGATTTATCATCTAATTGTGGATACTTCGCTGCAACTTTTTGGATGAGCTCACCTGAGTTTTTACTTGTTTTATATGCACTTTCAAAGTCCTGTAAATATTTTTGAGTGAAAGAAACCGTCGTTACATCTAATTTAGACGCCCCCGTAAAGTGGCCGGGAACAACGGTTGCTGGGTTCAGAGCTTTGATGTCTTTTAATGTTTGCAGCCAATTTTTGCGTGACTCTTCTGTTTGGGTATCCGCTACCCAAACATGAATATTGTCAGAAACAATAACGCCACCCACAACGGCTTTTAATGATGGAACCCAGAGATAAGTTCTATCTGGTGACACGCCATCAAGGCCTTTAATTTCAAGTTTTTCGCCATCAACGGTGAAGTAGTCTCCTTTAATCACTTCAGGGACGATAACATGGGCAGGGGCTTCATCTTTTAATACACCGCCCCAGTAAGCCAGCTTGCCATCTTTAGTGGCTTTAATGGCTTCAACTGTGTTTGCTGTTGCGATCACTTTAGCCTCTGGGAAGGCGTTTGTTAGGGTATCTAGCCCAAAATAGTAGTCTGGGTCAGAATGGCTAATGTAAATCGTAGTTAATTTTTTATTGAGTTTTTTAATCTTATCAACCAATTGTTGTGCATCATTTTTTTGAAATTGTGCATCAATCAACACCACTTCACTTGAACCGCTAATTATTTCAGAGGAAACTGGAAATACGCTGTTATTTCCAGGGTTATAAACATCTAGTGTGAGTGTTTCAGCTTGGGCCAGATTTATCGTTGTGGCAAATAGCGCGGTTGCCGCTAATAAGGTCAATTTCATGTTGTATCCTAAAATGAAGTTATACAGAAAAGTTTGTTTTGCATGTCGTGTATACTAAATTGCAATGATGAGATGAAAAACCCCATAATTAGGTGTTGTTTGTTGCATAATTCGGTCAAATGAGAATGGTATGGATAGATTAAAAGCGGCTGAGGTATTTATTACTATCGTTGAACAAGGCAGCCTAAGTGGAGCCGCAGAAAAACTGGATATGTCTAGAGCGATGGTGACACGCTATTTGTCAGAAATGGAGCAATGGGCGGGAGTACGTTTATTAAATCGCACCACACGGAAATTAAGTCTAACTTCAGCAGGGGAAGGGGTATATCAACAATCTTTGCAACTTAATGCTATTTCCCAAATGGTGCCTGTGCAGCAAGAGCTTGATGCAAAAGCATTATCTGGTTTAGTGCGTATTAGTTGTTCACAATCAATCGCCCAAAGTGCGCTTTCTGTGGCTATTTCTGAGTTTATGAAGCTCTACCCGAATATGGCTATTGATATGCAAATATCGAATAAATCGGTAAATTTGATAGAAGAACGAATTGATTTGGCAATCCGTATCACGAATCAATTGGAACCGAGTTTAATCGCAAAATCCTTGTCAACTTGCCATTCTGTCATTTGTGCTTCACCTGACTTTTTAAAAGGAAAAAAACAGCCTGAAAAGCCAGAGGATTTAGTTTTGCTTGATTGCTTAACCTACAATTTTTTTGGTCGTAGCTTATGGGTATTTGAAAAAGCAGGCATGCAGCATAGAGTGTTAGTTGATGGGCGCTTAAGTGCTAACGAATCCGTATTTCTCGCTGAAGCAGCATTGCAGGGGGCGGGTATCTCTATGCAACCTTATTATTCAGTTGCTAATCATTTGGCTTCGGGTGAGTTAGTTCAGTTATTACCTGAATATACTCCAATGCCACTAGGTATTTACGCTGTGTATACTAGCCGCCAAAAAATGCCAACCGCCCTGAGGGTGGTGATTGATTATCTCGCTAATTGGTTTGAAACTTCACCTCATTGGCAGTTATTGATGCAACAGCGCGGAAGTTAGCTGAGTTTTTATTTGATTAAAGTTATCCTCTAAATGTTGAGTAAAAATATTGGTCAATTGTGATGAAGGGCGGTGAATTGGCCTTATTAAACTAACAGTAAAAGGAATCGAAAAACTGAGTGGGCGTAGAGCTAACTTCCCAGCTGATTGTTGATGGAAATCTAATGCAGTTAACGGGTTAACAATAGAAACTCCAATCCCTTTTAGTGCCATAGCGCAAATGGATGATGCCGAATGCGTTTCCATGACCATTTTTCGTTCGACGTGGTGTTCCGCAAAGGTTGAGTCAATCAACTGACGGTAGCTGTCAGTTAATGACAGGCTAATAAAACGTTGGCCTTGAAAATCGCTGGGTGTTAACACTTCTTTTTGGGTTAAAGGGTGGCTCGCCGGTAAGACACACACTTCATTTAAACTTCCTAGTGTTTGTTGTTCAGTTCCTGGTGGCATTTGTAGATGCTCTGTTAAGCCGAAATCGTAACGTTGGGCTGACAACCATTCCTCTAATACAGGGGACTCTTGTGGGATCACCGTGATGCTGACATCAGGGTAATTTTCCATAAACGATTGGCAAACCTGAGGTAATAAAGATTGGGCGAAAGCAGGTAGACAGGTTATCGATATTTGCGCATGTTCGAAACGCCGGATGGTTTCCGCTGAATTTTTAATGCGTTCTAAACCATAATAGGAGCGTTCAACCTCTTCAAGAAACCGTAAACCTTGTGCAGTAGGTTGTAACCGCCCTTTGACTCTATCGAATAACTTAAACTGTAAAAGGTATTCTAAGCGAGCAAGTTCACGGCTGATAGTGGGTTGTGAAGTGTTCAGCAGCGCAGCGGCTTCCGTCAGGTTGGGGGTGGTCATCACCGCACGGAATATTTCGATGTGCCGCCATGAAATGGCTTGCATAAAAAGTCCTTAAATAAAGTCTATATCAAATATGAATAGATTTTAGCAAAATAGATATTTTTTTTCCCGTATTATTCTTTGAATAATAGCTTTTAATATAATAAAAACTTGCAAACGAGAAAGACAATGACTTCATTCGCAACGACAACAAGCCAATATTTAACCCCTGAGTATTTACGCGCATTACCTGAGCAGTATGGTAGCCCTGTTTGGGTTTATGATAGCGCGGTGATCATTGAGCGTATCAAGCAATTACAAGTTTTTGATACCGTGCGCTTTGCACAAAAAGCGTGCTCGAATATTCATATCCTTCGCTTAATGAAACAACAAGGCGTTAAAGTCGATTCCGTTTCCTTAGGGGAAATTGAACGTGCGCTGGTGGCAGGATTCCAGCCCGGGCGTGAAAACTCAGAAATCGTCTTTACAGCAGATGTGCTCGATAGGGCGACATTAGCGAAAGTGACTGAGTTAGATATCCCTGTGAATGCAGGCTCGATTGATATGCTTGAACAAATTGGCGAGCAAAAAGCTGGCCATCCTGTTTGGCTGCGTATCAACCCTGGTTTTGGTCACGGTCATAGCCAAAAAACTAATACTGGCGGCGAAAATAGTAAGCACGGTATTTGGCATGAAGACTTATCTTTAGCGTTAGAAAAAATTCGCCATTACAATTTGTCATTGGTTGGTATTCATATGCATATTGGTTCTGGGGTTGACTATCAACATCTTGCCGATGTGTGTGATTCTATGGTGGCGCTAGTCACAACCGCAGGGGTTGACCTTCATGCCATTTCAGCAGGTGGTGGGTTATCAACCCCTTATCGTGAAGGTGATGAATTAATCGATGTGCAGCATTATTACAGCTTATGGGATAACGCTCGCCAACGTATCGAACAACACTTAGGGCACAAAATTGAACTTGAAATAGAACCTGGCCGATATTTGGTTGCGGAATCAGGCGTATTGTTAGCTGAAGTGCGAGCCGTTAAAGATATGGGTAGCCGCCACTATGTGCTTGTAGACAGTGGTTTTAATGACCTAATGCGCCCAGCGATGTATGGCAGCTATCACCATATTTCAGTATTACCCACGGATGGACGTAATGTTGATGGGGCTCAACTAAAAGACACTATTGTCGCTGGCCCTCTGTGTGAATCAGGAGATGTATTTACCCAGTTAGAGGGCGGTTTAGTGGTAACCCGCGCTTTACCCGAGGTGAAAGTTGGCGATTTTCTGGTTTTTCATGACACTGGCGCTTATGGTGCATCCATGTCTTCAAACTACAATAGCCGCCCATTATTACCCGAAGTGATGTTTGTGAATGGCAAACCACAATTGATTCGCCGTCGCCAAACGATAGAGGAATTATTGGCGTTGGAGTTGTAATTTAAATAATTCCTCAAAAAATTAATGGGTCCAGCTATTAAATAAATGGCTGGATTTTTTTGTTTTTAATTAAGGTTAAAACTACTCTTTTAGGTTATTTACAATACTTTTTTATATGTAAAAATAAATTTATTTTCTTCTAATGATTGATTTTATTTAAATGAGAATAATATGAAATTGATGATTTTTATACTTGGCTTAGCCTTTTTAGAGTGTAAAGCTAATGATTTTAAAAGAGATATCATTATGCCATCATATAGGATGTTATCATTTAATTATGATAGTAAGTATTTAATATATGAACCATCTATTAGTGATGAGTACCCACCACCAAGAAATGAAAAAGATTTCTTTTTGTTAGTTGAAAAGGCTGCATCAGGAGATTCAAATAGTAATTTATTATTATTTAAATTATTCCTTAAGGATTCTAATTGCAAGTATTTTGATTTTAAACCGTCGATACCTAATTTCATCTGCAAAAAAGCTGTTAATTACTTAATTGAATCAGTTAATATAAATCCTGATAATAATATGGCGTTATTTGAAATGAGTAAACTTTATCATAAAGGGGTTGTATTGAATGAAAATGAAAATAAAGCAAATCTAATTCTAGATGAAATAATAAAAAAAGGAGGGAGAGATTCTGTATTAGTCTGTGATTACTTAGTTGAAATTACTCTTTTTGATGATGATGGAAATATAAAAAATATTGATAAATCTAGATATTATGCAGATATTGGTGCTAAAAATGGTAGCGAAAAATGTAAAAAATATCTCAATGATATAGATAACTATATGAGAAATTAATAGAGATAAAAGGAGGGATGTATGGATGTTAAAGAATATATACCAGAACATTATTTACAAAGCGTAAATGAAGGTGATAGTCGATTGTTTGAATTAGATGATAATGGTTTCTCTAGCTATGGAGGACCTAGCTTTACTATATTTGTTTCTCCGCCAGATAGCCAATATATAGATGTTGTAGGTGATAATACAAATATAGGGGATTCTTCTTTTGGTCATATATTTATTGGCCTTAAAGGCATAAATCCGGAAAGTAACCAATTTGAAAGCGTATCTATAGGTTTTAGTGCTGGTAATAGTTTTTTGACCAATACGGATAATATTTCATTCGATGATCATAATAAGTATTCAGAAGCATCATCTTTGACAATTGTGGGACAAGGACCTGTGTTTGATAATGATTTAAATAATTTATTTAAGACATATAATTCAATCAAAAATAATTCGGATGGTAATGAAAATTATAACTTGATATCAAATAATTGTATTGACTTCGTGAGTGAGTTTCTTGAGAAGTCTGGTGTCAATGGTATTAAATTAGCAGGAACACCGAAGAAAAACTTAAAGAAAATAAAGGAAATAGCAAAGGACTATAAAACACCTTTAATTATTGACTTAAATAATAATGGAGTGGAAACTTTATCATATGATTTTGGTGTGCTATTTAAATTTAATGGAGAGCTAAAAAAAACCGGATGGGTTTCTCCCAGTGATGCATTATTGGTGATGGATAAAAATAGTGATGGAATTATTAATGATTCTAGTGAGTTATTTGGGGGTGATTATCTGAAAGAAAATGGTTGTTTTGCATTAAATGGCTTTGATGGCTTAATGGATTTTGATAGCAATAATGATGGATTTGTTAGTAATGATGATTTTTACTGGGAATATCTTAAGTTATGGCGAGATAAAAACAGTGATGGTAAAACGCAGTCTGAAGAATTATTAGGTTTGAGTAAGGCCGGTATTTCATCAATAAGCTTAAATTATTCATTTTCTGATTATGTGGATGGAAATAGTAATCAACATAAATTAATATCAGAGGTAACTTGGATTGATGGAAAAAAACAGATATTGTTGATGTGTGGTTTAAACAAAAAGATATAGCTCATCCTGAAAATCAACTAGCAGAGTTGATTTCATTATTTAATAGTGAGTCATCTATAAGCTTAAATAATGTATTAATGACTACAATGAAAAATACACTACCATTTTTAAAATCAAATAACGATCGCGTATTTAATGGGTTAATATGAAATGGTTATTGGTTGTGTTAGTTTTTATTCTCAGTGGATATGATTCATATTCATATAGTGAAAATTTTTTACAAAGTAGTGACGTGAAACCTCCGTCGTATAGGATGCTTGCTTTTTCTACTAATAATATGAAGCATGAAGAAGAGAAAAATTTTTTTCAGGCCATGACACCAATTGAGACAGCAGAGAAATTTTATCTACTCAAAAATAAAGTAGATGAAGGTGACGCCAAAACCCATTATCTTTTATTTTTATTATATTTTGATGATTCGACCTGTTCTGAAAAAAGTCTAGTCAATTTAAAGCGAATTGCAGATGAAAATTGTTTAATTGGTTTAGAATATTTAAATAAAGCTGTAATGATTGATCCTAATTTTCAGCTGGGTTTATACCGATTAGCTTACTTTAATAACCACGGAGTTGGTGTGGAGATTGATTTAGAGCAGTCAATAAAATATTGGGAAAGGTTGATAGAAACTAAAGGTTATTACCGTCTATTAGCGTTAGAGGCCGCCTCTGAAATCTATTTTTATGAATTTGGAAAAATAGACAAAGCAAAAGAGTATCTAACAATTTGTGCAAATGAAGGTGGGGAGATTTGTCAATTTAAGCTAGGTGACTGGGATAATAAAATTAAATTACGACCTTATATATTAGAGGCTAAACAACGAGCAAACTCCCCGAGTACGTAGAAAATTGATGTATAATTTGCACTAATAAAAAACTCAAGGGGCGAATAACTCCTTGAGTTTTTTTATTACTTAATAAACTTAATAATTAATTAAGCCGCTTTCTTTTTCTTACTAGTTTCTTCATTTGAAGGTTCATCTGGTGACTTTTTTGTCGGAAGTACACCCAAATCATCAAACTCAAACTCATCGACGTTAATCGTCCGTAACCGGCTTGCTTCTGCTTTACGCAAGATATCAGCTTCTTCTTGCGTAATTACGTTTTCAGGAAGTAGTTGGTCAGCAAGCTTATCTAAGCGAGTAAAGCTGAGCTTACGCTCTTTTAAGCGGCAAATACGTTCGAAAATAGGTTCAGCGGCAATGATATCCAGCAAGGCTTGGTTAACTAAGCCATGAGGGTTGTTTTCCGTAGGTGTTAAATACTGCCCACGGCCCAATCTGTCGCGTGTTTCTGATGGCTCCATCAGAATTTGAGCCAGTTTATGGTCTAGTCGGTCTGATGGTGTCGACATCGCACGGCCAGTAGGGAACAGTGTGATGCGCATGATCCCGGCAACCAATTTGTTAGGGAAGTTTTTCAGGAGGTCATCCATCGCTTTTTCTGATTGATATAAACAATCTTCAACCGCCCATTTCACTAATGGTAAGTCTGCTTTCTGGCGACCTTCATCTTCATAACGTTTTAAGGTTGCAGATGCGAGATACAAGTGGCTTAAAATATCCCCTAAACGAGCAGAGATACGTTCACGGCGTTTCAAGCTACCGCCTAACACACCCATGGCAACATCGGATAGCAATGCTAAGTTGGCACTTTGGCGGTTTAGCATTTGATAGTAACGACGTGTTTCATCTTTGGTTGGTGCATGACTTCCACGGCCATTGGTTAAACCAAGCCAGAAGCTACGGAATTGGTTACTAACCACATGTCCAATATGCCCAAATACGGCTTTATCGAATTTATGTAAGTTATTGTCCTGCGCTGCGGCCATTTCTTCTAATACAAAAGGATGGCAACGGATAGCGCCTTGACCGAAGATGATCATACTGCGGGTTAGGATATTTGCCCCTTCAACTGTAATGGCGATAGGTGCGCCTTGATAGGCTCTGGCAACAAAGTTTGAATCCCCAAGACAGATTCCTTTACCACCCGTAATATCCATGGCATCAATAATGGCGCGCTGGCCACGGTGTGTACAATGGTATTTAACAATAGCAGACAGAACGGCAGGTTTCTCACCTAACATAATCCCAGAGGTAATGAGAGTTGCAGCTGCATCCATTAGATAGGTATTACCCGCGATGCGCGCTAGCGGCTCTTCAATACCTTCCATTTTACCAATGGGTAATTTGAATTGGCGACGAATATAAGAGTAAGCTCCTGTCGCGATAGCGATACTCTTCAAGCTACCTGTTGAGTTCGATGGCAATGTAATGCCACGACCCACTGAAAGGCACTCAACCAACATTCTCCAACCTTGGCCAGCCATTTTTGGCCCACCAATAATGTAATCGATTGGAACAAAAATATCTTTTCCACGTGTAGGACCATTCATAAATGGAATATTTAGTGGGAAGTGGCGGTGACCAATTTCAACACCTGGGGTATTAGTTGGAATTAACGCACAGGTGATACCAAGGTTTTTCTCGCCACCTAAGAGTTTATCAGGGTCTGAAAGTTTGAATGCGAGACCTAGTACAGTGGCAATTGGTGCTAAGGTAATATAGCGTTTGTTCCATGTTAAACGCATTCCTAATACTTGCTCACCTTGCCATTCTCCCATACAAACGACACCTGAATCTGGGATTGCACCAGCATCTGAGCCTGCTTCAGGGCTCGTTAATGCAAAACATGGAATTTCTTCACCCGTCGCTAAGCCCGGTAAATAGCGTTGTTTTTGTTCGTCAGTCCCATAATGCTGTAGTAGTTCGCCAGGGCCTAATGAATTTGGAACACCAACAGTGATAGCAAGAATACCGGATACGCCAGCGAGTTTTTGTAGAACTTGAGACTGTGCATAAGCAGAAAACTCAAGGCCACCATATTCTTTTTTGATGATCATAGCGAAGAAACGGTGATCACGTAGGTATTGCCACACTTCAGGAGGAAGATCCGCAAGTTCATGGCTAACTTCGAAGTCATTGACCATACCACAAACAGTTTCAACGGGCCCATCCATAAAAGCCTGTTCTTCAGCGGTTAATTGCGGTTTTGGGTAGTTATGCAGTTTATTCCAATCTGGAGCACCACGGAAAAGGTCACCTTCCCACCACGTTGTTCCAGCGTCAATGGCTTCTTTTTCTGTACTTGACATTGGCGGCATGACTTTTTGGAACATTTTCATCGCGCGAATAGAGAAAAGCGATTGACGTACGGGAGTGAAGACAAAAGGAAATAAAACCAAGGCAACTGGCAGTAACATCCAGTAGCTCCAAATATTGATGACCCCCATAACCGCGGTATAGGCCAATAATAATATTGAGCTAAAAACTAAAGAGGTTTTGTGGTAACAAAGTACGCCGATTAAGGCGAGAAATAACACAATGCTGAGAAGGATCATAGTTAAGCTCCTGTCCACTTGTAAGAGGTCTGACCTGTTTGTTGCTTTAATCTATACCTATTAATAAAGGATTAGCAATGTATTTACATCTTAATTACAACTTAGCTCACAAAAACGTCATATAAAGGAAATTATCGTAGTAATTAGTCTTATTTGTTTTATGAAAAGTCAGGTTATTGGTTATGAGATACGGTGAATTTTGTCGATAGGGTCATGACAGCACAATCAAAAGTAGAAACAAAATTATCCCTGTGCAACAATCTGACTATTAAAGATTAATTACTGATATCTATCTGAGTTTTGCCATGGAACGCCATTTTTCTTTTAGGATAATTTGGATGTAAATTAATCGTAATTTCTGTAACGTATTCTTAATTAAGAGGAAATCTCATGTATCAAGACTTAATCCGCGGCGAGCTGACTGAAGCGGCCGAGACGTTATCGAATTTCCTTAGCGATGATGCCAATATTAATGCTATCCAACAGGCTGCCGTTCTACTTGCTGACTCTTTTAAAGCAGGTGGCAAAGTATTATCTTGTGGTAATGGGGGCTCTCACTGTGATGCAATGCATTTTGCTGAAGAATTAACTGGGCGTTATCGCGAAAACCGCCCAGGTTATCCTGCGATTGCTATTTCAGATGTGAGTCATTTATCTTGTGTGAGTAATGACTTCGGCTATGAGTATGTTTTTTCGCGCTTTATCGAAGCTGTTGGCATGAAAGGTGATGTTTTACTCGGAATTTCTACCTCAGGTAATTCAGGAAACATTATTAAAGCGATTGCCGCTGCGCGTGAAAAAGGTATGAAAGTCATCACGCTAACAGGTAAAGATGGCGGGAAAATGGCTGGAACCGCGGATATTGAAATTCGTGTTCCACACTTTGGGTATGCCGACCGTATCCAAGAAATTCATATTAAAGTTATTCATATCTTAATTCAGTTAATCGAAAAAGAGATGGTGAAGTAACGTTATTATTGATCAGGAGCTTTTAAATGTGCGAGTTACTTGGCATGAGTGCCAATGTTCCAACCGATATTTCGTTTAGCCTAAGTGGGTTAATTTCCCGAGGGGGCCAAACAGGCCCACATAAAGATGGTTGGGGAATTACCTTTTATGAGGGGCTCGGGTGTCGCACATTTAAAGATCCTCAACCCAGTTTTTTATCACCTGTCGCTCGTTTTGTGCAGGAATACCCGATTAAATCAGAAAGTGTTGTTGCGCATATTCGCCAAGCAAATCGGGGGGATGTGTCGTTAGCAAATACTCACCCCTTTACTCGTGAGCTATGGGGACGTAATTGGACTTATGCACATAATGGGCAATTAAAGGGGTATCGTACACTGAAAACTGGACGTTATTGCCCAATAGGTGAAACTGATAGCGAATGGGCATTTTGTTGGATACTTCATCAACTCAGTGAAAAATACCCACGCAGGCCATCGAATTGGAAAAGCGTGTTCCGTTTTATTGCGACATTAGCTGACCAATTACGTCATAAAGGGGTATTTAATATGTTGCTGTCTGATGGGCAATATATGATGGCCTTTAGCTCGACGAATTTACATTGGTTAACGCGTAAGGCACCGTTTGGTAAAGCAAAATTACTTGACCAAGATATTGAAATCGATTTTGAGCAGTGCACGACCCCCACTGATGTGGTCTCTGTTATCGCAACGCAACCACTAACGGGTAACGAAAACTGGCAGCGAATTGACCCTGGTAATTTCGTCTTATTCTATCTTGGTGAGCGCATATTGTGATTTAGACCCTAACAATTTTGTTGGGGTATCAGCTTGGTCAATAACCGCATATTTACCTAAAGCGACCGACACCTCGGCAGGCCTTCCTGTGCGGTTGAAATACTCGTAAGCGGGTTGTAGCTGCTTCCAGAAGGCATAATGGCTGGAATTACGGTAGCGCAGCATATTTTCATTTGTCATTTTAAATGGGTAAATGCTGACATTAATGACCGACTGTCCGCTGAGTAAGGCCGTTTCTACTGTTTGGTAAATCTCACCCATATATTTATCGGTCATGGCATAACATCCCACCGAAACGCAACTGCCGTGGATCATAAGATAGCTACCGCTATAGCCTTGCGCTTTATCAAACTCATTAGGAAAACCAATATTGATAGATCGGTAATACCGACTATTAGGATTGAGCTGTTCCGCTGTAATTTGATAAAATCCTTCTGGACTTTTCAGGTCGCCTTCAATTTTTTTGGGACCTAGCCCTCCTGAAAACTTACAAATTGGGTAAGTTTTCGACAGTTTATATTTTCCTGATGGTGTTTTTTGGTAGAGTTCTAATAAACCTTCTTGCTTAAATATTTGAATAAAAATGGATGAGTTTGAGCTATCCGATACGTTATTATTAAGTAGAAATGAATAGTTACTTGCCTGAATAGCAGGAGAATATATGAGTACAAATAAAAAAATTGCACTAAAAAATTTACTTAATTTCATATTTAAGCCATATCAAGAAAATGTTTTTGAACAAAAAGAGTACATATTTTATGCATTCTAGACGAGTAAATCGAAAATTAATATAGTTTGTTAATAGTTTTTAAATGAACCTTTATTGTGTAAATAATAAACAATGATCGATAAATATGAGCTTAAATATCGATAATACCGAATTGTTAACAGAAAAATTTAAATATTAATGCAATTTGCTTGAACTATGTCACTTCTATAGCCGGACATAGAGAGTGGGAACTGATAAAATTGTGGGTGGCAGAAGATAAAATTTAGTAACAATTATGTGAGAATACCTGCTTAAGTGATGACGATTACTTGAGCTATTTTTTATTTAATGAGTCGCTATCATTCATTGCTGAATCGTTAGCTTAGGGTTTAACTGATAAACTTGTGCAGATCTTATGATTAAAATTAAAAAAGGCCTCAACCTTCCTATCGCAGGTGAGCCAGCCCAAGTGATAGAAGACGGCCCGAAAATTCAACACGTAGCTGTGCTAGGTGAGGAATATGTCGGAATGCGTCCTTCGATGCTGGTTAAAGAAGGTGAGCGTGTAGTTAAAGGACAGGTTCTTTTTGAAGATAAAAAGAACCCAGGGGTTTTATTTACAAGCCCAGCCTGCGGTAAAATTGTTGCTATTCATCGTGGTGAGCGTCGTGTGCTTCAATCTGTTGTCATCGAAATTGATGGTGATGAACAAGAAACATTTGCAGCTTATACTCGTGATGAGCTATCAACATTAACGCAACAACAAGTCGAAGATAACTTGATCAAATCGGGTCTGTGGACATCTTTAAGAACGCGTCCATTTAGCCGTTCACCACAACCGGGTTCTTCACCTATCGCTATTTTTGTCACTGCAATGGATACTAACCCACTTGCAGCGGATCCTGTTTTAATTATTAAAGAGCAAGAACAAGCATTTAACGATGGGCTTTTGGTTCTAAGTCGTTTAACAGAAGGTAAAATCCATGTGTGTCATGGAGAGGGAGACTTACCGAAGAATACGGCACATAACCAAATTTCTTATACTCAGTTTGCAGGGCCGCATCCTGCTGGTTTAGCGGGAACTCATATTCATTTCTTAGAACCTGTGAGTATTAAGAAAAAAGTTTGGAGCCTTAATTACCAAGACGTTATTGCTATTGGTAAGCTATTTGTTACGGGTCACCTATACACAGACCGCGTGATTTCATTAGCAGGGCCACAAGTTGAAAAACCTCGTCTTCTGCGTACTCGCCTAGGTGCTGATTTATATGAATTAACACAAGGTCAGCTTAAAGCGGGTGAAAATCGTATTATTTCCGGTTCAGTCCTTTGGGGCGTGACATGCGATGATACCCATCACTATCTTGGTCGTTTTCATAATCAAGTCTCAGTGTTAGCCGAAGGTCGCAATAAAGAGTTATTTGGCTGGATTATGCCTGGTGTTAATAAATTTACGATTACTCGTACCACAATCGGGCATTTCCTGAAAAATAAACGTTTTAATTTTACAACGACAATGAACGGTGGCGAGCGTTCGATGGTGCCAATTGGTAACTACGAGCGAGTCATGCCTCTCGATATCATGGTCACTCATTTATTGCGCGATCTCCTTGCTGGAGACACTGACTCATCACAAGAATTGGGCTGTTTAGAGTTGGACGAAGAAGATTTAGGTTTATGTACCTACGTTTGCCCAGCGAAATATGAATATGGTCCGGTGCTACGCGATGTTCTGACCAAGATTGAGCTAGAAGGGTGATTCCATGGGTCTGAAAAATTTATTTGAAAAGTATGAGCACCATTTTGAGCCCGGTGGAAAGCTAGAAAAATACTATGCGTTATTTGAAGCAGTTTCGACTGTTTTTTACACGCCGGGTACGGTAACAAAAGGGCGTTCTCATGTCAGGGATACTATTGACCTGAAACGTATGATGATATTGGTGTGGCTAGCGGTTTTCCCAGCTATGTTCTGGGGAATGTATAACGTTGGTAACCAAGCCATCCCAGCTTTGCATCAATTATATAGCGGGGCTGAATTACAGCAAGTTCTAGCTAGTGATTGGCATTATAGCTTAGCGCAGTTTTTAGGCGCATCACTTTCGATGGATGCGGGATGGGGAAGTAAAATGCTGCTGGGTGCAGTGTATTTCCTTCCTATTTATGCAGTCGTTTTCTTAGTCGGTGGTTTCTGGGAAGTGTTATTCGCCATGATCCGCGGCCATGAAATAAACGAAGGCTTCTTTATTACCTCGATTCTATTTGCCTTAATTGTGCCGCCAACCATTCCTTTATGGCAGGCTGCATTAGGTATCACGTTCGGGGTTGTTATTGCGAAAGAAATTTTTGGCGGTACTGGGCGTAACTTCTTAAACCCGGCATTGGCTGGACGTGCTTTCTTATTCTTTGCTTATCCTGCTCAAATATCAGGTGACTTAGTTTGGACCGCTGCAGATGGCTTCTCTGGTGCAACACCATTATCACAATGGGCAACAGGTGGTGAGCATGCGCTAATGAACACAGTGACTCATGAGCCTATTACTTGGATGCAAGCCTTTTTAGGTAATATGCCAGGTTCAATTGGTGAAGTGTCAACTCTGATGCTGTTTATTGGTGGGGCTCTTATCATGTTCTTCCGTATCGCATCATGGCGCATTGTTGCTGGTGTGATGGTTGGTATGATTGCAATGTCCTACCTATTCAACGCGATTGGCTCTGATACCAACCCGTTATTTGCTATGCCATGGTGGTGGCACATGGTACTCGGTGGCTTCGCATTCGGTATGATTTTTATGGCGACAGACCCAGTATCAGCTTCATTCACAGACAAAGGTAAATGGGCGTACGGCATTCTGATCGGTGTAATGTGTGTTCTTATCAGGGTTGTTAACCCAGCTTATCCAGAAGGGATGATGCTGGCGATCCTATTCGCCAACCTGTTTGCTCCTCTGTTTGACTATCTGGTCGTTCAAGCAAATATTAAGCGGAGAAAAGCTCGTGGCTAATGAAAAACCAATTAATAACGATAGCGTCGGCAGAACATTTCTAGTTGTTTTTATTCTTTGTCTAGTGTGCTCTATTGTCGTCGCAGGTGCTGCCGTTGGTTTAAAACCACAGCAGCAAGAACAGATTCAGTTAGATACTCAACGTAACATTTTAAGTGTTGCTGGGTTGCTACAGCCTAAAATGACCGCTGAGGAAGTTCAAAATGTGTATAAGGATCGCATCGAACCTAAACTTTTGAATTTTAAAACTAATGAATTATCTGATAGCACTAGCCGTTATGACTTAAATAGCGAGCTACGCAGCGAAGAAACGAGTATTGCACTCTCTCCTGCAGAGGATATTGCAAAAATCCGCCGTCGTGCCAATAGCGCTGAAATCTATTTGGTTAAAGATGAAGCAGGAAAAGTATCACAAATTATTTTACCTGTTTACGGTTCTGGTTTGTGGTCTGTCATGTATGCCTTTATTGCGGTAGATGTAGATGGTGTTACCTCTCGTGGTATTACTTACTACGCACATGGTGAAACACCAGGGCTGGGTGGTGAGGTTGATAACCCTCAGTGGAAAGCACAATGGCCAGGTAAAAAGCTGTTCAATGAACAGGGGGTTCCGGCAATTAAAATCGTGCGCGGTGGTGCTACAGATAACCCATACGGTATCGACGGCCTTTCAGGTGCGACTCTAACATCGAACGGGATCCAACATATGTTTGATTTCTGGTTAGGGGATAACGGTTTTGGTCCGTTCCTGAAAAAAGTACGTGAAGGAGCGCTGAATAATGGCTGATTCAAAAGAAGTAAAACGCGTCCTACTTGGGCCGCTATTTGATAACAACCCAATTGCTTTACAGGTATTAGGGGTTTGTTCTGCACTTGCAGTGACAACGAAGTTAGAAACCGCGCTCGTTATGACGATTGCTGTAACCTTAGTAACGGCTTTTTCTAACTTCTTTATCTCACTCATCAGGAACTATATTCCGAGTAGTGTGCGTATTATTGTTCAAATGGCGATTATTGCGTCTTTAGTTATTGTCGTTGACCAAATTTTACGTGCATACGCTTATGAAATATCAAAACAACTTTCTGTATTTGTTGGCTTGATTATTACTAACTGTATCGTCATGGGACGTGCTGAAGCTTACGCAATGAAAGCACCACCAATTGAAAGCTTCATGGACGGTATTGGTAACGGCCTTGGTTATGGTGTGATCCTTGTTTTAGTCGGTTTTTTCCGTGAGTTATTTGGTTCCGGCAAATTGTTTGGTATCACAGTTTTTGAATCACTACAAACCGGTGGTTGGTACATGCCAAATGGCTTGTTCCTCCTCGCGCCAAGTGCATTCTTTATCATTGGTATGCTGATTTGGGGACTACGTACTCTGAAACCAGCTCAGGTAGAGAAGGACTAATCACATGGAACACTATATTAGCCTATTTGTTAAAGCCATTTTTATTGAAAATATGGCATTAGCGTTTTTCTTGGGAATGTGTACTTTCCTTGCGGTGTCGAAGAATGTAAAAACCGCTTTTGGGCTGGGTATCGCTGTAACGGTAGTTCTGGGGATCTCTGTCCCAGCCAATAACTTAGTATACAACTTGGTGTTACGTGATGGTGCGATTGCCGAAGGTATCGATTTATCCTTCTTGAACTTCATCACTTTTATCGGTGTTATTGCCGCGTTAGTTCAGATTCTTGAAATGATTTTAGACCGCTACTTCCCGTCACTGTATAACGCGTTAGGTATCTTTTTGCCATTGATTACCGTTAACTGTGCCATTTTCGGTGGTGTTTCTTTCATGGCTCAGCGTGATTATAACTTTAGCGAATCGATTGTGTATGGGTTCGGTTCGGGGATCGGCTGGATGCTCGCAATCGTATTGCTGGCGGCTATCCGTGAGAAGATGAAGTACTCAGATATTCCATCGGGTCTAAAAGGGTTAGGTATCACCTTTGTGACAACCGGTTTAATGGCATTGGGCTTTATGTCCTTCTCCGGTGTGCAGCTATAAAGGCGAGAAGAATTCATGGAAATTATTATTTTAGGTGTCGTGATGTTTACCCTGATTGTCTTGGTGCTGACAGGTTTAATCCTGTTTGCTAAATCCAAGCTAGTCAATACAGGGAACATCAAAGTTGAAGTTAATGGCGATCCAGACAAAAGTTTTGAAGCTCCGGCGGGCGACAAACTGTTAGGCATGCTATCAAACCAAGGTATTTTTGTTTCATCAGCATGTGGCGGCGGTGGCTCTTGTGGTCAGTGCCGTGTGAAAATCAAAGAAGGCGGTGGTGATATTCTGCCAACTGAGCTTTCACACATCAACAAACGTGAAGCAAAAGAAGGCTGCCGATTAGCGTGTCAGGTCAACGTTAAGCAAGATTTAAAAATTGAGCTTCCAGAAGAAATTTTTGGTGTGAAAAAATGGGAGTGTGAAGTTATTTCTAATGATAACAAAGCCACTTTCATTAAAGAGCTTAAACTGAAAATTCCAGAAGGAGAGGTAGTTCCTTTCCGTGCGGGTGGTTTTATTCAGATTGAATGTCCGGCACATGTTGTCAAATACGAAGATTTTGATGTACCAGAAGAGTACCGCGAAGATTGGGATAAATTTAACCTGTTCCGTTATGTGTCTGAGGTTAAAGAGCCAACTGTTCGCGCCTATTCGATGGCAAACTACCCGGAAGAGTATGGCATTATCATGCTAAACGTGCGTATTGCTACGCCACCACCTCGTAATCCAGATGTCCCACCGGGGATCATGTCTTCTTATATTTGGTCATTAAAGCCAGGGGATAAAGTCACTATTTCTGGGCCGTTTGGTGAATTTTTTGCTAAAGAAACGGAAGCAGAAATGGTGTTTATCGGTGGTGGTGCGGGAATGGCGCCAATGCGTTCTCACATATTTGACCAACTGCGTCGTTTGGATTCTAAACGTAAGATCAGTTTCTGGTATGGTGCGCGTTCAGTCCGTGAAATGTTCTACACTGAAGATTTTGACCAACTTGCCGCAGAACATGAGAACTTTACATGGCATGTCGCGCTTTCAGACCCTATGCCTGAAGATAATTGGGATGGTTATACAGGTTTCATCCATAATGTCTTATATGAAAACTACTTAAAAGACCATCCAGCGCCAGAAGATTGTGAGTTCTATATGTGTGGACCTCCAATGATGAATGCTGCTGTGATTAAAATGTTGAAAGACCTCGGTGTTGAAGATGAAAATATCCTGTTGGATGACTTCGGTGGTTAAGCAACTTAGCTGATTTTATTAGACTTATCAAAGTCAGTAGACAGTAACACTTTAAAGAGGGAAAATATTTTCCCTCTTTGTGATTTTAGTAAATCTATTAAGTGCTAATTAGTTAGCGCTTAATAGGTAGATTTATAATTATTTTGACTGGAACATTCTCTGCATGGGTGACGATGTAAAGTGTGTTAATAGTCTGGGCGGCCTTAACAAAATGCGCTCATGATTGACGCGGAGAAAATTATGCTAAGTAAAAGAATTTATACCCCAATACTGCTATTTGTTGCAGCTCTGTTTCTTACTGCCTGTGGTGGACCTGAACAACAGAATCTTCAGGGGCAAACGATGGGGACGTACTATTCGGTTAAATATGTTACAGATTCTTCGGAGCCAAAGCCTGAAGTCATTCAAGCCGAAATAGATAAACGTTTGGAAGAAGTTAACGACCAAATGTCAACATATCGCCCAGATTCAGAATTAAGTCGTTTTAATCAATTTAAAGAAGTGAATACGCCGTTCCCAGTTTCTGCAGCAACCGCAACTGTGGTTAAAAAAGCCATTGAAATTAATAAGCTTACTAATGGTTCATTAGATGTAACGGTTGGGCCTTTAGTTAATTTATGGGGTTTTGGCCCTGAAGGAAGAGTGACTAAAGCGCCTTCTGATGAAGAGTTGGCTAAGCGTAGAGCCTGGACTGGTATCGAGAAACTCTCGGTTCAGGATAATAACCTAATTAAAACGATCCCTGAGCTGTACGTCGACCTTTCCTCAATTGCTAAAGGTTATGGTGTTGACGTTGTTGCTGAATATTTAGAATCATTGGATATCAATAATTATATGGTTGATATTGGTGGTGAAGTGCGTACGAAAGGAACAAATGGTAAAGAAGTACCATGGCGTATTGCAATAGAAAAACCTGTCGCGGATGGGGTAAGCCAAACAGCACAAGAGATTATTGAACCAGGTGACCGTTCTATCGCTACATCAGGAGATTACCGTAATTATTTCGAGCAAGATGGTGTTCGTTTTTCTCATACCATTGACCCAAAAACAGGCAAGCCAATCACTCATAATTTAGTTTCTATTACGGTGATTGCAGAAAATTGCATGAGTGCTGATGGCCTATCTACGGGGCTAAATGTTTTAGGGCCTGAAGTTGGCTTTGATTTAGCTGAAAAAATGAATATTCCTGTTTTTATGATTGTTAAGACAGATAAAGGTTTTGAAGAGCGTTATACTAAGGCATTCGAACCATTTTTAACTAAAAAACAGTAGTTTTGGGAGGATAAAAGATGCTAAATGTTTTTATTGCAGCCTTTGTACTGTTTTTGCTGGCCTTTTTAGGCATGTCACTTGGATATATTATTAAGCGTAAGAGTATCCAAGGTAGCTGCGGCGGGTTAAGCAGTATTGGTGTTGATAAAGTGTGTGATTGCCCTGAGCCTTGCGATGCACGTAAAAAGCGTATGGCACGTGAAGAAGCCCGCCAAAAAATACTGGATAAAAATCGTATTATTTGAATAGTAATATTTAACGGTTCTATAACTAGTAATGAGCCGGAGATGTCTAAATATAGTTATTAGACATCTCCAAATATTACTTTCCCGTTATACAGCCTAAATTAATTGCATTTTCTTAGCACATGAAACAGAGACAGGGTAATTAACATGCATGCTTTTTGTCTCACCATCAAATCTAATCGTGACCTTTCCATTATCATTGTTGTTAATTTGGCAAGGTAAAAAATCACCACTACTCCACAGTTCATTATTTTTCGTAGTAATTTTAGCTTTCCAAGCACTTTTACCTGTTGTTGAGTAAGGGAATGAATTTTCGTTAGAGCTAGATGTGGCATGTGATAGATTATAAAATATAAACACATTATCATAGGGGTTATCACTATTATGATAATGTATTTCAACTTTCCTTAATGTTTCATTCCAATAATTCTCGACAATCATTGTTCCAATATTTGACATATAAAACCTTTTTTAAATTATTTTAAATAGAATTTTTGTGACGGATTAAATATATCAAGTTTTCTATAGCGGTAAATTAAGAACAATTATTATTAATTGATGAAAAGAATGTTTTTAAGATGTGATTTAATTCCTAAGCTATTATTAAAGTAATAATAGCTTAGGAGATGTTATTAGATTATTTTTTAAATGCTTTTGGGGAATCAACCATTACAGCATCAACACCAATTTCTTTTGCGAGTTGGTAGTCACTGTCATTATTAACACCAAAGACAATGATATAGGCATTACCATTTTTTCTAAAACAGTCGATGGCCTCTTTATCCCATGAAAGGGTAGCTGGTGAGCGTGCCTCACCTAATGTATATTTTTCAACTACTTCAACTTTACGATGTAGCTCAAAGCCATACCAACGAGTGGTGGTCTTGTCATTTTCTATTGAGCATTGATGGTTCATTACGATATTTGCCAACATAGTCCGAGTTTCATCACGGCTTTCAAATAGTGAAATTTTTGATGAAAGGGATTTTAGCGCTTTTAAAAATTCATCATTAGTGGAATAAAAACGTACTTGGCTAAATGAATTAGTTTTATCTAGTAGTGCAAGGATAGCTTGTGCTTGGATATTAGGGTCTGCATCAGGTGATTTTAAATCAATATAAAAAGTCGTATCAGGGTATTTTTTTAAAATAGTTTCTAGTCTACTAATAGTAGTATCTTGCATAGGTAGTTGCAGGTTATTTTTTATATTGTATTTATATGCAGCATTTATACGGTTAAGTTGCAGGGCATTATATTTTGATACAGGACCTTCATGGTCTGTAAGTGAGCTTAAGTCACTTGGACGATATAAAACGAGTTGATTATCTTTACTTAACTGAACGGTAAGCCAAATAGCGTCAGCATTATTTTTCTTTGCTAAATCAATTGCATAAATTGTATTTTCTGGTGCATCAGCCGTTCCTGCACGGTGAGCAACAATTTTAGGGGATAGTGCAAAAACGGTTTGGCTAGCAAACAGTATTATGAGAGTTGCCATAAATTTAAAATATTTTGATGTTGATGTAATTGCCATAGAGATGATCCATAAATAGTTTTTCAAGGTATTGTCGTTGGTAAAACAACTCTTTTTATTACTTTTTTGTTTAAAAGTAAGTATTAACACTTATTTTTAAGACAAACTTTAAATAAAATCTTTATTGGATAGATTGGCAGATGATTATTGCAATATGATGAATTACCTAGTTATCATTAAGTTAGCTTGTTATTCATCCATTTATGGTGGTCTGATAATAATTGCATGGCTATTAAAGATACTGTATATTTAAACAGTTGATTGATTGTTAGGGTATACTCGTGCGTAAAATTATTCATATTGATATGGACTGCTTTTATGCCGCCATCGAGATGCGTGACGACCCAAGCCTTCGCAATGTACCTATTGCGGTGGGAGGTAGCGCAGATCGCCGAGGAGTGATTAGTACTGCAAATTATGAAGCACGTCGCTACGGTGTTCATAGTGCGATGTCTACAGCGATTGCACTTAGGCTTTGCCCTCACTTGAAAGTGGTTCCTGGGCATATGGCACTTTATAAAGAAACCTCTCTTCATATTCGAAAAATATTTGCGCGTTACACAGACCTCATAGAACCGCTTTCTCTTGATGAGGCTTATTTGGATGTTACGGATTGTACGCAATTACACGGCTCTGCAACGTTAATTGCTGAGGCTATCCGCAAGCAAATCTTTGATGAATTACAGCTCACTGCTTCAGCGGGGATCGCTCCAATAAAATTTTTGGCAAAGATTGCTTCCGATATGAACAAACCGAATGGCCAATTCGTGATCACACCACAAGATATCGATCAATTCGTTCTTAAATTGCCACTAAAAAAAATACCAGGAGTGGGTAAGGTAACAGCCCAAAAATTAGCGGATATGGGGTTGGTGACTTGTGCCGATGTTCAAAAATATGATGTAGTTGCGTTGATTAAAAGCATGGGGAAATTTGGGCAGGTACTTTGGGAGCGTTGCCATGGTATCGATGAACGTGCGATTAACCCTGATAGGCTTAGGAAATCGGTAGGAGTTGAACGTACACTTACAGAAGATATCTATCAATGGGAAGATTGCTTGCCGTTGTTGGATAAATTATACGATGAACTCCAACTGCGTTTAGCAAAGGTAAAGCCTGACCTTCGTATTGCTCGCCAAGGTGTAAAATTTAAATTTGCAGACTTTCAGCAAACGACACAAGAACATGTATATCCAGTTCTCAATAAACAAGATTTGGTACAAATAGCGAAAAAAGCTTGGGATAACCGCCGCTTAGGGCGTGGCGTTCGGTTAGTTGGTTTGCATGTGATGCTGCAAAGTCCTCAGCTTGAACGGCAATTATTACTTGAATTATAAAAAAACACCTATCGTATGATAGGTGTTTGATTTACAATTAATTAGTTGTTTATTCTTTAACTGGAATTGCTTTTAAAACCGCAGTTAATAATTTCCAATACTCACCAACGCTTGCAATATGCACACGCTCATCAGGGGAGTGCGCACCACGAATAGTTGGCCCAATTGAAACCATATCCATGTCTGGGTAAGGCTTTTTGAATAAGCCACACTCAAGGCCTGCGTGGATCACCATCACATTAGGAATTTTACCGAATAGTTTGTTGTAGGTATCGCTGACTAAATGCATCACTGGTGAGTCTGCATCGGGCTGCCAACCAGGGTAACTGCCTTCTGCTCGATATTGGGCTTGTGCTAATTTACTGATAGATGTCAGCATGTTAACAACGTAGTTCTTGCCGCTATCGATAAGTGAGCGAACAAGGAAGATAATTTCTGCTTTATCTTCAGTTAGGCGTACTACACCTTCATTAAGTGACGTTTCAACCACGCCAATAGCCACATCGCTCATGCGAATTACACCGTTCGGTGCTGCATTTAAGAAGAAAACAAAACGCTTTTGGCAATCATCAGAAAGGGCTTTTAGCTCACTTTGCGTTTCGTCAAGTAGCAGAACAAGGTTAGGCTCAACAACAGCTAATTCATTTTTCAGAATATCTTCATAGCGCGTTCTCAGTGCCGTTAATTCAGCAACTTTGTCTGCTGGAACAGCAATAATGGCATAGGCTTCACGAGGAATCGCATTGCGAACAGTACCCCCTCTAAAATCTAATAATTTTAGGCTTAAATCTTCTGCGTGCCCTGCTAGAAAACGAGCTAACAGCTTATTGGCATTACCTAAACCTAAATGTACATCACCACCGGAGTGACCACCTTTTAGGCCTTTTAGGGTCATAGTGAAGGTTTTATAGCCTTGTGGTAATGCTTCACGAGTCAGGTCAAACGTGGTTGTAAAATCAACACCACCAGCGCAACCCATGTAAATTTCACCTTCTTCTTCGGAGTCGGTGTTTATCAAAATATCTGCTTGTAACCAGCCTGCTTTCAAGCCAAAAGCACCTTCCATACCGGCTTCTTCGGTCATGGTCAGGAGAACTTCCATTGGCCCATGCTCAACGCTATCGTCAGCAAGAACAGCCAAAGCAGAAGCTAAGCCAATGCCGTTATCAGCACCTAAAGTGGTGCCTTCAGCAGTAACCCACTCACCATTAACATAGGGACGAATTGGATCAGTTTTAAAGTCATGTACCGTGTCGTTATTTTTTTGTGGCACCATGTCCAAGTGAGCTTGTAAAACAACACCTTTACGGTTTTCATAACCAGGCGTAGCAGGTTTACGGATCAGAATATTGCCTACTTCATCACGTTCAACGTGAAAGCCTTTTTGTTTTGACCAATCAACAATATGCGTGGCTAAGGCTTCTTCGTGATACGAAGGGTGTGGGATAGAACAGATTTTAGCGAAGATGTCCCATAGCGGTTGGGGGGATAATGTAGCTAGCTCAGACACGTCTCTCTCCTTTTATTTTCCCTTTATATTTCAATCTGTAGCGTTGTTGGCTTCATTCATAAATCCCAGTCACATACTTATGTATGCTCCTAGGATTTACTCATTTGCCGCCTAGCTACAAATTGAACTATTTAGGGATAATATCCTGAATAACCCAGTAGGAGCTGATTGGCAACCAACATTAATTTCAGCTTCAATTTTAAAAGGAATATTGCTGTAATTATGACCTAACAGCCTGAAGTTTCGAATTAAAGGCTGCCTCTTTTATAAACTCAGGATAACACTTTCTTTTGAGCAATGGACAGTGTAAATGATAATAATTAATGGCGAATGGTGCTTTTTGCTGGTTTTTAACCGGCCAAATCACTATAATCTCGCGCAACCTTTTTTCCGCAAGACACTTTTCAGATTTACTCAGCAGTCGGGACCCGAATTTTATGAGCGAAAAATATGTCGTAACGTGGGATATGTTGCAAATACATGCCCGTAAACTCGCACAACGTTTATTACCAGTAGAGCAATGGACCGGTATTATCGCGGTTAGCCGTGGTGGCCTTGTTCCTGGAGCACTGCTTGCACGCGAACTTGGTATTCGTAACGTTGATACCGTTTGTATTTCTAGCTATGACCATAATAACCAGCGCGAATTAACCGTGATTAAACGTGCAGAAGGTGATGGTGAAGGCTATATTGTCATCGATGATTTAGTCGATACAGGCGGCACAGCTCAAGCTATCCGTAACATGTACCCTAAAGCACATTTTGTCACCATCTTTGCAAAACCTGCAGGCCGTCCATTAGTTGATGACTACGTAGTTGATATTCCACAAGACACATGGATCGAACAACCATGGGACATGGGTGTCGTTTTTGTTAAACCATTGTGTGAACAAGATAAATAAATCTGTTTTTCATGAGCGTTTTAGGTGAAAACATTGTAATTATAAAGCGTTATAGGTTTTATTGATTGCAAAAACACATTAATACCTAAAATTTTTGAGCTAAACACGATATAATTTGGGGAGTGCATTTTTGCATTCCCTTTATTTTTGGCCAAATTCAACTCTGATCGACAAGGAAATAGGGATGACTCAGCAAAACCTTTCAGAAAAACTTTTCAAACCTAAAGTCAGACAAGTTGAAACATCAACATTAGTCTCTTATTCATCTCAAACAATTTCTCAAATTAAAGAACACAGTGTGTTAAGTGGCTCCCATCATGCGGGTTGGTATCGTATGATTAATCGCTTAATGTGGATTTGGCGAGGAATAGACGCCTTAGAAATTGAAGAAGTACTAAGTCGTATTGCTATCTCAGATGCTGAGCGTAGCAATGATAACTTGTTGGATACGGTCATTGGCAACCGTCGTGGAAACTGGTGTTTCGAATGGTCCCAGCAAGCCATGCGTTGGCAGCAAAAAGCATTAGAATTTGAAAAAGGTGCAGAGGCAGGGGAGGCTTGGTTACGTTCAGCTAACTTGTACAGCATTGCCGCTTATCCTTTTATCAAGGGAGATGAGCTTGCTGACCAAGCTATTTTGCTGGCTTGCAAAGCTTATGATAGTGCCGCAAAATTTTCTCAATATCGCCTAAAGAAAATTCCTTTCAAAGTTGATGGTGGGAAAGAAGTTTGCGGTTTTTTACATATTCCTTCACAGGGGCAAGGGCCTTATCCGACAGTGATGATCTGTGGCATGTTAGATAGCTTACAGATTGATTTTTGTCGCTATTTTCGCGACTACCTCGAACCACTCGGTATTGCGATGCTAACACTGGATATGCCGTCAATTGGTTATTCGGTTAAACACAAGCTTACGCAGGAAACGAGCACCTTACATGAGCAAATCGTTCGCCAGCTTGGGGATATTGCTTGGATTGATCATACGCGTTTTGGCATCGTTGGTATGCGTTTTGGCGCAAATATAGCGTTAAGATTAGCTTATATGTGCCCTGATAAGATTAAAGCGGTTGCTGTCATAGGGCCAATTGTCCACAGTTTATTGCATGAAGAGAAATATCAACAAGATATTCCTCGGATGGTTTTGGATGTATTCGCCAGTCGTTTGGGTATTTATCAAGTTGATGGTTCAGCTTTACGTCATGAATTAAGTTGTTATTCACTTAAAAATCAAGGGCTTTTGGGGCGGCGCAGTAAGGTTTCAATGCTATCGGTTAGTCTTAAAGATGATATTTACAGCCCCAAAGCAGAGTCTGATTTAATTCGACGTTCATCGATGGATGCTGACACGATAATGCTACCAAGCCAGCCCGTTTTTGCTAATTTTGAAAAGGCGCTAAGTGAAACTACTAATTGGTTAAAAGCAAAAATACTTTAATTTTATTTAATAACTTGCTTATTTTTTCCCATTTGTTAAAAAGGTGTCTTCCCAAGAAGGAGATCCTTAACATGGCTTTACCGACTGATTACTCAAATGGAAAGTATTTAAAGAAGTTTGCTTCGATAGGACCTTATTTACGTGAAAAACAATGTTTAAATGGCTGTTATATATTCGATAGTCTCGTTGTTTGCGTGAATGCAAATATTGCCCCAGAAAAACGTGAATTTTGGGGGTGGTGGCTAAAATTGGTTGCAACTGATAAGGGGTTTGAATTTACTTATCATTTGGGCCTATACAACAGCCATGGTAGTTGGCAAGTCAAAGCATTAAAAGATGCACCAACCATTGAGGCGACAGAGCAAAATTTAGTGTCTTTTCACCAAGCCCTTGCAAAACAGCTATCTGAACTTGAGTTAAGCCTCTTTCCCTCCCCGCTAATGACAGAATTAAAACTGGAATTAAGCGCATAAATTTGTTTTAAACCAACTTTTGTTGAATTTTGCGTTATGCCTGTTGGCATAACGCGCTTCTCCTGATAAAAATGATACCTACTTTTTGGTTTATTAATCCTAATGGCAGAAAAATGATGAAAAATAGCCAGACGCTGGTAGTTAAATTAGGGACCAGTGTATTAACAGGGGGCTCGCGCCGTTTAAATCAAGCTCATATTGTTGAGCTGGTTAGGCAGTGCGCGCAGCAATATGAAAAAGGGCATCGTATTATTATTGTGACTTCTGGGGCAATTGCCGCAGGTCGCGAACACTTAAATTACCCCGAATTGCCGGCTACCATAGCATCTAAACAGTTGCTTGCGGCGGTCGGTCAAAGTCGTTTAATCCAGTTATGGGAACGGTTATTCTCCATTTATGGCATTCATATCGGGCAAATGTTACTGACACGAGCCGATTTAGAAGACAGAGAACGTTTCTTAAATGCACGAGATACCTTGCAAGCACTGCTAGATAACGGAATCATTCCAGTTATCAATGAAAATGATGCTGTGGCTACCGCAGAAATCAAAGTCGGTGATAATGACAATCTATCCGCTTTGGCCGCGATTCTTGGCGATGCAGATAAACTGCTATTATTGACAGATATCGAAGGCTTATATGATGCTGATCCACGCAGTAATCCAAATGCAAAATTGATCCCTGAAGTGTATGGTATCAATGATGAACTTCGCGAAATGGCGGGGGGAAGCGTTAGCGGGTTAGGAACCGGTGGAATGGCAACTAAATTACAAGCAGCAGATGTCGCGGGCCGTGCAGGAATTGATGTTATCATTGCAGCAGGCAATAAACCGGATGTTATTAATGCGGTTATTGAAAATCTTCCAGTTGGTACCCGTTTTTATGGGCAAAAAAATCCAATGGAAAATCGTAAACGTTGGATTTTCGGTGCTCCAGCAGCTGGAGATGTGTACATTGATGATGGTGCACAACTGGCAATTATGGAAAAAGGCAGTTCATTATTGCCAAAAGGTATTAAGAAGATTGAAGGCGATTTCTCCCGAGGCGCAGTGATCCGTATTCGTAATATGGCAGGGAAAGATCTTGCTCATGGGGTCAGCCACTATAACAGTGATGCACTTAGAATGATTGCTGGGCACCATTCACAAGAAATCAGCAAAATACTTGGCTATGAACACGGTTCTGTGGCTGTTCATCGTGATGATATGATAGTGAGTTAATTATGTTAGAGACAATGGGTAAGGCTGCAAGGGTTGCTTCATGGCAATTAGCTCAGTTAAGTACCAAACAAAAAAATGCAGCACTATTACAAATTGCAGATCTACTAGAACAAGATAATGCAGTTATACTTGCAGCGAATCAAAAAGACATGGCGCAGGCAAAAGCAAGCGGTATGACTGAGGCGTTACAAGACCGCTTATTACTGACGCCAGAGCGTTTAAAAAGTATTGCTGATGATGTTAGAAAAGTATGCCAATTAGCTGATCCTGTTGGGCAAATCATTGATGGAAGCCAATTGGATAGCGGCTTAAATTTACAGCGCCGCCGTGTCCCATTGGGGGTTGTCGGTGTCATTTATGAAGCCCGCCCTAATGTCACCGTTGATGTGGCTTCGTTATGTTTAAAGACAGGTAATGCGGTCATTTTACGTGGCGGGAAAGAGACGCATCATACTAACCTTGCGGTGGTGGAAGTTATTCAAAAAGCATTGGAAAATAGCGGCTTGCCAGCAGATGCAGTACAAGCTATTAATAACCCTGACCGTGAATTAGTTGCGCAATTACTCAAATTAGATCGCTACGTGGATATGCTAATCCCTCGCGGCGGTGCGGGTTTACATAAATTATGTCGTGAGCAATCAACGATCCCAGTAATTACCGGGGGAATTGGTGTTTGCCATACATTTGTTGATAAATCGGTAGATTTTAATAAAGCCATTAACGTGATTATTAATGCAAAAGTTCAGCGCCCAAGCGCTTGTAATTCACTGGAAACATTATTAGTTCATAAAGAGATTGCGAATGAATTTCTGCCGTTTTTAAGTGAAAAAATGGCACAACAACAAGTCACATTACATGCGAGTGAAAAAGCGCTTCCATTGCTAAAACAAGGTCCAGCTAAAGTTGTTGATGTAAAACCTGAAAACCTTGTCGATGAGTGGCTCTCACTGGATCTTAACGTAGACATTGTTGAAGATATTGACGCTGCTATCGACCATATTCGTCATTATGGTACAGCTCATTCTGATGCTATCTTGACAGAATCTATTCACCAAGCTGACTATTTCGTTCAATGTGTAGATTCAGCCGCGGTATATGTTAATGCAAGCACTCGCTTTACCGATGGTGGGCAGTTTGGTTTAGGTGCAGAGGTCGCAGTGAGTACGCAAAAATTACATTCACGTGGCCCTATGGGGTTAGATGCACTAACAACGTACAAATGGATCGGGTATGGTGACTTTTTAAGTCGTCCATAATGAGTAAAAATGATGAGATAGCCACACTTGTGTGGCTTTCTTTTTTTATTTGCCAAACTAGGCAGTTTATCATAAGCAAATTTATAATCGGTATTGCTTAGTATTTATGATGATGGGATGAAATTTAATGTTTTACATTATCGGTCCAAGAGGTTCGGGTAAAACCACAATTGGTAAAAAATTTGCAGAATCTAAAGGTTATCAATTTGTTGATACAGATAAATTGATTTTAGAAAAAGCGGGAAAAAGTATCGCAGAAATTGTTGAACAGCACGGGTGGGATTACTTTCGCCAGCTAGAGACTGACGTCCTTAAGTCGATTACGCAAAGCGATATGATTGTTTCAACTGGTGGGGGGCTTGTTCTTGCAGAAGAAAATCAGCAAATTATGCGTAATAACGGCACCGTGATTTACTTAAATACCCACCCTGAAGTTTTAGCAAAACGCCTCGCTGCGGAACCGCAAGCGGATCAGCGACCAAGTTTGACAGGAAAATCTTTAGTTGAAGAAATTGAAGAAGTAATGCAACAAAGGGAGCCTATCTACCGTGCGACAGCACATCATATTATTGATGCGGCGCAGCCTGTCGACGACATCATCGCACAACTTAATGATTTAACTTAAACTCATGAGTGATAAGCCAGCGGTGTTTTCGGAATATACTAATTAGAGTAAAGGGAGTAGCTCAGTAAGATAGAAGTCACTAAAGGTATAGTCGTATCACACTAATATATAAAAATATAATCATAGTATAGGGACTCATTATGTTGGCAAAGATAGTCAAAACAGTACTTAAATTTTTGTTTCGCGTACAAGTTATTGGCGACGCGAAAGAATTTAATCAAGATAAATGCTTAATTACGCCCAATCATGTTTCTTTCCTAGATGGTGTATTAATCGCACTTTTTTTGCCTGTCAAACCTGTATTTGCTGTTTATTCAACATTTGCCACACCGAAAATGGTGAAGCGCCTTAAGCCCTATGCGGATATTGTCCCTCTTGATCCTGCCAACCCTCTAGGTATTCGTCATCTAGTTAAAGAGGTAGAAAAAGGGCGCCCAATAGTTATTTTCCCAGAAGGCCGAATTTCGGTTCATGGCTCTTTAATGAAAATATACGAAGGAGCGGCTTTTGTGGCAGCAAAGTCAGAAGCAAAAGTTGTTCCTATTCGTATAGAAGGTGCACAATATAGCCATTTTGGGCGGCTGAAAGGAATTTTTCCATTAAAATGGTTTCCGAAGATCACATTGTATATCTTGCCAGCACAAGAAATTCCAATGCCAGAAGCTCCTAGAGCGGTAGAGCGTCGTGCTCTGGCTGGTGAAAATCTGTACCAAATCATGAAGTCCGCACGTATGTCTTGTTTACCACAAGTCACATTAGTTGAAGAATTTATTCAAAGTGTTCAGTTTTTTGGGCGCCGCACGCCTTGTATTGAAGACATCGCATTTAAAGAGGATTCATATCAATCTCTATTGAAAAAAACCTTAGGGGTTGGTCGTATTATTGAACGCTATACTCATGAAAATGAAAGAGTTGGCCTATTATTGCCAAATGCGACAGTCACCGCAGCCGCGATTTTTGGCGCTTTAATGAGAGGCCGAGTACCTGCCATGCTTAATTACACTGCGGGCAGTCACGGTATTAGTAACGCTTTAAAAGCTTCAGCAGCGAAAGTGGTCTTTACTTCCCGCCAATTTTTGGAAAAAGGCAACTTAACGCATATTCCAGAACAAGTGCCAGAAGCAAGTTGGATTTACCTTGAAGATTTAAAAGACACGGTAACATGGCAAGATAAAATATGGATTATTAAGCACTTATTTAATCCTAAGAAAGCCATTATTCCCCGAAAGCCGTCCGATGAAGCGATTGTTTTATTCACATCCGGCTCGGAAGGTACACCGAAAGGTGTTGTCCACAGCCATGCCAGCTTGATGGCAAACGTAGAGCAAATTAAAACGATCGCTGATTTTACACCTCGTGACCGTTTTATGTCGTCACTTCCATTATTTCACGCATTTGGTTTGACGGTTGGCTTATTTATCCCTCTATTTTCAGGTAGCCGAGTTTTCCTTTATCCAAGCCCATTACATTACCGGATCATTCCTGAATTAGTCTATGACAAAAACTGTACGGTATTATTTGGAACATCAACCTTTTTAGGTAACTACGCACGATTTGCTCATCAGTATGATTTTGCACGTTTGCGTTATGTGGTTGCGGGCGCAGAAAAATTATCAGATAAAACCAAAAAAATCTGGTTTGATAAATTTGGCATCCGAATTCTTGAAGGCTATGGGGTAACTGAGTGTGCACCTATTGTTTCAATTAATGTGCCAATGGCCGCTAAAGAAGGCTCTGTAGGGCAAATTTTACCCGAAATGGAAGCGCGAATTATCCCCATTTCTGGTATTGAACAAGGTGGTAAATTACAGCTTAAAGGCCCAAATATCATGAAAGGGTATTTGCGTGTGGAAGCGCCTGGGGTACTTGAAACACCACGAGCTGAAAATGCACAAGGTGAAATAGAGGAAGGTTGGTACGACACAGGTGATATCGTTGAATTAGATCATAAAAATTTCTGTACGATAAAAGGCCGTGTTAAACGTTTTGCTAAACTTGCGGGTGAAATGGTTTCTCTCGAAAGTATTGAGCAAATGGTGGCATCTCTTTCTCCTAATGCAAATCATGGTGTGGTTACAAAGCCAGATAGCAGTAAAGGTGAAGCGCTTGTTTTGTTCACAACAGATAAAGAACTAGACCGTAGCGCATTATCTAGTGCAGCCAAAAGCAAAGGGTTAACCGAGTTAGCGGTTCCACGTGATATTCGTTTTGTTAAAGAGTTGCCAGTACTGGGTAGCGGTAAAACGGATTTTGTCACATTAAAGCAAATGGCATTAAAGGATGAATAATATGCAAGAGAATGCTTCCAATGTACCGTTAATGAGCAGAGGAATGAAAGCTGTTCTTGCTTCACAGTTTCTTTCTGCATTTGCAGATAATGCTTTATTATTTGCCATATTAGCCCAACTTAAAGCCGAGTTTTATCCTGAATGGAGTCATCCTATCTTACAAATGGTGTTTGTTTTCACTTACATCGTTTTAGCGCCATTTGTTGGGCAAATTGCAGATAGGTTCTCAAAGGGCCGAGTGATGTTGTTTTCTAACATCTTTAAGTTTATTGGGGCATTAGGGATTTGTTTTGGCCTAAACCCATTCCTTTGCTATGGGTTAGTGGGAATCGGCGCTGCTTCATATTCACCAGCTAAATACGGTATTTTAGGTGAGCTCACTGGTGGAGATAACCTTGTTAAGGCCAATGGTGTCATGGAGGCTTCAACAATCGCAGCCATTTTAGTGGGATCGGTTGTCGGAGGAATGCTTTCCGATATTAACTTAATCTTAGCGCTAGGCACATGTGCTGTATTGTATGCGTTAGCCGTTATTGCGAATTTTTTCATCCCACACTTAGCTGCCGCGAGGCCTGGAAAAGGTTGGGATCTTAAACTGTTAATTACTTCTTTTTTCAATGCCTGCCGGGTGCTATGGGCTAACCAAGAAAGCCGTTTTTCACTAGTTGGAACCAGCTTGTTCTGGGGAGCAGGGGTAACGCTGCGTTTTCTGCTCGTTGCATGGGTGCCTGTGGCATTGGGATTACAAGACAATACAACGCCGACTATTTTAAATGCGATGGTTGCCGTGGGAATAGTTGCAGGAGCCGGGCTTGCTGCCAAGTTTATTACCTTAAAAACGGTTTATCGCTGCATTCCTGCGGGAGTTATTATAGGTGTGATGGTGGTGTTACTTTCGTTGCAAACTAATATTATTCCATCCTATTTTATTTTAATCATCCTTGGGATCTTCGGCGGTTTATTTGTCGTTCCGTTGAATGCATTATTGCAAGAAAAAGGGAAGGAAACCGTTGGAGCAGGGAATGCGATTGCAGTACAAAATTTAGGTGAAAATAGTGCAATGCTAATTATGTTAGGCTTGTACTCATTAGCAATTAAAGCAGGTTTGTCAGTTGTGAATGCCGGTATTGGTTTCGGTGCTGTATTCGCAATTGCGATTGCGGGTTTATGGGTTTGGGATCGCGCTCGTAAAAAAATGGCATAAAGGTAGATAACATCATGATAGATGAGAAGCGGCTTGAAACTCTGAGTATTCAGGTTGGGCTGAAACTGAAAGAACAGGGTAAAACAGTCACAACCGCAGAGTCATGTACCGGGGGCTGGGTTGCCAAAGTTTTAACCGATATATCGGGTAGCTCAGATTATTTTCAGCGTGGCTTTGTGACATACAGTAATGAAGCAAAGCATCAAATGATCGGTGTTAAAGATGAGTCTTTACAGCAGTATGGCGCTGTAAGCCAACAAGTCGTTACTGAAATGGCGACAGGCGCTTTACAAGAAGCCTGTGCAGATTTTGCTGTTTCAGTTAGTGGAATAGCAGGCCCTGGGGGCGGTAGTGTAGAAAAACCTGTTGGTACAGTATGGTTTGGTTTTGCACAGAAACAGGCAGACCAAACGGTATTAGTCACAACACAACATCAAGTGTTTCAAGGAAACAGAAATGAAGTTCGTTTTCAATCAACACTTTATATACTTGAAACACTTTTAAAGCAGTTAAGTTAAAAATCTTCTTGATACTGTATGATTATACAGTATAATTAATTTCAACAAACCGAATTCAATCGTTTTATTTGCAGTGGTCAAATCATTGCACTTAGGGAGTAAACATGGCTATTGATGAAAACAAACAAAAAGCACTTGCAGCAGCATTAGGCCAAATTGAAAAGCAATTTGGTAAAGGTTCCATTATGCGTCTTGGTGAAGACCGCTCTATGGATGTTGAAACTATCTCAACAGGCTCCTTATCCCTTGATGTTGCATTGGGTGCTGGTGGCTTGCCACTAGGTCGTATTGTTGAAATCTACGGCCCTGAATCTTCAGGTAAAACAACACTAACTCTGCAAGTTATTGCTGCAGCGCAACGTAGTGGTAAAACATGTGCTTTCATCGATGCTGAACACGCTTTAGACCCTATCTATGCTAAAAAATTAGGCGTTGATATCGATAACTTACTATGTTCTCAACCGGACACCGGTGAGCAAGCGCTAGAAATTTGTGATGCATTAACTCGCTCAGGTGCGGTTGATGTGATCATCGTTGACTCCGTTGCTGCATTAACACCAAAAGCTGAAATTGAAGGTGAAATTGGTGATTCACATATGGGCCTAGCTGCTCGTATGATGAGCCAAGCAATGCGTAAGTTAGCAGGTAACTTAAAAACATCTAATACCTTACTGATCTTTATCAACCAAATTCGTATGAAGATTGGTGTTATGTTTGGTAACCCAGAAACAACAACAGGTGGTAATGCATTAAAATTCTACGCATCTGTTCGTTTAGACATCCGCCGTATTGGTGCTGTTAAAAATGGCGAAGAAATCATCGGTAGTGAAACTCGCGTTAAAGTGGTAAAAAACAAAGTTGCAGCACCGTTCAAACAAGCTGAATTCCAAATTTTGTATGGTGAAGGTATTAATACCTTCGGCGAGCTAATTGACTTAGGTGTAAAACATAAGTTAATTGAAAAAGCAGGGGCTTGGTATAGTTATAACGGCGATAAAATTGGCCAAGGTAAAGCTAACTCAACAAATTATTTAAAAGAGCACCCTGAAGTCGCTCAAGAAATTGATACCAAACTGCGTGAAATGTTATTGAATCATACTGGTGAATTTAGTAGTGCAGCAACAGACTTTATCAGTGATGCTGATGAAGAAGAAACACCAGAAGAATTTTAATTTTAATCTAATTAATTGATTAACAAGTAAATTATAGGCGCTCCGCTGATGTGGTGGCGCCTATTTTATTTTTAACCTATTACATTAATAGTTTATTGAACAGTTTTTCTGTGGAAAAATACACCAGTGCAAGGTATAAACATACTTTCAGAAAATATCTAGACGCTTTACAATGAAAGCTGCGAATGGATGTATCTATATTTTACTTCTGCACAAAGAGACTTTATCTTATCAGTCACTTTTTAATCGGAGAGTTGATTAGAGGTGATGTTACATTCCATCTCAACAATTCGTAATTCTGTTTCCAGCTTGATATCGGGATAAATATGAGTAAAAGCACCGCTGAGATCCGTCAAGCGTTTCTCGACTTTTTTCATACAAAAGGTCATCAAGTGGTCTCTAGTAGTTCACTAGTGCCAAATAATGACCCTACACTATTGTTCACAAACGCAGGGATGAACCAGTTCAAAGATGTATTTCTTGGTCTGGATAAAAGAGCATATTCCCGAGCGACAACCGCGCAACGCTGTGTGCGTGCAGGTGGTAAACATAACGACTTAGAAAATGTGGGCTATACCGCCCGCCACCATACATTTTTTGAAATGTTAGGCAATTTTAGCTTTGGCGATTACTTTAAGCATGACGCTATCCGTTTTGCTTGGGAGTTATTGACTAGCGAAGAATGGTTTAACTTACCAAAAGAAAGGTTGTGGGTAACCGTTTACGCAACTGACGATGAAGCTTATGATATCTGGAATAAAGAAATTGGTATTCCAGTTGAGCGTATTATTCGTATTGGTGATAACAAAGGCGCACCATATGCGTCAGATAACTTCTGGCAAATGGGTGATACCGGTCCTTGTGGTCCATGTACCGAGATTTTCTATGATCACGGTGACCATATATGGGGTGGCCCTCCAGGAAGCCCAGAAGAAGACGGTGACCGCTATATTGAAATTTGGAATTTAGTCTTCATGCAATTTAACCGTCAGTCTGACGGGACAATGGAGCCTCTACCAAAACCTTCAGTTGACACAGGAATGGGCTTAGAGCGTATTTCTGCGGTATTGCAGCACGTTAATTCAAACTATGAAATTGATATCTTCCGTGACCTTATTGCTGCGGCAGCTAAAGCAACAGGTGCGACGGATTTAGAGAATAAATCATTACGCGTTATTGCTGACCACATTCGTTCTTGTGCATTCCTTGTCAGTGATGGTGTTATTCCATCAAATGAAGGTCGTGGTTATGTTCTGCGTCGTATTATTCGACGTGCTGTTCGTCACGGTTATATGCTTGGTGCCAAAGACACTTTCTTCTACAAATTAGTCGCGCCATTGATTAAAGTCATGGGGCCTGCGGCCGATGAACTTGCACGCCAGCAAGCTATGGTTGAAAAAGTTCTCAAGACCGAAGAAGAGCAATTTGCACGCACGTTAGAACGCGGTCTTCAATTATTAGATGAAGAACTTGCTTCACTGAAAGGGGATACACTGGATGGTGAAGCGGCATTCCGCTTATATGACACCTATGGCTTCCCAATCGATTTAACGGCAGATGTTTGCCGCGAGCGCAATATTAAAGTCGACGAAGAAGGTTTTGAGCGGGCGATGGAAGACCAGCGTCGTCGTGCGCGCGAATCCAGTGGTTTTGGTGCGGATTATAACTCTTTAATTAAAGTTGATAAGCGTAGTGAATTCTCCGGTTATCAATATGATGAGCAACAAGCCACTATTACTGCATTATATAAAGATGGCCAACCTGTAGACAGTTTGAATGCGGGTGAAGAAGGCTTAGTTATACTAGATAAAACTGCATTTTATGCAGAGTCTGGTGGGCAAGTCGGTGATACTGGTTACTTAAATAATGACAATGCGAGCTTTAAAGTCACTGATACACAAAAATATGGTCAAGCAATTGGGCATATTGGTAAGGTAGAGGCGGGTTCACTGGTTGTTAACCATAGAATTACCGCTGTTGTGGATAGCGCTAGACGTGATGCGATCCGTTTAAATCACTCAGCAACACACTTACTGCATGCGGCATTACGCCAAGTATTAGGCGACCATGTTTCTCAAAAGGGTTCATTGGTTAATGACAAATACTTGCGTTTTGACTTCTCTCATTTTGAAGCGATGACACAAGAGCAACTACGTCAAGTAGAAGATATTGTGAATGCACAAATCCGTAAAAACTCAGAAATTGAAACTGAACTGATGGATTTAGAAGGCGCTAAAGCAAAAGGTGCTATGGCATTATTCGGTGAAAAATATGAGGAACGTGTACGTGTTCTGAGTATGGGTGATTTTTCTATCGAGTTATGTGGTGGTACACATGCGCGTCGTACAGGAGATATTGGTTTATTCCGTATCTTGAGTGAATCTGGTACGGCTGCAGGTGTTCGTCGTATTGAAGCGACTACAGGCTCAATGGCGATTGAAAGCATTCACAATCAGTCAGAGCAACTTTCAGCAATTGCACACTTAGTGAAAGGTGATATTAATAGTCTTGTCGAGAAAGTAAAAGCGGCGTTAGACAAATCTCGCCAACTCGAAAAAGAAATTGTGCAACTAAAAGATCAACAAGCATCTCAAGAAAGTGCTTCACTAAGTAGCAAAGCGAAAGACGTGAAAGGCATCAAATTATTAGTCACTCAATTAGCGGATACTGATCCTAAGTTGTTGAGAACTATGGTTGATGACCTTAAAAATCAGTTGAAATCAGCGATTATCGTGCTTTCAACAACAAGTGGTGATAAAGTCAGTATGATCGTTGGGGTAACTAATGATTTGACTGCTAAAGTTAAAGCAGGGGACTTAATTTCCTATATTGCAAGTCAGGTAGGTGGTAAAGGTGGCGGTCGCCCAGACATGGCTCAAGCGGGAGGTACTGACGTTAGCGCATTACCTGCTGCTATGGCAAGTGTCGAAGAATGGGTCGAAGCGCGTCTGTAAGCACTTACAAAGTTGCCTCATTAAAATATGAGGCAACTTTAATCTGTTGCGGCATTGTTAATGTATCGTTTGTAGTGCTATATTTTGCTTGTAAATAATTAGAATGCTTGTATTGATGGCATCAATGCTTTAGGTGAATGTCATTGCTTTACGTTTTCACGGTGTGTGATGGACAATAGCGGGGATACCTAGAGACCCGACTCTTTTAATATTTCAAGGAGCAAAGAATGCTTATTCTGACTCGTCGAGTTGGTGAAACACTCATGATAGGCGATGAGGTAACAGTTACTGTATTGGGTGTCAAAGGCAACCAAGTTCGTATTGGTGTTAATGCCCCAAAAGAAGTTTCTGTTCACCGTGAAGAAATTTATCAACGGATCCAGGCTGAAAAGACTCAACCAGATAATCAATAATAATGAATAAGCGTCCAATGATTGATCACACAGCAAGAATGGGCGCTTGTCTTACTCACATTATTTCTAAAAATATCCTTTCGTTTTTATAATTCTCTAGCATCAAACTCATTTTATTGTTTAGTCTTCGGTTCTCTTGTACGAAATCTTGTTTTCCTTTGTATGAAATATAGGCTAATCAATCCAGTGAGCTTATTTTTATTCACTTATAGAATAATTTTTTTCTGTATTTTTGTTTATAAAGTTAGTGTCATAAGGGCTGAAAAATATCTTTTTCGGTGTTAAACTAAGCATCTTGCTTGTGAAATGTGCAAACAGACAACGGAATGCAAAAAGTTTGGAAAAATTGTTTGACTTCTAAGTCTAGGAAAGTAATATGTGCGCCACACAGCAACGAGATGTTTGAAAAAACAAATCGTGTGTAACTAAAATATGGTGAGGTGGCCGAGAGGCTGAAGGCGCTCCCCTGCTAAGGGAGTATGCGGTCAAAAGCTGCATCGAGGGTTCGAATCCCTCCCTCACCGCCATTTTAGATTATGCATCCGTAGCTCAGCTGGATAGAGTACTCGGCTACGAACCGAGCGGTCGGAGGTTCGAATCCTCCCGGATGCACCATCTTTAACCCTATGAGAGAATCTGATGGGGTTTTGTTTTGGTTTTAGCAACCAAACAAAGCAGTAACTAAGAAGTTGATTTATAGAAGTAGAAGTTGATAAAGAAGTTTGAGAGAGCAGCACATCTTGCATTAAGTATGCATCCGTAGCTCAGCTGGATAGAGTACTCGGCTACGAACCGAGCGGTCGGAGGTTCGAATCCTCCCGGATGCACCATCTCTTAGCTAATAATTTAGCATATCAATAATACCTTTTAATTTAACTCAGAAAAGTTATTGAGAATGTATCGATTTCAAATCGAATGAATTTTGCATCCGTAGCTCAGCTGGATAGAGTACTCGGCTACGAACCGAGCGGTCGGAGGTTCGAATCCTCCCGGATGCACCATCTTTAAGAAACTCCTCGTTCGAGGAGTTTTTTTTGCCTAAAATTACCATTCATAAAATTAATTAAATCGTATTTTCTATACCTCTTTGATTTATTCCCTCATAAACCACACATCTAGACAGCGACAATTTATGTGATTTAAGCTAAAGTAATTGCCTTAATAAAATAAATTAACATCACAGGCGGGAGGTCGACTTGATCCCGGACGTATCGAAAGCGCTCTCATGGTTAGAGGCGCACCCAGAAACACTTAATGGTATTCAACGTGGTATTGAGCGTGAAACATTGCGTGTAACCCCCACAGGCGCAATTGCAGAGACCTTGCATCCAGAAGGGCTGGGAAAAGCTTTAACACATAAATGGATCACGACAGATTTTGCGGAGTCCTTACTCGAATTTATTACTCCTGTAGATAAAAGCATTAGCCATAATTTGGCTTTTTTGCGAGATTTACACCGCTATACAGCTCGTCACCTTCAAGATGAAAGAATGTGGCCGCTGAGTATGCCATGCTTTATTGAAAGTGAAGATAAAATCACTCTTGCGCAGTACGGCTCTTCTAATGTGGGGCAGTTTAAAACGCTGTACCGCGAAGGCCTTAAAAATCGTTATGGTGCTTTGATGCAAACGATAGCAGGGGTGCATTATAACTTCTCTTTGCCGATTGAATTTTGGCAAGCATGGGCGGGTATTGAAGACGAAGAAAGCGGTAAAGAAAAAATTTCTGAAGGCTATTTACGTCTAATTAGAAATTACTACCGCTTTGGTTGGGTTATTCCTTATCTATTTGGCGCATCTCCAGCTATTTGCGGCTCTTTTTTGAAAGATAGAGATACGACGCTATCATTTGATAAAACAGACTGTGGTACGTATTACTTGCCTTATGCGACATCATTACGCATGAGTGACTTAGGTTATACAAATAAATCACAAAGTGATTTAAACATCACATTCAATAAATTGGATGAATATGTAGGGAACCTGAAAAAAGCCATCCATAAGCCTTCAGCTGAATTTGAAAAACTGGGTGTAAAAAAAGACGGCAAATATATTCAACTAAATACGAATGTGCTGCAGATTGAAAATGAGCTCTATGCCCCAATACGGCCCAAACGCGTTCCTAAAGGCAATGAATCACCTTCTGACGCATTATTACGTGGTGGTATTGAGTACATTGAAGTCCGTTCACTTGATATCAATCCATTTAGTGCGATAGGCGTTAATGAAACGCAAGCTCGTTTTGTTGATCTATTCTTAATATGGTGTGTACTTGCTGATGCACCTGAAATGAATGCTCAGGAATTAGACTGTTGCCGTCAAAACTGGAATCGTGTCATTCTTGAAGGTCGTAAACCAGGCCAAGTCATTGGTTTCGGTTGTGGCAGCGAAGTTAAACCATTAGTTGACGTTGGGCAGCAATTATTTAATGACTTGATCCGTGTGGCTGAAGTGCTAGACACTTGTTGCGATGCAAAATATCAAGAAGTTTGTCACCAATTTGTTGCTATGTTTAAAGACCCAACTCTTACATATTCAGCGCTTGTTATGGATGAAATGTTAGAAAAAGGTATTGGTGGTTACGGGTTAGAATTAGCTGAAAAATATTTTGAACAGTTAGTGAACGAGCCGTATGAAGTGATAACTGAAGAGCAATTTGAGCAAGCACGATTAGCTTCAATAGCGAAGCAAGCGAAGATGGAACAAAGTGAGAGCGAAAGCTTTGAGGACTATCTACGCATTCATGCAGGACGCTAAAAGAAATGGCCACTCTAGGTGGCCAAAAAAAATCTCTTAGAGAATTAGGGATGATAACAAATTGCGCGTCTTTCAATAATTCAGACTCTGTATTTTCAAAATAGTTTCATTTATTTTAGAAAATATTTTTTATTTTCGAGGAGGTCACGAAATGCCATTATTAGATAGCTTTACTGTCGATCATACTCTCATGTCAGCACCTGCTGTACGTGTGGCAAAAACCATGAAAACACCAAGCGGTGATACCATCACAGTTTTTGATTTGCGTTTTACTGTACCAAATGAAGAAGCCATGACAGAAAAAGGGACGCATACTTTAGAGCACCTTTTTGCAGGCTTTATGCGTGATCACCTCAACGGAAATGGTGTTGAAATTATTGATATTTCACCAATGGGGTGCCGTACTGGTTTTTATATGAGCCTTATTGGCCAGCCAGATGAACTGCGTGTTGCTAATGCATGGAAAGCGGCAATGGAAGATGTTTTGCAAGTGAAAGACCAAAACAAGATCCCTGAATTGAATGTCTATCAGTGCGGTACATACAAAATGCACTCACTGGAAGAAGCCCAGCAAATTGCACGTAATGTTCTTGCATCAGAAATTGGTATCAATAAAAATGATGAATTAGCATTACCTGCAGAGAAACTTGAACAGCTACACGTTTAGTTTTTATCAAATATTCTCTATAAAAAGAGCCAATTAAGGCTCTTTTTATTTTATATGAGAATTAAATTGTAAGTTTATGACCAAATCAAAGGTCGGGGACTTGAGAACTGAATGTAAGAGGTGTGATCCTAACCTGTTTAACGATATTTTCATTCATCGCTAATACCTCGATAAGGTAATGCCCCACCACGATTTGCTCTTCAAGCTGTGGAATATCACCAATGACCTCTAAAACCATGCCATTAACCGTCCTAGGGCCATCTATGGGGAGATTCCAATCAAAAGCCTTATTCAGCTCACGAATATTAGCAGAACCGTCTACAAGAACGCTTCCATCACTTTGTGGCAAGACTTCTTCGGCTAAAGATGGCGACATCGAGGTTGTGAAGTCACCCACTATCTCTTCTAATATATCTTCGACAGTGATAAGGCCTTGAATTTCACCGTATTCATCAACAATGATCCCAAGTTTTTCTTTATTGTGCTGGAAGTTAACTAACTGAACATTTAATGGTGTACTGTTAGGAATAAAATAAATGTTATCTGCAGCTTTAATTAGGTTTTGCTTATTAAACTCACGTTTTTCCATCATAAGACGGTATGCTTCACGGACGCGTAAAATGCCAATAGAGTCATCAAGTGAGTCGCGATAAAGCACAATGCGGCCATGGGGGGAGTGCGTGAGCTGCCGAATGATTGATTTCCAGTCATCATTGACATCAATACCAACAATCTCATTCCTTGGCAGCATAATATCGCCAACAGTGACTTTGTCTAAGTCTAAAATTGAAATCAACATGTCTTGATTTCGGCGGCTAATTTTATGCTTTGATTCGTTAACAATGGTGCGTAGCTCTTCCTTATTAACCGCATCAGTTCTTGCGGTTAGTGACTTCACCCCAATGCAGCGTAACAGTAGGGCTGAAATAGTATTAAATGCCCAAACAATAGGCATCATGACTACTTGTAATGGTTTTAAGAGGTAACTACTTGGAAATGCGATTTTTTCAGGGTACAGCGCTGCCAGTGTTTTTGGCATGACTTCGGCAAAAATGAGGATCACAAAAGTCAGGATCCCTGTAGCCATAGCTACACCTGCATTCCCATATAGCCGCATACCAATGATGGTCGCTAATGCGGAAGCGACTATGTTGATTAAGTTATTACCAATAAGGACTAGACTTAACAGCTTGTCAGGGTGTTTAAGAAGTTTTTCAACGCGGATCGCTGAGCGATTACCTTGTTTTGCTAAATGTTTTAACCGATAACGGTTTAGCGTCATCATCCCTGTTTCTGATGCAGAGAAATAGGCTGACATAAAAATTAAAACAATCAATATGATGATTAGCGTACTCGTGGACACATCATCCAAAACAAGTTTCCTTATATTGTGAAAGTCGTGGCTTTATTTGCGTCAAAATACCATAAACTCCTGTATTAAACGGTTACCAAAAAAAGCCATTGTTAAGATGATTGAGCCACCAACATGGAAAAATAGGACGCGCTTACCTCGCCATCCTCCATGGAAATGTCCCCAAAGTAGAGTGATATAAACAAACCATGCAATGACGGATAATACCGATTTATGGATATTTTCTTTATCAAAAATATTATCCATATAAATAAAGCCAGTACACAAGGTCAGAGTCAGCAAAATGACCCCAACTTGAGTGATGTGGAACATTTTACGTTCAATTACCATCATGGGTGGCATATCTGGACTAAATTTTAAGGTTTTGTTCTTTAGCTGATGGTCAATTAAAGCCACTTGTAATGCATATAAAGCCGCAATAAGGAGTGTCGCATAGCTCAACAAAGCTAGACCAATATGAACAAAAAGTGGTAATCGAGCTTCAAGATGCGTAATAAACTCACCAGGCATTAGCGTTGACAGCATCAAGTTAATAATGGCAAAACTATAGACTATAGGCGTTAAGTACCAAGCTTTTCCCCAGTAAGCGACAACAGTCATAATCACACACATGAGTAAGCTCACTGTTGAGCCTAAATTCAACAGAGTGAGGTTTTGTCCCTCGGCTTCACTGAAAATCAAAAATTTCAATGTAATAGCGTGAGTTACTAACGCAACAACGGCAAGAAAAAGCGCGAGGTGGCGGTAGAACGGCTGTTTACGCACTTGGCCAGGGACGATCAGTAACAGACTGACCATGTATGTACAAACTGCTATGACTGCAAATACGGGCATAGTATAGTGTCGTTAATCATTTTTAGTGGAAAGTTATTCATAGTATAACTTGTACGAGTGTAGGCTCCAACTATTGGACAAGCCAATCACAATATATTCATTGCTGATAGCATTTCATGCGCCTACTGCTTGGTTTGTATTATTAAATTCATGCCATAATAACCTGTATCATCTGTTTCAAACAGGGGGCAGCGAAAAAACTGCGGGCATGTTACAATGGGGCATTATTTTGCCGCGATTATTTTTAGTGTTGGTTTCCCTTCATCATTGTGAAGGTATTGATGCTTATAATTCAAGTTGTTAGGTAACACGCACTTGAAATTATCTGTATTAGCAACCAGATCAGGCTGACATCGGCCCATCAACAGAATTGAGCTAAGACATATGTTTGATAATTTAACTGACAGACTATCGCGCACGTTGCGCAATATCAGTGGGCGTGGGCGTCTAACTGATGAAAATATTAAAGAAACACTACGCGAAGTTCGCATGGCCTTGCTGGAAGCTGACGTTGCTTTGCCAGTTGTCCGTGAATTCATTCAAAAAGTTAAAGAAAATGCCGTTGGGCAAGATGTCAATAAAAGTCTAACACCTGGCCAAGAGTTCATTAAAATAGTTCAAAATGAACTGACTAGGGCGATGGGGGACGAAAACCACCAACTTAATTTATCCGCACAACCTCCTGCTGTCGTTTTAATGGCAGGTTTGCAAGGTGCCGGTAAAACGACCAGCGTTGCAAAATTAGGTAAGCTCTTAAAAGAAAAGCAAAAGAAAAAAGTATTAGTTGTCTCTGCTGACGTTTATCGCCCTGCAGCGATTAAACAACTAGAGACATTAGCTGAAAGTGTTGGAATTGACTTTTTCCCTTCAGAAGTACAAGAAAAACCCACTGCAATTGTTCAAAAAGCATTAAAACACGCACAATTACAATTCTACGATGTGCTGTTGGTGGATACCGCAGGTCGCTTGCATGTTGATGAAGCGATGATGGAAGAAATCCAAGAAGTTCACCGTATTATTAAGCCAGTTGAGACCTTATTCGTCGTTGATGCGATGACAGGGCAAGATGCGGCAAATACAGCGAAAGCATTTAATGAAGCCTTACCACTGACAGGGGTTGTGTTGACCAAGGTCGATGGTGATGCACGAGGCGGTGCGGCACTTTCAATTCGTGCGATTACGGGGAAACCTATTAAGTTCTTAGGTGTTGGTGAAAAAACTGATGCCTTAGAACCATTCCACCCAGAGCGCGTCGCGTCTCGTATCCTTGGTATGGGTGATGTGATTTCTCTGATTGAAGAGATTGAGCATAAAGTTGACCGTGATGAAGCTGAAAAGCTTGCTAAAAAACTTAAGACGGGAGATAGCTTTGATTTAAATGACTTTTTAAGTCAATTGAAGCAAATGCGTAATATGGGCGGCATGGCGAGCATGATGAGCAAAATGCCAGGAATGTCTCAGTTACCCGATGCCGTTAAGTCCCAAATGGATGATAAAATCACCGTTCGTATGGAAGCGATGATTAATTCCATGACACGTAAAGAACGTGAAAAACCGGAAATTATTAAAGGTTCACGAAAACGTCGTATTGCGGCAGGTTCGGGAACTACCGTGCAAGAAGTTAATCGCCTCTTAAAACAATTTGATGACATGCAACGCATGATGAAGAAAATGAAAAAAGGCGGTCTAGCCAAGATGATGCGCGGCATGAAGGGTATGATGCCACCGGGTTTTCCGGGGCGTTAAGCAATAAAGCCTCAAACAAAACGCACTTTTGATTGATTTTTGCGTCAAAGTGAGTAAACTTTTCGGGCTTTTTATATGACAGCCGGACTCTATCCCTCGATGGAGTCTGGTTGTTTTGTTAACTAATGAGGATGTTATGGTAACAATTCGTTTATCTCGTGGCGGCGCTAAAAAACGTCCGTTCTACCAAATCGTTGTGACTGATAGCCGCAATGCGCGTGACGGTCGTTTCATTGAGCGTATCGGTTTCTTCAACCCGATCGCTGCAGGTCAAGCAGAAGAACTGCGTTTAGACCTGGACCGTGTTGAGCACTGGGTTGGCTTAGGCGCAACTATTTCTGACCGTGTTGCACAACTGGTCAAACAAGCTAAGAAAGCAGCTTAATCTGTCGCGGTGGTAACAATGAGCAAGCAAACTAAACTACAGCCACCTGAAAACCCAATTGTATTGGGGAAATTAGGTGCGGCATACGGTATTCGTGGTTGGCTCAAAGTTTTTTCGTCCACCGAACATGCTGAAAGTATTTTTGAGTATCAGCCTTGGTTTATCCAACGTTCAGGTCAATGGCAACACATTGAAATTGAAGATTGGAAACATCATAACAAGGATATCATTGTCAAGCTGAACGGGGTCGATGACCGCGATGCAGCCGCGCTTTTGACTAACTTTGAAATTGCGGTTGATTCAACCCAACTTCCTGAGTTAGAAAACGAATACTACTGGAAAGACCTGATGGGCTGCCAAGTAGTGACGTTACAAGGCTATGACCTTGGTACCATCACTGACATGATGGAGACCGGTTCAAATGATGTGCTGGTCATTAAGGCGAATTTAAAAGATGCATTTGGCATCAAGGAGCGGTTGGTTCCGTTTCTTGATGGGCAGGTTATCAAGAAAGTCGATCTCGATGCCAAACTTATTGAAGTGGATTGGGATCCTGGTTTTTAAATCTCCGGTTGAACGGTTTTGATAAGTGGGACGAAATTATGTGGATTGGTGTAATTAGCCTGTTTCCCGAAATGTTCCGCGCAATAACCGAGTACGGGGTAACTGGTCGGGCAGTGAAAAATGGCCTGCTAACATTTGAGTGCTGGAATCCGCGAGATTTTACTCACGATAAGCACAAAACTGTTGATGATCGCCCCTATGGTGGTGGTCCAGGCATGCTGATGATGGTGCAACCGCTTAAGGATGCAATCAACGCAGCAAGAACTGAGGCTGGTGAGGGTGCAAAGGTTATTTATCTTTCACCGCAAGGGCGCAAACTTAGTCAAGACGGTGTTTGCGAGCTGGCAACCAATGAGAAATTGATTCTTGTTTGTGGCCGCTATGAAGGCATTGATGAGCGTATCATTCAAACCGAAGTTGACGAAGAATGGTCAATCGGTGATTACGTTCTCAGTGGCGGGGAACTTCCCGCGATGGTGTTGATTGACTCAGTTTCACGGTTTATACCGGGAGTACTTGGTCATAAAGCCTCTGCTCAAGAAGACTCTTTTGCAGATGGTTTGTTAGATTGTCCGCACTATACCCGCCCTGAAGTGTTAGATGGCATGCAAGTTCCTGATGTTTTACTTTCAGGAAACCACGCTAAAATAGATAGCTGGCGCATGAAACAATCACTCGGCCGTACCTGGCTTAGAAGACCTGAGCTTCTGGAAAGCCTAGCTCTGACTGACGAGCAGAGGATGTTGCTGGCTGAATTCCAACGGGAATATCAGTCTGAGCAACAAATGAATCCAGACAATTAATTGTCTAAACATATCAGTTTACCTAGGGTAAGAGAGTTATTATGAGCAACATTATTAAACAAATCGAAGAAGAGCAGATGAAGCAGGACGTACCTTCATTCCGTCAGGGTGACACCGTGGAAGTTAAGGTATGGGTCGTAGAAGGCTCTAAAAAACGTCTGCAGGCATTCGAGGGCGTGGTTATCGCTATTCGTAACCGCGGTCTGCACTCTGCATTCACTGTTCGTAAAATTTCTAACGGCGAAGGTGTTGAGCGTGTATTCCAAACTCACTCTCCAGTCGTAGATAGCATTGCTGTTAAACGTCGTGGTGCTGTTCGCAGATCTAAACTGTACTACCTGCGTGAGCGTTCTGGTAAGGCAGCTCGTATCAAAGAGCGTCTGAACGCCAAGTAATACGCTTTCGCTACATCCGAAAGTTATGTTATGAGAGAGGCCCGCTTTGCGGGCCTTTTTATATTCGTCACTATATTCTTCATATTTCAAATTGTAGCTGTGTTGGCAGCACTCAGCCCCACAGGCCACATACCTTATTCGTCATATTTCAAGTTGTAGCCGTGTTGGCTGCGTTCAGCCACACAGGTCACATACTTGTGTATGCTCCCTGCGATGTCCTCACTTTGCCGCCTTGCTACAACTCGAACTATTTAGAATATAGCTGATAACTTATGCTTACCTGTAAATAAATGCTTACAGATTGCTTATTTTTCTTTAGTCTATTAAAATATTTTAATGTTAAATTAATGTAAAACTGTAATTTATTCAATTAATTATGGTGGTGTAAATAATTCAATACGATAGTGGAAATATTTTACATAAATGGATTGAATTGTTTACGATGCATGGTATGTTATTACTCATACACCCAAACACAATACGTAAATAATAAACTAAGCAAATATAAGCTAATAAGTAGGTAAAAAATGATCATGCAAAAAGATGTACTCAACAACGTGAATATTCAAGACGAGCAGGTATTAATCACTCCTGAGAGTCTGAAAGAGAAATATCCGCTGAGTCGCAGCAACCTGCATGCCATTGCGACATCGCGCCAAGTGATTGCTGACATTATTCATCAACGCGACCCTCGCTTACTCGTGGTATGTGGTCCTTGCTCAATCCATGATGTGGATGCCGCTATTGAATATGGTGAGCGCCTGAAAGTATTAGCCGAAGAATTAAGTGATAGCTTATATATTGTGATGCGTGTGTATTTTGAAAAACCTCGTACAACCGTAGGTTGGAAAGGTTTGATTAGTGATCCATTTATGGATGGTTCTTTTGAAATGGAAAAAGGCCTACATATTGCTCGTGACTTGTTGACCAATTTAGTGAATATGGGGCTGCCATTAGCGACAGAAGCATTGGATCCTAACAATCCTCAATACTTAGGGGATTTATTCAGTTGGTCAGCCATTGGTGCAAGAACGACTGAGTCACAGACCCACCGTGAAATGGCATCTGGTTTATCTATGCCTGTTGGTTTCAAAAATGGAACCGATGGGAGTTTATCTACAGCGATTAATGCGTTAAAAGCAGCAGCGATGCCACACCGTTTTATGGGAATTAACCAATCTGGCCAAGTTTGTTTATTACATACCAAAGGTAATAGTAACGGACATGTCATTTTACGTGGTGGGAAAACGCCTAACTACAATGCTGAAGACATTGCGGCTTGTGAAGCGGAAATGAAAAAAGCAGGTTTAGAGCCGTCCCTTATGGTGGATTGTAGCCATGGAAACTCGAATAAAGATTACCGCCGTCAGCCATTAGTTGTTGATTCTATTATTGAACAAATTATTAATGGTAATGAATCAATTACAGGTATTATGCTAGAAAGTCATATTAATGAAGGGAATCAAACATCTGAACAAGCCCGTGACACAATGAAATACGGTGTGTCAGTGACAGATGCCTGCATTAACTGGCAAACGACGGAAACGGTATTGCGTAAATTACATCAAGCATTGTTGCCTGTGCTTGAACAACGTGCGCAAAAATTGAGTAAAGTGAGCTGATCAAGGTATTGGTATGTCTGTTGAGTTATCCCATTTACGGGAACAAATTGATGAAGTTGATAAATCGTTACTAGATTTATTAGCAAAAAGGCTGCAACTGGTTGCTGAAGTCGGTGAAGTGAAAAGCTTACATGGTTTACCGATTTATGTGCCTGAACGAGAAACAAGCATGTTGGCAGCACGTCGCGCCGAAGCTGAGCGTATGGGGATCCCACCTGATCTGATAGAGGATATTCTAAGGCGGATCATGCGCGAATCTTACGCACGTGAAAATGATAAAGGGTTTAAAACACTGAACCCATCAGCTGGCCCAATTGTGATTGTAGGTGGTGATGGGAAAATGGGGCGGTTATTTCACCGTCTCCTTAATTTATCAGGCTATCAGGTTAAGACATTAAACGAAGATGACTGGGCACAAGCAGAATCTATAGTTGCTGGTGCGAGCGTCGTGATGGTTAGTGTACCAATACATTTGACGGTACAAGTCATCAACCAGCTGCCTAAACTGGATAAAAGCACGGTCTTGATGGATATCGCATCGATTAAGCAACAGCCATTAGAAGCGATGTTAGCAGCCCATGATGGGCCAGTACTTGGGCTTCACCCGATGTTTGGTCCTGATATTGGTAGTGTTGCAAAGCAAGTATTTGCTTACTGTAATGGCCGTGGCTCAGAGTCTTATCAGTGGTTTCTTGAACAGTTATTAGTTTGGGGGGCACGTTTGAAAGAAATCTCAGCCGAAGAGCATGATAAAAACATGAGCTTTATTCAGGCATTACGCCACTTTACAACATTTACTTACGGGCGAAATCTTGCTGAGGAAAATATCGATTTACAGCAATTACTTGATTTGTCATCGCCTATTTATCGTTTAGAGCTCGCGATGGTTGGGCGGCTGTTTGCTCAAGACCCTCAACTCTATGCAGACATTATTATGTCTTCAAATGAAAATGTTGAATTGATACGCAGATATCATCAATTGTTAGGTGATTCAATAGCGCTACTGGAGAAAAAAGATAAAGCGGAATTTATTCGCCAATTTAATCAAATTAGTCAGTGGTTCGGTGAAGATGCCCATCATTTTATGAAAGAAAGCCAATCATTACTGCAACGAGCAAACGATAATCGAAAATAATCATCCCGCCTTCTATCGTGTTTTATAGCGGTAGAGGGCTTTATTTTCCTGTTAATTTTTTGTTGTCTTCTATATTCTTCTATTTTAGTTAATCTCACCAAGAATGTTTATTTAAAATAGGTAATTGTACTTATCTGTATAATTTCTATCGAATAATATGCTAATCAGATAAAAACTGAATTTATTCACTATCTAATTTCAAATTAATCAATTTTTAAAATCAATATTTATAAATCGATCGATTTATATGATAAAGATTTCACCTGTTTTACCGATAACACTACTCATTAAATGATGGTTAGCGTGGTAAATATATGTCTTTTAAAAATCTCAAAATTAGTATGAAGTTAACGGTAGCATTTGGTGGTTTTGTTGCGCTTATTATCCTAAGTTCACTTTTTTCTTTAGCCAATATGAACCGAGCTAATGATGGCATGAAACAAGTCCTGTATGAAAGTTATCCTATTGCCTCTACCGCAGGGCAAATGATGGATAACTTTTATTCTTTTATAGGGATCCAAGAGCTAATTTTACTTGATGATCGTGGTAGTGATAAACGCAGAGAAGAGTTGGCTAAAATTACATTAAAAATTAATGGATTGATGGAAAGCTTAGAAAATAACGTTACAGATGATCGCTCTAAAGAAGTCTTGGCTGATTTGCGTGTTATTCGCCAACAGTTTCATTCATCAATTACTCGCATCAATACCTTTTTATCAGAGAATAATCGCCAAGCTGCTATTGATGAAATGATGACTAAAACGTCTAGTATTCAACGTGATTATCGTGATCAAATTCAAACGTTAATGGCTATCCAAGATTTGGAAATGCAAGAGGTTGGCCGTAAAGTGAATGCGGATTATGAAAACAATAAACTATTACTAGCGGTGTTATCAATCTTGAGTATTGGCGCGGGCTGCGTAATGGGCTGGTATATTACGAACATTATCACAAGGCCATTGGAAAATGCGGTTAATTTCGCGCAGTCAATTGCAAATGGGGATCTGACTAAAGATATTCAGGTCACCTCAAAAGATGAAACGGGTGTATTGTTAAATGCACTTAATGATATGAAAGAGCACTTGCTGGAAATCGTTCAAGAGGTTCAACAAGGTTCTGAAAGTATTTCGGCAGCAGCAGGGCAAATTGTCGCGGGGAACCAAAACCTGGCGGCGCGTACCGAAGAACAGGCTGCATCAGTTGAAGAAACGGCCAGTTCAATGGAACAAATAACTTCAACCGTTCAAAACACGACTGAGCACACTCATGAAGCTAGCATGCTTGCAGACCAAGCGGCAATTATTGTACAAAACAATGGCGACATGATGAGTCAAGTAACGAACAAAATGCGTGCAATCAATGGCTCATCATCACAGATGACAGAAATTATTAATCTAATAGACTCAATTGCATTTCAAACCAATATATTAGCATTGAATGCATCCGTTGAAGCGGCAAGAGCCGGTGAACATGGGCGAGGCTTTGCCGTTGTTGCCGGAGAAGTGAGATTATTAGCACAAAAAAGTGCGGCTTCAGCGAGTGATATTCGTGGGTTGATTGAAAACTCATCGTCACAAACGCAAGAGGGTATGGAACTTGTTGAAAAAGCGACTCAGCAAATACATGGCATGGTTGATAGTGTAAAAGAGATGAATGCGTTACTACGTGAAATTGGGCAGGCTAGTCGTGAGCAAAGCGATGGAATTTCTCAAATCAATAGTGCAGTAGGGCAACTTGATTTAACCACACAACAAAATGCGAGTTTAGTTGAGGAATCTGTTGTCGCAGCGGACTCATTGAATGAACAGGCGTACCATTTGAAGGAACTAGTCAATTATTTCAGAGTCAAATCTTCGAATTATCAACCTGAAGTGAGAGCATAGTTTCAGTTTAGTAGGCTGCACTGAAAAAATGCAGCCTAATTATATTTTAATTAAGGCGTAATTTTTTCAGGTTCAACAGGAACCACATTTTCGGATGGGTAGCAGCCTAATATTTTAATTGACCTAGTAATTGTTGAAAGCTCTCTTAAAGCTTGTTGCATATTATCTGAACGTAAATTGGCATGCACATCAACATAAAACATCTCTTCCCATGGTTTTCCATTTATTGGGCGTGATTCTAACTTGCTCATGATTATCTTATTATTTTTCAAAATAACTAATGCATCAACTAAGGCACCAGCTTGTTGGCCAGTGGTCAGAAGCAGTGTTGTTTTAGCCGGTACTTGTTCAGTGACTTCAATTGGTTGTGGTGCAACAACAATAAAGCGTGTCATGTTAATTTGCTGATTAGCGAGATTATGCTCTATTACGCTTAAATCGTATAAGGCGCCACCGGCTTCACTTCCAAGTGCCGCGACACTCGGTGAGTTTTGGTCTGCGACCATTTGCATTGCAGTTGATGTGCTATCACAATATTTTATTTCCCAGTGTGGGAATTGTGCTAAGTATTGGCTGCATTGTTGGAAAGGCTGAGGGTGGCTATACACGGTTTTGATCTGGCTGAGATCGGTATTTCCTGTTGTTAAGAGGCAATGGTTAATTGGGAGCCGAATCTCTCCGACGATTGATAATGATGTATTTTGCAGTAAATCGTAAACATCGTTAATTGCGCCCGAACTGGTGTTTTCTATTGGTAAAATGCCATATTCCGCTTGCCCATTTTCAACTAATGAAAAAATATCTTGGAATTTATGGCAACTGCATTCAACTAGTTGGTCAAAATGACGGGCTGAGTACTGGCGTGCCGCAATGTGTGAATAAGAACCTTTCGGCCCTAAAAATGCGAAACGCGCGGTATCACTAGGGGTTAAATTTAAATGCTTTTGTAAAATAGCCTGTTGCGTAAGAACAGAGTCCTCAATAATCATCTGGAATAGGCGAGTGATATAAAAGCCATCAAGCCCTAGCGGTTTGCCTTTGTTGATTAAAACATCAAGAAGCTGGCGCTCACGGTCTTTATCACGAATAGGGCGGCTATCATCAATTTTTGTTTCAGCGACTTCAACAGCATAACCACGGCGCTTTGCTAAAAGATTTAGTAATTCACTATCCAGTTGACTTATTTTCTCTCTTACTTTTAATAAATTAGTGCTGTTTTCCATGCTGCCCACCCTGTTAATATCATGATATAAAAAAAGCCCCCTAGAGGGGGCTTTCTAATTTTGTCTTCTTTTCTTTCTCGAACGACAAAAGCCCCCAATTAGGAGTTGCTAAAGAAGAAAAAGAAAACAAAATTAAGATTCATATGAACACCTTTAGTCAGATTCAATTTAAATAAACCCGATACTCACTAAGAAGTCAATAGGTAAGGGTCATAAACATAAAAAAACGCGCCCATGGTGAGCGCGTTTATAAGGTTCAAGATTAGTTGATAGATAATATAAAATTATAACGTAACAGTATTATTCGCTTCTTTTACACTATTATATGCTCTTCTTGATTCTCCTTTATGTTGCACTTTATTAAGTTGTCTTTCGAGTTTGTTAATTAGTTCATTAATTGCAACGTACATATCTTCATGCTTGGCACTTGCGACCAATTTTCCTGTCGCTGTTTTTATGTTGGCATCAACCATAAAACCTTGTGGCTCTTTTGATAATACGACATGCGTATTTATTAGAGATACTTGCCACTTATCGAGTTTTGTTAGACGGCTCTCAATGTGCTCACGAATCGCTGGGGTAATGTCCATTTGTTTGCTAGTAATGTTCACTATCATATAGTTACCTCTCATTGTTTCCGTCTTTGTTGATTTCAGAATACCCGTTCTTGCTAAGAAAAAATTGATGTAGATCACATCTCATTCAGGGGAAGAGTAACAGCTATCTGAAGTGTGATTTCACATAAAAAAGGGGCGAAAAAGCATTGCCAAAATGAATGGATTAAGGGACACTGATTGAGTTGGCTAGGGGAACGGTAAATAGCCGGAACTTTTTTTGGGTTAAAATTAGTACCCTAAATGAGCAAGCAACTAAATCGCCGCTAGCAAAGAAAAACAGCAGCCATGGCTGCTGTTTTAGATCGCACGATGATATTATTGTGGGTTTGCAGCAATAATACTCGCAACTTTATTCGCTTCTTGGTTTAGCCCCATCTCATTATAAGCAATTTCCATGTATGCTAAGGCATTACGTGTTGCTTCTGTGTCTGGGTAGTCTTTTAGCATTTGTTGAACACGATTAACAACCGCGACATAAGCACCGCGTTTGTTGTAGTATTCGACAACAGAAAGGTCGAATTTCGCTAAGCGGTCTTTTAAGAAGACTAATCGCTTACTCGCATCATTGGAGTATAAGCTGTTAGGATAGTAGCGAACTAACTGACTGAAATCTTTGAATGCAACTCGTGCATGCTGTGGGTCTCTGTCTGAGCGGTCAATACCAAAGAGGCCTTGCAATAAGCTATCATCCAGAGCCATCGCGGTTAAGCCTCGCATATAGAGGACATAATCAATATTTGGATGAGTTGGGTTCAAACGCATGAAACGGTCAATTGCGGCTATCGCCATTGGCAGCTCTGCTGATTTATAATATGCATAAATCAGGTCTAATTGAACCTGCTGAGCATATGGACCAAATGGATAACGGTTATCAAGAGCTTCAAATTGTTTAATCGCTGCTTTAAAATTGCCGTCCTGTAATTTTTGCTGACCCGTTGCATATATTTCAGCAGGGGTGCTATCAGGGCTGACTTCAGGAGTGCTGGAACAGCCGACTAAAATCAGGCTCAACGTGGCTGCAGCCACCAGATTTTTCATACGTATCATCACGTGTAGGTTATCCTCTGAGTGTTTCGAGGGAGTCTATCCATAAGGCTCCCGGCAAAATTCGAGTTACAATAGCATATATTTTAAATGAAACGGCACTGCCGTCAAAATACAAACACCAAAAAGTAGATTAATTTATGGCTCAACAAGTACAACTTAGTGCAACTATCGCTGAATCACAGCTTGGTCAACGTTTAGATCAGGCTTTGGCCGAATTGTTCCCTGATTATTCACGTTCTCGCATAAAAGAATGGATTTTAGCTGATAGAGTGCAGGTTAATGGCAAAGTTATCAATAAGCCAAAAGAAAAAGTTTTTGGCAGCGAACAAATTTTAATCGATGCCCTCATTGAAGAAGATAATCGCTGGGAACCACAAGATATCCCACTTAATGTGATTTATGAAGATGAAGATATCCTAATTATTAATAAACCGCGTGATTTAGTTGTCCACCCTGGAGCTGGAAACCCAGATGGCACAATTCTTAATGCGTTGTTATATCGTTATCCTGAAATTGCTGATGTGCCGAGAGCAGGTATTGTTCATCGTTTAGATAAAGACACGACAGGCTTAATGGTTGTCGCAAAAACAGTTCCAGCTCAAACACACCTTGTAGAAGCATTGCAACGTAGAGAAATTACGCGTGAATATGAAGCGGTTGCGGTCGGCCGTATGACAGCGGGTGGCATGGTAGAAGAACCTATCTCTCGTCATCCAACTAAACGAACCCATATGGCTGTGCACCCAATGGGTAAACCTGCCGTAACACATTATCGTGTGATGGAACACTTTAGAGCCCATACTCGTTTACGTTTACGTCTGGAGACGGGCAGAACTCACCAAATTCGTGTTCATATGGCTCATATCAATCATCCATTAATTGGTGATCCCTTATACGGTGGCCGCCCGCGCCCACTAAAAGGGGCGACCGAAGAATTTTTAGAGGTCATGCGTAATTTTGATAGGCAAGCACTGCATGCCACTATGTTACGCTTATATCACCCAATCTCAGGTATTCAAATGGAGTGGCATGCACCGTTACCTGATGATATGGTTAAGCTTATAGAAGCTCTAAAAGCAGACACTGAACTGCATAAAGACGATATGGACTGGTAATGAATACATTGATTTTCCCTGATTGGCCGCAACCTAAAAACATAGCTAGCTGTAGTACAACTCGAGTGGGTGGTGTGAGCCTGCCACCTTTTGATAGCTTGAATTTAGGTGATCATGTTGGGGATATACCCAATGCCGTCAGTGAAAATCGTCAACGCCTTGAGACGCTTGCTCAGCTACCACAACAACCAGTTTGGCTTGAGCAAGTTCATGGAACGGATGTGCTTCAGCTTGTTGGTGATAAAATTCATAATAGGCAAGCGGACGCCGTGTACAGTAATCAGGTTGGCCAAGTTTGTGCCATTATGACTGCGGATTGCTTGCCTGTGTTATTGACTAATCAAGCAGGAACGGAAGTGGCTGCAGCCCATGCAGGGTGGCGCGGCCTATGTCATGGGGTTCTTGAAAATACAATCAATCAATTTATTAGCCCTGCAAATGAAATTATCGCTTGGCTTGGCCCCGCTATTGGTGCTGAGAAATTTGAAGTCGGTAAGGAAGTCAAAGAGGCTTTTGTTAATCAATCATCTGATTTAGCCTCTGCTTTTGTTCCTTATAATGATAAATATCTCGCTGACATTTATTTATTAGCACGTAAAAAACTACGGGCTGCTGGCGTAACGAAGGTCTATGGTGGTGATTTTTGTACAGTAACAGATGAAAACAGATTTTTTTCCTATCGAAGGGAAGGAAAAACCGGCAGGATGGCTTCATTGATATGGATAAATACCTAGTATTGGGGTTTTGTTCTAAATTAACGGATATATCAAAAATAATTCCTTGCAAAACTTGAATATTTAAAAACTGACCTCATCTAGTATCCAGTAGCAAATTTAATCTCATTTATTGGAGGTGTTATGCGTCTGGACCGTTTAACTAATAAATTCCAGCAAGCTCTCGCTGACGCCCAATCACTAGCCCTTGGGCGCGAAAACCAGTTTATTGAACCTATTCATCTATTAAGTGCCCTGTTTAATCAAGAGGGTGGCACAGTTCGTCCATTGCTGACGACGTTAGGCGTGAATGCCGTACAATTCCAGCAAAAAGTCGAAGATGCATTAGGGCGTTTACCTCAAGTGCAAGGTGTTGCGGGAGATGTTCAACCATCAAGTGACTTAATGCGTCATTTGAATTTATGTGATCAATTGGCACAAAAGCACGGAGATGAATTTATCTCCTCAGAATTATTTCTTGTCGCCGCTTTAGAAGCCAATACGACATTAGCAGACATGCTCAAAGCAGCAGGTGTTAATAAAGATAATTTAAAAAAGGCAATAGAACAGATGCGTGGTGGAGAAAAAGTGAATGACCAAAGCGCTGAAGACCAGCGCCAAGCCTTGAAAAAATATACGGTTGATTTAACTGAACGTGCAGAGCAAGGCAAATTAGACCCAGTAATTGGTCGAGATGAAGAAATACGTCGGACCATTCAAGTACTGCAACGTCGTACTAAAAATAACCCTGTGCTGATTGGTGAACCAGGTGTAGGTAAAACAGCAATTGTTGAAGGGTTAGCACAACGTATTGTTAATGGTGAAATTCCAGAAGGGTTAAAAAACAAACGTGTATTATCCCTTGATATGGGGGCGCTGATTGCGGGTGCGAAATATCGTGGTGAGTTTGAAGAGCGTCTGAAAGCTGTTCTAAATGATCTTGCCAAACAGGAAGGTAACGTCATTCTGTTTATTGATGAATTACACACCATGGTTGGTGCAGGTAAAGCAGATGGTGCGATGGATGCGGGTAACATGTTAAAACCTGCGTTGGCTCGCGGTGAATTACACTGTGTTGGCGCTACCACATTGGATGAGTATCGCCAATACATTGAGAAAGACCCTGCTTTAGAGCGTCGTTTCCAAAAAGTGTATGTGGCTGAGCCATCCGTTGAAGACACAATTGCTATTTTACGTGGTTTAAAAGAACGTTATGAACTGCATCACCACGTTCAAATAACTGACCCGGCGATTGTGGCAGCGGCAACGTTATCGCATCGCTATATTACTGACCGTATGTTACCTGACAAAGCGATTGATTTAATTGATGAAGCGGGTGCAAGTTTACGTATGCAAATGGATTCGAAACCTGAATCCTTAGATAGGCTGGAACGCCGTATTATTCAGCTCAAACTTGAACAGCAAGCGCTTAAAAAAGAATCGGATGATGCAAGTAAAAAACGTCTTGAGATGTTAGAAGAAGAGCTCGCAGAGAAAGAACGTGAGTACTCTGCGTTAGAAGAAGAATGGAAAGCTGAAAAAGCATCATTAACAGGTACTCAGCATATTAAAGCTGAACTTGAAAATACACGTATCGAGATGGAAAAAGCACGCCGTATGGGTGATTTGGCAAAAATGTCCGAATTGCAATACGGTAAAATTCCAGAATTAGAGAAACAGCTTGAAGCGGCAACCAAAGCTGAAGGCAAAAGCATGAAACTGTTACGTAACAAAGTAACAGATGTCGAAATTGCTGAAATCTTAGCTCGTTGGACTGGCATCCCTGTATCTCGAATGCTAGAAAGTGAAAGAGAAAAACTGTTACGTATGGAACAGCAACTCCATCAGCGTGTTATTGGACAAGATGAAGCGGTAGTTGCAGTATCGAATGCAATTCGTCGTAGTCGTGCAGGGTTATCAGACCCGAACCGCCCAATTGGCTCGTTTATGTTCTTAGGGCCAACAGGGGTAGGTAAAACTGAATTGTGTAAAGCGTTAGCAAATTTCATGTTTGATAGCGATGATGCAATGGTTCGTATCGATATGTCTGAATTTATGGAAAAACATGCGGTATCACGTTTAGTGGGTGCACCTCCAGGATATGTCGGTTACGAAGAAGGTGGGTATTTAACTGAAGCGGTTAGACGTCGTCCATATTCAGTCATTTTATTGGATGAAGTTGAGAAAGCACACCCTGATGTTTTCAACATTTTATTACAAGTGCTTGATGACGGGCGTTTAACGGATGGACAAGGTAGAACAGTGGACTTCCGTAATACGGTGATTATCATGACATCTAACTTGGGTTCTGACTTAATCCAAGAAAGATTTGGCATGATTGGTTACTCAGAAATGAAAGATATGGTGATGGAAGTGGTATCCCATAGTTTCAGACCTGAATTTATTAACCGTATAGATGAAGTTGTTGTATTCCATCCATTAGGTAAAGAGCAAATTACGAATATTGCCAATATTCAATTGGCTCGTTTATATAAACGTCTTGAAGAGCACGGTTATGAAGTCAGTGCGACACCTGCTGCACTGGAGAAAATTGGGGAGGCTGGTTTTGACCCAATCTTCGGAGCAAGGCCATTAAAACGCGCAATTCAGCAGGAAATTGAAAACCCTCTGGCACAAGAAATCTTGTCAGGTAAGTTATTACCAGGTAAACCTGTCGTTTTAGATGTAGAAAATGACGAAATCGTTGCTAAACAGTAATTGATATTATTGTAAAATCAAAAGGTGGCTATTGTTAGCCACCTTTTTTATATCAAATTACGTATAAAATCACTTTTTTTGCTTGATAATTGGGCGTAAAGTATAAAATATCACCACTTGAAAATTTTTTTCAAAAAAACACTTGCCAGATTTTTCTGACTCCCTATAATGCGCCACCACTGACCGGGAACAAGACAACGCAAAGCGCGATGAACACTGAAACGGCAGCGAGAGATTCTGAAAAAGAAAAAGCAAAAAATTGCTTGACTCTCACGGAGGAAAACGTAATATACGCCTCCTCGCAGCAACGACCGAAAGGTTGGTTTTCATAAAGAAAAGCTGCAACGCTCTTTAACAATTTATCAGACAATCTGTGTGGGCACTCACAGGACACTATCAAAAAAATATTTGATTTTAAGTCTTGAAGAGTGACTAACACGTTAATTCATATATATGAAATAAGGTAGTAACGCTTATTTTGGAAGGGTAACGCGAAGGCAAGCAGAGATAACCCGAGGCAGTACTTAGGTACGGCGAGGGGAAGCGATGCGAAGCCGACAAAGTTAGCCGAACAAAAGAACGTTACGGTCAGTAAGACATTCTTTGAGCATCAAGCTACTTTTAATTGAAGAGTTTGATCATGGCTCAGATTGAACGCTGGCGGCAGGCCTAACACATGCAAGTCGAGCGGTAACAGGGGAAGCTTGCTTCTCGCTGACGAGCGGCGGACGGGTGAGTAATGTATGGGGATCTGCCCGATAGAGGGGGATAACTACTGGAAACGGTAGCTAATACCGCATAATCTCTCAGGAGCAAAGCAGGGGAACTTCGGTCCTTGCGCTATCGGATGAACCCATATGGGATTAGCTAGTAGGTGAGGTAATGGCTCACCTAGGCGACGATCCCTAGCTGGTCTGAGAGGATGATCAGCCACACTGGGACTGAGACACGGCCCAGACTCCTACGGGAGGCAGCAGTGGGGAATATTGCACAATGGGCGCAAGCCTGATGCAGCCATGCCGCGTGTATGAAGAAGGCCCTAGGGTTGTAAAGTACTTTCAGTCGGGAGGAAGGCGTTGATGCTAATATCATCAGCGATTGACGTTACCGACAGAAGAAGCACCGGCTAACTCCGTGCCAGCAGCCGCGGTAATACGGAGGGTGCAAGCGTTAATCGGAATTACTGGGCGTAAAGCGCACGCAGGCGGTTGATTAAGTTAGATGTGAAATCCCCGGGCTTAACCTGGGAATGGCATCTAAGACTGGTCAGCTAGAGTCTTGTAGAGGGGGGTAGAATTCCATGTGTAGCGGTGAAATGCGTAGAGATGTGGAGGAATACCGGTGGCGAAGGCGGCCCCCTGGACAAAGACTGACGCTCAGGTGCGAAAGCGTGGGGAGCAAACAGGATTAGATACCCTGGTAGTCCACGCTGTAAACGATGTCGATTTGAAGGTTGTTCCCTAGAGGAGTGGCTTTCGGAGCTAACGCGTTAAATCGACCGCCTGGGGAGTACGGCCGCAAGGTTAAAACTCAAATGAATTGACGGGGGCCCGCACAAGCGGTGGAGCATGTGGTTTAATTCGATGCAACGCGAAGAACCTTACCTACTCTTGACATCCAGAGAACTTAGCAGAGATGCTTTGGTGCCTTCGGGAACTCTGAGACAGGTGCTGCATGGCTGTCGTCAGCTCGTGTTGTGAAATGTTGGGTTAAGTCCCGCAACGAGCGCAACCCTTATCCTTTGTTGCCAGCGATTCGGTCGGGAACTCAAAGGAGACTGCCGGTGATAAACCGGAGGAAGGTGGGGATGACGTCAAGTCATCATGGCCCTTACGAGTAGGGCTACACACGTGCTACAATGGCGTATACAAAGAGAAGCGACCTCGCGAGAGCAAGCGGAACTCATAAAGTACGTCGTAGTCCGGATTGGAGTCTGCAACTCGACTCCATGAAGTCGGAATCGCTAGTAATCGTAGATCAGAATGCTACGGTGAATACGTTCCCGGGCCTTGTACACACCGCCCGTCACACCATGGGAGTGGGTTGCAAAAGAAGTAGGTAGCTTAACCTTCGGGAGGGCGCTTACCACTTTGTGATTCATGACTGGGGTGAAGTCGTAACAAGGTAACCGTAGGGGAACCTGCGGTTGGATCACCTCCTTACCATTGAAGTGTTTTTGTGAAGTGCTCACACAGATTGTCTGATGAAATAGAGTAGCGGTATCGATAGGCTTGTAGCTCAGGTGGTTAGAGCGCACCCCTGATAAGGGTGAGGTCGGTGGTTCAAGTCCACTCAGGCCTACCACTTTTCTCTTATGCTGCGTTATGGCTCAGCTCGTTTACCCAAAAGTAAACTTCGCTAATCCACGCCTTGCCTAAGAAAAAAGACCTCCGAATAAGAAAATCTTATAAAGAGATTAATTGATACCGAAAATACCTTTATGGGGCTATAGCTCAGCTGGGAGAGCGCCTGCCTTGCACGCAGGAGGTCAGCGGTTCGATCCCGCTTAGCTCCACCATAATTTTTCTGATTATTCAGAATAGATTAGTAATAGTCTATTGCGAATAATTATGCTCTTTAACAATCTGGAACAAGCTGAAAATTGAAAACAACGCACATTGTTTATCGCTTAAACAATGTGAGAGTCTCTCAAAATTTCAGACCTGAAATTTTCGGTCACAAACTCGAGCGGCATGCGCGAGCAGTGTGAAATTCAAGGCGGACAGCGCACAGCAAGCGCAGCGTACTTAGGTACGTGAGCATTGCGAGCACTGCCCAACGAAGAAGTTCACCACGCACAGCCATGACAGTAATGTGAACGTTGAAACAATTTCGGGTTGTGAGGTTAAGCGACTAAGCGTACACGGTGGATGCCTAGGCAATCAGAGGCGATGAAGGACGTGCTAATCTGCGATAAGCGTCGGTAAGGTGATATGAACCGTTACAACCGACGATTTCCGAATGGGGAAACCCAGTGCAATTCGTTGCACTATCGTTTGATGAATACATAGTCAAACGAAGCGAACCGGGGGAACTGAAACATCTCAGTACCCCGAGGAAAAGAAATCAACCGAGATTCCCCTAGTAGCGGCGAGCGAACGGGGAGCAGCCCAGAGTCTTAATCAGCATTAGCATCAGGAGAACGGTCTGGAAAGTCCGGCAGTAAAGGGTGATAGCCCCGTATCCGAAGGTGTTAGTGTTGTGAACTCGACGAGTAGGGCGGGACACGTGTTATCCTGTCTGAATATGGGGGGACCATCCTCCAAGGCTAAATACTCCTGATTGACCGATAGTGAACCAGTACCGTGAGGGAAAGGCGAAAAGAACCCCGGCGAGGGGAGTGAAATAGAACCTGAAACCGTGTACGTACAAGCAGTGGGAGCCCCATCACTCAAGTGCCTCGGCAATTGAGTGACGGTGTAAAACCATCACAATAACAGCGCAGGATTTGCCAACAAGATTGGCTGATTTTTTCAAGCCGCAGCGCAGTGGACATCGAAGTCCATGAGCAGCGGAAGTTAAAAAATCGGGCAAGATTGGCCGCAAAGCCAAGCGGGACATTTGAGGATGGGGTGACTGCGTACCTTTTGTATAATGGGTCAGCGACTTATATTCTGTAGCAAGGTTAACCGTATAGGGGAGCCGTAGGGAAACCGAGTCTTAACTGGGCGAATAAGTTGCAGGGTATAGACCCGAAACCCGGTGATCTAGCCATGGGCAGGTTGAAGGTTGGGTAACACTAACTGGAGGACCGAACCGACTAATGTTGAAAAATTAGCGGATGACTTGTGGCTGGGGGTGAAAGGCCAATCAAACCGGGAGATAGCTGGTTCTCCCCGAAAGCTATTTAGGTAGCGCCTCGTGAACTCATCTTCGGGGGTAGAGCACTGTTTCGACTAGGGGGTCATCCCGACTTACCAACTCGATGCAAACTACGAATACCGAAGAATGTTATCACGGGAGACACACGGCGGGTGCTAACGTTCGTCGTGAAGAGGGAAACAACCCAGACCGCCAGCTAAGGTCCCAAAGTCATAGTTAAGTGGGAAACGAAGTGGGAAGGCTCAGACAGCCAGGATGTTGGCTTAGAAGCAGCCATCATTTAAAGAAAGCGTAATAGCTCACTGGTCGAGTCGGCCTGCGCGGAAGATGTAACGGGGCTAAACTATGCACCGAAGCTGCGGCAGCGAACGTATCACTTAAACTGATTAAGTGATACTCAAATGTATCAAAACGATTGACGGAGCGAAGCGACGTCAATGCGTCCAACAAAGTCGAGGCGGAAACGTCAGGCAGTCAGTTTAAGGATACGTTCGTTGGGTAGGGGAGCGTTCTGTAAACCTGTGAAGGTGTGCTGTGAGGCATGCTGGAGGTATCAGAAGTGCGAATGCTGACATAAGTAACGATAATGCGGGTGAAAAACCCGCACGCCGGAAGACCAAGGGTTCCTGTCCAACGTTAATCGGGGCAGGGTGAGTCGACCCCTAAGGCGAGGCAGAAATGCGTAGTCGATGGGAAACGGGTTAATATTCCCGTACTGGTGATAATTGCGATGGGGGGACGGAGAAGGCTAGGCTATCCGGGCGACGGTTGTCCCGGTTTAAGGATGTAGGCAGGTGAATTAGGCAAATCCGGTTCACTATATGCTGAGGTCCGATGACGAGTCACTACGGTGATGAAGTAGCTCATGCCCCGCTTCCAGGAAAAGCCTCTAAGCTCTAGATTATCATTAATCGTACCCCAAACCGACACAGGTGGTCAGGTAGAGAATACTCAGGCGCTTGAGAGAACTCGGGTGAAGGAACTAGGCAAAATGGTGCCGTAACTTCGGGAGAAGGCACGCTGGCATTAGGTGAAGTGATTTACTCATGGAGCTGAAGCCAGTCGCAGATACCAGCTGGCTGCAACTGTTTATTAAAAACACAGCACTGTGCAAACACGAAAGTGGACGTATACGGTGTGACGCCTGCCCGGTGCTGGAAGGTTAATTGATGGGGTTATCCGTAAGGAGAAGCTCTTGATCGAAGCCCCAGTAAACGGCGGCCGTAACTATAACGGTCCTAAGGTAGCGAAATTCCTTGTCGGGTAAGTTCCGACCTGCACGAATGGCGTAATGATGGCCAGGCTGTCTCCACCCGAGACTCAGTGAAATTGAACTCGCTGTGAAGATGCAGTGTACCCGCGGCAAGACGGAAAGACCCCGTGAACCTTTACTATAGCTTGACACTGAACATTGAGCCTTGATGTGTAGGATAGGTGGGAGGCTTTGAAGCGTGGACGCCAGTCTGCGTGGAGCCAACCTTGAAATACCACCCTTTAATGTTTGATGTTCTAACGTTGCCCCATTATCTGGGGTGCGGACAGTGTCTGGTGGGTAGTTTGACTGGGGCGGTCTCCTCCCAAAGAGTAACGGAGGAGCACGAAGGTTGGCTAAGCATGGTCGGACATCATGCGGTTAGTGCAAAGGCATAAGCCAGCTTGACTGCGAGAGTGACGGCTCGAGCAGGTACGAAAGTAGGTCTTAGTGATCCGGTGGTTCTGAATGGAAGGGCCATCGCTCAACGGATAAAAGGTACTCCGGGGATAACAGGCTGATACCGCCCAAGAGTTCATATCGACGGCGGTGTTTGGCACCTCGATGTCGGCTCATCACATCCTGGGGCTGAAGTAGGTCCCAAGGGTACGGCTGTTCGCCGTTTAAAGTGGTACGCGAGCTGGGTTTAGAACGTCGTGAGACAGTTCGGTCCCTATCTGCCGTGGGCGTTGGAAGATTGAAAGGGGCTGCTCCTAGTACGAGAGGACCGGAGTGGACGCACCACTGGTGTTCGGGTTGTCATGCCAATGGCATTGCCCGGTAGCTAAGTGCGGAAGAGATAACCGCTGAAAGCATCTAAGCGGGAAACTTGCCTTGAGATGAGTCTTCCCTGACTCTTTAAGGGTCCTAAAGGAACGTTTAAGACTAAGACGTTGATAGGTTGGGTGTGTAAGCGTAGCGATACGTTGAGCTAACCAATACTAATGAACCGTGAGGCTTAACCTGACAACACCGAAGGTGTTTTAGAGAGATAGAGTTGTTTTCGAGAAGTGAGAAGCCGAAAGGTGAAGGACACGCAGCTTGTTTGAGATTGAGGTTCTGGTTTAGTGAAGAAAAAACTAAACGGGAACAAAACAGAATTTGTCTGGCGGCAATAGCGCGGTGGTCCCACCTGACCCCATGCCGAACTCAGCAGTGAAACGCCGTAGCGCCGATGGTAGTGTGGGGTCTCCCCATGTGAGAGTAGGGAACTGCCAGACATTAAATTAGTGAGAAAGCCACCCATTGGGTGGCTTTTTTGCGTTTGGAGAAAAAAAGAAAAACAGTGGATGTTGAGGTTAGGTGGGGTGTCTAAGTTTTAGTTCCTGAGTTCCTTAGTTCCTTAGTTCCTTAGCTCCTTAATGTTTTAACCCCTAATTTTAATCCCCTCTTCATCTCTTTTAGCTACTTTTAGGGCTCTCTCTATCTATCACCATCATTAATGAGCGTGTGTGATGCAAAGTAGTGAGTAACAGCTCACAGATTATTTAGGGTAGCGGAATTTTAATAAAATCAAATAAATATTGTGGATTGGATGCTTGCCCATCACGGTGATGAATGATACCGCTTAGGTGGGGTGCCTAACATACTTATCATTTCAAAGGGAGTAGTAAAAGAAGGCATGAAGCATTACTCATTTATAGATAGCGCTAATGAAAAACTTAAAGACCCTAGGGTTAAGATGGCAGTTACATTAAATTTGATAAGCTATAACACCTCAAATTTGATATACTACCTACAGTAACTAATCAAAAAGTGTAAGATTTTCATTATTTTTCTGTGATATAGGGACTTCAAATTTGGCGAAAAGAACCTATTCTGTTCGGTATATTGCAGGTGAGCCCGCTAAACGTATTCAGCCCATGCCTGTACATATGTTAGGAGAATCACTTCCAATAGGTTTACCGCTATTTGCTGCGGGTGAAACTCTTGATGTGGTTACATGGAACATTTATAAGCAGCAGCGCCCAAATTGGAAATATACACTTAATGAGTTAGTGAAAGATAGAAAACTTATTTTGTTGCAAGAAGCTCAAATGTCACCTGAGCTAATATCTTTTGCTGCATCACACAAATTAATTGCTGACCAAGTACCTGCATTACCTTTTTCTCCTCATCCCGCTGGTGTGATGACGCTTGCAGCTTCACACCCAATATATTGCTGTCCTTTAAGAGAAAAAGAACCACTTTTACGGTTAGCTAAATCTGCGTTGATTACGGTATATCCCCTACCAAATGGAAAACATTTGATGGTAGCGAATGTTCATGCAATTAATTTCAGTTTTGGAGTAGATGTTTATACTCGGCAACTAAGTAAATTAGGTGTTCATATTGCTAAACATGTAGGGCCAGTAATCCTAGCAGGTGATTTTAATGCATGGAGTAGACAGCGTGTGAATGCGTTGAAACGATTTATTCGCAGTGTAGGCTTGAAAGAAATTGTATTTAGTGATGATTACCGTACTAAGGCTTTTGGTCGTCCTTTGGATTACGTGTTTTATCGTGGATTGAACGTTAAAGATAGCACTGTACTACCGACAGATGCTTCTGATCATAACCCTATTATGACCAAATTTACGCTTTCTAAGTAATTAAGATTATCTCCCTTATTTTCCCTCGTATTTAATTGTAGATTCGATGAACTACTTTTATGGGGAATATCAGATTGAAATCATCGTTTTTATACATTCTTTTCTTTTTTGCACAAATAGCTAATGGGTCTAGCTTATTGTTGGCAAAACATGCTGAACAGTTGCCTCGTTTAGTTATTTATGACTCATCTTATCGACAAATTTCTTATCCAAATGGTGATGTGCCCGAACAATATGGTGTCTGTTCTGATGTAGTTATACGAAGCTACCGAAAAATTGGTATTGATTTACAAAAATTAGTACATGAAGACATGAAAGCAAACTTTAGTCAATATCCCAGCCAACGTATATGGGGATTACGTAAGCCAGATACAAATATTGATCATCGTCGTGTACCTAATTTAGAGGCTTTTTTCTCGCGAAAAGGGAAAAAAAAGCCTATATCAAAGAATGCCAGTGATTATATTCCCGGCGATATTGTCTCTTGGCGTTTAGATAATGGTCGGCCACATATCGGTGTTGTAACTTCGATAAAGTCACCAAGTACACAAAGTTATTTAGTTATGCACAATATTGGATATGGCCAAGTTGCTGAAGATGTTTTATTTCGTTGGGATATTGTTGGACATTATTCTTATTAAGTGAAATGGTTTTTATATAATATAATTTCCTAGATTATAATTTTAAAAATTAACTTACTCAAGAGGTTTTATATATGTAAGTGATTAGTTTTAATTGTTGTTTTTAAAATTATATTCTAATTATTGTATTAGCATTAATTCACTATGAACTATATTTATAACAGGTAGGTGGTATGTCGTATAGAATTTAATTATATATAAATGGTGGTTAATGTTATGAAAAATATAGTTATTGTTGGCGGTGGAACGGGTGGGACGATGCTAGCAAATACACTTGCTAGAAAATTGAGTAGAGAAATTTTTTCGAAGAAAATAAAAATAACATTAATTACTGATAATTCAATCCATTATTATAAACCTGCATTTATGTATGTTGCTTTTAATTTATTTTTTAAGGATGAACTGAGTCGCCCTGAAAGAGAATTGCTAAGACCTGAAATAGAGTTAGCCATTGATAAAATAGAGCATTTTGATTTTAAAAATAAAGCGCTAAACTCTAAGCATGGAAAAAAATATAACTATGATTTTCTTGTGATTGCAACAGGTTGCATACCTAAACCTGAGCGAATTGAAGGTTTAAAAGATATCGGTAACCACTTTTATGCATATGAAGCATCGAGAAAGCTAGCAGATCAACTTGCTAAGATTGAAAAAGGTCGAATTTTTATTACGGTATCATTCCCTGAAACGCCAAATGTACCCCATCAGTGTGGCATCGCGCCGATGGAAACAACATTAATGATTGATGAATTTTTACGTAAACGTCGAGTTAGGGATAGTATTGAAATCGTTTATACCTATCCAACAGTTTCACAATTATTGCGTAACTGTTTATTCATGCAACAACCTGTTTGTGAAGTTATTCCTGAAGTATTTACTGCTAAAAATATTAAAGCTCAGAGAGGGTTTACTTTAGATAAAGTTGATCCAGATAAAAAAATAGCTTATTCGAAAGAAGGTGATGAGCAAAATTTCGACTTATTGATCAGTACTCCGCCAATTACCGCGGTTGAGGCAGTTATTAATACCGGATTAAGTGAGCATAATAATGGTGAAGGTTGGTTACCTACCGACCATGAAACTATGCAAGTTTATGGTGTTGATGGCGTTTATGTTATAGGTGATACCGTTGATTTACCGATCAGTAAAGCAGGTGGAAGCTGTCATAATCAGGCTGCAATTATAGCTGATAATATCTGCGGAGAATTAATTTATGGTTATCCGGCAGCTATCTATGATGGGCGAGTTCAAGCTGTTGCTCAAATGGGATTAACTGCAGGGATGCCTTTACAATACGATTATAAACACGATGTTATTCCTACGCCTCCGACTAAATTAGGGGGATTACTAAGAAATGGCTTTAATAGAGGTATTTATTGGGCTGCTATTCGTGGCTTAGTTTAAGGAGGAAATCAAAATGTCTAATAATGAAAATCAAAGTAAACTAATTGAACTTCTTAATTCTGAGTCGGGTGATCATTTCGCAGACAAATTAGCACCGCTATTACAATTGAATCGTTTAGATAATATTGTTGATTTACTTTCTCTAATTTCTGACCTTATTGACATTACTGATAATAGCACGGTAGAAAAACTGGCAAACTCATTTGAGGATACTCTAGCGCCAGTCTGGGAATTCGGCACTGCATATAATATGGCTAAAATGGAGGAAATATATAATAGTAAAAATCCAAATTTTCGTTCGGTGTATGCTTTATTAAAAGATCCAAATACATTACGTGGAATTAGTACCGTTTTACGAACCTTGCAAATAATGGGTTCTCGATTGTCTTCCCCCCAAGAGGGATAATATTTCGGAGGTGGTATGATATTAGATAGACTGTATTCTTTTGATACGCGTGTGATACATAATTACTATGATGCAGCCGAAAATTTAGGATCACTAGCTTCTCCTATTTATCAAACGTCAACTTACGTATTTGATAGTGTTGAAGAAGGTGCCGCTTGTTTTAGCGGTGAATCGGATGGGTATATTTATACACGAATAAATAACCCAACATTAAGTTTGTTGGAAAAGCGGCTTGCTGATTTAGAAGAGGGGGATGCCGCAATTGTATTTTCTTCAGGGATGGGGGCAATAACATCGACTCTTTGGACCTTACTAAGCCCAGGAGATGAGCTGTTAGTTGATATGACGGTTTATGGCTGTACATATGCATTCTTTCATCATGGGTTAGCTCGATTTGGTGTCAAAGTTCGTCACATTGATATGAGAGACCCAAATAATGTGGCACAGGAACTCACTGAAAAAACAAAGATGATATTTTTCGAATCACCTGCAAACCCAAATATGCGCTTAGTTGATATTAATGCTGTGAGTAATATCGTTCATCAATATAACCTTGCAAATAACCAAGAAATATTGGTGACAGTAGATAATACCTATTGTACTCCTTACATTCAAAAACCACTTGAGCTTGGAGCGGATATCGTTGTTCATTCATTAACGAAATATATGAATGGGCATGGTGATGTGATGGCTGGCGCTGTTATAACAACTGAGGAATTAGCGAAGCAAATCAGATTGGTTGGGCTGAAGGATATGACTGGAGCATGTTTATCCCCTCATGATGCAAACCTGATATTGCGAGGAATGAAAACACTGCCAATCAGAATGGAAAGAGTGGTTGAGAATGCACAGAAAGTTGCGGAATATTTGGCCTCACTATCTGAAGTTTCTCAAGTGATGTATCCGGGTTTACCGAGTTTTCCTCAATACACATTAGCTCAAAGGCAAATGAAGCTGCCTGGAGGGATGATTGCTTTTGAACTTGGAGGGGGACTTGAGGCGGGTAAGCAGTTTCTGAACCGTTTACAGCTATTTTCTTGTGCGGTTAGCTTAGGTGATTGTGAGTCATTGGCCCAGCACCCTGCAAGTATGACCCATTCTACTTACACTGCTGAGGAACGAAAACAGTATGGGATTAGTGATGGGCTTATTCGTTTGTCAGTTGGGTTAGAAAGCGCTAATGATTTGATTGCCGATATTAAGCAGGCGCTCATTTGATACCAAAATAGGTAACAAAAGGCCCTATATCATATAAATATAGGGCCTAAATTTACTTTACGAATGCTTTAGTCGATTAAGGTTTTTGAAATTTACGCATGACAAAGAAGGTGACGCTCAATATAGCGACCCATGCAAACCCGACGAGAAGGGCAACTTGTGTATCTTTAAAGAAGCCAAGTAGCGCGATAACAAAGACCATAAATGCGATAGTAATTGCAGGGCCAATTGGCCAGAACGGTACAGGGAATTTGAGTTTTTTAACCTCTTCAGGGCTCATTTGGCGGCGCATTGCGACATGAGAAAGTAGTATCATTAACCAGACCCAAACGGTCGCAAAGGTTGCGATTGACGCAATAATCACAAAGATTTTTTCTGGAAGTAGGTAGTTTAAATAAACGCCCAGTAACATGACAACAGACATCACCAGTACAGTGACCCAAGGCACCCCACTTTTCGTCAACTTGGTAAAGACTTTTGGTGCTTGTTTGTCTTGTGCCATACCATACATCATGCGACCAGCACCGAAAATATCACTATTGATAGCTGAAATTGCCGCAGTGATCACCACGATATTTAAGATATTTGCCGCTGATTGAATGCCTAAGCTATCAAAAATTTGGACGAATGGACTGCCATTTTGACCAATTTGATTCCACGGATAGATACACATCAGAATAAAAAGAGTTAAGCCATAGAATAATAAAATACGAATGGGTACCGCATTGATTGCTTTAGGAATAGTTTTCTCTGGGTTTTGCGCTTCACTGGCGGTAATACCGATCACTTCGATACCCCCAAAGGCGAACATTACGATAGCTAAGGACGCGATAACGCCTTCAATGCCGTTTGGCATAAAGCCACCGTGTTCCCATAGATTTTGGATACCCACCGCATGGTCAGTTTCTTGGCCGAAGCCGTAGAACATTAAGAAGGCTCCACCAACAATCATTGCGATGATTGCAGAGACTTTTACGATAGACAGCCAAAATTCCATTTCACCAAAAATTTTAACGTGGCATAAATTGAGTGCGCTAATAAATAGCACGATACTTAATACCCACACCCATTGGTCGACATGAGGGAACCAAAACCCCATGTACATCCCAAAAGCGGTAATATCAGCCAAGCAAACGACCAACATTTCAAATACGTAGTTCCAGCCAGTTAAAAAACCAGCTAAGGGCCCCATGTAATGGCTAGCGTAGTGAGAGAATGAACCGGGTACTGGGTGATGTACAGCCATCTCGCCTAAGGCTCGCATGACCATAAATACAGCGGCACCACCGACCATATAAGCGAGTAGCACAGCAGGCCCTGCCGCTTGAATTGCGGAAGCAGACCCATAAAATAAGCCGGTACCAATCGCTGACCCTAAAGCCATAAAGCGAATGTGCCGAACACTCAGTCCCTTTCTGAGTTGATTTTGTTCACTACTTTGCATGTCTTTTCCTGTCTTTTTCTTCGTTCGATATATTGTTCCGAATAGGCTTTCGGTATTGTTTATTAAGTCGGACGTACTTTATTGAACCTTAAGGTGGCTACATTATCACAAACTTCCTTGTTCGTGAGATAGATATCTGCAATATAATGCGTGCTCAGCTAACTATTTTAGGAGTGATATGAAATACCCAATTAATGAAATCTTCCAAACCATTCAAGGAGAGGGGGTTTTTACTGGTGTTCCAGCCGTATTTATTCGTTTGCAGGGCTGCCCAGTTGGATGTAGCTGGTGTGATACCAAACAAACATGGGAAAAAGAACAAGATAAAGAATCTACCCTAGGGGATATCGCACTTAAAACGATTGATTCAGATGCATGGGCTATGGCAGATGGTGAGGCATTGGTTCAATTAATGAAAGAAAAACACTTCAGCGCACAGCATATTGTTATTACAGGCGGTGAGCCCTGTATTTATGATTTACAGCCACTGACTGGGATATTAGAACAACATGGATATCAATGCCAAATTGAAACTAGCGGCACATACCCTATTCAATGCACTGATAACACATGGGTTACTGTATCACCAAAAGTCGGTATGAAAGGAGGACTGCAGGTGATCAGCCAAGCAGTAAATCGTGCCAATGAAATTAAACATCCTGTTGCTCGCGAGAAAGATATTGATGCACTTGAGAAAATTTTAGCATTACGTACTGTCGAAACGCCTCCAGTAGTGGCATTACAGCCAATCAGCCAAAAAGCGGCAGCAACAAAATTGTGTATTGAAACCTGTATTCAACGCAACTGGCGTTTATCAATTCAAACACATAAGTATTTGGATATTCAATAATAAAAAATAGCGATGGTTTTTAGTAACCCCCAAGAGTTAGAAAACACTCATTGGGGGCCTTTAAATTACCTAAATGGTTGGTTTAATGGTACTTCAGGATCTGGCTCATGAGTAATACGGTTACGTAAGTCACGGCGAATAATTTCAATAGACCAAAACCAAATTAAATGGCCAAATATTTCTGAAACATTCTCATACCATGGTAGGTCGAAGAGTGGAGGGGTGAGCCCCATAAGAGGGAAAGAAATCATATGGACAAATAATTGCGCCAGTGCACCCGCTAACAACCCTTGCCATAGCTTAATTTTAGGGAATACTTCAGCAACAATACAATATCCGACAGCAAACACGATAGAAAATATGATGTGGGTAACACCCACAGAGTTAAAAACGTGCCCAGCAAAGGTGTAAACTGCAGAGTTAGGGTCGGCAATTCCTAACCAATCCCTTAAGAAAATATAAGGTGGGTTGAGGAAGTTACGTGAGCAGTCAATTTGTTCTGCTGCACGGATCAGCGTTTCTGGCGAACAAGCTGCGTTGAACATATCCGTTGGGCTTCTTGGTGGTAATGGGACTTCAGCCCCCCATTTGACAAACGAAGAGACGATACCAGCGATTAGACCAATAAATGCGGCCAGTCCATAACGCCTTCTGGATTTTGGTGTTTGTTGAAATAAATGCATTTTCCCTGCCTTATTAAGAGTAAATAATGGTAAATAATAGATCAGGTTATAATTTAATGCACTATGTCAAATTAAAGTTTTTATATCCTTAATTTCAAGGGGGAATGTCAGCCACTGATTGCTTTTTGCCCCTCATTTATTTTCAAAATCTATTAGGCTTGCCGCCTGAGGTGCTTGTGTCCCTATATTATATTTCTATATTTATGAATGTTATTTTGCCCAGCTATCAAAATGGCTGCGTAAAATAACATTACATTATATTTGTAGCACTTGTACTTTTAAGCTTCTCCGCGATAGACGCAACCTGCATTGCAGGTTTCTTTTACGGTAACCGCACTTAATAAGGGTAGTAAAGGCTTAGTTTGTTGCCAAATCCACTGCGCTAATACCTCACTGGTTGGGTTTTCTAACCCTTCGATATCATTTAAATAATGATGGTCTAAGCGTTCCCAAATAGGTTTAAACGCGGCTTTTACGTCGGAAAAATCAATAATCCAACCACTATGGGAGTCGACTTCACCAGTAATTTCTAAACGCACCATGAAAGAATGCCCATGGAGACGGCCACACTTATGACCCTCTGGGACATGAGGTAATTTGTGGGCAGCTTCGAAAGTGAAATCTTTATAGATTGTTGTGCTCATATGTGGCTCCTTGTTGTGAATAAACAGCGTATTGTACTGCATTTTTAGGTGAAAATATCTTTAATTACTAAAATAGCGTTAACCGCTTTTATCAATATGATCCATCAGTTAATTGCTTTAGGCTTTTTAGTTATTAATTATGGCTATCGTTTCTTATCCCATTATCTAGGGTTGTTATAACCTAACTGCATACCCTATATGTTTCAGGTACTGCGGTATTTTTTGCTTTATTACCTTAATTATTTGGGTGAATGAGCAAGTGTTAGGTTGTCGGTCTTTTCTGGGGTAATGACATGGCGTCGTTTTTAAAATCAAAGATGAATAACACTGGGGTTACAAGATAATGACAAAAAAACAGCCGCCATTAGCGGCGCTGCCAATATCTGTTGAGCAATTAGCACGTTTACAGACGGCCGTTGATGATTTTTCATCCCATCAACTCGCATGGCTTTCTGGTTATTTGTGGGGAATAGTAAATCAGAATACGCAAGTTGATGCATCTGTCAGTGCGCCTGTGGTTACCCAAGATACGGTCACAATCATCTCTGCATCACAGACAGGAAATGCACGCCGCCTATCAGAGCAGCTTAGAGAGCGTTTAGTCGGTGAAAAAATTAGTGTGAATTTAGTGAATGCAGGGGATTATAAATTCAAACAAATTAACCAAGAGAAAGTGTTAGTTGTTGTAGCCTCAACGCAGGGTGAAGGGGAGCCAGCTGAAGAAGCGATTGCATTATACAAATATCTTCATTCTAAAAAAGCGCCAAATTTATCACAAACCAGTTATGCGGTTTTTGCGCTGGGGGATTCATCTTACGAAAAATTCTGTCAAGCAGGTAAAGATTTCGATTCACAGCTTGCATCATTAGGGGCGACGTCATTAACCGAGCGAATTGATGCGGATGTTGAATACCAAGGGATTGCGGATGAGTGGGTTGAAAGCCTCACTCAGATTTTAAAAGCTCGCGTTCCTGCTCAAAGTGATAGCCAATTATTGGCGACTCAAGCAGGAAGTGTGAATGAAATTCATTCATCACCTTATAGTAAAACCGCACCATTGACTGCGTCACTTCTTAGCAATCAAAAAATAACCAGTCGGGACTCACAAAAAGATGTTCGCCATATTGAAATTGATCTCGGTGACTCTGGTTTACGTTATCAACCTGGTGATGCACTAGGTGTTTGGTTCGATAATGACCCTGCTTTAGTTGATGAGCTGGTGGCTTTGTTGTGGCTGCAAGGTGATGAAGAAGTCTTTATTGGTTCGCAGCGCCACTCATTACGTGATGCGCTGATTTATCAATTAGAACTGACACAAAATACTCCAGTGATTGTCGAAAAATATGCTCAGTTATCAAAAGACGATGCTCTATTGTCATTAATTAGCGATAAAGCCGCTATTTTGCACTACGCACAAAATACGCCAATCGTCGATATGGTACGCCAAGCGGCATCTCAGCCTACTGCCCAAGAATTTGTTGACCTACTGCGTCCGCTAACCCCTCGTTTGTACTCGATTTCTTCTTCCCAATCTGAAGTAGAAAATGAAGTTCATGCAACGGTTGGCGTTGTCCGCTATGAGATTGATGGTAAGGCGCGTACTGGTGGTGCGTCAGGTTTCTTAGCCGATCGCTTAAATGAGGATGATGAACTTCGTATATTCATTGAGCACAATGATAACTTTCGACTGCCACAAGACCCAAATACGCCTGTGATCATGATTGGCCCTGGTACAGGGATAGCGCCATTTCGTGCTTTCTTACAGCAGCGTGACAATGACGGTGCGACAGGAAAAAATTGGTTATTTTTTGGTAATCCACATTTTGTTGATGACTTTCTCTACCAAGTGGAATGGCAGCGTTATGTCAAAGACGGTTTACTAACCCATATTTCATTAGCGTGGTCTCGCGACCAGCAAGAAAAAATTTACGTACAAGATAAACTTCGCGAACAAGGTGAAGAAGTTTGGCAATGGTTACAAGAAGGTGCGCACATCTATGTGTGTGGTGATGCAAACCGCATGGCCAAAGATGTTGAACAGGCATTATTAGATATCGTCAGTCAATATGGGAACATGGACAGTGAAGAGGCTGATGAATTTTTAAGTGAGTTGCGCGTAATGCGCCGTTATCAGAGGGATGTTTATTAATGAGCAATGAACAACAACAAAAGCCCTTAATTGTCGAAGGTAAACTCGCAGACAGTGAACGCATGAAGCAAGACAGTAATTACTTGCGTGGAACCATTAAGGATGACTTAAAAAATGGGTTAACGGGGGGATTTGAGGGTGATAATTTCCTGTTGATTCGCTTTCACGGTATGTACCAACAAGATGACCGTGATATTCGTGCCGAGCGAGCGGAACAAAAACTCGAGCCTCGCCATGCAATGATGCTACGTTGTCGTTTGCCGGGCGGCATTATTACACCCAAGCAATGGCTTGATATTGATAAGTTTGCCACAGAGCACACGCTGTATGGCAGTGTGCGCATTACGAATCGGCAAACATTTCAGTTCCATGGCATCTTAAAAGGGGATGTAAAGCCTGCCCATCAAATGTTAAGTCACGTTGGTTTAGATGCCCTTGCAACGGCGAATGACGTCAACCGTAACGTGTTATGTACCTCTAACCCCGTGCAATCTGAATTGCACCAACAAGCTTATGAATGGGCAAAGAAAATATCTGAACATTTATTACCGCGCACTAGTGCTTACGCGGAAATTTGGTTAGATAAAGAAAAAATAGTGACAACGGATGAAGAGCCAATTTTAGGGCAAACTTATTTGCCAAGAAAATTTAAAACCTCTGTCGTGATCCCGCCATTAAACGATGTGGATTTGCATGCAAATGATATGAACTTTGTTGCGATAGCCCAAAATGGTGAGTTGATCGGTTTTAACGTGCTGGTGGGCGGTGGCCTTGCTATGACTCATGGTGATACGGCGACATTTCCTCGCTTAGCCAGTGAGTTTGGGTTTATTCCATTAGAGAAAACGTTAGCCATTGCAGAAGCGATAGTGACTACCCAACGGGATTGGGGAAATCGTACTGAACGTAAAAATGCGAAAACCAAATATACCCTTGAGCGAGTGGGAGTTGATACTTTCAAAGCTGAAGTCGAAAGGCGCTCAGGCGTAGTTTTCGAACCTATTCGCCCATATGAATTTACTGAACGCGGTGACAAGATTGGCTGGCTTAAAGGCATTGATAACCGTTGGCACCTAACATTGTTTATTGAAAATGGTCGATTAATTGATTTAGAAAATAAACCATTAAAAACCGGCGTGGCTGAAATTGCACGTATTCACCAAGGGGACTTTCGTTTAACGGCAAACCAAAACTTAATTGTTGCGGGTGTGCCCGAAAGTGAAAAAGCGGCAATTGAAGCGATTGCTAGATCTCATGGGTTAATGAGTGATGACATTACGGCACAACGTGAAAATTCCATGGCTTGTGTATCATTTCCAACTTGCCCGCTCGCGATGGCCGAAGCAGAACGTTTTTTACCTGAATTTATTAGTCAAGTGGAAAGTATCATGGCCGCTCATCAAGTTGCCAATGAACATATCGTTTTGCGGGTAACGGGTTGCCCTAATGGCTGTGGGCGAGCCATGCTGGCGGAAGTAGGGCTGGTCGGTAAAGCGATGGATAGATATAACTTACATTTAGGTGGAAATCGCATTGGCACCCGTATTCCACGCATGTACCGTGAAAACATCACTAGTACAGAGATTTTAGCTATTTTGGATGAGTTAATCGGTGATTGGGCGAAAAACCGTCTACCTAATGAAGGATTTGGCGATTTTGTTATTCGCACCAATGTTGTTAAGCCCGTATTGAATTCTGCTGTTGATTTTTATGAGGTTAAGGAGGCAGTATGAGCCGACTTGAACTAGCAACACTCATCGAACTCGATAAGCCCCAACAAATCGCTTATCTCGCTGAGTCTAATTCCCGGTTAGAAGCAATGAATGCATTGCAGCGGGTTGAGTGGGCGGTTGAATACTTACCGACTGAGTTTGTGTTGTCTTCCAGCTTTGGTATCCAAGCGGCACTGACATTGCATATGGTGACGCAAATTGTGCCTAATATCCCAGTTATTTTAACGGATACTGGTTATTTGTTCCCAGAAACCTATCAGTTTATTGAAGTGTTAACAGATAAGCTGAATTTAAATTTGCAGGTGTATCGAGCCAAACAGTCACCGGCTTGGCAAGAAGCGCTGTATGGTCAACTTTGGACACAAGGGCTTGATGGTATTGAGCGTTATAACCAATTGAATAAAGTTGAGCCGATGGAGCGCGCGTTACATGAATTACAAGCACAAACCTGGTTTTCTGGTTTACGGCGAGAACAATCAGCAAGCCGTGCAAGTTTGTCTGTACTAGGTATCGGGAAAGGGATTTTTAAAGTTTTACCAGTGATTGATTGGAATAATAAGCAAGTTTATGAATATCTAACAAAATATGATTTACCCTACCATCCGTTGTGGGAACAAGGGTATTTATCGGTTGGCGATACCCATACAACTCGCAAATGGGAAGAGGGTATGAATGAAGAAGATACGCGTTTTTTTGGTTTAAAGCGTGAGTGCGGGCTTCATGAAAACTAAATATTCGTCATAATTCAATCTGCAGCGTTGTTGGCTACGTGCACTCGCACTAGTCACATACTGGTGTATGCTCCTAGCGACTCATTTACTTGCCGCCTAGCTGCAACTTGAATTATTTAGAATATTGATTAGGTCATAATTCAATCTGCAGCGTTGTTGGCTACGCGCACTCGCACTAGTCACATACTGGTGTATGCTCCTAGCGACTCATTTACTTGCCGCCTAGCTGCAACTTGAATTATTTAGAATATTGATTAGGTCATAATTCAATCTGCAGCGTTGTTGGCTACGCGCACTCGCACTAGTCACATACTGGTGTATGCTCCTAGCGACTCATTTACTTGCCGCCTAGCTGCAACTTGAATTATTTAGAATATTGATTAGGTCATAATTCAATCTGCAGTGTTGTTGGCTACGCGCACTCGCACTAGTCATATACTGGTGTATGCTCCTAGCGACTCATTTACTTGCCGCCTAGCTGCAACTTGAATTATTTAGAATATTGATTAGGTCATAATTCAATCTGCAGTGTTGTTGGCTACGCGCTATTCGAATAATTTAGAGTGTTGATTAGTCATGTTTCACGTTATGACTTGAGTTTAAAATATAAATAATTACGAATTTAATAAAATATTTGTTTAATTACAAAGGGATACTTTTTATTAAAAATAAGTATCTCTTATTTTTCCCTTATTTTCAATTTTCTTATAAATATTATAAGTTTGCGTTAAGTGTTGTGTTTTTTTTGATATTAGCGGGTTTTAATGGCTTTTATACAAATTTTTTGGCTTATGCTTTTCAGTTACAAGAAAGAGCTTTTTGTCATTTCAAACCTATTACGTGAAGCCATATAGTCAATTGTCTATTTCTTATAATAAGTTTATATAACGATGGGTGAGCAAGATGGATTATTTACCATTATTTGTCGATGTCCGCACGCGAAAGGTCGTGTTAATTGGCGGCGGTGTGGTCGCAGCACGAAAAGCAGAATTGCTAATAAAAGCACAAGCTGACTTAGTGGTCATCTCACCGACGTTATGTACACAGTTACAAGCTGAACACCAACAAAATAAATTTGTTTGGTTAGCTGAAGATTACCAATCCATTCATTTAGATGATGCTTTTTTAGTTATCGCAGCAACAGATGATGCATTACTGAATGAAACGGTTTTCTATGACGCCAATGAACGAAAAATATTTGTTAACGTGGTTGATGACCAACCATTATGTTCATTTATTGTGCCTTCTATTATCGATCGCTCGCCAGTGATTGTGGCGATCTCTTCAGGGGGGACTGCGCCTGTATTAGCACGTTTACTCAGAGAAAAATTGGAAACGATGTTGCCAACTTCTTTGGGGAAAATGGCGGAAATAGCCGGCCGCTGGCGTCATAAAGTCAAAGAAACACTTACTAATATGCGTGAAAGAAAACGTTTTTGGGAAAAAAGTTTTAGTGGGCGTTTTGCCTCTTTAGTAGAAAAAGGGCAATTCAGTGAAGCGGAACAACAATTGGAACGTCAATTGTATGAGCCTGATAACCATGGCGAATTAATCTTAGTCGGTGCTGGGCCGGGTGATGCGGGGCTACTCACGTTAAAAGGGTTGCGAGTTTTACAAAGTGCAGAAGTGGTTTTGTATGACCATCTGGTGAGTGAGGAAATCCTCGAGTTAGTTCGCCGCGACGCTGACAAGATTTGTGTTGGGAAACGCGCAGGAAATCACAGTGTTTCCCAAGAAGAAACCAATGCTTTAATCGTGAAATTTGCTCAACAAGGTAAAAAAGTGGTGCGCCTTAAAGGTGGTGATCCTTTTGTTTTCGGGCGAGGAGGGGAAGAGCTACAAGTGGCGGCGCAAGCGGGGATCCCATTTCAAGTGGTTCCGGGTGTGACTGCAGCAATTGGTGCAGCCGCTTACGCAGGAGTTCCGCTGACTCACCGCGAACATTCACAAAGCATTACGTTTATTACGGGTCATTGCCGTGAAAATGGGATGGAACTTGATTGGCAGGCACTTGCTCGAGGAAACCAAACCTTAGCTATCTATATGGGGACCGTGAAGGCCGCGAAAATCAGCGAACAATTGATTCAATTTGGCCGTGCTGAAAATACCCCTGTAGCGGTTATCGGCTGTGGTACAAGGCGTGAACAAAAAGTAGTAACCGGAAAACTAGATGAACTTGAAGTGTTAGCACAGCAGGCACCAGCTCCTGCTTTGATAGTGGTTGGTGAAGTCGCTGCATTACACCAACAACTCGCATGGTTTGGTTCTCAAACTGAAGATATAAGATGGCGCAGTGCCGTATTGGAACTGGCTTAAGTAAGGGGCTATCGTGAACGACAAAAAATTGACTCATTTACAGCAGTTAGAGGCAGAAAGTATTCATATCATTCGTGAAGTTGCCGCCGAATTTGCTAACCCAGTCATGCTGTACTCTATTGGTAAAGATTCTTCCGTGATGCTGCATTTAGCACGCAAGGCATTTTATCCGGGAAAACTACCATTTCCTCTTTTACATGTTGATACCGGCTGGAAATTTCGTGAAATGTACGAGTTTCGCGATGCAACTGCAGAAAAATACGGCTTTGAGCTACTTGTTTATCGTAATCCTGAAGGGGAAAAATTAGGGATTAACCCGTTTGTGCATGGCAGCGCTAAGCACACAGATATTATGAAAACCGAGGGCTTAAAGCAGGCTTTAGATAAGTACGGTTTTGATGCTGCATTTGGTGGTGCTCGTCGTGATGAAGAGAAATCACGTGCCAAAGAACGGATCTACTCTTTCCGTGACCGATCTCATCGTTGGGATCCTAAAAACCAACGGCCTGAGTTGTGGCATAACTATAATGGACAGATCAATAAAGGGGAAAGTATTCGTGTTTTCCCGTTATCAAATTGGACTGAGCTCGATATCTGGCAATATATCTATTTGGAAAATATCGATATTGTTCCCCTGTATTTTGCAAAAGAGCAGCCGGTTATTCAGCGGGACGGCACTTTGTTAATGGTGGATGATAACCGTATTGACTTACAAGCTGGTGAAGTCATTAGTCAGCAAAAAGTGCGTTTTAGAACATTAGGTTGTTGGCCACTGACCGGAGCTGTGCCATCAGAAGCACAAACGCTGCCTGAGATTATAGAAGAAATGTTGATTTCCACAACGAGTGAGCGGCAGGGGCGGCTGATTGATAGCGACCAATCCGCTTCTATGGAGTTGAAAAAGCGCCAAGGTTATTTTTAGTGGGCAAGGTGAATACGCAAAGTCAGGAGAAAAATCATGGCACAAGCCGTTTATAATGAATCAATCGCTCATCAAATCGAACAGCAAGGTGGGGTAGAACCTTACTTATTGGCGCAGCAACAAAAAGGATTATTGCGTTTTTTAACCTGTGGTAATGTGGATGATGGTAAAAGTACCTTAATCGGCCGTTTACTGCATGATACCCGCCAAATATACCAAGATCAGCTGTCAACCTTGCAAAGTGACAGTAAGCGGATAGGGACTCAAGGGGAAAAGCTTGACCTTGCTTTGCTGGTGGATGGCCTTGCTGCTGAACGTGAGCAGGGGATCACAATCGATGTGGCTTATCGTTATTTTTCAACAGAAAAACGCAAATTTATTATTGCGGACACTCCCGGTCATGAACAATATACGCGCAATATGGCGACAGGGGCATCAACTTGCTCACTTTCTATTTTGTTGATCGATGCTCGAAAAGGGGTACAGGAGCAAACACGTCGACACAGTTTTATTAGTACATTGCTTGGGATTCGCCATCTTATTGTTGCCGTCAATAAAATGGATCTGGTGGATTACAGTGAAGCCATTTTTGAAAAAATAAAACAAGATTACAAAAAGTTTGCGATGGAATTGCCTGTGGATTTAAAGGTATGGTTTGTACCTATCTCTGCCCTAGATGGCGATAACATTGTAAATTCAAGTGATAATTTGAAATGGTATCAAGGTGATACGCTATTATCGATATTGGAAAATGTTCAAGTGGAACAAAAAGCCTCGGAGCAAGCTTTGCGTTTCCCTGTGCAATATGTGAACCGCCCAAATTTGGACTTTCGCGGATACAGCGGGACATTATCATCAGGTGTCGTGGAAGTGGGGCAAAAGGTTAAAGTGTTGCCCTCTGGCGCCATCTCAGCAATCAAAGAAATTGTGACATTTTCAGGGTTACAAGATTTCGCTGTGCCGGGGGAAGCAATTACATTAGTGCTTGAGGATGAAATTGATATCAGTCGTGGCGACTTAATTGTTGCACAAGATGAAACCTTACAAAGCACACAGCATGCCTCTGTTGATGTCGTGTGGATGTCTGAACAGCCGCTAGTTCAAGGCCAACAACTTGATATTAAAATTGCGGGAAAACGCAGTCGGGCAAAAGTAGAAAATATTCAATATCAAGTAGATATCAATAATTTAACGCAGAAAGTGGCGACAGAGCTGCCATTGAATGGTATTGGTTTAGTCGAATTTTCCTTTGATGAACCATTGTTACTGGAAAACTATCAACGCAATTCAGACACTGGCGGAATGATTTTTATTGATAGATTAACAAATGTGACCGTCGGAGCGGGTTTAGTCCGCGAAACACAAGCCCCTGTCTTTGAAAAAAATAGTAATTTTAGTGAATTTGAAATAGAGCTAAACAAATTAGTCCGCCGCCATTTCCCACATTGGGGTGCACGTGATGTTTTAGGTGGGAAATAATACGGATGACAAAAGAAAACCATATTGTTTGGCACCAACACGCGGTAACTCGCCAATTACGCGAAAGTAATAATGGCCATAAAGGTGCTGTGTTGTGGTTCACCGGGTTATCAGGTTCTGGGAAATCAACATTAGCGGGGGCAATAGAGAACCAACTTACGTCCATGGGAATGAAAACCTACTTGTTGGATGGCGATAATATTCGCCATGGTTTATGCCGTGATTTAGGATTTAGTGAGGCTGATAGACAAGAAAATATCCGTCGAGTGGGAGAGGTGGCTAAGTTAATGGTCGATGCGGGGTTAATTGTTGCGACTGCCTTTATCTCACCTTTCCAATCGGATAGACAGAAAGTTCGTGACTTGTTTGAACCCGAGCAATTTTTTGAGTTGTATGTGGACACCCCCGTAAATGTTTGTGAACAGAGAGACCCTAAGGGGTTATATCAACAAGCACGAGAAGGGAAAATAAAACAATTTACTGGGATTGATTCCCCTTATGAAGTACCACAACATCCTGAGCTGCATCTGGATGGTCAACAACCTATTTCGGATTCTCTTTCCCAAATCATTGCGCTTTTATTGCGCAATCATGTCATTCAGCTAGATTATTAATACAGCTAAAATACCTCCTTTATTTTATTCGATGGTAAAATAAGGCGGTATTTTGCGTATTCAAACCCGACTTAATCTGACTTTTTATCACAATTTCAGTATCACAGTGGCGTCAATCGTTGAGTTATGGGATGATTAGCAAATCATTTCAGGGGGCAAGATGGGTAAATTAACGCTACTATTAATTGCGATATTAGCTTGGTTACAGTATTCCTTATGGTTAGGCAAAAATGGCATACACGACTACGTACAAGTCAAAGATGATGTCGCCGCTCAGGAAATTGTAAATTCGCGTTTAAAAATGCGTAATGAACAGCTATTCGCTGAAATAAACGACTTAAATGATGGCCAAGATGCGATTGAAGAACGAGCTCGAACTGAGCTTGGGATGATCAAACCAGGGGAATCATTTTATCGGATGGTTAAAGAAAGTAATAACCAGAAATAGACATAATAAAATGATGTCAAAATAGTATACCCATTAGCCTGATAATTTCTGATGTAAGAATTCAACAATGACAAATCCAAACCATGCCCCAGAAAACAATCTCCCTCAAATTGTTGCACTGATTCCTGCTGCTGGGGTAGGTAGCCGTATGAATGCCGAGTGCCCAAAACAATATTTGCAGGTTGCAGGTAAAACGATCATTGAACATACCATAAGCGCATTGCTCGAAAATGATAAAGTGCAAGAGATTGTGGTTGCTTTGAGTGCAGAAGATGATTATTTTCAGCAGCTTGCAATTTCTAATGACCCACGAGTAACGACGGTTATTGGTGGCAAAGAACGTGCTGATTCAGTATTAGCAGGTCTGGATTTTTTAATCACTAACCCCAATTTTTCAGATTGCTGGGTATTAGTGCATGATGCGGCGCGTCCCTGCCTCCATCAATCAGATTTAAATGAAATTATTCAATTAGCAGCGGAAAAAAATTGTTGTGGTGGGATCCTCGCAGCCCCCGTACGCGACACCATGAAACGCAGCTCAATAGCGAGTCAATTAATTGACCACACTGTTGAACGTGAAGCGTTATGGCATGCGCTCACACCACAATTTTTTCCGTTAACATTATTACGGGACTGTCTAAGTAAGGCCTTGAAAGAAAACGCTGTGATCACAGATGAAGCTTCTGCGCTAGAGTATTGCGGCCACCAACCAGTGTTAGTTGCTGGCCGCGCTGATAATTTAAAAGTGACGCGCCCAGAAGACCTCACTTTAGCGGAATTTTATCTTTCAAGAATGAACAATTAAGGAAAAAAAATGAGAATCGGACACGGTTTTGACGTACACAAATTTGGTGGCGAAGGCCCTATTATCATTGGTGGTGTGCGTATCCCTTATGAACAAGGTTTGCTCGCGCACTCTGACGGTGATGTGGTATTGCATGCGTTAACTGATGCAATTCTCGGCGCTGCTGCATTAGGGGATATTGGTAAATTATTCCCTGATACTGACCCAGCATATAAAGGGGCGGATAGCCGAGTGTTATTGAGAGACGCGTTTTGCCATGTGCGTGCCAAAGGGTATCGCATTGGTAACATTGATATTACCATCATGGCACAGGCACCAAAAATGTTGCCACATATCGCGCAAATGCGAGTGAATATTGCCGAAGACCTTGAGTGCCACATGGATGATGTCAATGCGAAAGCGACCACAACCGAGCAATTAGGTTTTGTGGGGCGTAAAGAAGGCATTGCCTGTGCTGCAGTTGTTCTTTTAATAAAAGATAATAGTAATGAAAGTAATGAATGTTCAGTACCTGCATGGTAAGCCATTGTCTTCTGGCACATTAAAAAGTGTCCCAGAAGATTTTATCGTCAAAGAAGATTTAGGCTTTGAGCTAGATGGCGAAGGCGAACATGTTATGGTTCGTGTGGAAAAAACAGGCTGCAATACGGTGTTTGTTGCTGAACAACTAGCAAAATTTGCTAAAATTTCAGCGAGAGCGGTCAGTTACGCAGGTTTAAAAGATAGGCATGCAGTAACGGAGCAGTGGTTTTGCCTGCAAATGCCAGGTAAAGAAACACCTGTTTTTTCGACTTGGCAACTCGAAGGCTGCCGAATACTGGCTGTCACTCGGCAAAAACGCAAATTACGTATTGGTTCCTTGAAAGGAAACCAGTTCGAAATAACCTTGCGTGATATTTCAGATGCAAAAGACGTTGAGCAACGTTTACAGAAAGTTGCATTATCAGGGGTGCCTAATTACTTCGGTGAACAACGTTTTGGGCGCGATGGGCAAAATTTAACGCAAGCGTTGCGTTGGGCAAACCAAGAAATCAACGTACGTGAACGCAACAAGCGTAGTTTTTATCTTTCTGCTGCACGTAGTGCAATGTTTAATCATGTGGCAAGTGAACGTATTGCAAATAATACCGCTCAACACGTAATGTTGGGTGATGCGCTGCAATTAACCGGCAGAGGGAGTTGGTTTGTCGCGACACAAGATGAATTTGCTACATTGCAACCTCGCTTGGAGTCCAATGAATTAAGTATTACTGCCCCATTACCAGGTGATGGGGAATTGGGTACTCAGGATGAAGCACTGGCATTTGAAACCCAGCGTTTAGAGGATTATCAACCCTTTATCTCTTTAATGCAGCGCGAACGAGTTTCTTCAGCTAGACGGGCGGTAGTTGTTAAACCACAAAATTTACAGTGGGAATGGTTGGATGACTCGACGGTAAAACTGAATTTTTTCTTAAACTCGGGTTGTTTTGCAACCAGTGTTGTGAGAGAAATTATTAATCAAAATGGGCAGGATAATGTCGATGCTAAAGATTTTATTGAGTAATGACGATGGGGTAAATGCGCCGGGGATTCAAACCCTTGCGGCTGCGTTACGCCAATATTATCATGTTCAAGTGATTGCGCCTGACCGCAATCGAAGTGGGGCTTCGAACGCATTAACATTAGATAAACCACTTAAAATTCAGACGCTAAGTAATGGTGACCTTGCTGTACAAGAAGGCACACCGACAGATTGCGTCTATATTGGGGTGAATAAAGTGGTACGTCCACGCCCTGATATTGTTGTATCTGGTATCAACTGTGGCCCTAATTTAGGGGATGATGTTATTTACTCAGGCACGGTTGCAGCGGCAACGGAAGGCCGCCACTTAGGTTTACCTTCAATTGCGGTATCGCTAGATGGCGAAACGCATTACGAAAGTGCCGCTAAAGTGACATGCGATATTTTAGCGCTCTTACAGAAGAACCCATTGCGAGCAGGCAATATTTTAAATATAAATGTACCTGATATCCCGTACGAAGAGATTAAGGGTATCAAAGTCACTCGTTGTGGCAGCCGTCACGCCGCCTCTGAGGTGTATAGTTTAGAAGACCCGAAAGGGAATACACTGTATTGGTTAGGGCCTGTTGGTGAAATTCGTGATGCCAGCCCTGGAACGGATTTTGAAGCTGTGCAAAATGGCTATGTTTCCATCACCCCATTACAAGTTGATCTAACCGCTTATAAAGCACATTCATTAGTAGAAGAGTGGCTCGAAAAATCAGGAGTGTCAGTAAAATGAAAACAGGGCTCATGAAAGAACTTTTGGCTCAATTACGCCAACAGGGAATTCACGATGAGCGCCTATTAGATGCCATTTCACTCGTTCCTCGGGAACGGTTTGTGGATGAAGCGCTCTCCCATAAAGCCTATGACAATATCCCATTACCTATTGGGCATGGGCAAACTATTTCTCAGCCGTATATTGTTGCTAAAATGACGGCGCTATTAGCTTTAGCTCCGAATGATCACGTTCTTGAGATAGGGACAGGCTCAGGGTATCAAACAGCAGTATTGGCACACTTAGTTAAACATGTTTTTTCTGTTGAGCGGGTGAAGAGCTTGCAATGGGCTGCAAAACGGCGTTTGAAACAGCTTGATTTACATAATGTTTCAACGCGTCATGGAGATGGCTGGGAAGGTTGGCAATCTAAAGGGCCTTTTGATGCTATTATCGTTACTGCGGCACCAACAGAAATACCGGCTCTATTATTAGGGCAATTAAAAGATGGCGGGCGAATGGTTTTACCTGTCGGTGATAAAGAACAAGCATTGAAGCTAATTACTCGACGTGGTAATGATTACCATACTAATGTTATTGAAAAAGTCCGTTTTGTCCCATTGGTTGCCGGTGACCTCCTTTAACCTATTTGTAATGGTATTTAATCAAAGTCTGATTATTTTTATAATCGATTTAAATAAAATATCATTGCAAAGGTTCTATTAACCCAAATAGCAGTAAAACTATTCCAAATATGATATTTTACCCAGCTGAATTTGGGGGAATAGCTTAAAGCGTTAGGTCATACTCTCAAATTGTTATATTTTTAATATATTTAACTTGTTCACTATTTTGTATTTCTGCTTTAATAAGTGAAATATTTTATGATAACTCTATTGCTGACATTGTTTTGAATTGTCGCGTCAGATTTTTCTTCACGGGAGAAGAAGCATGAAAATTGTTAGCCCTATAAGCAGAATTCGATGGGCCGTCATCTTTTCATTTAGCGGAGCGCTATTGGCAGGTTGTTCTACACCGTATCATACAGCGGCACCTATTTCGAGTGTGAATGATAGCCAGTCTAGCCAACAGACGGTGCAAAGGACGACACCGGCCTCGTCACCAAATACGGGTATGAGCACGGCAATGCCGTCGTCTCGTCCAAATTTATCAAGTAATACTAACACTCAGCCTGTAAGCCGTAGTTCAGCGCCAGTAACAACTAATGGTGAAGGGCGCATTGTATACAACCGTGACTATGGCAGTATTCCAAAAGGCAGTTATAGCGGTAATAGTTATACGGTGCAGCGTGGTGACACATTATTCTATATTGCATACTTAACCGGTAATGATTTCCGGGAGTTAGCATCGAGAAACAATATTCCAGAACCTTACAGCCTAAATGTAGGGCAGGTTATTAATATTGGTAACACAAATGTGAACTCGAACACTCAATTAGCGGCAAATTCATCAAATAGTCATCAGCAAGCGGTTGATCTTCGAACAACTAATGAGTATCCTGCAAACAGTGGTGGTCAAACTTCAGGTAAGATGTTGCCTAATAATAAGAAACCTGCAACGCAAGTTTCAACGACAACAACAACCTCGACAGCAACCGCTTCTACCGCAGTCAGCAGTACGAATAATTCGTCAATAAAATGGCGTTGGCCAGCTGAAGGGAAAATGATTGAAGGTTTCTCTGATGCTCAAGGCGGGAACAAAGGGGTAGATATAGCCGGTTCTCGTGGTCAAGCTGTGCTTGCTGCTGCGCCAGGAAAAGTCGTTTACGCAGGTAATGCTTTGCGTGGATACGGAAATCTAATAATTATAAAACATAACGATGACTATCTAAGTGCTTATGCTCACAATGATACGTTACTTGTGCGTGATCAGCAGGATGTCACTGCGGGTCAAAAAATAGCCACTATGGGTAGTACTGGAACTAGTTCGGTTAGACTACACTTTGAAATTCGTTACAAGGGAAAATCAGTAAACCCGTTGCGCTATTTGCCGCAACGATAAACTGGGCAGAGTGCTTTGACATTCTGTCCGCATTATCTAGGGTAGGAGTCACTGATGAGCCAAAGTTCGCTGAAAGTTAACGAGTTATATAATGACCTCGATGAAAGTAATTTAAATGACACTTTTGACGAGAGTCAGTTTAAAGAAGAGGATCTGGTTACTGAGCTAGATGACGAAATGGATTTACTCCAGAACACAAATCAACGTGTTCTGGATGCCACTCAAATTTATCTTAGTGAGATTGGGTTCTCACCACTCCTTACAGCAGAAGAAGAAGTTTTCTATGCAAGACGTGCATTGCGTGGAGATATTGCATCACGACAGCGCATGATAGAAAGCAACCTTCGTCTCGTTGTAAAAATATCACGTCGTTATAATAATCGAGGTCTCGCATTACTCGATTTGATAGAAGAAGGAAATCTTGGGTTGATTCGTGCTGTTGAAAAGTTTGATCCTGAAAAAGGGTTTCGCTTCTCGACGTATGCAACGTGGTGGATCCGTCAAACGATCGAGCGCGCGATTATGAACCAAACTCGAACCATTCGTCTTCCTATTCATATCGTTAAAGAACTCAATATTTACCTTCGTACTGCACGTGAATTAGCCCAGAAGTTGGATCATGAGCCAAGCCCTGAAGAGATCGCTGAGCAGCTAGATAAACCTGTCGAAGATGTCAGTAGGATGTTACGTTTAAATGAACGTATCACATCTGTTGATACGCCAATTGCAGGGGACTCAGAGAAATCTTTGCTTGAGGTATTGTCTGATGATAATGATTCAGGTCCAGAAAATACAATTCAAGATAATGACTTAAAAGAGAATATTGTTAAGTGGTTATATGAATTGAACCCAAAACAAAGGGAGGTTTTAGCACGACGTTTTGGGCTTTTAGGCTATGAAGCTGAAACTCTGGAAGAAGTTGGCCGTGAAATAGGGTTAACAAGAGAACGTGTTCGCCAGATCCAAGTAGAAGGTTTAAAGCGATTAAAAGATATTTTACATGGAGAAGAGCTGACTCTGGAGTCGCTATTTAATATGTAGGATGTTGATTAGATAGTTAAAGCCCCTATAAGCTAAGGTTTATAGGGGCTTTTTATATGTAAATAATAGAGAACAAGCTTAGTTAATGGGGACACCACTATGAAATTTAAAATCATCATCAGGTGTCGAAATTAATTCAGCTTCAATAATACCAAAATAATTAACTCGCTCAGTAATATCTTGTTTGCTAATTAATTGTGCTAAGTGCAAATAATCTTGATAGTGGCGAGCTTCTGAGCGTAATAATGAAATATAAAAATTTGCCAGCTGCTCATCAAGAAATGGGGCTAATTTAGCAAAACGCTCACAAGAACGTGCTTCGATATAAGCTCCAATAATTAGCTTATCAACTAAGGTTTTTGGATCATGGGGGTCGACATGGCTCAACAACCCTTTAGCATAACGGCCTGCTGTGATGCCATCGTATGGAATATTACGTTCATGCATAATCTCTAGAACTTGGTAAAAATGATGAAGTTCCTCTTTGATTAGCAGGACCATTTTATCAATTAAATCTTGGCTATAAGGTGATTGTTTTTTTGCCAATATCTGTTTAGAAACCTGATTTTTATTTCTTAATGTATGGATGTCACCAATTCTGTCATAAGCAAATGATTCATAAGGTTTAAACCATTCAAGTAGCACTGCAGCACTGTCTTTATCGACAGCATACTTGCGAATTAAAAACATCGCACTTTGCGCGGCTTTTAATTCACATAATAAATGGTCTTTTAAGATAATGGGCAAGTTTTCAGGCAAACTCGCTTTTTTTACCCACGCATCAGGCGTTTCACATTGCAGAAACTGCCTGATTGGTGTGAGTAATTGCGCATACTCATCCATGTTAGTTATCCATATCCTTTAACCGATAAATCCAATCTAGGGCTTGGCGCGGAGTGAGTTTATCGGGATCAATTTCAGCGAGAGCAGTTAATACTGGAGATGGCTCGACATCTTCTGTGGTTAAAAAGCTAAGCTGGGCGCTATCCACATGGCTCGCATTGGCATTGTTTGAGATCACTTCGAGTTCTTTAAGCTTTTGTTTCGCTCGTTTAATCACATCTTTTGGCACGCCTGCAAGAGAAGCGACAGCAAGGCCATAGCTTTTGCTGGCGGCGCCGTCTTGAACGTTGTGCATAAAGGCAATGGTATCACCGTGCTCAATAGCATCGAGGTGAATATTGACTGCACCTTCGAGTTTTTCAGGTAGTGTTGTTAATTCAAAATAATGCGTAGCAAATAAGGTCATTGCCTTGATTTTATTAACTAAATTTTCAGCGCAAGCCCAAGCAAGAGAAAGGCCATCATAGGTTGAAGTCCCACGACCAATTTCATCCATTAGCACTAAGCTATGTTCTGTCGCATTGTGAAGGATATTGGCGGTTTCTGTCATTTCAACCATAAAGGTGGAACGGCCAGAAGCTAGGTCGTCAGAGGCTCCAACACGAGTAAAAATACGGTCGATTGGCCCTATTACTGCCTTGCTGGCAGGAACAAAACTGCCGATATACGCTAATAAGGTAATCAATGCAGTTTGGCGCATATAGGTACTTTTACCGCCCATATTTGGACCAGTAATAATTAATAGGCGACGTTGTGGTGATAGTGATAATGGGTTAGAAATAAACGGCTCGCTAAGCACTTGTTCTACAACAGGGTGGCGACCCTCGGTTATTTGGATACCCGGTTTTTCAGTCAGTTGTGGGCAAGCATAGCCTAGAGTTTGTGCTCTCTCCGCAAGGTTGGCTAGGACATCTAACTCAGCGAGTGCTTCAGCACTAGTTTGCAGCGCAGCAAGATGAGGCAATAGCATATCAAACAGCTCATCATACAGCGCTTTTTCAATAGCTAATGCTTTTCCTTTTGATGTCAATACCTTATCTTCATATTCTTTGAGTTCAGGAATAATATAGCGTTCTGCATTTTTTAACGTTTGGCGACGAACGTAATGGATAGGTGTTAAATGGCTTTGACCGCGGCTAACCTGAATATAGTAGCCATGAACCGCGTTATAACCGACTTTTAGGGTATCGATCCCCAGCTTTTCTCTTTCACGAATTTCGAGTCTATCGAGGTAGTCGGTTGCCCCATCAGCAAGGGCGCGCCATTCATCGAGTTCACTATTATAACCTGGGGCGATAACACCGCCATCACGTACCAACACAGGTGGTGCATCAATAATGGCTTTTTCAAGTAAGCCTTGTAACTCATCAAATTGACTAATACGATTTTGAAGATCTTGCAAATACGAACTACTTGATTGGCTCAGTATTTGATGAATATCTTGGTATTGCTGGAATGCGTAACGCATACGGGTTAAGTCACGTGGACGAGCGGAACGCAGTGCTAAGCGTGCTAATACCCGTTCTAAATCGCCGATTTGACGCAAAAATGGTTGTAATTCAAAGCCGCATTCTTGCAATGCACTAATAGCTTGTTGGCGGTTATTTAATACTTGAATATTACGCAATGGGGTATGTAGCCAACGTTTTAGCATACGACTGCCCATTGGGGTCACACACATATCCAAAATGGCGGCAAGTGTGTTTTCTGTACCACCTGCAAGGTTTTGTGTGATTTCTAAATTGCGACGAGTTGCTGCATCCAAAATGACATTATCATTTTGTTTTTCCATCACAATACTGCGAATATGGGGCAGTGAAGTACGTTGTGTGTCTTTTACATATTGTAATAAGCAGCCCGCGGCTCTGAGCGCTTTATGGGCATCTTCAACCCCAAAACCGATTAAATCTTTAGTGCCAAACTGTAAACCGAGCTGTTGTTTTGCAGTATCAAGCTCATATTCCCATAATGGGCGGCGACGTAAGCCTTTATTATGTTCAATTAATGCCATACTGGCGAAGTCTTCAGGGTATAGAAGTTCGGCAGGGCGAGTGCGTTGAAGTTCAGCTTGTAATGCTTCTTCGTCGGCGATTTCACTGATAATAAAACGGCCAGAAGTGATATCTAATGTGGCAAACCCGAAGCCTTGTTGGTCTTGCCATACCGCAGCTAATAGGTTGTCTTGCCTTTCATTTAATAGCGCTTCATCGGTGATAGTACCTGGCGTGACAATACGTACTACTTGGCGCTCAACCGGCCCTTTACTGGTCGCAGGGTCGCCAATTTGTTCACAAATGGCGACGGATTCACCCATTTGTACTAATTTGGCTAAGTAGCCCTCGGCAGCATGGTGGGGAACGCCGGCCATAGGGATCGGCTGCCCCGCAGATTGCCCCCGTTTGGTGAGGGAAATATCCAACAATTGAGACGCTTTTTTAGCATCATCAAAAAACAGTTCGTAGAAGTCACCCATGCGATAAAACAGCAGTATGTCTGAATGTTGTGCTTTTAGTTTTAGATACTGCTGCATCATAGGGGTGTGAGATTCGAAACTTTGCTTATCAGTCATAATGTTGTCTGTTTAACGTATTGAGTTAACTAAATTCTGTGAGTGTATTCGACGATTATTTTCAGAGACTAAAATACCACAAATCGCAAGAAATGAGAGTAGGCAAACGTGTTAGCCATGCAATTCTCTATAGTATGACGTGATTATCACAGGGACAATGCATGTTTGGTGATAAATGGTCTGAAATATTGTTGAGTAGAAATAAATAGCGCAAATAAGGGGACATAGATATAACCGTTATTTGCGCTAAAGATAAAACGGATTATTTAGCTGCTGTTTCCGCGCGTAGCTGGCTAACTTGTTGTTCCAAATCAGGCCATGGCGATTTGTCGGTAAACGTTGTTCTTAGGTAATTTAAGAGTACAGCTATTTGCTTATCACTTAAATTATGACGAAAAGCAGGCATGCTACCGAGCCCATCTGTTGCCTCATACTCTATTCCATTTAATACAACGCGAATGGCATTATCTGGTGTATCTGCATAAAGATTTGTATTTAAGGCTAAAGCGGGGCGTACACCTGACATTTGCGCACCTTTCGTTTGGGCGTGGCATGCCATACAAGCCCCTGAATATAACCTTGCCCCTTCAGTAGAGAGTGGTTCAATTTTATCTTCTGTTTGCTGTACGATTGCTACGGCTTGCGATGTGACCTGCGGATGATCAACTTCAGAAGTCAAATAGGTAGCAATAGCTTGTCTATCTTCTTCGGTTAGTTGAGAGGTTCCTTCTCTAATGACAGGCGCCATCGGGCCTGCTGCAACGCCATGGTTAGCTGAGAACCCGCTACGCAAAAACTCCGCCATGTCCTGATGGCTCCATGCAACAGGTGAAGATTGGTTACCTCGCAGCGCTGGTGCACTCCACCCTTCAGCATCTCCGCCCATCAAGTGGCTATCTCCGCCTTTTTCGCCAAATAAAATATCACGTGGAGAGTGGCAAGCGCTGCAATGGCCGAGTCCTTCGGTAAGGTATGCACCTCGGTTCCACTCATCAGTTTGTGAACTATCTGGTTTTAATGACCCGGTGGTTAAATAGAGCTGGTTCCATGCCCAAATTCCTTGGCGAATATTAAAGGGGAAGTTCAACGATGTCTTTGGGGGTTGATAACGAACGGGTTTTTGGCTCATTAACCATGCATAGAGGTCATATAAATCATCGTCGGAAGTATGAGTAAATGCGGTATAAGGGAAAGCAGGGTATAAATAATTCCCTTCACGATCAACACCATAACGCATAGCCCGTTCAAACGCTTCATATGACCAGCTGCCAATTCCTGTTTCTATATCCGGTGTTATATTTGTGGTGTAAATTGTGCCAAAGGGGATCTCCATTGCGAAGCCCCCGGTATTTTTCTCACCGCCAGGCCGTGTATGGCAAACAGCACAATCACCTAGTGCCGCTAATTTTTCACCGTGGGCAATTTGAGCATCAGTAAAACTTTGTGTCGAATTAGTGTGTAATGGCTCAATGGCAGATTGCCAACTCAGAGCGAGTCCCCCCACCGCAATAATAATGACAGCAAGCGCACTGTAGCCAAATAGTTTTTTTGCTTTACTCATGAGCCACTCCTTGGTTTTTGGCTGCCATATTTACTGCTCGCAGAATACGTTCAGGGGTAAACGGAGCTTCCCGCATACGAACACCTAATGCATCAAATAACGCATTTGCTACCGCGGCAGCGCTTGGTACCGATGAAGATTCACCCGCTCCCATAGGGGGTTCATTGGGATATTCCATTAATTGAATGTCAATTTCAGGTAACTCATCGAAACGTAGAATAGGGTATCCCCCCCATTCAAGTGAGGTTGTGCCTGATTTATCAAAGGTGGCAAACTCTTTTAATACTCGGCTACAGGATTGAATAATGTTTCCATGGACTTGGTGTTTAACGCCATCTGGGTTAACTATTTGTCCACAATCATGAGCGACATAGACTTTTTTGATAAGCACTTGCCCTGTACGACGATTAACGGTTAAGTCACAAACCCAAGCTGCCCATGCTGCACCAAACCCCGGGAATTTACTGTGAAAATAACGCGCCCATGCAAAGCCTCGACCATTCACAATTTCTTCGGTTACAGGGGATGGTTTTTGATGCATTGGTCCATCAATCCAATTTGCCTGTTTTTTCACAGCATTAATTAAAGCGATAGCTCGAGGATCATCTAAATATTTCAAGCGGTATGCTATAGGGTCTTGCTGTGCTAAATAAGCAATTTCATCAATCCAAGATTCATGGGCAAATACATTTGGGAGCGCTGAAACTCCGCGCATCCAAGATGCCCTAACAACAGGTGCGGTATCTTTAGCAATAACACGCATATGTGGGTATAGATATTGAGGGATAGCAGTGCGGTCTCCCATCTGTTGAATATCGGGTTTGTTTTCTTTTTTCCCAGTTAAAATCAACGATAAAGTAGCAGCATTATTTGATGGATAACGAGTACTGAGTTCGTAAGCGCTGACATCATTATTTTGATCAACTCCCCCTCGAATTTTAATCAATTGCCCTGTGCCTTTTGGCTCCCAACCCGCTTCTTGTTCTCGCATTAATTGCACTCGCACAGGTCGGCCTGTCGCTTGAGACAGTAAAACAGCATCGGCAGCCACGTCATCAGCACAGTTGCGCCCATAGCACCCTGATGCTTCCATGCGATGAATATGTATTTGATATAGGTCTCTATCGAGTTGTAGTGCTAAATCTTTTCGTAGGTCATGAGGGTTTTGTGTGCCTGACCAGACGTCTACTTTATCGGCACGGACATCAGCGATAGCGCAAGATGGCCCAATTGATGCGTGTAAATGGTATGGCCAAACATAGTCAGCATTCACGGTTTTATGTAAATTTGCTAAGGCGCTGTCAACATCGCCATCATCTCGTAATACCCTATCTTGGCTGGGTAATGCATCAAGGGTGTCATGGAGCTTATCAAGGGTTAAATCGGGTAATCCTTGCCATTCTTTCCATTGAACTTTTAACTGACGCATAGCGTCTATCGCTTGTTCTTCTCGTTCTGCAACGACACCAACAAAGTCATTAATGCGTACAACTTTTACCATGCCTTGCAGGTGGGCAATCGAACTTTCATCAATGGAAAGCAAACTATTCCCAAGCGGCGCGCTACTATCTGCACCTGCATAAGGAGGGCGAATAACTCTGCCATGTAACATATTGGGTACTCGCATATCATGTACCCAAGTCAATTCACCCGTTACTTTAGCGCGAATATCTACGCGTTGAATCGGCTTTCCGACATAAACAGCCTCAGAAACAGGTTTTAAGGTTACGTTTTCATCTAATTCAAAATGGAGATCTTGTCCTTTCGCCAATTGCGCATAACTCAAACGGCGTTCAGGTTCGGCAGTGACAAAAACATATCCATGCTCTGCTCGAACAGCTTCCACAGGCTCATTTAACGCTTTTGCAGCAAGAGATGTTAGCTTCATACGAACTTGAGCTGCGGCATGGCGTAAAGGGATAGAAGTGACTTGAATGGTCGCACTGGCGATAGTCGGCCCTTGATCTGGTGTACTTTGCGGATCCCCAAGTATCATTGTTACCGATTCAAAAGAGACACCAATTTCATCAGCGACAATTTGTGCGAGCGAGGTACGAATTCCTGTACCTAAATCCACATGGCCATTAAATGCAGTCACCGAACCATCTGCAGCAAGAGCAATAAAACTATCGACATAATTTAAAGGGATAGCGGCATTCTTGGTTGGTGTTTTTTCTGTTGCAAATGAAATAGAAGGCAACATGTTACTGACAACGATGAGCCCACCAGCTTGCAGCATACGGCGTCGAGTGATATCTAAAATACTCATGCTTTACCACCTTGTGCGATGATTATTTTAGCTTTTTTAGCTGCTTTTAATATTTCTACATGGGTTCCACAACGGCATAAATTAAAAGCGAGCTCTTTTTTTATTTCTTCTTCACTTGCATTAGGGTTACGTTTAAACAGAGCAACCAATGTCATTATCATGCCATTCGTACAATAACCACATTGTGCTGCTTGCTCATCAATAAATCCTTGTTGCACAGGATGGAGTGTATCAGCATCACTAATACCTTCTAATGTCGTAATTTTTCTATTTTCTACTGTCGATATAGGTGTTGAACAAGAGCGAACGACTTTACCATCGATAAGTACACTACAAGCACCACATTCGCCTAAGCCACAGCCATATTTGGGGCCGTTGAGCTTTAAATCATTACGTAATACGTAAAGAAGCGGTGTTGATGGAGAAATATTACTTAGTTCAACCCATCTTCCATTGATATTTAGTTGCATATACTTTCCTTTCACATTGCTAATCACAATAAATGATAATTTAATGTTATTATTTGTATGTTAACTATAACATAGGTTATTAATTTGAATTGTGACTGTATGTGCTAAGCTAAATTTTCGTTATGTATATAGTAAGTGCTTATTAATAAAGGTTAATATTGAAAAATACCCATGAGTTGTGTGAATGTTTGAGTGAGGTAATGTGAAAGGAAATCCAGTTGATATATTCCAAATAATTAGAATGTGGGCTGTCGTTTTCTCTGCTTGTGGGATTAACTCAAGATAGGCTTTTAGATAACAATAAAATTAATGGGGATTTTACTCAAATATTGTAATGAAAATAATAATGTCGCTTCCCTTCAATAAATAAGTCATTTGAAGAGAAGCGACGAATGATTACTGAGCCGCCTTTTTCAGTTTTTCAACTTGTTCGGCGGTGACGGGTTTACCTTGTCCTCCCCACTCAGCGCGCGCCCATGAAATTAAATCTGCCATTTCTTGAGGTGTTAAATCATCGGCAAAACTTGGCATTGCATACATACGCTGCCCGTTCGGGAAGGTGGTGGTTGGAATACCGGTTAATACCACACTGATAAAGGTTTCAGGGCTGTCCATGGCTAGGATGGCATTACCTTTTAACGCTGGAATGCCATTTGGTACACCTTCTCCGGTGATCCCGTGGCAACCTGCACACGTAGACATATACATCAGGCGACCAGTTTCCATGATTTGACTAACATCACCCACTTCTGGTGAGTTTGCTTCCGGTAATGGCGCTGGTGGGGCTTTGGCTCCGAGTATTTTTCCTTGTTTATCGGTCATCAAATAAATCGCCATGTCATCAACATCGCTTTTTTTCATCTGACTAGTAGAAAAATGAGTCACTGTGCTCATATCTGCAAATGCAGAGCCTTGTGGGGCATTGCCCGTCAGTAAAAATTGGCTCAAAGAGGCGGTATCGTAGCCATGTTTGGAAAGCGCTTCTGCTGTGATATCAGGGATCGCTAAACCCGCTTCTTCACCCCCTTGAAGTGACCGTGAAAACTCGACACCCATCATTAAGTTACGTGGTGAGTGGCAAGCACCGCAGTGTGCCAAACCTTCGACAATATACGCGCCACGGTTCCATTCTGCAGAGCGTTGCGGGTCGTGGGGTGCATTTTGTTTAGGAAAATTGAGCAAAGTCCAGAAGTTCATAAATGGACGAACGGGTAGGACAAAGACACCTGTATTTTCTTTGTTTGGCACGGCTATTGGTGGAAGCGACATCACATAAGCATATAGTGCATCAATATCTTCTGATGTGGTCATATGGGTAAATACAAACGGCATCGCAGGGTAGAGATTACCTCTTTCTTTGCCAATTCCGTCTTTCAACGCACGATGGAAATCAGCGCGGGTATAGTTACCAATACCAAATTGTTTATCAGGCGTTATATTCGTGGAGTAAATAGTACCGAAAGGGGTTCCGATAGCACGCCCCCCCGCAGCCAATGGCCCTTCAGGTAATGAGTGGCAACCAAAGCAATCCCCAGCGGTTGCCAGTTCTTGCCCTCTTGGCAATAATTTGGCGACTTCTTCTGAGGTTAGCGGTTTATCTAAATCAGGGCCGATACTGGAGGTACGAAAAGCGCCAAACAGGATCGCAAGCATTAATATTATGAATAATAAGATAATAATATAAATGCTTTTACGTAGAGAGCTGGATTTAGCCATGATGTTTCTCCCTAGTCGATTACGCAGCCAGGAGTGTCGAGAGCGACTTTCCTCACAGCTTCATAATAGCGTACATAACCTGTACAACGGCAAATATGCTCATTGAGAGCCTCTTCAATCGCATGTTCGAGTTGGTCTCGTTTCACTGGATTTTTCTTCAGTTTATCAAGAAACACCGTTGCACCTGTGACAAAACCGGGAGCACAATAACCACATTGGAACGAAAAGTTTTCGATAAAAGCTTGTTGAATTGGCGTTAATTCAACAACTTTGCCTTGTTCATCCAGTTTGGCTTGCCCTTCGATGGTAACAATATTTTTATTGTTGAAATAATGGGCACCAAAGATACAAGTCCGGCTTTCAACCGTTGTGCCATCGGGCTGGATTTCCATAATGGTACAAGCATGGCAAATCCCTTGTCCGCAACCAAAGTGGGTGCCAGTGAGGTCTAGGTATTCATGTAGAAACTCAATCATTGGCATCCCAACAGGGACATCAATAGGACCAATTTTTTGGCCGTTAATGGTCAGTGTTAGTGGCTTGCGCTCAATAATCGGAACGGCATTGTTGATTTTCATGAGAGTGCCTTTTTAATTTTATCTACCGTAATAGGGAATTCATAGAAACGCTTGCCTGTTGCATGGGTTAATGCATTGCTAGTCGCAGGTAAGATTGGGATCATCCCCAGTTCTGCCATGCCTTTGGGTGGGGAAGTTTCTGAAAGTGGTGGTAAGTAATCAATGGTTTGCTGCCAAACCGCAACATCTTTAGCGCGCGGCAGGACATAGCGATTAAAGTTCCATGTTCCGTTTCCTGGCCCATCTTCATAGAGTGGTAATTCTTCCATCAACGCGTGGCCGATACCCATCGCGGTACCCCCTTGAATTTGGCCTGAAACCAATTCAGGGACAATCATCGTACCGGGGTCCATAATCATATGGTGGCGCATGATATCGACCTCACCCGTCATGGTGTTGACGTTGAGCTCGACTAAACAAGACGCAGGCGTGACCGTTGTTGGGTCCGCTTTAGCGCGTTGTGTTGGGGGGTAGTAGGCAATTTTACGTTTAATAAAATGGTAACCGCTAGTTGTCATTTGTTTTTTCAATTCTTGTGGAGCACCCTCGCCATAACGAACGGATATTGCATCGAGAGGGAGATTTTTCAAACCCACAGTTGGGATATCGAATTCTGCGCGAGCCCACTGCCAGCTGGAATAGCCGTGAACAGCAACCCCAGTGATGAGCCCCATCTCATGGGCTCTTCTGGCTAAAATGTCAAAAGGAATGGGCTTCATTCCGCCACCGCCAATACCATCTGGGCCAACGCGAATATCGGAAAATTCAACATTTAAGCCGTTGAACGCACCGCCGCCGGGGCCTTCACTCCAAATGCTTTTGGCCGCAGGCCAGAGGGTATTTTCCAATAAAAAATGGCCAGCTTGGCGTGTACCGAACCCAATGTAGTAAACACCACTTGATGAGCTCATGTCAGGTATTAGAGCGGGTGTCCAATAGGGATCAGTTTTGGATAATTCATCTTGTTTTTTCTGGTCGGCCCAACTGGTTTTAAGCGGTAGTTCTTCAAACTCAGTCACCCCAAACTCAACGACATCAGGGGCTTTGCTGAGTGCTTGCCATACCATCACTTGCTGTGCGGTTGTGCCACCGGTGCCAATCTCTTGCATACAATGGCGCATTGTTAGCTTGCCATTGGCATCAAATTCAAGAGAAAGAATCGTTGGAACACCGCTAGACCCATAAACTTGCTGTACTTGCGCGAAGCCAACGCCGTATAACTTACCGGGGTTTTCCGCTTCATAATCGGCTTTGTTTTTCTCACGATCGACCCAAATCGGGTGTTTTTCCGCAAGATTTAACATTTCAACGTTGCGTGGATCACCGGCTATTACACCACCTTGTGTATTTGGATAACCTTCTAAAATGGCATTACGGCGGCGCAGTTCAATCGGGTCAATATTAAGATTATGAGCGATTTCATCCACCATCAATTCAGTGACTGCCATCGACTGCAAGGAACCAAAACCACGCATTGACCCCGCTTCGACAGCCGGAGTGGCCATGGCGAGAGCGGTGAGGTCAGATTTAGGGAAGTAATAAATAGACTGAGCACCGCGCACTGCTACGTGAGATACGGCAACGGAGAGGTTTTCACGACCGCCGCCATTACAGTTATAAGTGCCTTTTAATACATCAAACTTACCTGTTTTTTTATCACCAATAATGGTGACATCCATCTCAATGGAGTGGCGTTTCATTCCCATTTGGAATTGTTCATAGCGGTCATTTGCCATGCGAACAGGTAAGCCATCAGCGTAGAAACTAGCGACCATCGAATAAAAAGGAAAAACCGAATAGTCTTTTGAGCCGTAACCAACAGTAGAACCGGTTAATAACACAATGTTTTCGACGGAAAAATGTTTGTTGTGTTTAGATAGCTCAGCAGCAGCATTAACTACACCAGCAGGAGACTGTGTCGCGGTTAAGATATGCAGTGTTTTGGTTTGTGCGTCATACCAAGTATTACAGTTATCTGGCTCCATCGCGCAAGGGTCAATGGATTGTGAAAAACCATGGCGCTCAATCACAAACTTATCAGGGTTCTCGCGAGCCGCTGCGATTTCTTGCTCAATTTGCCGCGCGTAATCCATCGCTTTTTCTTGTTTATCAGGGCTTTTTTCTGCCTGATGAAGGGCTTGAATAAAGCCACCGCCACGATCTTTACGGATCACTGGGGGAATAGAAATGGCGTGCTTGGGGTCATAAGGTGGCCAAATAGGCGTATTGCCATCGAACCCGCCTTTAATACCTGAATCTTGATAAGGGGAAAAAATAGAAGGCGAAAGTGGTGTGTCACCACCGATACGCACGTACCGTGCTGCACCATAGTTGGCGGGCGGTTTTGGCCCTGTCACCGTTCCGTATTTTACGGTGTTTGTGGCAAAGCGTAACATCCGCTGTGCTGCACTATATTTATCGAAATCATGATAAATCAAGATAGCAACTGGGTGGCCAATAATCGGCGGTGTATCCCCTAGAGGAACTAAAATATTGGTGCCATAGAAGCCTTTCCCCATACTGGTATCTTGGGGAATATTTAAGCCATCACGGATAAGATCTTCTTGTAAAACAACTTTATCAGGTTGTAGATTTGGCCCTAACATTGAAATATCAATGCCTTCAAAGGTTTTATCTGCCTCTGTCGCTTTTAACATAAAGGCATAACTTTGTTTTTTTGGCCAGCCGGGGATGTCTTTAGCGCGGTAATCACGAGCAAAATTTTTACGGCCAGTGACTTTCTCAACGCCATCCCAACGAAAACGTGCTTTACCGTTTTGACCAATCCAATCCGTTGATGGGGCGTCAGAATCGAGCTCCATTGCTATTGCAAAAGGGAGTTTGCCGACCATAACAGCAATGCCCGCAATAGTGCCTAGTTTGATGAAATTGCGTCTAGAAATATGTCCCGACATGTTGTGCTCCCTGATTATATTTTTAGGGTTTTTATTATGAGCAATGGAAGTAAATAATATTTTTTAGTCATTCATTATAAGATCGTTTTATTTCGCTTAAGTTTGCTCACAATTTGATGACTAATATCAGATAGCTCAGTAAGTTACATAAATAGTATGGGTATCTGTAATGATATATCAAGAACGAGTAAAGGGATTTAGACAAGAAAGTGAATAATACTGTTTAAGTCATCTTAATATGACAGTATTGAATAAAATAACTGAGCTTTATTAGAACACAATTTATTTAAATGATACTAATTCTTATTAATGAATGATTAAATCAATATGCATTTAATTATATAAAGTATATTTACATTCGGTTATTAAATAGAAAACTATTGGGCTCGTTAAATACGAACAAGCCCGATAGTTCATTTTTTGTCATTATTGACGTAAGGATTTAACATGCTCCGGGGTGACATCAGCAGGTTGTCCTCCCCACTGAACGCGAAGGAAGTTCACTAAGTCACTAATTTGTTGGTCATTTAGCTTATTGGCAAACCCTGGCATGCTTTGCATATATTGGTTATTTGGGAACGCTTGCTCAGGCAAACCATCTAGAATCGCATTAATTAGGTTAGTGCTATCCACATCACGCAATGTTGAATTTCCTTTCATTGCCACCGCAACATTCGGTTTACCGCTACCGTCATAGGAGTGGCAACCTGAGCAGGTTTCTAAATAAATTTGGCGGCCTTGTGCATTACCTTCCCCCACCCTTAATGGCGAAGTTGCTGGCGGGTTATCGCCCATTAAATAGGTGGCTATGGCATTATTATCTTCTGGAGTTAAATGTTGAGAACTCAGATAAATTACAGGGTGCATATCACTGTAGGCGGAACCTTGTGGTGTGAGCCCAGTCATGAAAAACTGCTGTAAATCTTCTTTTGTCCATCCTCGTTCTGCAAGCGCTTGCGGGGTAATATCTGGAGCAACAAAACGACCTAAAGCACCCCCTTTCATAAAGTTATCTAAATCCATTTCTCCCAGCTTTCCTCTTGGCGTATGGCATTCGGCACAATGCTCTAATACGTTAACTAAATACTTACCACGTAGCCATTCAGGGGAGCTACCTTGTGAGCTATCGGGGAGTGGTTTATCGTTAAAAAACAATAAATTCCAGCCAATCATTGCCATGCGTTGGTTCAGTGGGAATGGCAATGAATTTTCAGGTGGCGCGACATCAATAGCTGGCTGGCTCATCAAATAACTGTAAATAGCGTCAGAATCTTCCCGAGTGATCCCTTTATAGGATGTATAAGGCATTGCCGGATAAAGATTTTTACTCGGTGGAGAGATACCTTGGGTCAGTGCTTTATAAAAATCATCTTTTGTCCAGCGGCCGATACCAAAATCGGCTGAGGGCGTTAAGTTACTGCTGTAGATGGTACCAAATGGGGTATCGAGTGGAAAACCACCAGCTAATGGTGCACCATCAGCACTGGTGTGACACGCAGCGCAGTCACCGGCAAGAGTGAGGTAACGGCCTCGCTCAATTTCTTGAGGCGTCGCAGTCACTTTTTGTACAGGGCCATCTAAGGTACGGCCTTCATACCAATACAGTACCGCCCAAACGATGATAGCGATAGCTATCAACCATAAAATAATTCGTTTGATCATTTTACTGCCTCCTTGATAAGACCAGGAGTCGCAAGAACCACATCGCGTACTGCTTCATAATAGCGTACATAACCAGTACAACGGCATATATGGTTATTTAGAGCTTGTTTGATAGCCTCTTCTAAGTCTGCTTCTGCAATCGGGTTTCGCTGAAGTTCTTCAATAAACACGGTCGCTGCATTTACAAAACCTGGGGTACAGTAGCCACACTGAAAACTGAAATTTTCAACAAAAGCTTGTTGAACCGGAGATAGTTTTACCTCTCCGTTTTCTTCTTTGGTGGCAGCCCCTTCGATAGTTCGGATGCTTTTATTATTGAAAAAATGTGCACCAGTAATACAGGTGCGGATTTCTTCGCTGGTACCAGATGGATTATCTAATATAACAACGCAAGCATGGCAAATGCCTTGGCCACAACCTAGGCGAGAACCTGTTAGGTCAACATATTCATGAAGAAAGTCTATCATCATGAGGCCTTCAGGCACGTCCATTGGTCCATACTGTTGGCCATTAATGGTTAAGGTGAGGGGAAGGAAATTTAGGCTCATGATATTACCTCTAAAATGTCTTTTGCGCGTACAGGCAAATGCAAGAAATGATGACCAGTTGCATCTGCAATGGCATTGACGATGGATGAAACTACCGGGATCATAACAACCTCAGCAACGCCTTTCGGCGGGTCAGTATCTGAAAGTCCTGGTAGGACTTCATTGGTTTGTTGCCAAACTGCAACATCACTGGCAAGCGGGAGATGATAACGGTTGAAGTTCCACGTCCCATTACCGGGACCATCTTCGTAGAGAGGTAAATATTCATGGAGTGCATGGCCGATACCCATTGCTAATCCACCTTGAATTTGTCCTGAAACCAGTTGTGGGACGATAAGATTACCGCATTCCACCACACTATGGTGATTCAGCAATTCGACTTGCCCAGTCGCTTTATCAATGGATAGCTCGCTAACGGTAGCGACGGCACTGTAGTAAGTGACTCCGGCATCATTTCTTTGTGTATCAGGGTAATAAGCTTTTTCGCGGTGGCAAACTTGGTATTCTTTATCGGCAAATCGTAGTGATAGCCCATCAATCGGTAAACGGCGAGTTTCACCCTGAATAGGGAAATCGGCTTCAGCCCATTGCCAGCGGTTAAATACGTGGCACACTGCGCCAGTTACCCCGCCCATTGCAAAAGTGCGTTCAATTAAGCGCGGTAAGCTAAGCACCTCAAGCCCATCAGCGGTTAAGCCTTCAGCAACCCAACGAGCATCTTCACGGCGAACAACTAGAGGGGCCGCTTGTCCGCCGCCAATCCCTTCTTGCCAAATTGACATGGCAGCTGGCCATAACCCATGTTCGAATATAAGGCGTGCGGCTGCTTCTGTGCTGTGGGTGAAATAATAGGCTGAATTACTCGCACTCGCAGGTGAGCAGTAGTTCGGTGTCCATAATGGGTTTTGTGCTAAGTGGTTTTGCTCATCTTGTGACATAGCAAATGGGTTACCTGTTGAGATCATCGGTAAAATTGACCAATCAACAACAGAAAAATGAGCTTGTTCCGCAGGCTTTCCTAACCATTTAGCGCAAACCACCGATTGGGACGTTGACATACCTGTACCAATTTCTGCGCCACTATGATAAATGGCTATTTTACCCTCGGGGGTAAGTTCTACGCGAGCAAAGGAGGATTCCGCACCTGTCCCAAAGTCTTTTTGCACACAAGAAATCCCTGTACCGAATAGTTTACCGCTATGTTTCGCTTCAAAGTCGGCTTTACGTTTGGCTCTGTCAGTCCACATTGGGTGAGCAGCACAGCGGGTTAACACTTCATCGGCACGAATTGCGCCGCCAGGAATTGCCCCTTGGGTATTTTTCATCCCAGATTTGATGATATTTTTAAGACGGAACTCGATGGGGTCTACTTTTAGGAGTTTTGCGGCTTCTTCCATTAACATATCGGTTGCTGCCATGGCTTGTAAAGTACCATAACCGCGAGCTGAACCCGCATCGACAGCTCTTGATGCAATACCGACCGCAGATAAATCACTACGGGGAATATAATAGATAGCTTGGGCCCCAGTAGCCCCGACCATGACAACGGAAGGCGTAAAATTACAGCGACCACCGCCGTCACCGATAAAAGAAGCTGAAAGGGCTTCAATTTTATGCGTTTTTTTATTAACCGCTAAGGTGTAATCCATATCGAAAGCATGGCGTTTGATGGTAGATTGAAATTGTTCATAACGGTCATTAGCTAGACGAATAGGGACTCCGTCTCCATATAATGTTGCCATCGCACCATAATAGGGGAATGGAGTGTGGTCTTTAGAACCATAACCAACGGTAAAACAAGGGTGTAGGAAAATTTGTTTAATTGGAAAATGCGATTTTGCCAACATCTCTGGTAATGATTCCGCAACTTCCTGCGGGGACTGTGTCGGAATAACAAGATGGAATGACTGTGTTTTGGCGTCGTACCAACCGTTAGCATTATCAGGCTCTAAGGCAGCAGTATCAATGGATTGAGAAAAGTATTTTCGTTTGAGCACTAACCAGTCTTCCGGTGGGTTTTCCAGTTGTTTAGCGAGCTCATCAGCATATAGCATGCCTTGTTGATCTAATTTTCCGCCTTCGCGACCTTCAGGCCAAACGGGTAAGTGCTTTTTCATGCCAATAGGGGAGATTGGCATATCTTTTAGGCTTGAATAAATATCTGGCTCATAAGGATTTTCATTGCCAATTCGCACGCCACGGTAGGTTCCCCATGGGTCTCGTTCTAATGGGCCAGTTACTGCGCCGTATTGGATAACATCGTCACGGAATTTTAAGGTTTCTTTGGCAAAACGGAATTTAGCAAAATCATGATAAATCAATAATGCGACGGCTTGGCCAAGGTAAGCGGGAGTTTTCCCTTCTGGAAGCAATAAATCATCACCATAAAATTCAGGGAAAGCAACGCCATCTTTTTCTAAGTCACTTGCAGTTACGATGCGGTCAGGCATCAGGCCATCTTTTAGCAGATCAAGGTTAAAGCCTTGGTAAATTTTATCGGCTTGAGTCACGCGGAGTAAAAATGCATGACCTTGCTGTTTTGGCCAGTGAGGGATATCACGTGCACGAATGTCTCTGGCGAAGACTTTTTCCCCTTGGACTTTGGCAAAACCATCAATACGAAATTTGATTTGTTTGTCGACCGGGTTCCAGTCAGGAGATTGAAGAATTTTTTCTTCGAATAGCACATCAAAAGCACGGCTATACAAAGGGGCTAAATAAACAGATATTCCCGCTATAACGGCACATTTTAGAAAGTGTCTGCGGGAGAGTTCGACATTGCTTTTGCTCATAATACACCCTTACACTTATTATTATTACATCGGTATTTTTATTTTTATAGTCATATCGAAAAAATTACTTGTATCACATTTATATTATACTTCTCTTAATAATTTTCAAATTAATGATAAGTAGTTCTTGTGATCTTACTGAATATACTTTATTTATGAGATACGCAATCAGTATATCGATTTAAAATAAAAACTATGAATATTGGTATTTTAATATTGGCAGCAGGAAAAAGTGAACGTTTTCAAAATGCTGGAGGTAAAGGAAGTAAATTAAATTTTATGCTTGAAAAAAATACAGTTTTTGAAAAAACACTATTAAATTCAATCGATAGTGAGCTTCCTGTGCATGTAGTGACACGGCCTGAGAATGAAGGTGTTATTAATAATTGTTTACAATTTAATATTCCATACTCGTTGATAAATAGTAATGGGTTAGGTGAATCAATCGCATTTGGTGTTAAAAATACGTCTAATTTAGATGGGTGGATAATTCATTTAGCGGATATGCCATACATCAATAGTCATTTATTTACTCGTATAGTGAATGAATTAAAACAGCATACATTAGTCAGGCCAATATATAATGGTTTGCCAGGCCATCCAGTGGGAATATCTGCAAAGCATTATACAGAATTAATTAATCTAGTAGGTGATGACGGTGCGAAATCAATATTAAGTCGTAATCTTGTTTATCAATTAGACATAAATGACGAAAATGTTGTAAAAGATATTGATTATCCGAGTGTTGATAACGATTAAGGAACGAATATGTTGCGTGAAGATGTTTTTGTTATCTCTCAAGCCCTTTCTTGGATAAAAAAAGAGCCCATATGGTTGTGTACGGTGCTAAGTACATATGGTTCCTCTCCTCGTAGCCCGGGCTCACTTCTTGTTGCAAAGGCAGATGGCCAGTATGTTGGTTCTTTATCAGGTGGTTGTATTGAAGAAGATTTTATTCAACGAATACAGCATGCTGAATACATTAAGAGCAGCCAAATTGTTCGCTATGGTCGCGGTGGTTTAGAAGCGAAAGTGAATTTACCTTGTGATGGTAGTTTAGATGTTTTAATTGAATATTTACCGAATAGTCAGGAAAGTGTTAGTTACCTTACGGAGATACATCAAGCGTTACTGGGATATACTGCAATCAGTAAAAAAATCACGTTGCCACAAAGGGGGGAGGTAAGCACGGTTAATAATCAACAAACCCCAACCCAAATAGAGCGGGAAGGGGAGAACATTCAATTATATATTGCCGCGCCGCCACGGTTAATTATTGCTGGGATCTCAAATGTAGGTATTTACTGTGCTAGTTTTGCAGCAACATTAGGGTTTGAGGTTATAATTTGTGAACACCGTGAAGATGAGCTATCGCGTTTTTCTGGGCAACTTTCTAGTCAATTTGAAGTCATTAAATTATTTCCAGCTCGCTATTTGGAATCCCAAAGCTGTACACCGAATACCGCTATTGTTTCTTTAACCCATGATCCTCGTATTGATGACCTGACACTAATGGAAGCAGTGAATACCCCAGCGTTTTATATTGGTGCAATGGGCTCAGTAAGAACGAGTGCTCGTCGTCGTGAACGTCTTATAGCATCTGGTGGGATGACGGAGGCGGAAATAGAACGCATCCATGCTCCCATTGGTATTCCTATCGGTAGCAAAACACCACCCGAAATAGCATTAGCGATAATGGCGGATATTGTAGCTCATAAAAATGGCGTAGTTTCATCTAGTTATGTTAGTGAAACGAAAAAAGTAATGGTTACAAATTCAATGTATTGTGATGTTTAAAGTTAAATTCCCACGCCTTATAAAGTTAAATGACCTTTATAAGGCGAAAGGACCTAAAACTAGTTTAGTTGGTATAAATAGAAGAAATAATTTCTCTCATTTTTATTAAATATTTTGAAGCATCATATCGGTCAGTGACTATTTCTATATAAGCTGCAGTGTCGAGTGTTTCGATAGCCTGTAAAGCCTCATCTAATTCATCGCAGGTTGTCACTTTTTTGCAATACCAATCGTCACATCCCAGTGCTAAAGGAAGTTGTGCGTAATTCCATTGCGCAACATCATTATAATAATATTCAGGTTCTTTACAGAATAGTCGTTCAATAAGATAGCCATCATTATTTAATATAAAGATAATGGGTTTTAATCCAAATCGTGCAAATTGACTAATTTCTTGCATAGTTAATTGATGAGCGCCTTCCCCTGTCGCTAAGATGACTCGACGTGACGGGGATGCTAAAGCGGCGCCCAGTGCAGCAGGTGTTGCCCAGCCAATAGATCCCCATAATGATTGGGAATGAAAAGATGCACCTTTAGGTAATAGTGAAAATGCTAAGCCCATTGAAAAGGTTCCAGTATCTGTAAATATTATATCATTAGGTCTAAACATTTTTTCTAAGCGAGGATATAGATATGATTCAGTTATTTCGTTTGTTTCTACGGCTATCGGTTGACCTAGTGATTGGGCCTTAGGACTTTTGTGTTGATTAAAAGAAGAGGTTGGCAGTGATAGCAATCTATTCTGCAAGGCTAAAACAACGTCTTTCATGGAAATATTATTGTAGCATTGGCCATCAATAATGACTTTATCTTCCATAATATGGATTATATTTTCGATTTTAATATTAGAGGTATAACAACCTGAATTAAAGTCAGACAGAATAGTGCCTATATTTATAACACAATCACTGCTTTCGACAAATGAAGTGACTTGAGGAGTTAATATTTGCCCTGTATACATTCCGATATATTGCGTATTAGTTTCATCTAATACACTTTTATCCATAAATAACGTGGTATAAGGAATTTTGGTTTTTTCAATGATTGTTTGTAAGGTATTTGCTACGCCTAAGCGCAAAGACATTGAGCCTGCTAATATGCAAGGTTGTTGGCTATTTATTAATTTATTTAAGATTAAAGGAATAATATTTTTTAGTGTTTCTGAGCAACTGTTTGGTATTAATGGAACAACATGATGAAATGGTTTAATTACAGTCTTTACAGCATAATCAGCAGGTAAGCCAAAATAAACTGGACGGCGTTCATGTAAGGCGCATGCGATTAACCGCTCAGCCTCTTCAATACAGTTTTCAGGGGTAATAATGGCATGAGCACAGACAATATGTTGGCTCATTTTATAAAAAACGTCATAGTTTCCATCCCCTAATGTGTGATGAGAAATACGCTGTTTCTTTTGTGTTAGGCTAGGAGGCATTCCAACAAGGTGAAATATAGGGACTCTTTCAGCATAAGAACCTGCTATTGCATTGAGAGCGCTTAATTCGCCAACGCCAAAGGTTGTTGATAGTGCAGCAACACCTTTAATTCTTGCATATCCGTCTGCAGCATACGCTGCGTTTAATTCGTTGCAATTGCCAACCCAACGTTGATGGGAGTTTGCACAAACACTATCATTTACAGGAAATGAATAATCACCAGGAACACCAAATATATCTTCAATGCCTAATTGATAGAGCTTAGATAAAATATATTCAACAACAGTTTCTTTCATTTAACTTCTCCAGTTAATAATTGTTTTTTACTTGATTTGTAATTATTTATATTAGCTATTTATTCTTATTGAAATCAATTCCATGATAGCTAATAAGGGAAGTAGTGAAAGTGTTATATTTTATAATGAGATTAATGGGGGTTATTAAATATATTATTTAATAAATTAATATAAATTAGTAGAGTAATAAAAAACAGTAGATCTTTTTAGACCTCACTGTTTTTTAGATTTAGAATACCGTTAAATAGGGTCAAGCCTGAGCGGCAATCACCATAATTTCTACTAGTACTTGTTCCCGAGCCATATTGGCTTCAACAGCTGCACGGGCAGGGCTATTTTCTATAGGCATCCAACTTTCCCATACCGCATTAAAGTCAGCAAAATCCCGTTTGATATCTTTAATCCAAACTTGGGCGGATAAAATACGTGTTTTATCACTGTTGCTTGCAGCAAGTAATGAATCAATCTTGGCAAAAACGTCTTTGGTTTGTTGTGTGATATCACCTGTTAGATCATTAGGTACTTGCCCTGATAAGTAAACTAAACCTGAATATTCAACGCTATCAGCTAAGCGTGGTTTTGGGTTGTTACGTTTTATGGACATGATTACCTCGTTAATCCAGTTAAAGAAATAGGGGGTTTTTGTTCAGTTATTAATTGGCTCAGTATTTCCGCGCTGCCTGCGGCAAGTGTAAACCCTAAACTGCCATGCCCAATATTAAGCCATAAATTTTTATAGGCAGTTTTTCCTAGTATCGGTGGGCCTTTCGGTGTTGAAGGGCGTAACCCACACCAACTTTCAGCATCGTCAATTTTAGGTAATTCAGGGAAGGTATTTTTAATAATATTCTTGAGTGCTTGTATTCTATTTTCACGTAAGCCTTGCTTGTCATAACCAATATCAACCATCGCAGCAATGCGTAATTGATCATTAAGTTTGGCATAGACAATTTTATTGCCGTAATCAGTCACGTTAATTTTCGGAACAATATGTTCTACCTGTGGGTATTCTACGCTTAAGCTATAGCCTTTTAACCCTAAAATTGGGACATTAATATTTAGTGGTTTTAACAATTCGCGGCTACCATTGCCGGCACAAACAATAAAATCATCAGCTTGGATAGTTCCCTGGTGAGTGGCTACTCCTGTAATGCAGTCATCTTGTTTAATGAAAGATTGAACATTATGTTGTAAGCAAAGATTAAATTGAGGCTGCGTGAGTAAATATTGCAGTAGGTTCTTACAGAATAAATAGCAATCTGCACTCTCATCATCAGGGGCATATATTGCACCTACCAGCTGAGACTGTATGTCTTTTAAAGAAGGTTCTAGCCCAACAATTTCAGAGGGTGTTAATATTTTTTGAAATTGTTTATCAACTGTTTCACTGGCTTTTTGAAAACTTTTATTATCTCGGTGGATAATTAATTTCCCTGATTTCTCCCAAGCAAAATCAGAAATATCACCATTGTTACGCCATTTATTCATTATTTCTTGGCTAAAAAGTGATAAACGTAAAAGATGAGCACCATTAATTTTATTGGTTTTACGGTTACAAGCTAATGTAAATTGTGCAAGCCAAGACCATTGTTGTATTGAAGGCGTTATTTTTAGATTTAAAGGAGAATTATTTTTCCCCATCCAACGTAGGCCTTGCAAAGGAACACCGGCGTCTGCAAGAGGAGATACATAGCGATAGCTGAGTTGCCCACCGTTAGCAAAACTGGTCTGCATGCCAACATCGGTATCTGATTCAACTAATGTTACGGTTTGGCCTGCTTTAATTAATGCATAGGCGGTGCTTAAACCAATTACACCAGCTCCAATAACCACCACATGTTTAGTCATAATAATCCGTAACCCATAATAACCAAGATGTTATTATTTAACGGTGAATAAGCTAATTAAACAATTGAGTTTTCATTACTAGAGTATAACTTTTGGTTAACTACTTTATTTCTTTTTTCAAGTGTGGATGCCAAAGTATTAACATAATTTTGTGCAGCTTTGGTTAATGGTTTGTCTGCGCGATGAAAAACAGATACGGCAAGATGTAAACCTTCTTTTAGTGGGTAAATCATTGACTCAGGTAGCGTATGTTCGGCTGAAAAAATATCCGTAATACTACAGCCTAAACCCGCTTGAACAAATTCTGCTGCCATATGGTAGGTATGAACACTAATATTTGATTCTGCAAACTCATGGCGCTTTTGTAATAGCTGAGATAAGGAGTCAGACCCAGGATGGATCCAACGCTCTTGGTCTATATCGGTGAGTGATACAGGGGAGTGCAATGGTAATTTGCTATCCACATAGACTAATGGGATATCAGCAATGGGAAGAACAGCAATGCCCCCTTCAATTTCAAGATTAAAGCCAATACCAATGTCGAGATCTTGTTGGGTTAATAACTGCAGAATATCCGTTGTATGATGTGTACCGATCGTGAGTTTGATATTGGGGTGTTTTTTAATAAATTGCGCGGTCACTTCAGGTACTAAGTTTAGCCCTAAGCTAGGTAGACAACCAATGGCTAGTTTACCTTGCGGATCACGTGATAAATTTTGCGCTAAAATTCTTAGTTTATCTAGATTTTGATAAACTTCTTTGGCTTCTTCAAATAGCAGGTTTGCCTCAGCCGTGGGAATTAACTTTCCTCTTATTCGCTGGAACAAGACTAAGCCAAGTTGTTGTTCTGCATGTTTTAAGGCCTTACTTGCCGCGGGTTGTGAGATATGTAAAACCTCCGCTGCACGAGTTAAAGAGCCACATGTCATGACCGCATAAAAAATATCGAGATGCCTTAATTTCATTTTCAGAAACCTACTATTTGCTTTGACTCACTGAAACCGACTATTGGTATTAATTCGCATATTCTACCGAATTAATACAAATTAATCTGAACAACTATTTATTTGGTACTGAAAATGATGAAAGGTAATTAGGCGGTTTAAATTCAATGGTGATAAAAAAGAGAAGGCCAGATGATATACATAGGTTATAGCCTGGCCTTTATGATTGCGTACTAGGTAAAATACGTGCCGATTTCGATAAAGATTTTAATTAAGATACTATTTGAAATATCGACAATAAATGCCCCTACCATTGGCACCACTAAAAATGCTTTATGAGAAGGACTGAATGCTTTAGTGACGGTCTGCATGTTAGCGATAGCGGTTGGTGTCGCACCCATTCCAAACCCGCAGTGCCCAGCACTAATAACAACTGCGTCATAGTCTTTACCCATCATTTTAAAGGTAACAAATGTTGCAAATAGAACCATAACTACCGTTTGGACAGCAATAATTATCAGAACAGGGCCTGCCATACTGGCGAGTTGACCGAATTTTAAGGACATTAGCGCCATTGCTAAGAATAATGACAAGGCAACGCTACCTAAAACATCAACAGTTGGTTCAAAAACTTCATGCTTAAATACATGGGTTAAGACGTTACGAATAATAATACCGACAAATAAGCACCAAACAAAGGTTGGTAATTGCATGACAGTATCTTTAAAAAACTCACTAATATAGCCACCGACAACAATACAGATAATCAGCATTGAGATGGTTTCAATAACATTATTAGCATTAATTTTTCGTTTGACACTCGGTTGTTCGAAGGCTTCAACGATCGTTTCTTTTTCGAGTTCAGTGCTTTTAGGGATTGAAACTTTTTTCAATAAATGACGAGCAACAGGGCCGCCAATTAACCCACCTAATACTAAACCTAGGGTTGCACATGCCATAGCTAATTCAACAGCACCAGTCACGCCATACTTATCAGCCAGTATTGGTCCCCAAGCTCCTGCGTTGCCGTGGCCACCCGTAAGTGTGATTGAGCCTGCAATTAAGCCAATAAATGGACTTTCATTAAGCATGACAGCCATTCCCATACCAACGGTATTTTGAATAGCAATTAAGATAGTCACTGCGATAGTTAATAAAATAAGCGGCTTACCACCTTTTATTAAACGCGAAAAATCTGAGCTCAATCCAATTGATGAAAAGAACGTAATCATTAAAATGCTTTGTAGTGAAGCATCAAAAGTAAATGAGTATCCAGCTGTTTTATCGACAATTAATAGAATGATAGCAACAATAAAACCGCCAACAACGGCTTCAGGAATATGGTTTTTTTGTAGAAAAGGAGTGTATTTTACAACAAACATACCAATCAATAGCGCCAAACAAGCGACTAATAAAGTGTAGCTGGCATCTAGGATCATTATTTTACCTCAAGTTAGTTTACCAGAACTTTCACCGTTGTTATTTAACATTAGCGATAAATTAAATTACTTTGCGTAACTTTTGTTTAACAATGAGTTTTGTTTGGGTATCTATAACTTTTAGTTAACTGCGACATTCTTATTTTTTCATTTGTCGAGTCATCCAATCCCGTAGTAAATTATTTATTTTCAATTTAACTATTTGTTAATTATGATTTTTTCTGTTTTATATGTATTTTGGTATCATTTATGTGGTGATTAATATTTGCACTGGTTTTATCTCGTGGTTATAAAGCCGTATTCAATATGAATGATGAGAAGTGTGATGTGCCGCATGTAAGATGTTTAGCAAATGTAGGAGAAGAGGGGGAATGCTACATGATGTAGAATGCGCTTAATAATTCAAATGAAAATTGATGTCTTGGACATTTCGTTTTGGCTCAGTATGCTAAACGATTAATTGCTTTTAACCTCAGTAGAATGAATGCGAATATTATTCATTAAAATAATAGTGTAATTCTATTTAAATATTATAGCTTAGTTTTTTAACCATTTTATTTATGCCATAAAAATAAGCTAGTGATTTAGTTATTGATTTTATTAAAGTTATTATTTTAATTACTATTTATAATAGTATTAGTATCATTAAATATGATAGGAGCGATATGATGGTGACTCCCCCCGAAGCAGAACAAGCATTGGTTATTCTGCGAAAACATTTTTCTGATTCATTAATTGCAGTTTATCTACACGGTTCCTCTGTTTCTAGTGGGTTACGGCCAATGAGTGATATTGATTTACTTGTGGTGATTGATAGCCCCGTGACTGATATTTGCCGTGAACAACTTGTACGAGATTTAATGGATATTTCTGGCTTATATCCGATTGATCCAAAAGGCCGGCGACCACTGGAAATTGTTGTATTCTTAACAAGTGAATTAAACATGCTTTCTTATCCTGCAAAATGTGAATTAATTTATGGAGAGTGGTTACGTACAGAGTACGAGCAAGGGGTATTTGAAGGACAAACTCAAGACCCTGAATTCACACTAATGTTAGCCCAAGCGTCACAAGAAGCAGTAAGTTTATGGCACAAGGAAATATACGGCTTACCTATTGTTGGCCTGCATGATATTCGCCGAGCTATGTTAGATTCACTCCCTAATTTAGAGTTATCTCTAAAAGGTGATGAGCGTAATGTTTTACTGACATTAGCACGCATGTGGTACACCATGGAAACGGGACTATTTATATCAAAGGATGAGGCTGCCATTTGGGCAATAGAACTCATGCCAGTGGAATTGGCCTCGGTGCTACTGGTAGCGAAAAAGGCCTATTTAACTGGTGTTTCTGTTGAATGGGAAAATCAACAGGTGGAAGTCACCTTGTGTGCGAACTATTTAGCTGAGCGTATTCGTGTTTATTCTTAGATGCACATAAGCCAGTGTGTCTTTTGATGCTTTTTTAATACAAATCAAATAACGTTTGCCTGATATTTAATGAATTGAAAAGTGAAAGTCTTATACTGCTTTACTGTTTTATTAACGATGGAACAAAAATGACTAAAAAATCGATAAATCCAGCGTCTGTCTTTAATTCTTTGCAGTATGGCTTTAGCCAAGCCGTAGAAACAACGGGAACCCGACAATTATTTTTATCGGGTCAGGTTGGTGTGAATGCTGCGGAAGAAACTGTTGCTGGGGGAATTTACGAACAAACCGTGCAATCATTAATTAATATTGAACATGTATTGCATGAGGCCGGTGGCGATTTATCTCATGTGGCTATGCTACGTATTTATATCAAAGAGGGCTTTAACAGCCATAAGGAACAAGCTGATATTGCGCGAGCATTAAAAGAAAAATTTCCAAATATGCCACCTGCATCTTCTTGGGTTATTGTTTCAGGGCTTTCCTTGCCAGAATGGTTAATAGAAATAGAAGCTCATGCAGTTTTGAACTAAATTTATTAGAATAGAAAAGCCGACAGTGGAAGTATCGGCTTTTCTGGCACTCGTGGTATTAGTGTTTTACTAATGTTGAGAAATAATAAATAAGAGGTACTGCAAGGATCCACAAGCTTATTGGAATTTCTCTCCATTTGCCTGCAACCGCTTTGATTAAAATATAAAATAACAGCCCACCTGCAATACCAGTACCAAAACTATTAGCGATTAACGTAATCATCACCATCATTAATACTGGTAAGCCATCAGTAAAATTGCCTAAGTCCACTTTTCGTAAGCCACTAAACATATTTAGTCCAATTAAAATTAGAGCTGGAGCTGTGGCTTGGGCTGGGATCATTAATGCGATAGGCGTAAATAACAGCATTAGTAAAAACATAAAGGCAGCAGCAAGGGCAGTCATACCTGTTTTACCCCCAGCTTCTGCGGCAGCGGAGGACTCAATGAGTGCGGTTGCCGCTGGAATACCTACCCAAGGGCCTAATGCAGCAGCAATTGAGTCAACGATAAAGGGGCGGTTAATATTTGGCATATTACCTTCTTTATCTAATAAGCCAGCCTCTCCGCCAACGGCTAAAGTTGTTCCCATGGTTGAGAAAAACTCAGCAGCAAAAAAGACAAATAAGAAAGGTAGGAAAGCGATATTTAATGCGCCAATTAAGTCTACATGCCCTAGTACAGGTGCCACAGAATGTGGAATACCAATAAAGCTTTCAGGCAATTTTGTGACGCCAAAAGGAATGCCTAAGAGAGTTGCAAATAAAATTGCCCATAAAATTCCGCCTGGTATTTTGCGAGCTTGTAGTGCAATCGCAACGAAAAAGCCTGCGAGTGCAACTAATGCGCCAGGAGAAAGGAAATCCCCAAGCATTAGTGCATTTGTTTTTGGGTTAGCAAGTACTAATCCTGCATTTCGAAAACCTAAAACGGCCACGAACAGACCAATTGATGCAGTTAATCCGAGTTTAATTGATTGAGGAACAGAGCGTGTAACAACCTCACGCAAGCCAAATTTAGTTAATAGGAAAAATAAAATTCCAGACCAACAAGCAATGCCGAGCCCTATTTGCCAGTCAATGCCTTCACTACCTGCGAGAGTAATACCGACAAGAACAGAGCCTCCGATACCGGGGCCAACAATAAATGGTAAATTCGCATAGAATGCCATTAATAAACTGGCAATGACGAAGACAATAATTGTTCCAGTGGTTGCTGCGCCTTTATCCATTCCTCCTGCGGCAAGTAAACCGGGGATCACGACTAGCAGATAAGCTGCAGCTAAAAAACCAGTAACTCCGGCTAAACACTCTGTTTTCACTGAACTCCCACGTTCACGTAAAGCAAAGCGTTTTTCCAGCCAACTCCCTGATGTTGGCGTATTTATTGAACTGTCAGCCATTAATAGGCTCTCCTATCATTATTTTTGATATTTTTAATTTTCTAAGCGTGCTTAACCGTATGGATAACAGCGTCAACGATTTGGCGTGTTGTTCCGTCAGTTAATCCTAAATCGGTTAAATGTGGCCCTGCATTGCAGGCAAGACAAGTTCCCTCAATGGCTTTAAATACGCGATAAGGTGGTTCCCAATCTGCAATTTCACTGCTTAATTCACGTAATTGACGAAACTGAGCGGCTAATTCAGGCGCGGGTAAATCAGATAACATCCCCGCTATTGGCATCGCAACATGGGCTAAAATTTGGCCATTTTGCACTAACGCCATACCTCCACCACTCTCGATTAATAAATTAGCAGCGATAGCCATATCATCGGGGTCACGTCCAAGAACAACGAGGTTATGTGAATCGTGTGAATAGCTTGTCGCAATGGCTCCGCGTAATTCACCCCAGCCCTCAAGTAAGGCTATTTGAGGTAAAGCATCGTGACGGCCGTGACGGTGTTGAACTCGAATAAGACTGAAATTATTCGGCAGTTGTACCACGCTATTTTTGATTTGTACGTCAACTTCTCCCCATTGGGTAAAGCGCGCCCCACGAATATGACGTAAACGCGCACTACCATTATTTATTTCATCAATTTTTAATGTGCAATCATTTGGGGTAATAGGTGAAAGTCGCATGGTATCGCGTGGAGGTAAAATGTCATTAGGCACATTTAATGCATTGATAAGCTGATTATTTTCAGCAATTTTTCGTCCAGACACATACACAGCTTTCGCTTTCAAAACTTCCAATGAATCGAAGATAACTAAATTTGCTTTTCTACCTGCGGCAATCAGGCCAAGGTCATGGCGTTGCAAGCGTATTGCAGCATTAAATGTAGCAAAGCGTAGTACGTCCGTTGCCGGCATTCCATGCTCAATTAAAAGGTTAAGTAACGCAATAATGCCACCTTTTTCAATTAACATATCGGGCGGAACATCATCCGTACATACTGTAATTTGCGATGATAAATGTGGTAAGGATTTTAATGCGGCAACAATATCGGGAAGAAGGTAAGGATGAGAGCCACGAATTTGTAATGTAAGGCCCGCACGCAGTTTTTCAAGGGCATCTTCAGCCGAGGTTAATTCGTGATCAGATGTGACTCCGGCAGCCAGATAAGCTTGGAGATCAGCCCCATTTAAACCTCTTGCATGGCCTTCTATAAGTTTACCTGATGTAATTCCTGCATTTAGAATTTCTTCCATTCTATCACTGCCATGGAGCACGCCAAACATATCCATAACTTCAGCCACACCGCGGACTTCCGGCCAACTCAGCATGGTTGACATCTCATCCCCAGCAAAGTCTGCACCAGACATTTCTAGGCCAGGTGTTGATGGTACTGATGAAGGGGCTGCAACCATAATATCTAGCGGCAAATTTCGGCTAGAATCAATGGCATAACGTACACCTTCTAGGCCTAGTACATTGGCGAGTTCATGGGGGTCCCAAAATACAGCAGTTGTTCCTTGAGCTAGAACTATCTCGGCATAGCGAACAGGAGGTAAGTGTGAGCTTTCTAAATGAACGTGAGTGTCTATTAAGCCGGGTGAAATGAAATAGCCTGATAAATCATGGACTTCATTTGCATCAGTACGGGTTCCAGTAGGGTGAACGCTAGCAATTAGGTTGCCGGTGATCCCGATATCTGCAAGGCGAACTTCACCTGTGACCATATCGACAATATTGGCATTAGCGAGTAAAAGGTCAAAAGGCTTTTCACCTTTAGCGGATTGAATGACGTGACGCCTGTTTTGTTCTGTTATGCTCATAAAAATACCATTCCTTCAATTTAATGACTGTTACTTTATGAGCAACGCAAACGTTTGCCAAGATGATAAAATTTATCATGCGATAAGAAATGGTTATAATGAACAGATATATTGGCTAATCCAATAAAAATAAAAGTACATTATTATGATAGAACCTTGGCAGAGACTGCCAGCACTTACGCTCAAACAACTACAGTATTTTGTGACATTAGCAAAACTGCGTCATTTTACCGAGACAGCAAATCGTCTAGCGGTGAGCCAACCTGCTTTGAGTAGTGCTTTGCGGCAAATAGAAACGGTTATTGGAGGAAAACTAATTAATCGTACCGCTTCATCCGTAACATTAACGGAGCTAGGCGCAGCAATTTTACCACATGCACAGCAAATACTGAGTGTTTCTCACCGTGCATTTAGTGAAATTCAAAAAATAATCGTGGAAGGTGGGGATGGAACATTGCGTATTGGGCTGGTTCCTTCCGTAAGTTCTTTGTTATTTCCTGCTGTACCTGAATTATTAACTCAATATTTTCCGAGGCTTAATATTGAGTTTTATGACCAAACGAATGACGCTTTGATTGATAAACTTATCAATCATGAAATTGATTTTGGCATTGGTGTGTTAGATAGCTCAGTGCCTCAAAATTTAAATATCTTTCCCTTGCAGGATGACCCTTTTGTTGCTGTTGTTCATCATGATGATGCCGTGTCTGCCAATGAATTTCACTTGCCGTGGAAATTGCTAAATAATCGTGATATTGCCGTATTTTCGAAAGGTAATATTCAACGTTTAGTTGCTGCTACGGTGGAAAGTCACCGACTAAAATTAAATATTCGTTATCAAGTAGATTATATTGAAACCTTGTATGGCTTAGTTCGTTCAAAATTAGCGATTGCTATTTTACCACTGCTTTATACTGTACATTTACGAGACCCGGAATTGAAAGTTTTGCAATTACAACAACCGGAGTTAACGCGCACAGTCGCTTTAATTCGTAATAGCGAGCAAGCGACGCCACTAATGGACGAGGTTTTTCAGGTATTGTTAAAAGTATTGCGTGATAACAACGTATGAGATTTATCAACTAAGGCAGATTACTACCGCATTTATCGTAAAGTTATTTTATTTGAATAACTGAATAATGGTTTCAATATCGATAATAATATCTTAAAGAGCGTTACAGATAGCGCTCACTTTTTATTTAATAAATTGATTTTAAAAAGCTTTGGAATAACTTTATGAATACTATACTAAAATATAGCTGTTTTATCGCCGCGGTTATATTACTTTCCGCTTGTGATGATATGGAGCTTTTAAGTGGTAAAGGTAAATTTTATTATAGTAACCCAAGCGCAAACACGATTAGGTTTAAGCTAGATGGTAAAGATTATGATGTTTTACCAGAAGATAAAGGTGTTGTTTTACTTTCTAGCGGGTTACACCAGTTAGAAAGCGATGAGGGTAACGTGACGGATTTTTTTGTCTTTGAAAATAACTCTGGCGGTATTATTAACCCAAATCATTTTGTTTATTACACATTGTCTGAAGTTTATGCTGTTGATGGCAAAGAAGAGAGGTTTAAACCTGCGAGTTACCCCATTACGATTAATGGGCACGAGCTTGAACTGCCAGTTCGCAGTTCTAATGCAACGCTTATTGATGGAAATATATTTAGGTGTAGCTACCCGGTTGGTGAAAATTTTCCAGATTCAATCACACTTTATGATGATAAGTTAGATGGAAATATTAAATCAAAGTGTTTTGATAAACATGAATTAATTGCCTATTTAGATAATGAATACGGACAAAATTTATTACCGGATCCTGCTAATCATGAAGCTGTGGATTCTATCAATGTGGTATTTATGTATGGAGTCCCAACTGTTACTTTTGATAATGAGGATGTACAGGCAAAGGCCGAAAAATTAATTCAGTTAGTTACGCGGTTAAAAAGTACCGATGATGTGAATATTCATGAAGAATTAAACCAAGAATTTCATCAGGCTATCACAGAATTAGTCCAGGAGCAGGCTCGAAGTGCTTCATCAAATTCTGTTGCGGAAAATATTAAATATAATCATTTCATTCAAGAAATTAATGTAGTAAGAGAAAATGGTATTTGGTTAAAATAGTAATCATTTAAGTAGATTTACTCTTTACATATTTACTCAAAAAACTATTTCGAGTAATAATTTTTTTGAAATTAATTAAGAAAATGCTTATTAATTATACAGAGTAATCTTATTTGAAATAATTGGCGAAAAAGCGAGATTGGGGTAGTTATATTTTTATTAACCTCACCAAGGAACTCGGCGATGAATTTATCCATACAATCTGTTTTCACCGTCATATCAGCTGTATTTTTGTTTTTATTTTCTTCTGTCGCTAGCAGTACAACTATTATTGATACCAAAAAGGAACCCGATGTTTTAGATTTAGTATTCATTCTTGATAAAAGTGGCTCTATGTCAGGTTTCGAGACTGATACAATTGGTGGATATAATAGTGTATTAACTGAAAATAAAGGAAAAAAAGCAAAAACCTACATTACAACTATTTTATTTAATGACAAAACAAGTTTACTCCATAATAGAGAACCCATTGCAAAAGTTTCTAATCTAACACTTGATGATTATCCTGTTGGTGGCTATACCGCATTGTTAGACGCAATAGGAGAAGGCATTGAAAAAATGCAAGAAAATAGAAAGGTTACTAAAAATAATAATGTCCTTTTTGTAATAATTACAGATGGGCAAGAAAATAGTAGCCGTAAATATTCCCAGGCGAAAATTAAAGCTATGATTAAGTCTGCTGAAACAGAAGATAAATGGGATTTTATTTTCTTAGGAGCCAATATTGATGCCATTTCTGAAGCGGAAAATATTGGGATTAAAAGTTCAAATGCCACTGGTTATGTGCAAGATGGGACAGGCTACGATAAAGCTTATCGTGCTGTAAATAAAGCGGTGGAAGCTAAACAAATGTCTGCGCCAATATCAGAGGACTGGAAACAGGAAGTCGAAGCGGATGTGAAGGAACGTAAAAAATAATAATGTGTTCAATTAAAAAGAGATGAATATCGCTTCGAATAAAGCCCTTACGGCAAATGCAATAAGGGCTTTCATTTTATAAATATAATTAGCTAGTTTGTTTTAAGGCTGTAAACATTTTTTCAGCAAGTGTGTCTTGTGCCGATTGGACTCCAGGTAATACAAAATAGTACCCTCCACCAAAAGGCTTGATATAACGTTCAAGTGGTTCACCATTGAGCCGTTTTTGAGTGTCAATAAAGCCTGTCTTTAAATTTTGTTGAAAAGAGACAAAAACTAAGCCCATATCGAGAGTTCCTGTTTCGGTTAACCCCAGTGAATAGCTATAACTTCTTCGCCTTAGTTTTGCGGTATAACGTTCAGGGTTACGAGGCTCTGCACGGCGCATATGGGAATCAAATAAAATACGGTCACCATGAGGATCTTTTTCAAACTCAGGATCATCATGCTCATTTTTCATGCCGATTGGTGCTCCTGAGTCTTTATGTCGGCCAAAATCATTTTCTTGATCTTCTAATGGTGTTCTATCCCAAAACTCTAAATTAAAACGAATGAGACGTACTGCTTGGTATGTCCCTCCGTCGCACCAAGACGGTTCTTGGCTGCCTTTTGTTATCCATATTAATTCGTTCATTAACGAATTGTCATCGGCAGGCGCATTTCCTGTTCCATCCTTAAAACCAAAAAGGTTGATAGGCGTTGAGTGGTTATCAATATCTCTTGCAGGTAAGAAACCATCTATTTTCCAGAGAGGAAAACTGTATGGCGAAATATGACGTAGGATGTCACGTAATGCATAGATAACGCTTTCTTGGCTATTCGCACATATTTGCAGAAGAAGATCACCACCACACCATTTTTGTTCTAGTCGATCGTTAGGAAAACTGGTCATTTCACTAAGATGTTTAGGCTTAATTTTATTTAAGCCGAATCGGTTATCAAAAAGAGAATTTCCTAAAGCAACGGTGATAGTTAGTGAGTCGGGTTGTTGTTGTGTCCCAAGAATACCTGATTCTGCCGGAGGCATCTTATCGTTATTGATTGACGGCTCTATTTGGGGTTGAGTTAAGTGAGCAATACGCTGAGTCAGTAAAGTAAAAAAAGTTTGTAATTGTTCGACAGAATTCGCTGTAGTATTAAATGCAATAAAAGTGGCATTTTTGGGTTCAGGCGTTAAAACACCGGCTTGGTGTAGCCCAAGATAATTGATTGCTTTGTTATAGGTGAGCTGGCAATTAGCAATTTTCCCTTGCGCTTTTAATGTTGGAGCCGCTAAAACTGCGCTACTAACTGCGAGCATTTTTAGGGCATTACGCCGAGACATTCCGTTGGTTTGCAATATACTACTAAGTTTAGCTTGCATAAATATATGCCTTAATATTTATAGTAAACATCGACATCAAGCTCAGCACGTAATTTCGCTAAGGTTTCAGCTTGCTGAGTGAGTAATGAATAAAGCGCCATTTTGTCTTTTAATTGTAATTGGCTATAAGGTTGGTATGTGGTATTTGACAGTTGATATGGCTGCATTATTTGGTTAATCAGCTGTTCATTTTGCTGTATTTTATCCAGTGTTTCTGGCTTGATAAAAGGTTTAAGAACCTCAACTATTTTTTTTGCTCCCTCTAAATTAGCGGCAATATCAGTTAAATCAGAAAAACTGTAGATATTTTCTTTACCACCCAATTTTGTTTCTAAGATCATTTCAATAAAATCAGCCGAGGCTTGCACAAGCTTGGGTATTTCGATGGTTTCAGTTGCTACTCGTTTATGCAAATCACGCCCTTTGAGTAATAGCTCTTGGTTTGCCGCTAACGCAAGTTTTGCATCCTTTTGCATAAATAGCTGGTACTCAACAAGATGAAACCCCGTAAAGCGATAATCTGTTTCTTTATCGAGGAAATAATCGGCTCTTGGGTTAATTGTCCTATCCGTATTACCAAATAAAATAATAATCGGGCGCACTGTTTCATAGTACTGGTGAGCTTGAATATATGCTGTTTGAGCTTGTTGCAGCTTCCCTTGCTGTAAACTCTGTTGTAACAATTCCAATTGTGTGATCATTTCTGCCAATTGATTAGTGGCAAAGGTTAAATAGGTTTGGATTGCATGTTGATATTTTTCTGGAGTGGGTATATCACCTTTAGCAATAATGATGTTGTCCCCTGTTTGCACAGGGGATCTTAGTGCTTTACTTTGAACCAAAGTAGGAATGGCAACACTGAGTATTAAGCTAAAAGACATCCATTTGATATTCCGCCTCAGTGAGCTAGACATTTTTTTTGCTCCGAACAAACAATGGGATCACAATAGCCCAATAAAGGACAAAGGTAATGACGCTGAGCCAAATCGGTTGTGAACGGTAGGCAAAGAAAGAAGAGATAAAATTGCCAGCAATACCAGAATCATCGAGAAATGCAGTTGTATCCCAAGCGGGGTAAATTAAAAACTCAGGGATAGCGAAATCATATTCAATCAGTAAGTTAGCACTTTCTTCTACACCTTTAAGTAAGAGAGATAATGCGAGGAATAATAAAATAACCCCAGTAACTTTAAAGAAGATAGACCACGAAATTAAGCGATTTGTTAGTAGGAAAACATAAAGTGTAAGACCTGCAATCGCAATTCCACCACCGACCTCGATAAAGAAAGTCGAGGCATTAGATGTGGTTAGCGACATAATAAAGCTAGATAGGAAGACGACGATTTCACTCCCTTCGCGGGCAATGGCAATAGCAATAATCAATGCGGCTCCCCACCAGTTATGGTGGGCGGCATTACGGCTTATTCCTGACTCAATTTCGGATTTCATTGAACTTCCATGTTTGTTCATCCAATACACCATTTGGACAATCAGAACACAGGCGAGTAACTCCATAAAAATCATAAATAGTGATTGCCCAGTGTCATCGAGGACATTGAATACACCATAAATGAGAAGCGCCAATAAGATTGAGGTTATAACCCCGATAGCGACACCAGCCCAAAGGTATTTCATACCATTATGTGCGTCAGGGTGACGTTTAATCCACGCATAAATAATGCCAATGACAAGTAGCGCTTCAAAGCTTTCACGCCAAACAACAAACAGAACTTGTCCCATGCTAAATCCTTTTATTTCGCAATTATCTCGCCTTTGGGGTGAGAAAGGTGGAAGTCATCAAAAAAAGTGTACGTACCAGGTTTCAGTGGTGCTATTACCACTACTGAGCTTGCACCCGGCGCTAAAACTTTTTCTTTTCTTAATTGAATGCTTTCAAACTCTGCGGGTTCAGTACCTGTGTTGATAATTTTAATGCGGATAATCGTTTTTGCAGGAACTTCAAGAACTCGCGGGATGAGATCACCATTTTTCATTTCTAATTCGACAGTATATTTTTCTGCAGCAAATGAAGATAAGGGAACTATTGTACAAGTGATAACCAGTAAAAAACTCAGTAATGTTTTCATTTTGGCTTGGTTTATCCTTTAATAACAACAAACAAAAAAGGGCTTACGCAAGATAACTCCCTTGGTTAAGCCCTTAACTAATTTTAATAAAAAAATTAGTAACTACCTTTACGGCCAATACCTGCGTAGTCAAAGTCCCAAGAGACTTCGAACGGTTGGAACCAAGGGGCTACACCTGTTTCTTTATCAATATGGCGGCCAAAGGCAACTTCTTTATTGTGTGATGGCGGGTAAATTTTATAGGTGACGCGGTATTTACCATTGCCATCTAATTTTATGTTTTCCCCATAATGAGGGCCATCACTCGCCACCATAGGCATAAATGTGCCTGTTTGAGTTTGTGGTTTATCACCGAGTTTAGTAACTGAATACTCAATGGTCAGGTAAGGGATCCAATCGCCTTCTGCAAAGCCATTTGGGTTATCTTCAACAGCGTGAATATCTGCTTCTAAGTGGACATCTGCTTTATCTGCAGCTAAGTGAGACATCGCATGATGGCCTTCTTCGGTATCCATTGTAATGGGCTGTAAATAAACACCTTGGATTTCCATTCCGTTTTTGATCACAGGGTGACCGAGAGGGTACTCTTGAGCGAATGCTGAGATTGAAAACAACGCGAGACCTGAAACAGCAGCTTTATAGGCGAGTTTCATTATTTTTGTCCTTACCATAAGTGATATAGAGTAGTAATGATAATCATTACTATTAATAAAAAACAAGTGATAATTTCTGATAAGTTGACAGCGCGTTGCTGAGAATGATTATTTTTATATAAAAATCTATGTGTTAGAAAAAGTTATTATTCTTCAAAAAATAACTTGCTAATAGTGTGCTCTATTAGGCAGTTTATTATTATCTACGTGATATATTTTGAATGTAGATATTCATGACAAATGAGTTTTTCATCAATTTTGTTGAAACTAAAGGTATAGCCATGCAACGACGTTATCTTGATTGTTCAGCTTCAGAAATCGCAAAATTCAATAAAAAGAATCTATTAGAATCAATTAAAGCCAGTGAAGGGCGAATATTGGTTTCTGAAACCATTGGTACAATTCAGCCTGTATTAATGACGGTAACGAATGCTGAATTAGCTGCAAGCCAAGGTGCCGATATCCTGTTGCTGAATGTTTTTGATGTTAATCAACCTATTATGCAAGGTCTGCCCGAAGGGATTGAACCCGAAGAAATCATTCGAACGCTTAAGCGTTTAACGGGGAGAGCAATAGGCGTTAATTTAGAGCCCGTACCTGAGGGATTTAATAATCCAACACAGGATGCGCAGTGGAAAATGTCAGAGGGGCGGTTAGCAACAGTAAAAAATGCCATTAAGTTAAAAGAAATGGGTGCTGACATTATTGTTTTAACGGGAAACCCTGGAAATGGAGTCACTAATCAGGAAATTAACCAGAGCCTTAAAGAGCTTAAAGCTGTTGTTGGCGAAGATATTGTGCTTATTACAGGGAAAATGCACGCGGCAGGGGTTTTGAATGCCTCGGCTGAGCAACTCATAACAGAAGATGATATTCGTACCTTTATTAACAGTGGTGCAGATATCATTTTGCTTCCGGCTCCAGGAACGGTCCCCGGGATCTCGTTAGAGTTTGTGCAAAAAATGGTGGGTTATTGCCATTCCCAAGGTGTGATGACAATGACAGCGATTGGGACTTCTCAAGAAGGCGCAGATTTACAAACTATTCGGCAAATAGCATTAATGTGTAAAATGGCCGGGACAGATTTACATCATATTGGTGATTCAGGGTATAACGGAATTGCATTACCTGAGAATATTTTAAATTATAGTATTGTGATCCGAGGGGTTAGGCACACTTACTCACGTATTGCTCGTTCAATTAATCGCTGATTGGCATTTTTAGGTGGTTTTTACAAAATGATTTGTGAAAATCACCGACTAAAAGCAAGATTTGTTTCTATCTATTCTAGATTTAAATTCATATTATTTTCGACAAAAATTTATACAATTCCCTCAATTCTTCAGGTAAAATTTCGCCCATTTTTCTAAAACAATATTTATAACACAATAAAAGAAGTGAGTTATGTCGCAAAATACTAATCCGGTACCAAAAATTGGTTTCGTTTCTCTCGGCTGCCCGAAAAACCTAGTTGATTCAGAACGCATTTTAACTGAATTACGCACTGATGGTTATCAAGTGGTTCCAAGCTATGATAATGCTGACTTAGTCATTGTGAATACTTGTGGATTTATCGACAGTGCAGTGCAGGAATCATTAGAAGCGATTGGGGAAGCACTGAATGAAAATGGTAAAGTGATTGTGACAGGATGCCTTGGTGCGAAAGAAAACCAAATTCGTGAAGTACATCCAAAAGTTTTAGAAATCACTGGCCCACATAGCTATGAGCAGGTACTTAACCATGTTCACCACTATGTACCGAAGCCTGAACATGACCCTTTCTTGAGTTTAGTCCCTGAGCAAGGGGTAAAATTGACACCAAAGCATTATGCGTATTTAAAAATTTCCGAAGGGTGTAATCATCGTTGTACTTTCTGCATTATTCCTTCAATGCGAGGGGACTTAGATAGCCGTCCAATCGGGGATGTGTTAAATGAAGCTAAGCGTCTGGTCGCTTCAGGAGTCAAAGAGTTACTGGTTATTTCCCAAGATACTTCTGCATATGGTGTTGATGTTAAAAATAAAACGGGTTTTTGGGATGGTCAGCCTGTAAAAACTAGCATGGTGGGGTTATGCGAACAACTTGCTTCAATGGGCGTATGGGTGCGTTTACATTATGTTTACCCTTATCCACATGTTGATGATGTTATCCCGTTGATGGCAGAAGGTAAAATTTTACCTTACTTAGATATTCCATTACAGCATGCAAGTCCGAAAATTTTAAAATTAATGAAACGCCCCGGTGCCGTTGAAAGAACACTTGAGCGGATTAAACGTTGGCGTGAAATTTGCCCTGAACTCACCTTACGTTCAACATTTATTGTTGGATTTCCCGGTGAGACAGAAGAAGATTTCCAAATGCTATTAGATTTCTTATTGGAAGCTAAGTTGGACCGAGTCGGCTGTTTTAAATATAGCCCTGTCGAGGGAGCGAAAGCGAATGAACTAGCAGATCAAGTTCCTGAGGAAATAAAAGAAGATCGTTATCATCGTTTTATGCAATTACAACAGCAAATTTCTACACAGCGATTACAAGATAAAATTGGTAAAGAAATTTTAGTCATTATTGATGAAGTTGATGATGAAGGTGCTATTGGTCGTAGTATGGCTGATGCACCAGAAATTGATGGTATGGTTTATCTCAATGGTGAATTTGAGGTTAGCGTTGGGGATATAGTGAAAGTATTAGTTGAGCATGCAGATGAATATGATCTGTGGGGAAATATTGTTACTGCTTAATTTAATAAAAGCGTTCTAGAAGTGTATATGGCTAACTTAGATAGATTCAGTTAGCCATTTTCTTTTTTACCACATTGATTTACTACTTTTAATTATAAAAAATTGATGTGTATCAATGGTTGTAAACCTATCAATTAATAACTTGATCTAGAATATAATAATTAAATGGCAAATTGACATAATCAGATAACTCTTATCGAAGAATAAGGATAACTATGTCAACTCATTTAATATTTCCAACTACAACACCTGTAAAAGAAAGTATTTATAATTCAGGTAATTATGAATATATCGTAGAGCTTGCTCATACAACCATTGAGAGCGGATTAGCCTCATTACATGATAATAATATTCGCAGTTCTCTACTGAGCACTGATGGGAAAACGCTGTGGCTCAGTCATGAGCTTGATGGTAATTTTGAGATAGCAAATTTACTATCTGATAATTTAACTTATGGGGCACAGCTTAGGTTGTATGCAGAGCCAATTGAATTACATGGAATTTTTTATTACTTAGCACCAGTGTATTCACATACTGGTGAGCCTGTACTCGTTGTTGTTTTATCTTCAACTAAGAATAGTTGCAATATTTTGTTTGCACTTACGCAATCCTTAGCAAGGGAAGTGAGTGAAAAATTGAAATTTCACTATTACGAACAAGGTATTTTTAAGGTAGATAAGGACGAACAACGGTTCGCTAACTTAGATATTCATTCAGTTGAGAAAGCTTTGATTATTGAAGTTGCACAAGCTTGCAAAGGTAAAATTCAAAAAATGCATAAAGTCCTTGATATGGGACGGACAACATTATGGCGCAAGCTAAAGCAGTACGAAATTAACATTAAGGACTACAAATAGCTCTCCTATATGCTCTGAATGGTAAAAAATAGCGCTTTCGCGTGTTTTTCGAACAGCTACAAAACATAAAAACAGCGAAGCGCGAAATATTTACCAACATTTTGAACGACAGCCGATAGATAAATAAAGCGTAATCTATCTACTTGTATCGTTACTTGATGTATTGAGAAAAGAAAATGAAAACGATGCTTATTATGCTTGGATACGGTAAGGAGGTATGTCGTTTGTAGCCTTATTTTTTTAGTTTTATGAGAGAGAAAGTTCGTTGATAAAGGTTATTGTTTTACTAAAAAAGTAGTGAGATATGGGGAGGGTAAATAATACTTTAATAACTAAAAAAAATGTAATTTTATTTTATGATTATTAGTGGTTATTATTACCATCTGAATTATTAATTTACTTAGGTTTTTAATCCATAACAGAGTGGTGTTGTTTTTATCACTTATAAAAATAAGTTATTATTTCAAAATTAACAGAATATTAATCTATATTTATCTAAATTATAGTACCTTTAGGTATTTTTCATATAGTTAATTTCTGATGGCTTAGAATCAAGCCATCAGAAATAATAACGCTATAAGAAGGTAAACATAGCATATAGATTAAATATATCTAGGATAGGTATTAATGTATTCGTATTCTTGAATAAGTTGTGGTAGTGATTTTATTCCTAATTTTGTATAAATATTAGAGCGATGTACCTCTACAGTTCTTGGTGATAATGACAGTTTTTCTGCGGTTTCTTTACTGGTATTACCTTCTAATATCATATCCATAATTTCTCTTTCTCTAACCGAAAGACGATTAAATTTATCAGAGAGATGAGTATATTTTTTATGCTTTTCATGCATACTTAAAAATAATTCCATCGCGTTACTAATGGAATTTGATATTTCTATATCTTTGAAAGGAAAAGGAAAAAAATCAAAAGCTCCAGATTTAAAGCTTTCTCGACATAGACTGATAGAAGGCTCTTCGGCAAGCACAATGAATGGAACAATACCAAATGAATTATTTATATTGTTTAATCGATTAATACGATTTTCATCATTGTTTAAGAATAATAAAATACATTCCTTTACATTAATCTCATTAGGGTAAGTATAATTACTCATAAACACTTCTTCGTTATTATAAAATCTAAAGATAAAACCAAAAGATTCCATCATTAATTTCAGTTTATTCTTAAAGACATTATCACTTTCTACGATTACGTGAATGGTGTTATTCATCACCATACTCCTGTTGAACTGATTTGATATTCATACTAATCTGATAAAATACGTAGATAAATAAAGTGAAATTTAAATTCCACAATAATATTTTCTACTGATCGTTGTTTTTTTTATTAATGTAATACTGACCTTAATTTATATTAAAAACATCATCTAGTTAAATTTAATATAAAAATAGAAACAATAGTTAAAGTTTGTGTCATTGGGTAATATTCGATTAATGACGTGTAACATTTTAGGTGATTTTACTTATTAAATGTGTTTTTATCATAAAGTGATAGACAGAAATATTGCTAAAGCTAATCAATAATATCTTAAATCATTAGTCATAAAAAGTCTTAGATGTACACTTATGTTGTTTTTTGAGGTGATAGCTCTTAACTTGTGAATTGACGAAGATTAAGTACTTTTTATATCTAACATGTTAAAATTAATACTTACCTAGTTTTGATGAGTGAATATACTTAATGGCTTCTTTAAAAGACGTAGCTCGACTTGCAAATGTTTCATTGATGACTGTATCAAGGGCAATTAATAGCCCTGAATTACTAAAGCCTGAAACCTTGAAACAAGTCCAACAAGCTATTGAGTCACTCAATTATGTCCCTGATTTTTCAGCGCGAAAGATCAGAGGGAAAAGCTCTAGGGTTTCGACAGTTGGTGTTTTGGCCCTCGATACAGCAACTACCCCTTTTTCTGTAGAAATCATTCTTTCAATAGAACAAACCGCGAGACAATTCGGCTGGAGTAGCTTTGTAGTTAATATTACATCTAGCGAAGATAGTGAAAGAGCTGTCCGACAATTATTATCTCAGCGGCCTGATGGTATTATTTATACTACGATGGGGCTTCGAGAAGTAGCGATTCCAGAAACATTACATAATAATCGTTTGGTTCTTGCTAATTGCATAGATAAAAATGGGCAGTTCCCTGCTTATGTGCCAGATGATTTTAATGGTCAATTTAATGCAGTAAAACGCTTAATAGAGAAAGGGTATCGAAATCCTCTTTGTCTTTATATTCCGCAAGAGACACTTGCTGGAAAAATGCGCCGTGAAGCGGTGGAGTCTGCGTGGGCAAGTGCTGACTTACCGCTAGCATCACTTCAGCAACACCATTTAGAGTTAGGCGATGAGCATTATTTAGATGTTATAGCTTTAATTAATAGTCATTTTAAGAATAAAAAACCGAATTTTGATGTCATTATTTGTGGAAATGACCGTATAGCATTTTTAGCTTACCAAGTACTACTTAGCCGTGGCTTACGTATTCCACAAGATATCGCAGTACTTGGCTATGATAATATGATAGGTGTCGGGGAACTATTTTATCCTCCATTAAGTACGGTTGTGTTACCGCACTATCAATTAGGCCAACAAGCCGCTTTACACATCATAGAAGAACGGCAGCAAAATAGTGTTGAATATGTTGCTTGCGACTTGTTAGAACGTAATTCTTTTTAACCTTGCAGAGAAAAGCAAATCTAGTAGCTTGCTATTCAATGGATTTTTTGATCTCCCAATAAATCGCTTTTTCGAGCTTTGCTTGCTGATTTATTGCAAATAATCTTAAGTCCCGCTCACTTTGATGGGGGTAGATTCGACAACTAAAGTTGAGTTCACCATCATTAATAAATACTTCCAAGCTAGAGTGATCGATAAAAGCATTTATTTTAAGTTGATGACCTTCAGGTATTGGCGCACAACGACTATCACTAATTGTATATTCAGGGTAATGACGCATTAAGGTTAATTGCTGACTTTGGTTATCAATGTAAAACTGTACGCCGTATCCTACCCAAAAGCCGAATTTTTCAGCAGGGCTTTGCTGTAAGTCCCAGATAAGTTCTATTTCACAACTTGTCGCATTCTCATTCAGTATGATTGTGCTGTTTTTAGCTAGTGTTGTTGCGGGAAAATGGCTTGCGGACTGACGTAATGTTTTCAATTCCTCTATAGGTTTAGCGACAATTTTACCTTGTTCATTCAGTGTTAGCTCTCTAGGTAAAGTAAAACATCCTGACCACCCATGTTTTTGTGTGGGCATATGGCTTTCCCACATATCCATCCAAGCGATAGCGATACGGCGGCCATCTTTAGCTAAAAAGGTTTGAGGTGCGTAAAAGTCTTGGCCGAAATCAAGTTCTGTAAATGCATGTGAAATTTTATAAGATGAATTAGGAGACCAATTACCAACCAAATAACCATTTTGAAATAGATTTCGATACTGATAATTTTTTGCCTTTTTTCCTTGAGGTGAAAAGAGGGCAACAAATTGTTCGCCTAATGGAAAGAAATCAGGACATTCCCACATATAAACATTATCGTCGTCAGTTTTTGCCAGAACTTGGTAGTTTTGATCCCAATTTAATAAGTCTGTACTCTTAAATAAAAGTATTTGTCCTTGATCTTGGGAGTCTCTTGCGCCGACGACCATCCACCATTTTCCATCTTGTCGCCAAACTTTAGGATCTCGAAAGTGCATATAACCATCGGGTGCAGAAAGCACAACACCTTTCTTTTCGAAATGAATACCATCTTCACTGATTGCAACACATTGTGATTGGATGATTTGACTATCATCACCTGGATTTGCTAACCAGATGTGGCCCGTGTAGAACAGATATAATTTATTATCGTAACTAATTGCAGATCCTGAGAAACAACCATCTCGGTCATAGTCTTCACTAGGTGCTAACGCAATTGCCTGATGTTCCCAATGTACCATATCTGTACTTGTTGCATGCCCCCAATGCATGGGGCCCCAAATCGCACTAAATGGATGATGTTGATAAAATGCATGGTATTGGCCTTGATGATAGATCAAACCATTAGGGTCATTCATCCAGCCTGCATAAGGGGCAAGGTGGTATTGTGGGTAAAACTGCAAGTCCATATTTTTCCTTGCTGTTTTGATGGCTTCGTTGGCTAGTTCAAGTTGTTTTTTCATTATGGCTTCCTGAATGTTTTTCGATCGCAATAACAAAATAAGCACATGAAATTCAATAATAGGTGCGTTTATTTGCTGGTTTCTTTATACTCAATGTTAACGTTAACAGTTTGCGTTTACTAGTTTTATTTTTATGAGTTGGTAATGTGCTAGCTATGAATAAGAATGAAGGTTAAAAATATAAAACTCGCAAAGGAGACATAATGAAAGTTTGGGCATTAGGGGATGCTGTCATTGATTTAATCCCCCTTCAAAACATGCAATATGAAGCTTGTGCTGGTGGAGCACCTGTGAATGTTGCCGCGGGTGTTGCACGCTTAGGGCAAAACAGTGGTTTTATTGGGCGAGTCGGCGAAGAAGCTTTTGGGCATTTTATGCAGAAAACCCTATTTGATATAGGGGTTGATACTAGTGCGATGGAGTTTGATGAAAAGTATAAAACAAGTACTGTTCTCGTCTCGTTACACGAAAATGGAGAACGTGAATTTTCTTTTTTAGTTTCTCCTTCGGCCGACCAATTTTTAACGATAAATAATTTACCGCAATTTGGTAATGATATTTTGCATTTTTGCTCATTAGCTCTGGTGCACCATCAATGCAGAGCATCACTATCGACAGCTATCGAACAACTCAAGCTCGCTGGCGGATTACTGAGCTTTGATATTAACATTCGTCCGCAAATGTGGTCAGATCCCGACGAAATGCACCAAATTGTTGATAATTTTGCAAAACAAGCAGATATTTTAAAACTTTCGGATGATGAATTGCTGTGGTTAACGCAAGAAAGTCGTTTTGAGAATGCCATAGCTAAATTGCAAAATTACCCTGCTCAATTAAAAATTGTGACTCAAGGTGCTAAAGGTTGTCAGGTGTTCACCCCCTCAGTTCAAATAGCCGTAAGTGCTTATTTAGTTGAAAGTATTGATACTACTGGTGCAGGTGACGCATTTATGGCAGGGTTATTGGCGGCCATCTCACAATATGGGCTAGTCAACGAAAAAGAGGGATTGATGAAGGTCATCTCGCAAGCTACGGCTTGTGGTGCATTAGCGACAACTAAAAAAGGCGCTATCGCTGCGGCTCCGACACAACAGGAATTATTTGTATTTATGCAGCAGCAACCGCCATTACATCAACGCGATGTTTTTTGATGAGAATATATGTGTATTGAGCAACTAAAAGGTAGCGATATAGTTACCTTTTAGTTTAAGAATACTTGATATAATTCAAATTATATTATGGTGGTGGCAAGTTTTATTTTTTGCATTTTGGCGTATGATAAGTAGCTAATATTATTTAATCAGATTTTATTGTGGATAAATCATGTTGCTTCGCTCGGGAGTAGCTCTTGCTATTTTTTCCTATATCTTATGGGGAATAACACCATTATTTTATCGTTTACTTCCCGGTGCGGAACCTTTAGAGCTACTTGCAGAACGTCTTATCTGGTCTGTGCCTATACTTTTTCTTGTTCGCTTAATTATCAAAAATAAATCTTTATGGCGTGAGGTATGGTCTGACAAACAGTCGATAATTCTATGTTTATTTAGTTCGTCGGTTATGGCGATATCTTGGACAACATTTACTTATGCATTAACCCACGGGCAGGTGTTAGCTGCTAGTCTTGGCTATTTTATTAACCCATTATTTTCTATTTTACTTGGTGTTTTGTTCCTTCGCGAACGGCTTGTTTTTGCAGAAAAAATGGCTGTTATTTTTATTTGTGCGGGGGTCGGTTACCAAATTTGGCAGTATGGTGAATTACCTATTTTAGCGTTAGTAATGGGGAGTGCTTTTGCAGTCTATGGGTTAATTCGTAAATTTATTCGATTTGATGTGATTACGTCTTTATTTCTAGAAGCACTTTGGCTGCTTCCCATTGCAATAGCGATCACTTGGTGGTTAGCATCTCATGGTCTAAGTGCCGTGACGCAAGGGGATTGGCAAATTAAAGTTCTTTATATGTTAGCGGCGCCTGTCACGATAATTCCTTTGCTCTTTTTTACCGCAGCGATTAAACGGACATCATTAACGGTGATTGGTTTAGCGCAATATATAGAACCAACAATTCAATTTTTATTGGCCGTATTTTTATTTAATGAGCTCTTTGATTGGGTCAAAGGTATTAGTTTTTCACTTATTTGGATTGGTTTAATGTTTTGTGTATTAGCTATTTTACGCAAACAGTATATTAAATTTTCTCACAAAGAACCCTTTATTACTGGGCGCGATAAAACACCATTAGATTAAATAATAATTATTATTATCAATCGATTATGAAAATTTTTTTTATAGTGTTTTTTCCTTGATAGTAAAAGCAAACGATTGCGTATATAATTGGTATCAACTTTTTGTCGGTAAGGTCATCAATCATGAATCAATTAGGTACTGCGCTGTGTAAATCTGCAACAAAAGTCATGCTGTTAGGTGCTGGAGAGTTAGGCAAAGAAGTTGCGATTGAATGTCAACGATTGGGCATCGAAGTTATTGCGGTTGATCGCTATGATAATGCGCCAGCGATGCATATTGCACACCGCAGTTATACGATAAACATGCTTGATGGCGAAGCGCTGAAACAAATAGTCTCACGGGAAAAACCTGATATTATCGTGCCTGAAATTGAAGCAATTGCGACACAGGTATTGATGGAGCTTGAACAGCAAGGACAAAAAGTGGTTCCGTCTGCGAAAGCCATTGTACTTACTATGGATAGAGAAGGGATCCGTCGTTTAGCGGCAGAAGAGTTGAAATTGCCAACATCAGAGTACCAATTTGTAGACAGTAACCCCGATTTTATTGCAGCGGCAGAAAAAATTGGGTTTCCCTGTATTGTTAAGCCTGTGATGAGTTCATCAGGAAAGGGACAAAGTGTGATCCGCTCTCGAGCAGAATTAGATCAGGCTTGGGATTATTCGCAGCAAGGTGGGCGAGCAGGGCAGGGGCGTGTAATTGTTGAAAAAATGGTTAATTTTGATTTTGAAATTACATTGTTAACAGTCAGTGCGGTGGATGGTATTCACTTTTGTGCGCCTATAGGTCACCGACAAGAAAAAGGGGATTACCGTGAGTCTTGGCAGCCGCAGTACATGAGTGAGGCTGCGTTGAAAAAAGCGCAAGACATTGCCAAGAAAATTGTAACCTCTCTAGGAGGTTATGGAATATTTGGTGTTGAATTATTCGTATGTGGTGACGATATCATTTTTAATGAGGTTTCGCCTCGTCCCCATGATACGGGGATGGTGACGCTTATTTCGCAGAGTTTATCTGAATTTGCATTACATGTTCGTGCATTTCTTGGTTTCCCAATTGGCGTGATCCGCCAATATGGGCCGAGTGCTTCAGCGGTTATTTTACCTAATTTACAAAGCCAAAATGTGGTTTTTTCAAATATTGGTGCTGCTTTGGGGTCTGACACCCAATTACGGTTATTTGGTAAACCTGAAATTGCAGGAACTCGTCGGTTAGGTGTGGCTTTGGCGATTGCGGATTCTATTGAAAATGCATTAGATATGGCTAAGAAAACCGCGAATACAGTGTGTGTTTCTGGTTGATCTTGATGAATTTTGCGCTCAATGACTCTAAGTGAGTGAGCGCTTGTATACTTTAATTTTAACTTTGAGATTATCTTCATATAAGACTTTATTTACCTTTATTCCTAGTTTCACTGAAATAGATATCCGCTATCTTTAATTAAGCGAGTATTTAATAGAGCAAAGTTGATGAGCTTAGCGTCTTATCACTTAGTAGGCATAAAAGTAGAATAAGGAAAGTTATGATGATTCATTATGTAGTTGGTTTAATGTCATTAGGATTAATATCTTTTTTATCAACAGCGCAAAATCTTGAACAACAATTCAGTTTATGGGTAGAGAACGAAAAAGATAAAATCGAGTGTTTTGAGCAACAATCTTCATTTAAGTATTGTTTAGGTAAATCATCGAATAAAGGCTTAGCTGTTTTTGACCAAAAAGGACAAGAGATTTACCAACTTTACTATTTTGATAATTGGCCTGATGAAGCGCAAGACGGGGTATATCGAATTCGCAAAGAAAATAAAATTGGTTTTGCAGACGCAATTACTGGGGAAATCGTGGTTGATGCAATTTATGATTGCGCGTATCCCTTTGAAGCAGGGAAAGCGAAAGTCGGTATCGGATGTGAAACGCAAACAGATGGTGAACATAGTTGGTGGGTTGGTGGTAAATGGACAACAATTACACGCCAATAGCACATAGATATTATAAAGCTTTAGATAACCTAACTTTGAGATTTCACGTTATTAGTGAAATTTGTTTACAATAAACTTCATTTTATTCATATGAGTTACATTTTTTAACTTATTGAAAACAAATCAGAATCGTTATGTGGATCACATTTTTGACCTCATATTCCCTTCCTTAAAACCATTTAAAGTAAAAAACAAACCGCTTAATTCTATATGGCACCACTTAGCATAACTTTAGTCATTTGCTGAGTGTAATTTCATACCATATACACCATGGCAGAGCTCAATTTTTTAATTCAATACAGTTCAACCACTGCCAATTAAAAAACCATCAACGATAAATGATAAGCAACGAAAACACAGCGATATCGTTTTTTAAGATGGTTAATACAAAATCAATGGCATGTTCGTTTTACCTCAGAAGGGTGTTCTATGAACAAAAATGGTATTTTAAAGCACATTCCGTGGATGATCCTCGGGATAATCGGTGCAGTCTGTTTAGGGGTTGTTGCACTCAGACGCGGTGAGCACATTAGTGCGCTGTGGATTGTCGTCGCTTCTGTGGCGGTGTATCTCATCGCATATCGTTATTACAGCTTATATATTGCTAAGAAAGTGATGAAGCTGGACGAAACACGTGCGACCCCAGCCGTCATTAATAATGATGGTTTAAACTATGTTCCGACAAATAAAAATGTTCTATTTGGTCACCACTTTGCCGCTATTGCAGGGGCTGGGCCATTAGTCGGACCCGTTCTTGCGGCGCAAGTAGGCTATTTACCCGGTACCTTATGGTTACTAGCTGGGGTTGTGTTAGCCGGTGCGGTGCAAGATTTCATGGTGTTATTTATTTCATCACGCCGTAATGGTGCATCATTAGGGGAAATTGTTAAAGAGGAGCTTGGCCCGATTCCGGGAACGCTGGCGCTCTTTGGGTGCTTCCTAATCATGATCATTATCCTTGCTGTATTAGCATTGATTGTGGTGAAAGCCTTGGCAGAAAGCCCATGGGGTGTCTTTACCGTTGTTTCAACAGTGCCTATCGCATTGTTTATGGGGATATATATGCGATATATCCGGCCGGGGCGCGTAGGTGAAGTTTCTGTTATCGGTATTGTTCTGTTAGTTGCTTCCATTTGGTTTGGTGGTGTGATTGCTCATGACCCATACTGGGGCCCAGCACTGACATTCAAAGACACGACGATCACTTATGCGTTAGTCGGTTATGCGTTTGTTTCAGCATTATTACCTGTATGGTTAATTTTAGCGCCTCGTGACTATTTAGCGACCTTCCTGAAAATTGGGGTTATTGTTGGTTTAGCGATTGGTATCGTTATTCTAAACCCTGAATTAAAAATGCCAGCTGTCACCCAATTTGTTGATGGCTCCGGTCCTGTTTGGAAAGGTACTCTATTCCCATTCTTATTTATTACCATCGCTTGTGGTGCGGTATCCGGTTTCCATGCGCTTATTTCTTCAGGGACAACACCTAAGTTATTAGCAAACGAAAAAGATGCGCGTTACATCGGTTATGGTGCAATGTTAATGGAGTCATTTGTTGCGATTATGGCACTGGTAGCGGCTTCTATTATCGAACCAGGCTTGTATTTTGCAATGAATACACCACCGGCAGCGTTGGGTATTACTATGCCTAACTTACATGAACTGGGTGGTCCAGATGGCGCAGCTATCATGGCTCAGCTCAAAGATGTGTCTGTTCATGCAGCCGCTACAGTGAGTTCATGGGGCTTTGTGATTTCACCTGAGCAAATCATGCAAACAGCGAAAGATATTGGTGAGCCGTCGGTGTTAAACCGTGCAGGTGGTGCACCGACATTAGCGGTAGGTATTGCGTATGTCTTCCATGAAATCATGCCTGCGGCAAATATGGGCTTCTGGTATCACTTTGGTATTCTGTTTGAAGCGCTGTTTATCTTAACCGCATTGGATGCAGGAACCCGTTCTGGTCGCTTTATGCTGCAAGATTTATTAGGTAACTTTGTTCCGTTCTTGAAGAAAACCGATTCACTGGTTGCGGGTATCATCGGTACAGCGGGATGTGTTGGGTTATGGGGTTACTTATTGTATCAAGGCGTTGTTGACCCACTGGGCGGTGTTAAGAGCTTATGGCCTCTGTTCGGTATCTCGAACCAAATGTTAGCAGCGGTTGCTTTAGTCTTAAGTACAGTTGTATTGATTAAGATGAAACGCAGTAAATACATTATGGTGACTGTCTTACCTGCAGTATGGCTATTAATCTGTACAACTTGGGCATTAGGACTGAAATTATTCAGTGATAACCCACAACTGGAAGGGTTCCTATACTTAGCGAAATCTTATAAAGATAAGATTGCGGCAGGTGGTGCAGAGTTAACTGCACAAGAAATTACTAATATGAATCACATTATTATTAATAACTACACCAACGCTGGGCTGAGTATTCTATTCTTAGTGGTTGTTTACGGTATCATTTTCTACGGTATCCGCGTTGGGATGAAAGCACACAAAAACCCAGAGCGTACAGACAAAGAAACACCTTATGTTCCTGTACCTAAAGAGGGCGTGAAAGTTTCATCTTCACATTAAGTCACCCTTCAACGGATTTGAACATCGAAAGGTGCTCAATAAATGAAAGGTCGCCCTACATTATGTGCTCATGATGTAGGGCATTTGTATTGGAGAGGCTGATGTTTGGAAATCTCGGCAAAACAGGAAAATACCTCGGGCAAGCCGCACGTATGTTAATTGGTATTCCTGATTATGATACTTATGTGCAGCATATGAGTGATAACCATCCAGACAAACCTGTGATGACATATAAAGAATTTTTTCGCGAAAGACAAGATGCACGGTATGGTGGTAGTGGTAAAGGCGGATTTCGCTGCTGTTAATCAATGAAGTGTGAGGGCAATAATGAAACCTATTAGCGTAACAATTTTAACCGGTTTTCTCGGTGCAGGTAAAACGACTCTCCTTAGCCATATTCTTCATGCTGAGCATGGTCATAAAATCGCAGTGATTGAAAATGAGTTCGGTGAAGTCCCCATTGATAACGCAATAATTGGTGATCGTGCGACACAAATTACTACATTAAGTAATGGATGTATTTGTTGTAGCCGTTCGAATGAATTAGAAAATGCCTTATTAGATCTATTAGATGGCCTTGATAGTGGAAAATTAGACTTTGACCGTCTGCTCATTGAATGCACTGGCATGGCAGATCCCGGGCCGATCACTCAAACCTTTTTTTCCCATGAAGTCCTCTGCGAACGTTATGTATTAGATGGGATTATTACCTTAGTGGATGCTGTTCACGCTGATAAACAATTAAATGATTTCGCCATTGCTCAAGCGCAAATTGGCTATGCAGACCGTATTTTATTGACCAAAACCGATATTGAGCCAAATAATGAAGCTTTAATTGAACGTTTACAACGAATTAATGCAAGGGCGCCGATTTACTCAGTCATTCACGGTGATATTGACCTGAGTATGTTATTAGATATCGACGGTTTTTTATTGGATTCACAATTAAATGTTAAACAACCGACATTCCGTTTCGCCCCTAAACAACAAAATGAAGTAGGCTCGATTGTTCTCGAATTTAATTACCCTGTTGAACTGATGGCGGTTTCTCAGGTAATGGAAGAATTATTACTTGGCTTTGCAGATAATTTACTGCGCTATAAAGGGATCCTTTCCATTGTGAATGAGCCAAAACGCTTATTATTCCAAGGTGTTCAGCGTCTTTATAGTGCGGATTGGGATAGAGACTGGGAAGTTGATGAACAACGCCGCAGTGTATTAGTGTTTATTGGTATTGACCTACCAGAAGAGATGATCCGCGAAAAATTCGCAGCCCTAGAAGTTAATTCAAAATAGAACAATTCAAAAAAAAAGAATTTCAAAAAAAAGAATTTCAAGAAAAGAAATTCAAAGTCATTAGCGGCGTAGCAAGGCGGCAAAAGAGCCAATCCCTAGGAGCATACACAAGTATGTGACTAGGGTTGGCGAATGCAGCTAACAACGCTACGGCGTTAAGGGCGAAGAATTAGCGGCGTAGCAAGGCGGCAAAAAGCCAACCCCTAGGTGCATACAAAATATGTAACTAGGGTTGGCGAATGTAGCTAACAACACTGCGGCGTTAAGGGCGCGCTTTAGCGGCCATAATTTCAATAATCTGCACGTCAGTATGTCTCATAGAACCCGCAGCTAAAGAACATAAATTGGCAATGGACTGGTCGACATCATCAGAAACAATACCATCCGACCCTCTGACACAGCTATTATCTAATGCCATTAGCACGGCTTTATAAGCGGCACTCGCACTGGTTGACACCTTCATTGCACAACTGTTTGATGCACCATCACAAATCATACCACTAACATCACCAATCATACTGGAAATTGCCATTGCGACGACTTCATAGCGGGATTCTAGTAACCAAGCGATGCCTGCAGCAGCCCCCATAGCTGCTGTTGTCGCAGCACATAGTGCCGATAACGCAGGAAGCTGGTTGTGAATATAAATAGCCATTAAGTGTGACAACATTAAGGCTCGAGCCAGTTGCTCTTCAGAAGATTGCAAATAATCTGCAGTGACAACTACCGGCATGGTTGCTGCAATACCTTGGTTACCTGACCCTGAATTACTCATTGCGGGCAATACAGCCCCTCCCATGCGCGCATCAGAAGCCGCGGAGGTACGGATCATAATTTCTGACATTAAGTCTTTTGAAAGCAAACCACGGTCTCGCTGGGTTTGTAATGTTTTGCCGATATGTAAGCCATAAACATTGCGTAAACCTTCTTGAGATAAGGCTTCGTTTAAATGCGCGGCTTCAAGAATAAAACGAATATCCTCTAAAGGCGCTTCGGTGGCAAATTGATAAACAGATTTAGCAGTGACTGGCGGTAGTGGGATGTCAGCTGCACAGTCAACTGGAGATTCATGGTGAGGTTGAGCCGTTGTGGCATCAAATACGGTGTGATTGTTATGAATAATTTTAACAATATTCGTATGTGACCCCGCAATGATGACGGTTGCGGATTCTGTTTGGGTATATACCGTGGCTTCGGAGTAGATAACATCGTCGCAAGGGTGCTTAATATCAACGGTAATAGCCCCTTGTGCTAACATGGTTTTACTTAATGCAATGGCATCCTCAGATGCTGATTTTAATACTTCTAAACCTGCTTCAGCATCACCGCCAACTGCACCAAGGGCTGCAGCAATGGGTAGACCAACCATTCCTGTTCCGGGTACGGTTACGCCCATACCATTTTTCATGAGGTTAGGGGAAACGAAAGCACAGACTCGGGTCACTTTGCCATTAAGAAATGAAGCCGCTTTGGCGGCAGCATATGCCAATGAAATTGGCTCAGTACAACCTAAGGCAGGCTTTACTTCTTGCTTTACTGCGTTGATAAAATATTGCCAAAGTAGTGGTTGTGATTGAGCATGCATGGCAAGTCCCCTTAATAAAATCTTTTTTGATTTTATTATTTTAAACAACAGTCTGGAGAAAAACTTCACTAAGTTAGGGGATTTAAAGAGAGTGGAGAGAAATATTATCTCTAATTTGAATTATAAAAATGAAAAATTTCTAACTTTGAGCTTAGTCACAAAAGTCCTGCCTATAATATTCGGCAGGACTGAGTGATAACTGAACAGATTAGCTTTCTACATCAAGACGCTTACTTTGCCACTTACGTGAACGCCAGCGCCATGCATTGGTTAAGCCGCGCAACCATTCATCAGCAAAGAAACCTAACCAAATACCTAAGAGGCCCATCTCCATTTTTATGCCTAAGAAGTAGCCTAATGGGATAGCGACGCCCCACATAAAAATAATAGCGGTACACAGAGGAAAGCGAGCATCGCCAGAGGCACGCAAGGCATTTACCATCACGATATTAATTGTTCTGCCGGGCTCTAAGAACACCGAAAGTAAAAATAATGGCAGCAGTACCTTAATAATACCTTGGTCATCAGTAATATTATTTAAGATAGGATCACGGAATAACCAAAAGGCAATAACGACACCAATTGTTACGTAAAAACCCATTTTAAGGCTTTTTACACCGCGCCTAAAGGCATCTTCAAAGCGTTTTGCTCCAACAAGGTGGCCAACCATAATTTCATTACCAATACTGATAGAGATCCCGAACAGCATGATAAACAATGACAATTGGAAATAGAGCGTTTGTGCCGCAAGAGGCGTTTCCCCCATGAGACCGATAAACGCAGATGCGGTCATAAAATGGAGGATCCACACAAGATTTTCCCCCGCAGAGGGTAATCCAATATGTAAAATCTTACCCAACATTTTCCGTGACCAGTGTATTAACATCATTGGGACAAATTTAATTCTCAGCCCATAAAACAGTAGGCAGAAAAGTAAAATAACGGCAACAATACGCCCAACGACTGTTGACCAAGCAACGCCTTCAAGGCCGTATTGTGGTAAGCCGAAGAAACCATAAAGCACAATGATATTACCAAATACTGTAATCACATTAGCGATTAATGTGACCCACATTGCGGGTTGCGCTTTACCATAAACCCGCAAGCATGCCGCTAAAATAATTGAAATCGCTTCAGGGATTAAACAAATCCCTAGAATACGTAAATAAGTATAACCATCAGCCATTAAATGCGATGGCATATTCATAATAGTTAGAATGCTATAGCCAAAAAATAACGCAACTAATGCGCTGGAAAAACCAAGAATAAAGTTAAACGCGATTGAAATATGAATCGCTTGGCTGGCTTTTTCTCGGCGGCCTGCCCCTAGGTATTGGGCTATAACAACGCTACACCCCACACTGATAAAGTTAAAAATAGTGATAAATAGGTCAAACACTTGGTTTCCCACCCCCATAGCAGCAAGGTAGGCTGTAGACACGTGACTAACCATGTAGGTATTAATTAATAATGTGGCCAAATGAAGAAAAATATCGATAAAAATTGGCCAGCTGAGCGAAAAGAGTGACCGCTCAGTCACATCGGATTGATGCATTGAGAACCTTTATATATTCATGAATGATAGGGAAAGCTTTCTGATGGGCTAATTCTACATGGATTTCAACAATGAAAATAGGGTTAAAATGCGTCTGATTTAATTAGGCTAATGTTTTGTTTACTTTTAATTATTCTGTTAAATTCAATTTCGCTATAAATAATTTAATGAGCAACATCAGAACTGTATAGGAGCAAAAATGACAAAAATTAAAGCAGCAATAGTGGGCTACGGTAACATTGGTCGCTATGCACTAGAAGCTGTTCTGGCCGCTGAGGATTTTGAGTTAGTCGGGGTAGTTCGTCGCAATACGCAAGATATTCCTGCTGAGCTTTCTGGATATAAAGTGGTTGATGATATTGAAAAACTTGGGAAAGTTGATGTTGCACTCTTGTGTTCACCAACGCGTGCTATCGGCCCATTAGCAGCTAAAGTTTTGAGCCTCGGTATTAATACTGTTGATAGTTTTGACGTGCATTCAGATATTGTGGCGCTAAAACACAGCTTAGATGACGTTGCGAGACAGCATAATAGCGTGGCGGTTGTTTCTGCCGGATGGGATCCTGGCTCGGATTCGATTATGCGTACATTGATGCTAGCAATGGCACCAAAAGGGGTAACTTATACGAATTTTGGTCCAGGGATGAGTATGGGACACAGTGTGGCCGCTAAAGCTATCAATGGCGTAAAAGATGCCCTTTCTGTCACAATTCCATTAGGAACAGGGGTTCATCGTCGTATGGTTTATGTTGAATTAGACGGTGGCGCTAAGTTCGATGAGGTGGCTCAAGCGATTAAAGCAGACAGCTACTTTTCTTCTGATGAAACACATATTCGTCAGGTGGATAGCATTGATGCATTAAAAGATGTTGGGCACGGTGTGCACATGACTCATAAAGGGGTTTCAGGGGCAACACATAACCAGTTGTTCGAATATTCAATGCGCATTAATAACCCTGCACTGACTTCTCAATTTATGGTTTCTGCCGCACGAGCGACGATGAAACAAGCAGCAGGCGCATATACAGTGATTGAAATTCCACCAGTGAATTTCTTACAAGGTGATTTAGATACGCTGATCGCCAAACTGGTTTAATTAAATTTAATCTATCTGTGGCATGACATTTATTCGTTCATGCCATCTTGTCGATATTTCTTACACTTTACCTCGCTTTGAACCTGCCATTCAGACTTTAGCCACTGTTTATTTTTTGTGTGATCAAGTAGCTTATTAATAAAGTGATATTGGTGAGATGGAGTGAGCTAATGGTAAAACCACCAAGGAATGGGAAAGATAAAAACCAAGGTTTTTTCCCAGAACAATCTTCAGTAAAAAGTGTGAAGGAGAACCCGCATTCTTTCAGTATTATTCGTGCTTTTTCTAAAATAATAAACTACGGTTTTTCATTGTTTTATGTTGGTTTTATTCTATCTGTATGGTTTTTTCCTGAATACTATACGGTAGAAATTATTTATAACCTGACGTTGATCCTGATTTTTGAATTTATTTTAGTTCACTCGGGCGTCTTTATGGCGGTATTTCGTGATTGGCGAGTATTAACGTTATTTGCTCTTTTCTATGGTCTTTTTGCACTGGCCATCAATATGTCAGTATTAGGTGATTCCCCATTAATTTTATATTTATACAGTGCCACTGTTGCCAATCGAATGCTTTTTGGTTTAACCAGCCGAACAGAGCAAGAACGTTCAGAAAATATGGGCTATTCAGCATTAATGGCACTCAATTTTATGTTCTGTATTTTCTCGGTGTTAATTTTATCTTTCCTCGTGCCTTATGGCGGATTAACGCCTGAATATTTAAGATCGATTGACTATTATTCGAGTATTTCTAGCGGTGGTGAATTCCCGGAGAAACCCCATGTGGCTTTTGCCTTTGGCGTGCTCTACTTTGGTATGCCTATATTTATGGCTTGTCTAACACATTTCTTATGCAAAGGGCATTCTATTTACCAGAAAAAGGGAAGTAACTTTCGTGGCTAGAAAGATAAAAAAACGCCTACCGAAGTAGGCGCCTGGTGTTGGCAAAATATAAAGTAAAAAAACTAACGTGTAATTGATTTAAATTTTTGTGTGGTGGCGGTTAATGCCACTTCTGTTGGTAAACGTTCCATTGAGCTGGCACCATAGAAACCATGGCAATCAGGGCAGTTGGCTAAAATATATTCAGCATCTTCAGGGGTGGCTATTGGGCCACCGTGGCACAGAACAATCACATCTTCGCGTACTGATTTTGCCGCTTTTGCCCATTCATTGATTAGTGGAACGCAATCTTTGAGCGTCAGGGCGGTTTCTGCTCCAATATTCCCCCCAGTCGTTAGCCCCATATGTGGCACAATAATGTCGGCACCAGCTTTAGTCATCGCAATGGCATCTTCAGCGCTAAAAACGTAAGGCGTAGTGAGCAAATCTTTCTCATGAGCGAGACGGATCATCTCAACTTCTAACCCATAGCCCATTCCTGTTTCTTCTAAATTGGCGCGGAAATTGCCATCAATTAAGCCGACGGTAGGGAAATTTTGTACTCCTGCAAAACCTGTTGCTTTGATATCATCAAGGAATTTATCGAATTGGCAGAATGGGTCTGTTCCATTCACACCCGCAAGGACAGGAGTATGTTTTACTACGGGTAAAACCTCTTTTGCCATATCCATAACGATTTCATTCGCATTGCCATAGGCTAATAAGCCTGCAAGTGAACCTCTACCTGCCATGCGGTAACGGCCTGAGTTATAGATAACGATTAAATCGATACCGCCCGCTTCTTCACATTTAGCAGATAGCCCTGTTCCTGCGCCACCACCGATGATTGGTTCTCCCCGAGCAATCATGTCTCTAAATTTTTTTAATAAATCTGCGCGGTTATGTTTCATAGTTAACCTCTATTATTTGTTCAAAATTTCCTGGTGAAGCTGAATAACCTGGTCACAAAACTCTGTGGAGTTAATATGATAAGGACTCAAAATAAGTTGTCTTTTCTCTGTTATTATTAAATTTGCTGTTAAAGCATCAATGAAGGCTTGATCTGCGATAGGATCCCAAAATGGAGCACCATCAACATCTAATGCTGAAAAGCCTGCTGTTGGGATGATAAAGCGCACTTCACCATTACAACGATTTAATTTTTCTGCAATCCAACGACCCATTTGCTGATTTTCTTCTTTGGTCGTTCTCATTAAAGTGACTTGAGCGTTGTGATGATAAAATAAGCGATTTTGGTAGTGTTCGGGCACAGTCGAAGGGCGGCCGAAATTCACCATATCGAGAGCTCCACAAGACATCACGCAAGGGGTTTGAGTGCGTTCAATGGCACCAAAACGGTCTTCATCACAAGCTAATACCCCACCAAATAAATAATCACATACTTCGGTGGTTGTAATATCTAAAACAGAATGTAATAACTGGCTATCAATCAGTTTTTCCATGGCTTTGCCACCACTGCCTGTCGCATGGAAGACTAGACAGTCATATTGCGCCTCTAACTCTGTTGTGAGCTGCTGTACGCATGGGGTCGTTACTCCGAACATGGTTAGTGCAATTGCTGGTTTTAAGTCATGTGGTTGTTCTTCGTCGTCAAACCAAACAGCTCCTGCTATTTGATTGGCAGCATTTTTTAATACTTTGCGGGAAATGATATTCAAACCTGATACATCAGTGACGGAGTACATCATCGAAATATCACTCGCGCCGATATAACCAGAAATATCCCCTGATGCCATTGTGGAAACCATTAATTTTGGAATACCTACGGGCAATACTTGCATGGCGGGTGTAATGAGTGCGGTTCCACCCGAACCACCTAAACCAAGAATAGCGGCAACATCTGTTTGTGCAGCAAGATAAAGGCTGAAAGCGTGTGCCATAGCTTCAATGGCTTTACCGCGGTCACCACAGAAAACGGCCTCAGTACCAAGTGGATGAAAACTTGCGACAGTGTGTGCGCTGATATCTGCGTTTTTTTCTAATTGCGTTAGTTGTGTTGTCAGGTCAACAGTACGTACCGCCAATCCGGCGTTTTTGATTAATTCACTAACATAAAATAGTTCAGCACTTTTAGTGTCAAGCGTCGTTACAATATAAATAAAACCCGGATGTTTTTTCATATACAAACCCTTTCAGAGTAAAACGAGCGTTGAATTTTTCATCATAATGAGACTATAGTATCATTGCGATTGATTGTAAAATGAGATTGTAGTCTCATTTTTGGTTTATTATGACGTTATTGACTGATAATGTTTTTATCCTATTGATAAAATAGTATAAATTATTATTTATAGACCTGAGCTATTTTGAGTATATTTGGATATTTAAAAGATATAATTGTGATTGTTATGATTTTTGCTATTACTTTTAAATCACCTTTATGAATAATTTCTTTAAATCATCAACCAAGTGCATTTACCTATTCACACTTATATGTTTTCATGAGCTCTAACTCATTTTATAGTAAGTGACAGTATTTTAAGGATAAATTAATGTCTAAAACTAATTCACATTCAGAATACAAAGGGACACGAAAACGAACCTATGTATTGTTGATTAAGACGGCTTTAGATTTATTTGAAAAAGGGGCGATGCCTTCTGTTTCTGAGTTGGCACTTGAGGCGGGAGTTTCTCGTGCGACAGCTTATCGTTATTTTCCAACACAAGCCGATTTAATTACCGCAACGGTTAATGAAAGTTTAGGTCCTATTTTAACTTGGCGCCCGCAAAGTGAGCAAACCGAAGAGCGTATTGACGAGCTATTAACCTATGCTTTTCCACGTATGTTTGAACATGAAGGTGTTTTACGAGCCGCGCTGCAAGTATCATTACAGCAGTGGGCACAGGGGCGAGCAGCTCCACAAAGCATTAAAGATAAGCGTCTAGAACGCGGTAATCGTAAAGAAATTCTTGCAATGGTCACATCGCCAATGAAATCAGAATATCCGCAAGAAATTATTGATAAAGTGATTCGTGCTTTTTCTGTTATTTATGGTTCTGAAATATTTTTAGTACTAAAAGATATTTGGAAAATGGATGATGCTCAAGTAACACAATTAGCACAATGGATGTCCAAAGCGGTTATGAACCAAGCTCATGCTGATAACATAAAGAGAAGGAAATAAATTTTTCACTGTACCGTGTCAATCTAAGTTAAAAAGATTTTTTCAGACCAAGTTAAAATAATAAGATCAAAACCTAATAAATAGATAAATGTTGGTGGATATCACTAGGGTGATAAATAAATAAAAACTAAAGCTATATGGCTTAAATAATATGATATAAATTAGGGATATAAAAAGACTTAATGGTTAATACCATATGAAGAAATTATTAAAAATGATAGGTGGGATTTCCATCTGTGCTTTAATCGGTGGCGGGCTTACTTACCTAGGAGTTCCCCTTGCATTGATGTTTGGCCCGATCATTGCCATTATCATTTTTCATCGTTTTGGTATTTCCTTCGCAATTCCTAAACACACCATTAGTTTTGTTCAAGTCACGTTGGGAACCTCTGTGGGCTTGATGTTCAATCAAGTATCTCTTAATGAAGCGGACAATTTATTTCTTTTATTATTGATGTTAGTTGTTTGTTTGGCTGTGCAATTTTCGTTTAGTTTTTTTTGGTTTTACCGGAAAGTCGGTTGGACAAAACAAGAGGCAATGCTTGGCTCTGTACCCGGTGCTATGGCGGCAATCCTCGCATTAACAGACCACACCCATACACCGCCTCAGAAAATTGTTATTTCCCATACAATTCGCTTAATTATTCTTATCTTATTAGCAGGAATTGTTGTTGGCAGTGATGGTGACCCACAACCGATAATAGAATTGCCAGAATTGACATTAATTTCAACGGGATGGCTACTGCTTATTATTGCTGTTGGGGTGATTTCAGGGGCCATTTTACAGCGTTTAAAAGTTCCTGCGCCTTTTATGTTGACGTCATTAGCGGCGGCAACACTCATTCAAGGTTGGGCTGATATCCCATTGAATTTTCCACTGATGTTGACTGAATTGAGTATGGTATTGATTGGGATGAACATTGGTAACCATTTCATTGTGTTCCCACTTTCCTCGTTGATTAAAAATATATACTCTTCAGCTCAAGTCGTGGTGGTTAATATCGTGCTGACTTTTCTTATCACGGTATTTGCATCTTGGATTACAGGCTATGATATTTCGGTGTTACTGTTAGCTTGGGCCCCGGGAAGTATGGAAGCGATGACATTCGCAGCAATTACCATGAATTTAGATGCAGGCTTTGTTATGTCAAACCATATTATCAGGATGGTAATTATTCAAAGTATTCCATCGATAGCTTTGTTTTGGCAAGAAAGAAGGCAGAAAAGAAAGAATAATTTAGGGTAAAGAAAGAAAACATGCAGGCAATATGTTGGCATGTTTTCTTGATGGGCTTTCTTATCAGCTTACTTGACGTAAGCAAAGAGGCCAAGAGAATCCCGTGCAAGGGACTGGCATTTAAACTCAGTGGTGAGTGGTATCCCTTTTAGGTCACTATAACTTTCTTTGTTAAGGGCGGTCATTTTTTCCGCATTATAGTTGCTAAGGTCCCATTTGTTACTTTTAGCAAAGTAAACAATGGCACGTTCAATTTCTCTATCTGGGATTTGTGAATACCCGCAATCATATTTTAGATAAATAAAAACAGCCGTGAGATCAGCAAGATCTTCAGCTTCGTTGTTGGAAAGAGCTCTGACAGAATTGGTTATCCCCAACAGAGTCATTAAGCATGACATCAATATAAATTTGCGCATTCGTTATTCTATCTGTTTTCTATGTCAAGTTACGTTAGCATAAGAATAGAATTGTTAGTCAACTATATTTTTCTTAAATCCATGTAATAAACCCACATTTTTAGAGTGGCTTTATTGACCTTCCTGTAAGGGGAAGCTTTATCATACCTCCATTAAACCATGTTTTGCTTCGAAAGTGTAATTTGTCATAAATTACACCACTGATGATTATCGATTTGATAAATAAAAGGAAGGTTATCAATGCTACGTCGCGATTTTCTTAAGTTAAGTGCTATCACATATGCTGCAAGTGCGCTGCCTATTTGGAGCCGCATCGCGGTAGCAGCAGGAAATTATCCAACATTAGCGATTCCACCCTTATTGGAGCCTGATGCGCAAGGCAACATTCAGGTCGTTATTCAGCAGGGCGTTTCGCAATTTGTTCCAGGAAAGCAAACGACGACATGGGGTTATAACGGTAATTTATTAGGCCCTGCAATTAGTTTGAAAAATGGACAAAATGTTAATATCAATATTATTAACAAACTGGCAGAAGACACCACGGTTCATTGGCACGGTTTAGAGATTTCAGGTGAGCAAGATGGCGGCCCTCAAGCGATAATCCAACCAGATACAAGCCGTAAAGTGAATTTTACGGTAAATCAAAGCGAAGCGACATGTTGGTTCCATCCTCATACTCATGGAAAAACCGGTTACCAAGTGGCGATGGGGTTAGCTGGTCTTGTATTAATTAAAGATGATGACAGCACAAAACACGGCTTACCAAGCGATTGGGGTGTTGATGACATTCCTGTCATTTTGCAAGACAAACGCTTAAAAGATGATGGGCAAATTGATTACCAGCTTGATGTGATGAGTGCGGCTGTGGGGTGGTTCGGTGACATCATGCTAACGAATGGTGCTGTTTATCCTAAACATGTTGCCCCGAAAGGTTGGCTGCGCTTAAGGTTATTGAATGGCTGTAATGCTAGAAGTTTAAATATTTCCACCAGTGATGGACGTAAAATGTATGTCGTTGCGAGTGATGGTGGTTTATTAGCCGAGCCGATTGCGGTAACAGAATTACCTATCTTGATGGGAGAGCGTTTTGAAGTATTAATTGATGCCTCCGATGGTCGTGCATTCGATTTGGTAACTCTACCTGTCGGGCAAATGGGTATGACGATCGCACCATTTGACCAGCCTTTGCCAGTACTGCGTATTGAAACAACGTTGACGAAGGGAGAAGGTGACTTACCATCAACACTTGCAGCAATGTCTGCTATTCCTTCTCTTGCTGGCTTAAATCGCCGTCGTTTCCACTTAATGATGGATATGCGTTTGGACATGCAAGGCATGATGATGTTACGTGAAAAATATGGTGACCAGGCCATGGGTAACATGGGCGGTCATGGTGCAATGATGGGGAATATGAACCACGGTAACATGAATGCAGGTAATATGAACCATGGAAATATGAATCATGGAAATATGAATGGCAAAATGGGAAGTGGCGGCCACTGTGGTACAGGTTCTGATGGTTTGGATATTCATAATGCGAATACTATTAATGGGCAAGTTTTCTCAATGACGCATCCTGCATTCAATGCCCCTATGAATCAGCAAGAAATTTGGGTCGTTTCAGGGCGTGGCGATATGATGTTGCACCCATTCCACGTCCATGGCACACGTTTTCGTATCCTAAAAGAAAACGGCCAAGCCGTAGCGCCTCATCGTCAAGGGTGGAAAGATATTGTTAAAGTGGAAGGGCAGGTGAGTGAAATTTTAGTCGAGTTTAAACACCCTGCAACTCAACAGCACCCTTATATGGCCCATTGCCATCTTTTGGAGCATGAAGATACAGGAATGATGTTGGGCTTCACTGTCAGTTAACAGCAATATTTATTTTCAGAGAAAATGCAGTGTGAAATTTTAGCACTGTATTTTCCTTTATTAGTATATGCGTGCTGCCTATGTTAAAATTACGTGCTTTCCATTCCCATAGATGCGTAATAGAAGATGAAACATACCCTTGAAGTGATGATCTCTGAAGAAGAGATTGCTCAACGAATTAGTGAATTAGCTGATAAAATTAGTGCTCATTATCAAAAGCTTGATGGTGAATTAGTCCTTGTTGGCTTGCTGAAAGGTTCATTTATTTTTATGGCTGATTTATGCCGTAAGATTGATGTTCCTCATGAAGTCGATTTTATGACTGTTTCAAGTTATGGCAATGCGATGACATCGAGCCGTGATGTTAAAATTGTCAAAGATTTGGACGAAGATATCCGTGATAAACACGTATTAATCGTTGAAGATATTATCGACTCTGGTAATACTTTAAATAAAGTTCGTGAAATTTTCGAATTACGTGGCCCTAAATCTGTCGCTATTTGTACATTACTGGATAAACCTTCACGTCGCGAAGTGCAGGTTCCTGTTGAGTGGATTGGTTATTCTATTGAAGACAAATTTGTGGTGGGTTACGGTATCGACTACGCTCAACAATATCGTCATCTGCCTTATATTGGTCATGTAACGTTACTTGAAGATTAATATTTGGTGACCTTATAAAGAAGAGCCGCGTTTAGCGGTCCTTCTTACTGTAGCTAGATAGTATAGGTTAGCAGTATACTGAGCGCCACAGTAGGGCGCTTTTCCTACTTTGCAATTTATTATTCGTAAGTCACTTCTACGTCCATAGCCGCATTGGCTTTACCTGGAAGAATCGTTTTTTCCATTTGTATATAATACGAGTTAAAGTATATCGATAGTTTTCCGTCAACATTTGACGGGGAAACCAAAGTACCACGGCCACCTATTCCCATCCTATACCACAGCGTTCGGTCATTACTGTATTCTATTCTTATTCCAACACCTCTGGCTCTATCAGAAGAGTTATCTATATCTAGAACTGTGTTAGAACCTGAATATTGACGTCCTTGAAGAGCAATATTAATTTTAGTGTCTTTATCGCAATCAAAATCAATCTGCCATCTCACATCTTTGCTTTGCGTGTTGACACCACTACCAAAGCCAGACTGGCCAATAGTATAATCACCAAGATGAACATTTTGTATTCTTGATGATTGGACGGAGCAAGTATTAGAAGATACTCGTCCTGTAATATTAAAAACGGCATCATAACCGAATGATTTAAAAGAAAATAATGATGTCATTATTACAAAGCAATGAATTGCATATTGAGTTTTTTTATTCATTGCTTCCCCTTAATTATTTCGTACAACGAATGTAATAGAGGCATTTGCCGTACCTGGTGTTGCGCTATTTGCTAATTGCTTATAGCGCGCACGCAATTGAACTGTATTAGTTCCTGAGGCTGTCCCAGCCGCACTAATTAAGGTGCTGACTTCATTTGCATTTTTCGCTTCCCAACGTTTGCGCTCGGGTGAATAAGTTTCAACTTGAATTGCCATTCCGCTCGCTGAACCTTCAGTCTGATCCAACTCAAATAGCTTTCTATCTAGTACAGCAGGGGTTCCTTCTAAGGCGCCACTCACTTGTCGATTTACTGTTGAACAATTAAAAACCAAATCAAATTCCACCCAATCCGTCACTGAGTTACGAGGGAAGTTGCTTCCATCACCTTCTAAAAACCACATTCCTAAATCAACACCTTGCGCAGCAGAAGATATGCTACACGTTTCACCTTTAATCGAACCTGTGAAATTCACCTTGATATAGGCATCCACAGCCATCACATTCATTGGCATTAGAGATATAAAAAACAGTACAAATAGATTTAAATTATGTTTCATAAATAATGACCCTTGATTATTTATACACAAGGGTAACCGTAACCTGTGCATTACCATGAGTTGCCTTCACTTCATTTGATGTTTTGACATATCTGAATTCAAATGTTTTTGTGACAATGGGGCTCAGACTTGCTTTATCCAGCAAGGAATAGACATAATTGTTGGATAAGGTACGGTCTCCTCCTAATTTCAATGGGGAAGATTGACCCGCTTCGTATACTCGCACCGCAAATCCAGGGCTTTCGCTTTCATTTTCTAAATAAATAATATCTGTATTTATATTACTTGGATGCAAGTTATCCGCTACGGTGTAGGCTACAGACATGATGGCAGGGCAGTTAATCGTAATCGACTGTTGAGCATGGCCAAAGGTATCTCCTATATTTAACGAGCGAACTTTAGCGATGTCATGGACGCCGAGGTCGACCGATTGTCGAACTGATGAAACTGCACAAGTGCGTTGTGCCCATGAAATCAATGTTGATGCAGGCAATATTTCCCCTACTGATGAGATCCAATTCATATCACCACTGCATTGCACTTTGACTGGATTAAAATGTGTAACAGCCTTATCCGTTCCTTCAATATCTCCTTGAACGGTTTTGACATACATCATTCGTGTTTCAAGTTGTAGCGATGATGAGCCATCAATGGCACTAATTTCGCTATTATTTCCTGTTAATGGATACCATTGGCTCGTTCCTTTTTGCCTTAATGCCATGACATAACCCACGCCATTAATGCCAGTGCTAAAAACGGGGTAACTCCCTGAGCCATCATTAATCACCATTCCTACGGGTTGGCTATTTACTTGAGGAGTAAAATTAAAGTTTCCCGGCCCTTCAGCAACACATAATTCTTGATTCCCTGTAGACTCAAATTGCTTCCAACCATTACCCAATATCGCTTCACGGGGAAGTTTATGAGTTGCCGTATCAATTTCTAAATCCCCTAAATTGATACGAAACTGCCCGACACTGAGCGCGTTAAATGAAAACAAGGTAATACCAACCAAAGCAATAATTTGTTTTATATTCATATTCAAAACCTATTTTATTGGCAGTTGACGGGCAATATGGGTAAATGATGCTTCAATTGTTCAGCAGTTAATTTATATTCGGCAACACACTGATCTTCTTGGTTTTTACCCCATTTAATTTGTAGTCGCCCTTGCTCTGGCATCCCACTGAGATACACATCACCATTATCACCGACAATACCTGAGCTCATATTTTGGTCATCACTTTGAGCGAATTGGGCCATTGCACCGAAAGGCACTGGTTTTCCATTATGAGTAACATTAAATAATAATCGGTAACCGACATGAGTTTGGTAGCTTGCCAAAATTGCGGCACCTTTTGTTGGTACCGCATTAACTGTATTGGTTTTTAATTCAACATTTTCAGGTAAAGAGTCAATGTTGAGGGATATTTCATTTTTAGTATAAGGGTTGAGATAAGGCACAATTGCGTAACCTCGAGAATCGGTTGAAATATTAGCTCGATTTAAAACTTGCACATTTTCCGCACCCGGAGCTCGAATAATCGCGAAAGAATCATAGATAGGCTGGGCTAAAGTGATACCATATGGATGAGCAACAATCGCCCCTGTTAAACCATAGTTTGCTCGCTGTGAATATCTATCATAGCCATAGGCCGCATTAGCAACACCGTAACTTCCTCGATAAGATGCCGAGGCATTTCCACTACCACGAGTTTCTTTATTTCCATATGACTGCTGAACAGCGTAATTAATATTATTTTTTTCACCAAGAGTACCACTTACTCCCATCATTGCGTCTGCATTGCCGCTGTTATCCGCTGTAATACTACTATTTATCGATGTGTAATTGCCGGATGTATTATTAAGTGGAATAGAAACTGAAAAAGAGAAGTAATTATCAGCTTTACGTTGATAAGCACTATCAGAATAACTGTAATTAAAGTTATAAGTGATCCCATCAAAGCTTTTGTTATAACCTGCATTTAATGAGCGTTCTTTACCCGAACGGTTCCAATAATCTTGCTGATAACTAGAAAAATAAATATTACCGAATTCATTTAGTGACTGATTTAGTGAGATTTGAAAGCGATTTTTTTTATTATCGCGATATATTTTAGGTTGATTACTGTTAGCTTCACTGAATGAATAAAAACCTTCCGTTGAGTAACGATAGTTAGCTAAAGTTACAGATGTACCAGTCGAGGTCACGTTTTTGGAGTATTGAAAACGATATGACTGCCCACTGTCGGTATCTTCTTTCCCTAATAAATTTTGGCTATTTGCTTGTGTAACATCAGCCGATAGTGCTCCCAAACTACCTAAATTAATTCCCATTCCTATCGCATAAGATTGGTAATTTTTTGATAGTAAAGTTCCAACATACCCAGTAATACCTTTTGGTAACCCATAAATAAAAGTACTTTGCAGGAAATCAGGTTCTACTTCACCGGAGGCATTAGATTTATATTTTCCCCCCGTTAATGAATACTTGAGTTGCCCTTCTCGCTGCATAATAGCAATTGATGAGAAAGGAACAGTAAATGAGCGTTCAGTACCATCCGCTTCCTTAATTATAACGGTTAAGTCACCGCTAGTCCCTGTTGGGTATAAATCATCAATTTCAAATGCACCTGGAGAGACATAGGATTGATAAATAACATAGTTATTTTGTTTAATCGTAACTTCTGCGTTACTTTGAGCTATTCCCCTAATAATCGGAGCAAAACCTCTCATTGAACTAGGTAGCATGGATTCATCACTTTGTAATTGAATGCCACGGAATTGAAAACCATCAAAAATCTCACTTGGTGTCGCTGTGTCACCAATCACTAATTGAGATTTTAAGAAATTAATCCCTCTTTCTAAGCTAGTCTCAATGTTTTTCCATTCGCGTTCTCCACTATTATCCGTATAAGTCGAATAGTTTTTTAAACGCCATGGGCCTAGATTTCCAGTGCTACGAAGGTTGAAATAATGAGAGTTTGTATCTTTGGCGTTATTACGACTCCAATTGTTTGAACCACTATAATAATAATTTAAGATTAAAGCAGGAACACCATTTTCCCATTGACTAGCGGGAACAGTACCTAATGCTTGTTTATTCATAGCAATTTGAGGTATTGAGATATTCAGCTTCTGTTGATTCAATTCAAGCGTAGATTTTGCCTCGGGTATATATTCGCCTATTGGGCCTATATATTGCCCAGCAGAAAGTGCAGCCAATGCTGGAATAGAATTAACTTTAACTCCCCAAAGTGCTAATTCTTCTTTTGTTATGCGTGGAATTAACTGGCTTGATTTATCATCCTTAACAAATTCGATAACCTTAGAATCCATTAAAATACCATTTACGATAATATCGACATGATATTCTCCCGCTAACTGGCCTCCAGGGTTAGCAAACTGGTCTAAATTAGGTAGATCTGCAATATTTTGGCCATCAATGACGCTGAGTGAGCTAGGACTAAAATAATCTTCCGCAGATACATGACTAATGCTTATTCCAGCCAAAATTATTGCAGTTACTACCTGACATATTTTTTTTAATCGAAAATAAGTTACCCCATTATGCAAATCGGTTATCGCGTCATAATGACGATTTAATGGATGTTGCTTTCTTGAAATGCAGCGCATAATGAATGTTCTTCCAACTGATTATTTTAATGTCTGAGTTTTCGCTTTCGTTATCGTTCCATAGTCATTAATTGCACTCCAAGTAACTTGGTTTGCTTGAGTTCCCGAAATATTCCATGACGCTTCGCCCAGAGGAGGGACCATGCCTGGTTCTGCAATTTCTTTATTACCAACCTTCAACTCCCCGAATGAAACATAATAAGGCGTTGGATTATTTGCTTTTAAATAGTTTCCTTGTTTTTTAAAGGTTAATTTTTCATACGCAATTAATGCTTCTGCTGTTGGTAAATCTGCAGGGCGATAAAATAATTTAATCTTGTTATTAATTGAAATCGTTAAATTATTTGTTGCATTTGGGTCTGATGGTGGAATTGATTTAACATTTAGCCAATAAACTGATTCTTTATCAGAGGGTAACTGAGAATCTGTTAAAACAATTCGAATAGCATTGGCTGATTCAGGTTCAATGCGAAAAAGTGGAGGAGTTACAGTAAACGGTACTTTTTGCTTATCATTATTATTAAAATTATTGACCCAAGATTGTACAAGATAAGGTGTTTTGTCATCATTTCTCACTGAAATTGAAGCTTCTTTCTTATTGCCTTCATAAATAACACGAGTGCCACCTAAAATAACACTGGCGTTTGCATTAAGAGTCGTCATAAATAAAAGCGCTAATGAAATGAGATGCTTTTTCAAAATTTTCCCCTATAAAAAGAGGGAACGAATGTTCCCTTAATTCAGTGAACTATTGGTTATATTGAATAGTGACAGTAACGTCAGCGTTTGCTTTACCAGCAGTAACTTCATTTGCGGTTGTAACGTAACGCGCATAATATGTTTTTTCGCCACTATTACCTTTCAAATCAATACCATCAGCTTCTGTGTCTGGAGTATAGAAATTTGTTCCGTTAACATCACCAGAAATACCAATACCAACACCTTCAGCCTCATTGACAGCATATAATTGGTTGTTATCTGGGTGTGCGGTTCCTCCGAAGGTGACGCGAGCACGTGCTAATGTTGCAGGGCAGCCACTCAAGCCTATTGTTAAAGGAACTGCATCAGTTAATTCACCGACTTTATCGAAGGTGTTAGTCATCCAAGTGCCAAGTTGCACTACACCTTCATTTTTGTTTGTATTATTAACTTCAATAGTACAAGTCGTATCAATAAATTGACCTTTGAAATTTATGGTGCCTTTAGCATTACCGCTATCAATTGCAGCATGTGCCACACTTGATAATGAAACCATAATAATTGATGCCATTAATACTGACTTTTTAAAAATCATAGGAACCTCTTATCTATCTAGTAAAGAATCATTAATTATATTCAGGTTAGATGACTAAGTTATTTTTTAATAACTATTATCCCATATATTTCACACATCAAAATTATATTAGTGTTTTTAAAGTAAATCCATTAAACGAGTAATTTTAAGTATTTTACTTAGATTGCGATGTTTAACTTTGAAATAACGCTTTTAAGTTAATAATATAGATGAATAATCCAATAAACTGACATTTTCTTAACTGTTAACGATAACAATCATATTAAAATTAAATTTAAATATTATTTAAGTAACTGTAACATTGTATTTCGTTTGAAATATAATTTAACGGATATATGCAGGCCAATATTCTTATTATACGAGATGCGTGGTATTAAAAATCTCCAAAGTTGGTATTTAAGGTATTTAAAGCTTATTTGCTGTAGGGGAAATGTGAAAACTCATAAGATATGATCTGGCAGTGCTATAAAATCATCTTTTTATTTTTACCTTTTCAGGTAAATAAAATGAATGATAAGACCATGAATTTTAATTTTTTCAACAAGAAACTATTTATGGTTTAAATTAAAGGGGTAGTAAACTCTCTTTAATATATAATTTTTTATTAAATTTACTTTAGTTTTGATTTTTTATCGAGAATATTCTTTGCTTGATTAAGTGATTTTACTTAAAAATAAAAGGCCATATCTAATTAGCTGAATGACAACGATAGATATGACCTTTTTATTATTTATAATCTAGGCTAAATTAACTGCGTAACCCTCTACCTTGTTCAATCAAATACCAAGTTAGTAAATAAAAAACTATCAAGAAAATCATCAGTACACCAAGAGTAATTGCGATTGATACATCTGCAATACCTAGGAATCCATATCTAAATCCACTAATCATATACACGATAGGGTTTAATTTAGATATAGCCTGCCAAACTGGCGGTAATAAGGATAGCGAATAAAAGACACCACCTAAATAAGTTAACGGTGTTAGGACAAAAGTAGGAACGATACTGATATCATCAAACGTCTTAGCAAAAATTGCATTTAATAGCCCAGCAAGTGAAAATACAATAGCGGTTAGCAACAAGGTTACTACAACCATAACCCATGAATGGACTTGTAGTGGAATAAAAAATAGTGACACTAACGTGACTAAAAAACCAACTAGGATCCCACGAGCAACACCTCCACCAACAAAACCAGCAATAATTATGTGTGTTGGAACAGGTGCAACCAGTAACTCTTCAATATTCTTTTGAAATTTAGAACCAAAAAATGAAGAGCAGACATTAGAGTAAGAGTTAGTGATAACTGCCATCATGATTAACCCCGGAACTATAAATTGCATATAGTCCACACCACCCATATCACCAATTCTTGAGCCAATTAAATTACCAAAAATGACAAAGTATAGTGACATTGTAATGACTGGTGGTAATAAGGTTTGTACCCAGATACGACCAAATCGAGTGACTTCTTTTATCCAAATAGTTTTTAATGCTACCCAGTACAATGAGATCATTTTACAATCTCCTTCTCGGCCGCATGGCTTTCTTTTTTGACTAAATTAACAAATAACTCTTCCAAACGGTTCGCTTTATTACGCATACTTAAAATTTGTACACCTTGCTCGCTGAATTGGCTAAAAACACTATTTAGGCCTTGCTCTCTTTTTACATCCACTTCAAGTGTTGATGTGTCTATCAAACGAGATTCATACCCTAATAATTGAGGAACAGGACTTTTGGGCATTAGATCAAAAATAAAAGTTTCTGATTCTAGTTGGCTAAGTAGTTGTTTCATACTTGTATTTTCAACTAGCTCACCATGTTGAATAATACCAATATTACGGCACAGCATTTCAGCTTCTTCTAAATAGTGAGTTGTTAAAATGATTGTCGTCCCTTGAGCGTTTAGATTCTTCAAAAATGTCCACATAGAACGACGTAACTCGATATCCACTCCTGCTGTTGGCTCATCGAGTATTAATAATTTTGGTTGGTGCATTAAAGCACGAGCAATCATTAAACGGCGTTTCATTCCACCTGATAGATTGCGGGCACGCTCATTGCGTTTTTCCCATAAATCAAGTTGAGTCAGATACTGTTCGGCACGTTCTACAGCAACTGAACGAGTGACTCCATAGTAACCCGCTTGGTTAAGGACGATTTGTAGTACTGTCTCAAAAGGGTTGAAATTGAATTCTTGAGGCACTAAACCAAGTTGTTGTTTTGCTTGTACAACTTGCTTTTCTAAATCATAACCAAAAACTTTTACACTCCCACTCGTTTTATTCACTAATGAGCTGATAATCCCGATTGTAGTTGATTTACCTGCACCATTTGGTCCTAGCAAAGCATAAAAATCGCCATCTTCAACGCTTAAGTCGATTCCTCGCAAGGCTCTTACACCACCGGGGTAGGTTTTGGTTAACTGCGATAATTCAAGTGCATATGTCATATGTAAAAAAAACCTTTATTCTTAAGATAGTTTGGCGGCAATATATCCTAATGATGCCACTTTTTTCTGTCCTATGTTATGCAGAAAAGAGATAATTAATTTATCTAAGATAATTCAATATGTTACTAATTTAGGGTTGTTTTGTCTAAAGGAGAGGTTCATCATAAGGGCATTAAAATTAGTATAACTAATTATTAATTAATCAATAAATGCTGTATAAGATTTTATCGCAAAGTAACACAATTAGGCTATAAGTCATGATGAGAAAAATAGAAGAACTGTTTGCTAACAATGAAGCATGGTCAGCATCAGTAAAAGAGCAAGATCCTGAATTCTTCAAAGAATTATCAAAAGCGCAAAAGCCAAGATTCTTATGGATAGGCTGCTCAGACAGTCGAGTACCTGCAGAAAAGCTAATTAACGCAGCACCTGGCGACCTTTTTGTTCACCGTAATGTTGCTAATTTAGTTATCCACACGGATCTTAATTGTTTATCTGTTATTCAATATGCCGTTGATGTCTTACAAGTTGAGCACATCATTATTTGTGGTCACTATGGTTGTGGTGGTATTGAAGCGGCTGTTGATAATACCGAACTCGGCTTAATCAATAATTGGTTATTACACATACGTGATATTTGGTACAGACACAGCTCTATGTTAGGTGAATTAAAACCTTGCGAGCGACTTAACCGTTTATGTGAACTAAATGTTGTGGAACAAGTTTATAATTTAGGCCACTCTACCATTATGCAATCAGCGTGGAAACGCGGTCAAAAAGTCATGATCCACGGCTGGGTCTACGGTATTAACAATGGCCGATTGCAAGACCTTCATATTACGGCGGATAGCAGAGAAAAACTTGAACTTTGTTACCGTGAAGCAATTGCGACATTAACGCAAAAAAATAATTTAAGTAAAAAGGATTGCTAAATTGCCCTCTGATTGCTGGTAAACCTATTATGTCATCAGCAATTAGAGCAAGCTTTGAAAGTAAAACCCTAAAAAACAACTTATTAACGTTGGGCAGATAAAACAAAGCGGGAAAAATAGGTATTTATCCCGCTTTATCAACAATCTCAAGCGCTATAGAATGGTGCTTTCTTATATTAAGCGACTTGTACAGGCACTGCTTTAGCAACCCTGCTCATGACATTGTTTTCATCAAAATAAGCAACCTTCGGTTTATGCGTGCGCGCATCTTCATCGTCAATTTGTACATATGAACAAATAATGAGTTTATCGCCTACCGCGGCACGGCGTGCAGCAGCACCATTAACTGAGATAATTTTTGAACCGCGCTCGCCAGAAATCGCGTAGGTTGAAAAACGCTCACCATTATCGACGTTATAGATATCAATGGCTTCATATTCAAGGATCCCAGCAGCATCCATGAAGTTCTGATCAATCGCACATGACCCTTCGTAGTGTAGGTCTGCCTGTGTGACTGTGACGCGATGGAGTTTGCCTTGTAACATTCTTCTTAACATTTCTTCTTCGTCCTTCAAATTGCAGCGTTGTTGACTACGTGCGTTCGCCCTAGTCACATACTTATGTATGCTCCTAGGGACTCACTTACTTGCCGCCTAGCTGCAATCTGAATGACTTTGAATAAAATCATAGTGCCTTCAAAACTGCAGCGTTGTTGACTACGTGTATATAAGTCGCAACAGGCTTAGCAACGCAGCAAGATGGTTGCTGTGATAGTGTTATAAGTCTTATTGTTTTATGCAATATCGCGTTGCAGGTCAACTTGTAAATTGTCAATAAGACGCGTTTGACCTAACCATGCCGCCATTAAAATAACCGCACGTTTACTGGAATCACCAAGTGGTAACAACGTCTCTGCATCGCGAATAAATAGCTCATCAGGAGTAAAACTGGCTTCACGTAAGCTATTATTCATCTCTTCAATAATAACCTCAGATGCGCTAGGTTCAGCCACTAATTTTTCACCCGCTTGTTGCATAATTTGATACAGCTTAGGCGCTATTTTTAGCTCTTCTGCTGACAAATTATTGTTACGTGAACTCAGTGCTAGGCCATTTTTAGCTCTAACCGTTGGGACACTAACAATTTGAGTATCAAATGATAAGTCAGAAACTAATTTGCGAATTAATTGCAACTGTTGGTAATCTTTTTCACCAAACAAGGCAATATCTGGCTGAACTAAGTTGAACAGCTTAGTGATAACCGTTGCGACACCTCTAAAATGACCGGGACGGCTTGCGCCTTCTAACATGGTCGATAACTCAGGAACTTCAACAAAAGTCTGTTTTTCCATCCCTTCTGGGTAGAATTCTTGCGGGGAAGGTGCAAAAACTAAATTGATATCACGACGCTTTAATTTTTCGCAATCTTCTTGCAAAGTTCGTGGGTAATTGGCTAAATCAGATTGCCTATCAAATTGCATAGGGTTCACGAATACACTGGCAATCACAATATCAGCCTGTTTTTTCGCTTGGTCAATGAGTGTTAAGTGACCATCGTGTAAATTACCCATCGTTGGGACAAGTGCAATACGTTTACCTTCTTGTTTCCAACGACGAATTTCACGGCGTAAGATAAGTGCCGTTTCAACGATAAGCATACGTGTGTTCCTTATAATTACTGGCATCAATTAAGAAAAAGAATGTGCTTCACTTGGGTAAATGCCATCTTCTACTTCTTGGATATACATACGAATAGCATCATGAAGGTTGCCTGCTTGAGCTAAAAAGTTTTTAGCAAATTTAGGCGCTCGTGCGGTAATACCCAGTGCATCATGCATAACAAGGATTTGTCCATCAGTTCCATTTCCTGCGCCAATACCAATCACCGGTAATAGCAGTTCTTCAGAAACATGACTTGCTAAGGCAGTTGGAACACATTCGAGAACCAATAATTGGATACCTGCATTTTCTAATGCAATTGCATCTTTGAGTAATTGATTTGCCGTGACCTCATCGCGTCCTTGGACTTTATAACCGCCAAGAACGTTTACTGCTTGAGGTGTTAAACCGAGATGACCACACACAGGAACAGAGCGTTCTCCTAGCATTTTTACGGTATCACATAACCAGCTGCCACCCTCAATTTTCACCATGTTTGCACCCGCTTGCATCAAAATTGCTGCATTAGAACAAGCTTGTTCTGGTGTGGCGTAACTCATGAATGGCATATCTGCAATAATGAAGGCGTTTGGTGCACCTTTGCGAACGCATCGGGTGTGGTAAGCAATTTGCTCGACGGTCACAGGTAAAGTAGATGATTCACCTTGGATCGTCATTCCCAGTGAGTCTCCAACGAGCATCACCTGAATACCTTGCTCATAAAATAATTGAGCAAAGCTTGAGTCATAGGCTGTCATGGTTGCAAATTTGTGTTTGTCTTTTTTAAACTGACATAAATCAGCCAGAGAAATTGGTTTCATTATAATAACCTCCGGAAATGATCTCCCTGCGACCATACCTCATAAGAGGTTGAACATTTTAGGCTGGAATATCCCAAAACGTTAGGCCATTTCGAGGGACTTGTGTGAGTCTTTCTGAAAGCTTTTCGCCATCAGGAAAAACAAGGGAAGGGGCGATTTCGCTAAGCGGATACAACATAAACTCACGCTCTTTTAGCCCATAATGTGGAACGATTAACCGTTCAGTATTGATGATACGGTTACCAAAAAGCATGATATCGAGGTCAAGCGTTCGTGGCCCCCAACGTTCCTCTTTGCGTACACGGCCAAGTTCAAGCTCGATTTTTTGTGTATGGTTAAGAAGAACCTCGGGCTCAAGGCTTGTTTCTAGTAGCACAGCCAGATTCAAAAAATCTGGCTGGTCCTGTGGGCCTAATGGTTTAGTTCGATAAACAGAAGAGGTAGAAACAACGCGGCTATTAGGAATAGCATCTAATGCTGCAATAGCTTGCTGTGCCTGTAGCAGCGGCTCACCAAGGTTACTTCCTACAGCAATATAGACTTGTTCCATTGTATTCTCTCTATCTATTATGACTTATTCGGCCGGCGCGCGCCGGTTCCACCTTGTGATGAACGTGGGCGATGGCGGCGGCGAGTAGGGGCACTACCTAATTCCGAAATCATTTCACGCTGTTTGATATTATTCGCTTGTTGAAAATCAGTCCACCATAACGCTAACTCTTGTAACTCGTTGCGGTGCTCAACATTGGCTCTTAATTCTAATAAATCAAACGCTGCACGGAATTTTGGGTGCTCCATGAGTTTATTTGCGCGACGACCTTGGCGGCGAGGTAAGCGTAATTGCAATAACCAAATATCACGCATAGTGGTTGTAATGCGTTTTGGGATCGCAATCGAGCGGCACTGTTCATCTAATATATCATTCATTGCCAGCGCAAAGGCGTCGTAATAGGCCAACCCGCCTTCTTGAGATAGCTTCTCAGCATGCTCAGTAACTGGGTACCATAACATAACAGCAAATAAAAAAGCAGGGTTAACACGCTTATCATTTTTTAGTCTGAAATCAGTATTTTTAAGGACTTGCTCAATGATTTTTTCCATTGGCGAATCACTGTTATCAGTAAATCGGCTTGCGACAACAGGGAAAAGTTGCTCAAACAAACCATATTTTTTGAGCATTTTATAAGTCGCGTAACCTTGGCCTGCTTGGAGTAATTTGAGAGATTCTTCAAATAACCGAGCAGATGGAATTTCTCTCAATAAATGAGCGAGTTGGTAAATTGGCTCTGCGGTTTTCGGCTCGATGCTCATATTTAATTTGCAGGCAAAACGTACCGCTCTTAGCATTCTGACTGGGTCTTCACGATAGCGCGTTTCAGGGTCACCAATTAAACGAATAACGCCAGCTTTGAGGTCTTTCAAACCATTAACGTAGTCACGTAATGTGAAGTCTTCAATATTGTAATATAGGCTATTAACGGTGAAGTCCCGACGAATCGCATCTTCCTCAATAGAACCAAAGATGTTGTCGCGTAACAACATACCGTTTTGCGCTTGTGCAGATAAGTTTTTGTCATCTGACACATTTTGGTCATGGTGACCACGGAAAGTTGCAACTTCAATAATTTCGGGGCCAAACATAATATGGGCTAGACGGAAACGACGACCAACTAGACGGCAATTACGAAATAATTTGCGGATCTGCTCAGGTGTTGCGTTCGTAGTTATATCGAAGTCTTTAGGCTTTTGGCCTAAAAGCAAATCACGCACACCACCCCCCACTAAGTAGGCTTCAAAGCCACTTTTATTTAAGCGATACAGTACTTTTAATGCATTGTCACTAATATCACTACGCGAAATAGGGTGTTCGGAACGCGGGATAACAGTAATGTTTTCGTCGTTTACGGTTGTCATTGTAGGGCGCTTCTCAGGTGTTGAATCGGCACGTTGAGATTGACGAACCGTTTTTTTAATAGGGGCTGTTTTATGGGGTTGAGCGGTGTTCTGCTCTTTAGATGCGGTTTGCGCATGAGCAGAATGAGTGACTGGCCTTTTACCGGCTGCCTGTATATCTCGCGAAGTATCACGATGTTGTTCTACATCTTCAGGGGATGCGTCTGTATTGCGAGATAAAATATTACGGCAGAAATTTGCTACTCGGTTAAAAATAGTACACCTCGATGTCATTACCAATATTCATTAAACAAAAATAAGCGGCTAATCATAGCTCACAGAAGTTTCTTTGAGAATGGTTAAACGAATAAAAGTCATCTCTAATTATAAACGTTACCAATAAAATTTACGCAAAATAATAGCTCAAAAAGCGATCTCACTATAGAAGTATAGGTTTAGAAGCCTTATTTTAAGCGCTTTTTTGTTGTTAGATGATTATTCAACTTCAAACTATGGGGTTAAATAACAGCCTAATCTATCTCCGTAAAAAATTACGTGAAAGTAAATGTTTATCTTACTTAAAAGAGCACGATAGGACGTTATCGCCAACCAATTGGCAAAAAGATGCGGGAAGGATAGATTTTATGTGATAGCTAACGCAAGGAATAAGCTCTGAGCTGAACATAACAGGATGTAGAGTTCCCTTGTAACGGCGCAGTAATATGCGCCGTTCAGGACTCCATATAGACACTAGCCAGCCATTTGCTTTTCGCGAATTTCAGCTAATGTTTTACAGTCGATACATAAATCAGCGGTAGGACGGGCTTCCAAACGGCGGATACCAATTTCTACACCACATGATTCACAATAGCCAAAGTCGTCATCTTCAACTTTTTTCAGCGTTTTTTCGATTTTCTTAATCAGTTTACGTTCACGGTCCCGGTTACGTAATTCAAGGCTGAATTCTTCTTCCTGAGCGGCTCTATCAACGGGGTCTGGAAAGTTAGCTGCCTCATCTTGCATATGAGTAACAGTCCGGTCCACTTCATCTCTGAGTTGATTGCGCCATGCTTCGAGAATGAGCTTAAAATGCGCCAACTGGGCCTCGTTCATGTACTCTTCGCCAGCTTTTTCATGATAGGGTTCAACCCCAGCAATGGCGAGAATGCTTAAGGACGATGTCTTACGTTTTTGCCCTTCTTGCATAATGCTTCTCCTACACACGCAAATTTTACAAAAACCCCAAGGGGGAAAAATTAAGGTCGCTATAAATAGCAGAAGACTGCGCTCTTGGCAATCGTTCCTGCAATGAGTTTTGTAATGCTGTGAGGGCGAGCGTGTTTATTCCCTTTTTAGCGCCCAGAACTCTGCGGCCTCGTATAAAAAACGGTTAAAAAAACTTTATTTAATAGAGTTAAAGTGAATCTGCTTACTTAACACCATTTGTTGAACAGTTATATCAGCTTGATAACAAAGCACTTCAACACCACTTTGTCTCGCTTCCTCCAATAAGAGCGCATATTGTTTATCAATATGTGCCGCTGCAGATGCTACGTGAATACCTGTGTGTAAAGCAACAAACAATAGTATGGCTCTTTTTCCTTCTTTCGCAATATGCATGAGCTCTCTTAAATGTTTTTGGCCTCTAAGTGTCACTGCATCAGGAAAGAACCCCTGATTATTTTCTAGTAAAGTTACTGATTTTACTTCGATAAAGCAATCTGGTAATCCATTTTGCGTGAGATAGAAATCGATTCGGCTATTTTCTGTGCCATATTTAACTTCAGGCTTTATTACGCTGTATTCGGATAATTCTGGAATGTGTTTTTCGGCTAAGGCTTGTGCAACTAATTGGTTCGCACGAAGGGTATTAATGCAAATAAAGTGGCCATTTGTGGTTTGGGTTAACTCCCAACTATACGGATATTTGCGTTTTGTATTATTGGACGTCGAATACCAGATGGTATCACCAGGGGTAGCACAACCTGTCATAGCGCCTGTATTCGCACAGTGAATTGTAATTTCTTCGCCGCTCGGTAAAGTAACATCAGCCAAAAAGCGCTTGTAACGTTTAATTAAAGTAGCTGGTTGTAAGGCGGGTTCAAATTCCATGGGATCTCCGCTATCGTTGTCGGTAATATGCTTACTGGCAAAAGAGGCTAATGCTACAATGTCTGACAGTAAAAGTTAAATACATGGAGTGATAACCTCAGTGTTACCGATATTCGAAGTTTGTGAGGACATACTTACCGCGTTAGTCGCTTCACCTCAAGTTTTGCTTCATGCACCTACAGGTGCAGGTAAATCAACGGTTTTACCGTTAGAAATATTAAAAAGTGGGGTTATTGATGGGCGGGTTATTATGTTGGAACCCCGTCGCTTAGCGGCACGTTCAGTAGCGGCTCGCCTCGCACAGCAACTTGGTGAAGATATCGGTCATACCATTGGTTTACGCATGCGATCTGAAACTAGAGTTAGTCGCCACACGCGTCTTGAAGTCGTGACAGAAGGCGTACTGACCCGCTTACTGCAAAATGACCCAATGCTTGAAGGGGTTGGCTTAGTCATTTTAGATGAGTTTCATGAACGAAATTTACAGGCAGACTTAGGTCTCGCTTTGTTAATTGATTCACAGCAAGCCTTACGTGAAGATTTACGTATTTTATTAATGTCAGCGACATTGGATAATCAAGGGCTGAATCAGTTGTTTCCTGATGCTCCAGTTATCACTTCACAAGGGCGCACGTTCCCCGTAATACGTGAATATCATCCTATTAACCCAAATAAACTCTTTCATAAAGAAGTAGCACTAGCGGCTTGGCAGTTATTGCAACAAGAGCACGGGTCTTTATTATTATTTCTTCCAGGTATGGGGGAAATCGAGAAAGTAAGAGTAGAACTCGCTTCGATGGTAAGTGAGGACATACTTTTATGTCCTTTATACGGAGCATTATCTCTACAGGCTCAGCAACAGGCGATACAGCTAGCACCAGAAAGAATGCGAAAGGTCGTATTAGCCACCAATATTGCGGAAACCAGTTTAACGATTGAAGGGATCCGCCTTGTGATGGACAGTGGTTTTGAACGTGTGGGGCAGTTCAACCCACGAACAGGACTGACAAAGCTCATTAAACAGCGAATCAGCCAAGCATCGATGGCGCAGCGAGCCGGTCGAGCAGGCCGTTTAGAAGCAGGTGTTTGTTGGCACTTATTTAGTGAAGAGCAAGCTGAACGTGCGGCTCAATTTAGCGAGGCTGAAATTGCACAAAGTGACCTAAGCAACTTATGGTTATCTTTATTACAGTGGGGCTGTCACGACGCGGCACAGCTGAATTGGCTGACTTTACCCCCGAAACCTGCGATATCTGCGGCAAAAAATTTACTTAATCAATTAGGTGCCATTGATGTGGCTGGTAAGTTAACGCCTTTTGGGCAGCAGATGGCGGTGTTAGGCAGTTCAGTGCGAACAGCGGCAATGCTATGTAAGGCACAACAAACCCAAAATCAGCATGTTATTCAATTAGCTGCGTTGCTGGTGGCGATTATCGAGGAACCTCCTCGTCAACAAGATGCGGATCTTCGTTATTATATAGAAAGGCCAACTGAGGGGTGGTGCAAGAGAGCATCAGCACTTTGCGAACAAAAAGTGTTGAGTACCATTGGCCAGCAAGATGCGCTAATTAGTGAGTGGTTACCAACGTTGTTAGCTGTGGGTTATCCCGATCGCATTGCGAAATCTCGAGATAACCAACATCGCTATCAATTAGCGAGTGGTTTGGGGGCAATATTGGGTGAATCGGATAGGCTAATGGGAGAGTCGTGGTTAATGGTGGTGTCTTTATGGCAACCCGAAAATATGGCGGATGCGCGTATTTCCTTGGCTTACCCTATTGAAATTGACAGATTACAAGCAGATTGCCCATCTTTATTTAACACTCAAGAAACGGTCGAATGGGATGAACAAAAAGGGACCTTATTAGCTTGGAAACGCTTGCAATGTGGCCAATTAATAGTGAAATCAGAACGTTTGAGCAACCCTGATAAGGCTGAGATTCGCCAAGCGCTGGTTTATTGGTTGAAGCAAAATGGCTTGCAGCAGTTAAATTGGCAGGAAGATGCTTTGCAATTGTGTATTCGCTGCATGCTAGCTAAGCGGCATTTTCCTGATATTGCTTTTCCTGATTTTGATGATATAGCGCTATTAGATTCGTTAGATGAATGGCTTGAACCTTATCTTGATGGCATAACAAATAAGCAAAAACTACAGCAGATTGATTTAGCCTCTTTATTAATCAATCGATTAGATTGGCAGCAGCAACAGTGGTTAGAAAGTATGTTTCCGAAGACCTATCGAGCGCCATCTTTACATGATGTAAGTATTCACTATTCGTTAGATAAGCCACCAGTGATAGCTATTCGTATGCAAGAAATGTACGGGGAAAAAGCGAACCCGACAGTAGCACAAGGGAAAATTCCTATTACGCTCTCTTTGCTTTCTCCTGCGATGCGGCCATTACAGATTACGCAAGACCTTGGCGCATTTTGGCAGGGTAGCTATAAAGAGATACAAAAAGAGATGAAAGGGCGTTATCCAAAGCATTTATGGCCGGATGACCCTGCAAATACTGCGCCAACGAGACAAACAAAAAAAGCGATGATGGGTGCGAAATAACCTATTTTTGTGCTCTAATAGCGGGTTTCCTCATTCAGGCTATCGATGCGTTAACCTGAGTAAGGAAATGTAATTAAGAGCTTTCTTTGGTGAAATCTCTGAGGTTATGAGCCAAAATTAACCACTAAACTGGCGTAACTAGTGAGTTATTAAGTTATTTTGTCATGTGATATGGAGTGACCATGTCAGGTAAAGATTTTGAACCGATCGGCAGACGTAATAAAAAAACTGCTGGGAAAAAACAGTCTTCATCTCGCCGCCGTAGAGACCGCGATGACTATGACGATGAAGATTTATTTGAAGATGATGATATTGATGAACAATATCTCGATGATGAAGATGAAGAAGAGCAAATGGCTAAAAAAGGCTCAAAAAAGAACAAGCCTCGGAAGGTAAAAAGTAAATGGCGTTGGTTTTGGCTGCTAGTCAAACTGATGATCGTATTTGCTGTTTTACTCGCGGCATATGGTTTTTATTTAAACCAACAAATTAAAGAACGTCTCGATGGTAAGGTTTGGGATTTACCCGCCGCAGTATACGGCCGGATGGTTAATCTTGAACCGGGCATGGACTACAGCCAGGCTGAAATGGTTCGCCTGCTTGAAGGTATGCAATACCGTAAAGTGAGTAAAATAACGATATCGGGCGAATTTGTAGTACGCGGTAATAGTATCGAAATCTTACGCCGACCGTTCAATTTCCCTGATCAAAAAGAAGGGCAAATACTCGCGCGTATGGTGTTTGATAATAACGCGTTGAGCAAAATTGAAAATATGGAAAACGGCCGCTCATTTGGCTTTTTCCGCTTGGACCCGAAACTGATCACGATGATGCAGTCGGCGAATAATGAGCAACGGTTAGTTTTACCGATATCTGATTTCCCTGAGTCCTTAGTTAAAATCTTACTAGAAACCGAAGATCGAAACTTTTATGAGCACGATGGTGTCAGTTTGTACTCTATTGGCCGTGCTGTTGTTGCTAACTTAAGTGCAGGACGCTCTGTTCAAGGGGGAAGTACCTTAACTCAGCAGTTAGTCAAAAATCTCTTTTTGACCAATGAACGGACATTAAAACGTAAAGCCAATGAAGCGTACATGGCGGTTTTATTGGACTATAACTACAGCAAAGAGCGCATTTTAGAGCTGTATTTAAACGAAGTCTTTTTAGGCCAAAATGGTAATGATGAAATTCGTGGTTTCCCATTAGCGAGCTTGTATTACTTTGGTCGTCCAATCAATGAACTAAGTTTTGATCAACAGGCGTTATTAGTCGGTATGGTGCAAGGGGCATCAACGTATAACCCTTGGACTAAGCCACAAAATGCGATTAAACGCCGTAATATCGTACTGAAAATCTTGGAAACACGCGGTGTGATTGACCAAGAAATGTATCAGGTACTGAGCGCAAGGCCTCTCGGTGTGAAAAATAAAGAAGGGCTAGTGGCTTCTCAACCTGCCTTTATGCAAATGGTTCGTTCAGAACTCAATGAAAAATTGGGCGATAAAGTTAAAGAACTCTCTGGTGCGAAAATTTTTACCACTCTAGATCCTGTGGCTCAAACTGCGGCTGAAAATGCAGTTGAGAATGGTGTCGCTGATTTACGTAAATCTCGTAAATTAGATGACATAGAAGGTGCAATGGTGGTAGTTGACCGCATTAATGGCGAAGTACGCGCTATGGTTGGTGGTTCTCAGCCCCAATATTCAGGGTTTAACCGTGCGTTAAATGCACGGCGCAGCATTGGTTCTCTGGCAAAACCTCCGGTATACCTCGCTGCACTAAGTGAACCGGACCGTTTTCGTTTAAATACATGGTTAAAAGATGAGCCACTAACAGTAAAAGTCGGGAATCAAAACTGGAGCCCAAGAAACTACAGCCGTAATTTCAACGGCCGTATGATGTTAGTTGACGCTTTGGCAAAATCACAAAATATCCCAACGGTAAACTTAGGGCTAGAGGTTGGTTTAGACCAAGTGTTTAATACTTTTGTACGCTTAGGAGCTCCTGCGGCTGCCATGGAAAAAGTTCCTGCGATGTTATTAGGTGCAGTTAACCTAACACCAGCGGAAGTTGCTCAAGTTTATCAAACCATTGGTGGTGACGGTAATCGTGCGAAATTATCTGCATTGCGTTCTGTTATTGATGGAGATGGCAATGAAATTTACCAAAGCTACCCATCTGCAGAGCGAGCAGTACCTTCCCAAGCGGCATACCTCACATTGTATGGCATGCAGCAAGTGGTTAAACAAGGTACGGGCAGAGTCTTATTGACCAAATACGCCAAGTATAATTTAGCCGGTAAAACAGGGACAACTAACGATCTACGCGATAGCTGGTATGCAGGTATTGATGGCAAAGAAGTGGCGATTGTGTGGGTTGGCCGTGATAATAACGGTCCAACACAATTAACAGGGGCGACAGGCGCACTGAAAGTGTACCAACGCTACTTAGATAACCAAGCGCCATTAGCACTTATCAACCGTGCACCAGAGGGCATTGTTGATATGCAAGTCACTGCTGACGGCCAATTAAGTTGCTCAAACTTCGGCGGCGGTAGAATGTTGCCGATTTGGACAGATAACCCAGAAGGGTTATGCCAAGCGTCAGAAGAGCAAGCCCCGGTCTGGGACTTAAATGGTAATAATGGCGAGCAACAAGATGATGCGCCGGATTGGGTTAAGGATATGTTTGGCAATAACCCCTAAATTCTCGTCATATTTCAAGTTGTGACTGTGTTGGCTTCATTCGTCAACCCTAGTCACATACTTGTGTATGCTCCTAGGGATTTCCTCATTTGCCGCCTTGCCACAACTCGAACTATTTAGAGAATTAATTAGTTGGTGAATTGCTTATTTGAAAGGCTAATTATTTGAATGTTAATTAGTTAGGGAATTGTGGTGTAAGGCTCTTCTCGTCATATTTCAAGTTGTGACTGTGTTGGCTTCATTCGTCAACCCTAGTCACATACTTGTGTATGCTCCTAGGGATTTCCTCATTTGCCGCCTTGCCACAACTCGAACTATTTAGAGAATTAATTAGTTGGTGAATTGCTTATTTGAAAGGCTAATTATTTGAATGTTAATTAGTTAGGGAATTGTGGTGTAAGGCTTTTCTCGTCATATTTCAAGTTGTGACTGTGTTGGCTTCATTCGTCAACCCTAGTCACATACTTGTGTTTGCTCTTAGGGATTTCCTTATTTGCCGCCTTGCCACAACTCGAACTATTTAGAGAATTAATTAGTTGGTGAATTGCTTATTTGAAAGGCTAATTATTTGAATGCTAATTAGTTAGGGAATTGTGGTGTCGAACCTAGAGTTATCTATTCTTAACTATATCTTAACTATAAAAAAATAGAGGTGAAAATGGATAAAATTTCACCTCTATAACATCAATGTGAATTAATTCTCTTTAATTTTCATCAATGCAGTTTCTGCGGCTTTGATAGTTTTCTCAATGTCTTCATCGCTGTGGGCGATAGACATAAAGCCAGCTTCAAATGCAGAAGGCGCGAGGTAAATACCTTGCTCTAACATGTAATGGAAAAATTTCTTAAAGCGCTCAACGTCGCATTTCATCACATCTTGGTAACAAGTTACGGTTGGGGCATCGGTGAAGAAAATACCAAACATGCCACCGACGTGATTGATAACCATCGGGATACCTTGCTCTGCGGAAACACGTTTTAAACCACGAGCTAACTTTTCTGTTAATTCATTTAAACGTGAGTGGACTCCCGGCTGAGAGACTTCTTTTAAGCAAGCGAGGCCAGCAGCCATCGCGACAGGGTTACCAGATAAGGTCCCTGCTTGGTAAACAGGCCCAATTGGTGCTAGTTTTTCCATAATTTCAAGGCGGCCACCGAAGGCACCAACAGGCATACCACCACCGATGATTTTACCTAAACAGGTTAAATCAGGCTGAACATCGTAGTAATCTTGTGCCCCACCTAATGCGACGCGAAAGCCTGTCATGACTTCATCAATGATGAGTACGGCATTGAATTCATCACATAATGCACGTAAACCGGGTAAAAATTCAGCTGTTGGTGGTACGCAATTCATATTTCCTGCAACAGGTTCAACAATGACACATGCAATATCTTCTGGATAATTTTCAAATGCTTGGCGGACTGAAGACAGGTCATTATAGGTACAAGTTAATGTGTGTTTGACAAAATCTTCAGGAACGCCAGGAGAGTTTGGTTCGCCCATAGTAAGCGCACCAGAACCCGCTTTGACTAATAAGCAATCTGCATGGCCATGATAGCAGCCTTCAAATTTGATGATTTTGTCACGGCCTGTGTAACCCCGAGCTAGGCGAATTGCGCTCATGGTCGCCTCAGTGCCTGAATTTACCATGCGTACCATATCCATAGAGGGGACTAGTTCACAAACTAATTCAGCCATTTCAACTTCAGCGGCAGTCGGAGCACCAAAACTTAATCCTTTATGAACCGCTTTGATCACGGCATCACGGATCTCAGGATGGTTATGGCCTAAAACCATTGGTCCCCATGAGCCAACATAATCTACATAGGCTTTACCATCAACGTCATAAATATAAGCGCCATCCGCTTTTTCAATAAATAATGGGGTTCCACCAACACCATTAAAAGCACGAACAGGGGAGTTTACACCACCAGGAATTTGTTCTTTTGCTTGTGCGTAAAGTTTTTCAGATTGTGACATCGCAGGGCTCCAGAAAGAGGCTAAGAAAAAAATTGCTCTCATTCTAAAGCACCACACCAATTAAACCAAATGTTGATACGAAGATATGCACAATGTGTCTAATTGAGTAACAACACTTGAACCATTTAGTCAAGTGGCGGATAATTAGGTTAATTGATCTGAGTAGGTTTTAGCCTACACATGAATTTACCGGTCACCGGTTTGGAGTAAAAAATGAGTGATGATGCAGCTCTGCCTTTGCAATTTACTGATGCGGCAGCAATTAAAGTTAAAGATCTGGTCTCTGATGAGGACAACCCAAACCTGCGTCTGCGTGTTTATATCACTGGTGGCGGATGCAGCGGTTTCCAATATGGTTTCACATTTGATGACCAGATCAATGAAGGCGATATGACAATCGAGAAACAAGGTGTTGCTCTTGTCGTAGACCCAATGAGCCTACAATATTTAGTGGGTGGAAGTGTTGATTATACTGAAGGCTTAGAAGGTTCGCGCTTTATTGTGACCAATCCGAATGCTAAGTCTACTTGTGGGTGTGGTTCGTCTTTCAGCGTCTAATTTTCGTCATATTTCGAGCTGTGGCGGTGTTGGCTTCATTCAGTTACTCGGGTCACATACTAATGTATGCTCCCCGAGATATCTTCATTTGCCGCCTTGCCACAACTCGAACTATTTAGAAAATTTTTGTAATTTGTAATTCTCAATCAGATAATGCGTTTAACTGCTCGCACAGTTGTTCTGTCGCATTAACAATCCTTGGGCCTGCTCGGTGAAACCAATCTTCATTTAATCGGATAATTGGGACATTGAGCTGTGAGTGCCAAAATTCTTTCACTGCTTTTTCCTGTTCTGCCGAGCCCGTCATGATTATTACATCTGGTTTGCGAGTGAGCACCTGCTCACGACTGACTTGAGGCCATTGAACAGCGCTGTTAGCAAAAATATTTTCACTCCCACAAAACTCTACGACATCATTTTGCAGCGTGTGGTTACCTGCGCTAAATAAAGGCTGAGTACCGAGCTGAATGAACACTTTCTTTGATTTTTTATTAGAAATTTTTTCTTTTTGATAAGGAGCGACCCTAGAGCGCATTTTTTCAACATTTTGTTGTGCTATCTCTGGGGTTGGGCTGTATTGTGCTAATTCAATCACTGAGTTGATGACATCATCAATAGTTTGAGGATCGAAATAAATAATTGGGATACCGAGGCCTGCGAGTTGATCAAGAGGCCGCTGGGGGTTTCCTCCTCGCCATGCGAGGATTAAATCAGGTTTAAGTGCGATAATACGTTCTACATTTAAACCTTGCCAATCAGAGACTTGTTCTAATTTTCTTGCTTGCTCTGGGTAATCGGAGTAAGCACTGACCGCAATTAAGCTATCCCCAAGCCCTGCTGCATAAGCAAGTTCAGTATTGGCCGGTGATAAACTAATAACGCGCTGCTTTGCTGCCCCTAGTGCAGAAAAGGCCACCAGTAAAGCACATAATAAGGTGATAGTAAGGGAAAAATAATGCGTTATTCGTTTCATAACAAAATTCATCGTAGAATTAATTAAAAGGTATAACTAACAAATAGTTATACCTTTTGTGCAAATGATTAAGCGAGCTTAGCTAAAATTGCAGTGATCATCAGGGAAGATTGACGGGCAGCAACAGGTAAAAACTCATCAAAGCTCGTGTGGGATTCTTTATCTGCAACATCTGAAATGGCACGAACGACGACAAATGGAATGCCAAATTGGTGACATACTTGACCAATCGCGGTGGCTTCCATTTCTACTGCCGCAACTTGTGGGAACATCGCTTTGATGCGCGCCAGTGGCTCAGCACCATTAATAAAAGCATCACCGCTACAGACTAATCCACGAACAGCGTTCATATCCAATAACTTAATGCACTGCTCAGCAACTTCAATTAACTTAGTATCAGCAACGAAAGCTGGCGGACACTGTGCCATTTGGCCGGGTTCATAACCGAATGCGGTCACATCAGCATCATGATAACGAACTTCTGTAGAAACCACGATATCGCCGACGTTTAAACGAGGGTCTAAACCACCTGCGGAACCTGTGTTAATCACGACATCTGGTTGGCAATGCTCTAATAATAGTGTTGTACCGATTGCGGCTGCGACTTTACCAATACCTGATTTCAATAATGCAACGTCAACGCCATTAATTTGGCCTGTATAAATCTCACAACCAGCACGGTTAATAGTTTGGCAGTTTTCAATTTGTGAGCGCAAAATCGCCACTTCCTGTTCCATGGCACCAATTATTCCAACTTTCATTTTGTCTCCTTTTCCCTGCACAATTTGCACTATTAATGTCAATATAGTGTCAATATTTTGACTAGGGACGATAATGTTTTATTGTGTTATTGCTGCATTCTTCGAGTGGGCTCGCAATTTTAATTGCAACAACTCGAATTTTGACAACGAAATTACAAAGATGCACGAAGTGTAACATTGAAAGGTGAGTCGTGAAGGTTTTTTCCTGTATTTAGGCTATATAATGAAACATCAATCGAAATAGGGAAGGTGGCAGAGTGGGTGAGATTAATTTTGTTAAGAAGCTAAACTTTCAGCGTAACTACATGAGCAGTGCGAAAAACCAAAAAATTTCACCTAAAGATGAAGATGCGGTTAATCGCTTATTTGAAAGTGATCGTGGGCGGATTATCAATTCAGCAGCCATTCGCCGCTTACAACAAAAAACACAAGTTTTCCCCTTAGAGCAAAACGCAGCAGTACGTAGCCGATTAACTCACTCACTAGAGGTTCAGCAGGTTGGCCGTTACATCAGTAAAACGGTTTTAGGTGAATTAAAAAAGAAAAAATTACTGGAGCCCTATGGGTTAGATGAACGTTGTGATGCGTTTGAAAGCTTAGTCGAAATGGCTTGTTTAATGCATGATATCGGTAATCCACCATTTGGGCACTTTGGTGAGGCCGCAATTCAACGGTGGTTTACCAAGTTACTGTCGCCAAGTTACTTATATACACCCAATTCCCCTGACCCATGCCAAATACCGGCATTACAATTAACTGGAAATGAAAAGCAAGACTTATTCCGCCGTCAATTAAAGCAGGATTTATGCTCATTTGAAGGTAATGCGCAAGGGCTGCGCATGGCGCATCGTTTACTCAAACTAAACTTAACTTATGCACAAATTGGTTCTATCTTAAAATATACGCGTGGAGCTTATGATTTGGAGCCAATTCCCCCTGAGTTTGATTATTTGATGAAAAAACCAGGCTATTATTGGTCAGAGGTGGACTTTGTCAGTGAGTTAACCAAAAAACTCGATATGGAGAAATACTGCCGTTTCCCTCTGTCCTATATTATGGAAGCGGCTGATGATATTTCATATTGTATTGCTGATTTAGATGATGCCGCGGAAAAAGGCATTTTTACTGTTGAGCAGTTGATTGAGTACTTAAAAGCAGAGTGGGGTGATATTGAACAAAATGATTTGTTCGATCAAACTGTCATGCGAGCTTTCAATAATATCAGTGACAACCACACAAGGCGTATTCAGCAAGATCAGTTCTTTATGTATTTGCGCGTTAATATTACAGGGAAGTTGTCTCATTACAGTGCACTGCAGTTTATTAAAAATCTGCCTGAAATTTATAATGGCACTTTTAACAGCGCTTTGTTAGAAGATAAAAGCCCAGAACATAGATTACTGAAAGTATTGAAAACAGTGGCTTTTAAACATGTATTTAACCACCATGAAGTTGAAGAGTTAGAGTTGCAAGGCTACCGAATTATCAGTGGGTTATTAGATTTTTATAGCCCATTACTGATGATGAATAGAAGGGATTTTGCTGAGCTCGTTGAAAAAAATTACCACAAGCACTTTTTCATTGAAACGAGATTGTTCCATAAATTATCTAATAAGCATCGCTTATCTTACACGGAAGCACTTGAGAAAATTTCTGCAACGAATGAAGCAGATAAATCTATTCTGGAGTTTTATTATCGAGCTCGTTTGATTCAAGACTATATTAGCGGTATGACAGACCACTATGCCTATGAAGAATATCGTAAATTTATGGTTAGTAACTAATATAATAATTGAATGGCATAATAAAAATGGAAAAGTAGTCAATCAAATGATAGGAAAAACAGGTATAATGGGACTGACCGTTTTTCTGGATTAATTAGCGAAAAAAACAACGCATTAAAATTGAAAACTCGGCAATCATGATTTTTATAACTTAATACTCTGTAGTGACTACTTTATGGCTCAATTTTACTCTCCTAATCGCCGTACCACTTCACGCCGTCAAATCACGGTTGTAGCTGATAGCCTCGATGCTGCAGGGCAAGGTGTTGCCCGTATCGAAGGAAAAACCATTTTTGTAACAGGTTTATTGCCTGGAGAAGAAGCACAAATTGAATTGACGGAAGAGAAGCGGCATTTTGCTAAAGGGAAGGTGACTAAACGCTTGAGCACGAGCCCACAAAGAGTAAAGCCTCGGTGCCGTTATTTTAATCAATGTGGGGGGTGCCAACAGCAACATGTTGACATTGCACTGCAAAGAGAAAGCAAAGCTCATGCTTTAGCTTACTTGATGCAGCGCGAAACATCGCTAGATATATCCGTTCCCACGGTGATTAGTGGTGAGCCATATGGTTACCGCCGTCGAGCTCGATTAGGTCTACAGTATCAGCCTAAAAGTAAAAATGTCGTTATGGGGTTTCGTCAATCTCAATCTAACACATTGGTTGATATAAAAAATTGTCCTATCTTGTCCCCTGATTTGGATATCTTACTAAAACCACTTTCTGAATGTATTAACCAGCTCAGTAATAAATCGAAACTGGGCCATGTAGAACTTATTCGTGCAGACAATTGTAAAATTGTATTGATTCGTTACTTAACCCCTTTTTCGTTATCAGATACCCAAAAGTTAAGCGATTTTGAAAATCAGCACGGAGTGTCTATCTGGTTAGCGGGTAATGATGAAAACTTACAGGCTCTGTCACCAAATTCGCCACAACCTGAATATCAAGTTGCAGGGGAAATACTAAAATTTAATCCGTTAAATTTTATTCAAGTGAATGGGCAAGTTAACCAGCAGATGGTAGAACAAGCTTTAGCATGGTTAGATCTAAACAGTGAAGATAGGGTATTAGATCTTTTTTGTGGAATGGGTAACTTTACATTGCCAATTGCACGGTTAGTGACATCTGTTGTGGGTGTTGAGGGTGTGGAAAATTTAGTCGAACAGGCACGAAACAATGCACAGCTCAATACTATTTGTAATGCGACATTCTATAATGAAAACTTAGAAGCCCAGATACACACACAACCTTGGGCAGTTCATGGCTTTAATAAAGTGTTATTAGACCCAGCTAGGGCTGGAGCTGCTGGTGTTATGGAACATTTAATTAAACTGATGCCAGAAAAAATTGTCTATGTTTCATGTAACCCCACAACATTGGCAAGAGATAGCAAAGCTTTACTCGATGGGGGCTATCAATTATTACAGTTGCGGATGCTAGATATGTTTCCGCAAACTAGCCATTTAGAGTCAATGGCGTTATTTATCCGTCGCCCAGAGGTTTAATAGGTAGGGAGAACATATGGTTGCAGTAAGAAGTGCGCATCTTACCCCAGCAGGTGAGTTTGCCCCAGAAAAGTGGGTTAACGGCCTGGGATTGAGCAATAAACAATCAGAAGAAAAGCTCATCCATACCTGGCAATATTGTCACGATAAATTAGCCGGACAAGAAATCGCCCCTCTGTTGCTGTGGCGCGGTATTGAAATGACCGAGATCCTATCGACATTAAGTATGGATATCGGCAGCTTACAAGCGGCTTTGCTTTTCCCCTTAGTGGAAGAAGGGAAGTTAGAAGAACAAGAAGTTATTGAGGAATTTGGCAAATCCATTCACGAACTTGTTAAAGGCGTGCTGGAAATGGATGCGATCCGCCAACTCAAAGCAACACAATCAAGCGAAACCAGCTCGACACAAGTCGATAATATTCGTCGTATGCTACTGTCAATGGTAGAGGATTTCCGCTGCGTTGTTATTAAGTTAGCGGAACGAATTGCTCATTTACGTGAAGTCAAAGATGCAACGGAAGATGAGCGCGTCTTAGCTGCAAAAGAGTGTTCAAATATTTATGCTCCTTTAGCAAATCGCCTAGGAATTGGGCAGTTAAAATGGGAGTTAGAAGACTTTTGTTTTCGTTATTTGCATCCCGATGAATATAAGAAAATTGCAAAGCTCCTCCATGAACGTCGTATTGACCGTGAAGAGTACATAGATACTTTCGTAACAACCTTACGTAAGTACATGTTAAAAGAGAATATTCAAGCAGATATCTATGGCCGACCTAAGCATATTTACAGTATTTGGCGTAAAATGCAGAAAAAATCATTGGCATTTGATGAACTGTTTGATGTGCGAGCGGTGCGTATTGTCGTTGAACGCTTGCAGGATTGTTATGCTGCATTAGGAATTGTTCATACCCATTTTCGCCACCTTCCTGATGAGTTTGATGACTATGTGGCGAATCCAAAGCCTAATGGTTATCAATCGATTCATACAGTAGTATTAGGGCCAAACGGCAAAACACTTGAAATTCAAATTCGTACCCGTCAAATGCATGAAGATGCAGAGCTGGGGGTTGCGGCGCATTGGAAATACAAAGAAGGCGCGACTGGTATTGGCAAAGGAAGTAGCTACGAAAACCGTATTGCGTGGTTACGTAAGCTGATTGCATGGCAAGAAGAAATGGCAGATTCTGGCGAAATGCTAGATGAAGTTCGTAGCCAAGTGTTTGATGACAGAGTGTATGTTTTTACCCCAAAAGGGGATGTGGTAGATTTGCCAGCAGGCTCGACGCCGCTTGATTTCGCTTATCACATTCACAGTGATGTCGGCCATCGTTGTATTGGTGCAAAAATAGGTGGGCGTATTGTTCCATTTAGCTATCAATTACAAATGGGTGACCAAATTGAAATTATCACTCAAAAGCACCCAAACCCAAGCCGTGACTGGTTAAATCCTAACTTAGGGTATGTAACAACCAGCCGTGGGCGAGCCAAAATCCAAAATTGGTTCCGTAAACAAGATAGAGACAAAAACATCCTCGCAGGGCGCCAAATTCTAGATAGCGAATTATCGCAGCTTGATATCAGCCTCCGAGAGGCCGAAAAACTGCTAATCGCGCGCTATAATGTTCACTCATTGGATGAAGTTTTAGCAGGAATTGGTGGTGGTGATATTCGTATCAACCAATTAGTGAATTTCCTGCAAAGCAAATTTAACAAAGCCACCGCAGAAGAAGAAGACCGCGCGGCAATGAAGACATTAGAAAGTAAGTCTTCACTCCCAAGAGCACCATCCCATGGTAGTGGTCGAGTGGTGGTTGAAGGGGTTGGTAACCTAATGCACCATATTGCACGTTGTTGCCAGCCAATTCCAGGGGATGAAATTGTCGGTTTTATCACGAAAGGACGAGGTATTTCTATTCACAGTGCGGATTGCGAACAATTAGCTGAGCTGCAAAGTCATGCGCCAGAACGTGTGATAGATGCAGTTTGGGGAGAAAACTATTCCAGTGGTTATTCTCTCGTGGTTAGAGTTGTCGCCAATGACCGTAGTGGTCTACTACGTGATATCACGACAATATTAGCTAATGAGAAGGTTAATGTGCTTGGCGTCAGTAGCCGCAGCGATGTGAAGCAGCAATTAGCAACGATAGATATGACAATTGAGCTGTATAATATTGAGGTGCTGAGCCGGGTGTTAGCAAAATTAAATCAGTTGCCGGATGTTATTGAGGCAAAACGCCATTCCCAGTGATTTTCTTCATATTTTGAGTTGTAGGGGTGTTGGCTACACTTAGCTACTCGGGTCACATACTTATGTATGCTCCCCGAGATATCTTCGCTTGCCGCCTACCTACATCTCAAACTATTTTGAAAATCAGTACTGTTATATTGTCAGTGGTTTTCTTCATATTTTGAACCGCAGCGTTGTTGGCTGCGCGCTCTCATCTTAGTCACATACCGATGTATGCTCCTACATTTTCTTCATATTTTGAGCCGCAGCGTTGTTGGCTGCGTGCTCTCACCTTAGTCACATACTGATGTATGCTCCTACATTTTCTTCATATTTTGAGTTGTAGGGGTGTTGGCTACACTTAGCTACTCGGGTCACATACTTATGTATGCTCCCCGAGATATCTTCGCTTGCCGCCTACCTACATCTCAAACTATTTTGAAAATCAGTACTGTCATATTGTCAGTGGTTTTCTTCATATTTTGAGTTGTAGCGTTGTTGGCTGCGCGCGCTCATCTTAGTCACATACTGATGTATGCTCCTACATTTTCTTCATATTTTGAGCCGCAGCGTTGTTGGCTGCGTGCTCTCACCTTAGTCACATACTGATGTATGCTCCTAGGGGCTCGTTTACTTGCCGCCTAGCTGCAATTCAAACTATTTTGAAAATAATTTTTTGCAAATGTTCAATAATCTTTTCTTTGTTTTTTCTTTTGTTGGGAAAAATTTGTTGAACAGGTGTCATTTCTGATAAGTTTGAGATAAAGATGACAATTAGAAACAAAAGAAAATCAAAGGTTAATACAATGAGTCAGGAAAAACCCGAAATCGAACGCTTATTATCCATTATGGCACAGCTGCGTGACCCACAAACAGGTTGCCCATGGGATAAAGTACAGACATTTAAAACTATTGCACCTTATACACTTGAGGAAACCTATGAAGTGCTTGATGCGATAGAACGTGAAGATTTTAACGACTTAAAAGGTGAGCTGGGCGACTTATTGTTCCAAGTGGTTTTCTATGCGCAAATGGCGAATGAAAAATCATTGTTTGATTTTAATGATATTTGCCAAGCAGTGAGCGATAAGCTTGAACATCGTCACCCACATATTTTTGATACAAATAACACATTGAGCAGCTCGGAAGTGATTGAGGGATGGGAAAAACGAAAAGCAAAAGAGCGAGCTGAAAAATCGCAGTTTTCTGTGCTAGATGATATCCCGAATTCGCTCCCAGCACTAATGAAAGCCTATAAAATTCAAAAGCGTTGTGCTTCGGTCGGTTTTGACTGGGATACGTTAGGCCCTGTTGTGGGTAAGGTTCATGAAGAACTTGAAGAGGTGATGGAAGAAGCCACACAGGTGGTTGTTGACCAAACTCACCTAGAAGAAGAAATCGGCGATTTATTGTTTGCCGTAGTGAATTTATCTCGCCATTTAGGTCATAAACCTGAAATAGCGTTGCAAAAAGCTTGCAACAAATTTGAAGGCCGTTTTCGTCAAATCGAAAAAAGCCTAGCGGAAAGTGGCAAAACGACAGAAAGTGCTACACTTGATGAGATGGAAGGGCTTTGGCAGCAGGTTAAGAGTCAAGAATAAAATGGTTCGTCATATTTCGCACTACAGCGTTGTTGGCTGCGTTCGGCTACTCAGGTCACATAACTGGTGTATGCTCCCTGAGATATCTTCTCTTGCCGTCTAGCTTTGCTCGTCATATTTCGCACTACAGCGTTGTTGGCTACGTTCGGCTACTCAGGTCACATACTTGTGTATGCTCCCTGAGATATCCTCTCTTGCCGCCTAGCTGTAGCACGAACTATCTAGAGCATTAATTATATATAGAACGAAGCATCTACAGAAAAATTCGATATGGTTGGTTTGTTCTAAAATCACCTCATGCAATGGCTCCAAACAAAGCTTCAAAAACAATATGTAGGTTGAAGTTTTCGAAGGTTAAATGTGGAGAGTTAGAGTAAATAGTTATTCAAAATCAAAGTTAGTGCAGAATCGCATTTTTTACACCATACAATGAGCTGAAAGGATTTAGCTTTTGTGTTTGAACTGTGTTAATCTATAAAAATAGATAAAGATGACTAATTTTGAAGCGATAAATATTTTTCGCTTTTAACTTGCTGATAATATTAGAGTATTGATGAAATTTAGCCTTATTATGCTTAGAACATTTGTAGCGAAATTAAGGTTCGGGTATACTGTTTTCCCGTCCTGTTATATCCATCATCTTTTAAACCTAAACTTTCAGGTTCAGCATGAAAACTAATTATATTTTTGTGACCGGCGGGGTCGTATCCTCACTGGGTAAAGGCATTGCCGCAGCCTCTTTGGCGGCTATACTCGAAGCCCGTGGACTCAATGTGACTATTATGAAACTGGATCCCTACATTAACGTAGATCCAGGCACTATGAGCCCAACCCAACACGGGGAAGTTTTCGTTACAGAAGACGGCGCTGAAACTGACTTAGATTTAGGTCACTATGAGCGTTTCATCCGTACTAAAATGACACGTCGTAATAACTTTACGACTGGGCGTGTTTACTCTGAAGTTCTGCGCAAAGAGCGCCGTGGCGACTATTTAGGCGCTACAATTCAAGTTATCCCTCATATCACTAATGAAATTAAAGACCGCATCATCCGTGGTGGTGAAGGCCATGACGTTGTTTTGGTTGAAGTTGGTGGTACAGTTGGTGATATCGAATCATTGCCATTCCTTGAAGCGATTCGTCAAATGGCAGCTGAAGTTGGCCGTGAACGCACATTATATTTGCACTTAACATTAGTGCCATACCTTGCAGCGGCTGGTGAAGTAAAAACTAAGCCAACTCAACATTCTGTGAAAGAATTACTGTCAATTGGTATTCAACCAGATGTGCTGATTTGTCGTTCAGACAGAGTGATCCCAGCAAATGAACGTGCAAAAATCGCATTGTTCTGTAATGTGCCAGAGAAAGCGGTTATTTCTCTCAAAGACGTTGATTCAATTTATAAAATCCCAGCCTTATTGAAATCACAAGGTTTGGATGAATACATCTGTAACCGTTTCCGCATTGATGCGCCAGAAGCTAATTTAGCTGAGTGGGAACAAGTTATTTACGAAGAAGCCAATCCCGCTGGTGAAGTCACTATTGGGATGGTGGGTAAATATGTTGAGTTACCAGATGCGTATAAATCTGTAATTGAAGCATTAAAACACGGTGGCTTGAAAAACCGTTTAACTGTGAACATCAAATTAATTGATTCACAAGATATTGAAACTCGAGGTGTTGAGTTACTAAAAGGTTTAGATGCTATTTTAGTACCAGGCGGCTTTGGCGAGCGTGGTGTTGAAGGGAAAATTCTGACCGCTCAATATGCACGTGAAAACAAGATCCCTTACTTAGGAATTTGTTTGGGTATGCAAGTCGCATTGATTGAATTTGCACGTAATGTTGCCAATATGGCAGATGCAAACTCAACAGAATTTAAAGCGGATTGTAAATTCCCTGTTGTTGCGCTGATTACTGAATGGCGCGACGAAGAGGGTAACCTTGAAGTACGTTCAGAAGAGAGCGATCTTGGTGGAACAATGCGTGTTGGTGGCCAACCATGTCATTTAGTGAATGGTAGCCTTGTACGTGAAATGTATGGTTCAGAAACTATCATTGAACGTCACCGCCACCGTTATGAGGTGAATAATTTACTACTGAAACGTATTGAAGATGCGGGCCTAAAAATTGCAGGTCGTTCAGTGGATAATAAGCTGGTGGAAATTATTGAAAACCCTAATCATCCATGGTTTGTGGCTTGTCAGTTCCACCCAGAGTTCACCTCTACACCAAGAGATGGTCATCCGTTGTTTGCAGGTTTTGTTAAAGCCGCTGGTAAGTACCAGAAAGGTGAGTTGAAATAAGATATGGGGAAGTCGGCGCAGGTGCACCAACTTCCCAAAATTTAACTTGTACTGAGGAAAACCTAATGTCCAAAATTGTTAAAGTGATCGGTCGTGAAATCATTGACTCTCGTGGTAACCCAACTGTAGAAGCTGAAGTTCATTTAGAAGGTGGCTTTGTTGGTTTAGCTGCGGCACCATCAGGTGCGTCAACAGGTTCTCGTGAAGCTCTGGAACTGCGTGACGGTGATAAAGCACGTTTTCTGGGTAAAGGTGTTCTGAAAGCAGTTGCTGCTGTTAATGGTCCAATCGCAGAAGCGCTGATCGGTAAAGATGCTAAAGACCAAGCTAACATCGATAAAATCATGATTGATCTCGATGGCACTGAGAACAAATCTAAATTTGGTGCAAACGCAATTCTCGCTGTATCTTTAGCAAATGCTAAAGCAGCAGCAGCGGCGAAAGGTATGCCTCTGTATGAGCACATTTCTGACTTGAATGGTACTCACGGTCAATACTCTATGCCTCTGCCGATGATGAACATCATCAATGGTGGTGAGCATGCTGATAACAACGTTGATATCCAAGAATTCATGATCCAGCCTGTTGGCGCACCAACGCTGAAAGAAGCTGTCCGTATGGGCTCTGAGATCTTCCATCACTTAGCAAAAGTACTGAAATCTAAAGGTATGAATACAGCTGTAGGTGATGAAGGTGGTTATGCGCCTAACTTAGAATCAAACGCAGCAGCGTTAGCAGCAATTAAAGAAGCGGTTGAGCAAGCTGGTTATGTGTTAGGTAAAGACGTAACACTGGCGATGGACTGTGCAGCATCTGAGTTCTATAACGCAGAAACCGGTAATTATGAGCTGAAAGGCGAAGGCAAAACCTTCACTTCACAAGAGTTCACACATTATTTAGAAGAACTGACTAAACAGTACCCAATCGTATCTATCGAAGATGGTCTGAACGAGTCTGACTGGGATGGTTTCGCATACCAAACTAAAGTTCTTGGTGACAAAATCCAACTGGTTGGTGATGACCTGTTTGTAACTAATACTAAGATCCTAAAAGAAGGTATCGATAAAGGCATCGCTAACTCTATCCTGATCAAATTCAACCAAATTGGTTCTTTAACTGAAACTTTGGCTGCAATTAAAATGGCGAAAGATGCAGGCTATACAGCTGTTATCTCTCACCGTTCAGGTGAAACTGAAGATGCTACTATTGCAGATTTAGCGGTTGGTACAGCGGCAGGCCAAATCAAAACAGGTTCTATGAGCCGTTCTGACCGTGTTGCTAAATATAACCAACTGATTCGCATTGAAGAAGCATTAGGTAAAAATGCACCATTCAATGGCTTAAAAGAAGTTAAAGGCCAAGCATAATTATTTATTGCTTAGCAAGTTAATGAATAGGGAAGCTTAGGCTTCCCTTTTTTTTGGTTAATAATTGTATTAATTTAACAAATTCAGATTGAATTTTTTTATAAAATTCAATCTGAATTTGTTTTTTGATTATGGTACTAAAGGAGATATTAATTTACAGTCATTATTCATTTTAAATAATTAATTTTTATTCAAAGGAATGAATGCAATGACAATAAAAAAATATACAGAAGTAATTGAAAAAATAAATGAAATCATCAATAAATATACGCTAGATGCAAGCGAGTTAATTAAAATTGGCTCAACGGCAGAAAAAGGAGATATAACATTAACTAAATATGATAACTCACGATATGATATTAGTTATTATGATAGCGAGCAGCCTGATCCGTTTGTAATTAAAAGTTATTTACTCAATAATAATAATTATGATGCAACTCATTTATATCCCTCCTATGTAGATATTCCTAAAAAACCATCAGATACGTTTCTCTTATTTACAGGTACTTTAAATAAAAATTCTATTATAGTTACCAATCATGATAAAGATCATTATCGAGTCTATAATGATTGCAGAATGAATAGTTCAATTTTATATGATGATGTTGTTATGTCTGCTGATTATCAAGATTATAAAATAAAAGATGGTACAAATGGTAATGCGACAGCATATATGCAGTTTGTAAATAATGATTGGCAATTAGTCTTACAAAAACAAGAGGTTAAATATTACAAAGGTGAAAGGAAATCATTTGCAATAGAAGGAAAAAATAGAATATTAAAATATATTCCTAATAATAAAATGGATAGTATAAATAAAAATAAATTTGAAAATACTCGGGAAAATATACATGTTAAAATATTGTCCATAGCAAAGAAATTCAATTGCTTATATATGGATGAGAAAGGTAATAATATATTTGAAACGGAACGAAAACTAGATAGCGCTAAAGCATGGCTTGAGTTTATTACATCTATAAGTATAAAAATAAATAATCATGTAAAAATGTTAAAAAGTTTCCAAGAGGTATGGCAGAAACAACTTCAGGAACTAAATGGGAAGATAAATAAAACAATAGATGATAAAGTTAAAATAAAATCTTTAACACGAAAATTAGCACAAAGTGATATTCAAATTAGTCTTTATCATAATCATTATAATAGAATACTATTTGAAGGGAACCAAATAGAAAGAAGTAAATTATGGTGGGAAATAAAAAAAAGTAAAGGCATGAACGCTGTTGTTAAAAATGAAGAACAATCAATATATGGTGGTATTAATGAATATAAACAGACAATCAATGAGCGATATGAAAATTTAGTTTTTGTTCATAAAAATTCTAATAAACCTTCATTTAGAAATAGTTTTAGTGAGGGAATGGACGGTTTTTCAGAAGTTAATATATCAGGATTAAAGAAGAATATGACGTCAATAGAACTGAAAAAATTATATTTGACTCAAGACCTTAGTCCTATAGAACGAGGGGCTTTATATCAAAGAATTAATAATGTAGGTCATGCCGAATATATAAAATATATTTTGAATGAAACAGGAAAAGTTAGTGAATTATTTTATTCATTAAACAGTCAAATTAATCGATTAATGCCACAAGATTTTTATTTAACCTTGATAGGGGATGATTCTCGAGGGCGTTGTTACCCTTTGGTTAGAGCTATGTCAGTTGCATTAGCAAAAGATGATCAAAAAGGCGCGGATACTTTATTTAATAAACTTTATATAGCATCAGCGAATCCTAAAGATAATGATTCAATATTAATAAAAACGGCATTGGAGCGATTACATTCGAATGTGGAAGCAATAGAGGCATCATTTTCTCATGGTAGAATTAATATCAAAGAGACACAGAATTTATTAGAGGCGAAGCAAAAAACAATGATGTTTGCTATTAATAGCCAAAATCACTCGATGCTTATTGGTAAAACTATAAATGATAAAAAATCACACTACTATTTTTATGACCCTAACTTCGGTTTGTTTTCGTTTAATAATAGTAAAGAACTATTTTCAGCATTTAAAAAATTTATGGTAGATAACAAAATGGCTGATTTTTACTCAGCCTTTGGGAGCAATAAAGATCCGGTTTTTGAAGTGATTTCAATTATTACAGATGATATGTCGAGTGTTCCGGTGGGTAATGGGTTAAGTGTAACTCATTTAAGTGAGCCTATTTCATTGAGTTTAATTACTAAACGTGAAAGCAAAACTAGTAGTATCGTTAATAAACAACTTGCGATTCAAAGAGACATTCAATTGAAAGGAACATTGGCTATGTTAGAAGCCCAACAATGGGGATACCGTTTAGAAACTTCTTTGACTAATTTATCAATGAAGTACCAATTTAATAGAAAATGGGTGCCTATATTTTCCACACTGAAAGAGAATGAAAAAGGTAAATATCAACTTCAATTTATAGATTATGATGATCCTGAAAAAAGCCATTGGATTGAAATGGATGACCCGACAATTAAAGAGTTTAATCATTATTATGAAAAGCAAGTAGCATTATTTGGAGAAAGTTATTTTTTTGATGGGGAAAAATTAATTCCCCAAAAGAATATAGATAATAACAGTGAATATAATATCAATGAGCCATCGTTCGATGGATTAAATGCAGGAATAGCTATTCAGTCTTTGATGCTATGGTATTCAGATAAAAACCATAATAGAAACGGAATGAATAATGATAATTTTAACTTAGCATTAGCATTGAAAATACATAGTTATATTAATTATGGAATGATATTTCATGGAGCTCTGAATGATTTAGCTAAAATTGTAGGTATAATTCGTAGTGGGTTAAATGAAAATATTAGCTATGAAGCTAAAAATATTAGTCTGTTTTCTACTTCATTAGCTCAAACAGTAAATGAAGGTGTTACTGTTTTATTTAATGGTACCTTAGTCGGCTTTGATATATATGAATTGACCTATGCAAAAGATGAACCTCATAAGATTATATTTAGTACACAACTTGCTTTTGACTCTGCGAGTTTTGTCACAGGAGGACTCAGTTTAGGAACCGGTGCTTTAGGAGTAACGGAAGCTTCAGTATTTATGGGGGGAGCTGGGGTTATTTTTGCAGGGTTAAGTATTGGTTTCACTGGTTTGGCGCGTAATTATGCAGTGATAGGAGAAGATGCTAAATCGGTAGGTAGATATTTCTATCAGTTAGACCAAGCATATAAAAATAACGGATATGATTACTTACCTGATAAAAGTATTGTTCTTCCGCGCGCTGGTGCAGTTTTTAAAACAATAGATCTTAGAAATAACCAAATTGAATTTGATAGCCAGTATATCTATAGGACTAGCGCACATTCTGCAGGAGGCGGACGGAAAAATTATATTTTTTGGGCGGGTAATTTCCCTACAATGGTACATGACCGTCAACAGGCAATTAATATTCGTAAAGGTATCGGATATAACATGAGTAGCCGACAGTATGGCTATTTAGATGCACAAATAATTGCCTTACCTATCACGCCAAAATCGTATATTAAATATGATTACAATTTATGGCCAGGAGCAACAACACGTCATGATAGTGGGTTTGATGTTATTCGTCGTTTAGAAAACACAGATAAATTTGATTATGACTTTTATATATTTCCAAGTGAAAATACTATCACTCAGATATTCCATGAATATGTAGATACAGAAATAGAAATAAAATTAAATAATCAATATAGACATTTAGTTATTCCAAAAATACCCAGTGAGTGGCATGGGAAAATTAAATATTCGATAAAGGGTGATGGTGGAGTATATAAAATTAGTCCACAAATAGGTGCAGAAATAGAATTGATTGATGACTCAAATAAGTTATCGACTTCTCACTGGATAATTAGTGGAGGGTTATTAGGTAAAAATGACATTATTGTTAGTTCTGACCGTATAGATGTAGGTGGAGTAAAAATAAAAATAGACCAATCAGTATCAAAAAAAGATTTTTTATACATTAATAATAATAATGAAGTTTATAAAGTGGATTTTTTAAACTTAGATGTAAATTTAATTGGCGAAGATGGAAATAAGTGGGTCGGACATAATGAAGAGTTATCTAATCATTTAAATAAATTAAATGAACAACATAAAATTATGGGGCAGTACGTATTAATTGAAAATTATCAGTTTGGGAATGTTAATGTAGGCCGAGCATTTTATCAGGTTTCTACAGGGAGATATATTTTCACTGACTCATCGGAACAATATACTAAAAATGCTGATCTATTTTCTCCATTAGGGACGGGGGCATGTTTTTACTCAAAAGATAATAATATATTGTGGTTAGTTGATCAGGATAATAAAGTTCAATATACGTATATTATTAATAATAATGCTCAGCGGAATTTTGAATTAACTAAGTTATGGGTTAGTAATGAAAATATTTATTTCTCATGTCGTTATCCTAGTGAAGGAGTTCATGAAGTCGCAAATTATATGATAAATGGAAATGAAATTATATTAGTTAGTGTTTCTATTGATGAGCTGACTCATTATCAGTTATTTGAAGAAAAATCGGTCATACCTAAGGATATTTCAGATATGATTTTTGGTAAGTATTTATTGTTAATTGATAAAGTAAAAGATAAAAAAACAATATATAGTAAAAGTGTGAAGCTGGCTGATGTCATCCAAATATCAGGAATTGATAAAAATAATAATATATATCATTATTGGTTAAGAGAAAGAGACGGTGTTATCATAAGGCCAAATGTTACTTCATATAATCTTGCTCTCGATAACAAAGAATTATTTGAGCCTAAAGATTTAATGTTTGTTGGGTTTTTATTAAACAATGATGGGAAAGAAGTATTCTTTTTTTATAGTCATAAGGAAAAATCAATATATCGACAAGTTGGAGAAAACCCAAATTTCTTTCAAATAGAAAAGCAAGAAATCAAAAGGATAGAAACCGAAAATATTGAGAGTGTTATATTCAGTCAAAGTAAAATTTTAATTATTAGTAATAATGGCATTGTGAGTCAAATTAACGCTCAAGGTAATATTCAACCTGTGGCACTAAATCAAAAGTGGTTTGATTCACATTCAACAAGATGGTGGGAAGATTTTGGTCAATTAGAGTCAAATCAAGGAGTATATGCTTTACTTGGATTAAAAATGAGTGATAATCAAGCTATTATTCCTGCTTGGTATGAAAATAAAAGTATTGTTATTGCATATCAATTATCATCAAAGAATACATTGCAATATTTAGGAATAGACGAGTACCGTTCAGCAGCAATTATTTTTGATATGGAAAATAAAAAACTTTATTGGCAACCAATTGTAAATGAAGCTGCTTTAGTTAAAGCTTTTGATAAAAATAATTTAAAAAATACTTTATCACTACCTTCAATGTATGAGATATACCCAAATATTAAATTTGATACAGTTAAAAAATTAAAAAATGGATTGTTAATGTATACAACTAATGATGAGATTTTATATTACAGTAAGGGAGAGAATAATTCAGATAGTAATAAAGAGGAATTCTCATCATCTTTATTAATTAACGGTGGAAATTCAAGGGATATAATCAACCCACCAGTTATCAATAATGTAAAAAATATTATATTAAGTGCGGGAGACAAAGAAGATAGCTATGTTATTTCTAGAGCGGCGTGGCTACATTATCAAGCAATTATCATTGATAATAATGCGAGCGATCGTTTGACAGATACACTTGTTTTACCTGTTGACGATATGAACTCTCTAGCTGTGAATCGCCTAGGGGATGACCTTATTCTAACGGATATAAATACAAATAGCATACTTATTATTAGGCGGATATTTGCTACTAATGCTCAAGGATATGAACACCTTAAACTGCGATTTTTAAATTCTAACGGAGATATTAGGGTAAAAACTATTGTAGATAGTTATTTATTGACTGATGGGCTGATGGTTACTAATACACCGAATGAGTCTGATGAAGAAATACTGCTGTCTCATGACAATCAGTTAGCACAGCTTGCATCAATGACATCATCATTAAACCATCGTGAAAGCATGTCTAGACATCAGGATATAATACAGCCTTCGTTGGTTACTGCGCCTGTTTTAGTGGGATAAAGCAGGTATGAATTAGTTAAGCTAAGCTAGCCGGAGTTTAACTGGCTAGCTTAATTAGTTGTCTAGTTTCATTGGTTGATATTTTAATTTAAGTTTGTTTTTTATTCATCGATATCATTTATTTTGCTTTGGGTGGAATTAACTGCTGACTGGTGCGTTGGCGTATTAGCGCAATTGTTCTGTCAATTGAAACTGTTAATTTATGCGGTTATTTGCTTACAAAATAGAACATTTCTCGGTAGAGATATTAAAAATACAAAAAATTGCGCGGGGTAGATCGCACTTTTAGCTTATCCACATTTTCATCTCAATAAATTAACTCTATATTTCACAGCTTATAAATAATTATTAACAATATGCGCTAAAAATAAACTTGCTTCCAAAGCTATGGAGTAAACATGGACGCTTCAGAATCTTTAACACCATCAGTGAGCCCAACCCCCTCGAATAAACGGGGATGGATAATCTTAGCTGTTGATATCGTACTCTTAATTTTATTACTAAAATATTTACCATTTGATGATAAAGCAAATGCAGGTCTTGCAATGATGGTTTTCATCGGTGTGCTTTGGTTAACTGAAGCTATCCATGTCACCATTACTGCACTGTGTATTCCGATCTTGGCAGTAGGCTTAGGGCTGATGAATACAGGGGATGCATTGAAATCATTTGCAAATCCGATTATTTTCTTATTCTTCGGTGGCTTTGCATTAGCGACGGCTTTACATATCCAAGGCCTTGATAGGCTAATTGCAAATCGCTTACTAATGGCAGCTCGAGGGCGCTTATCAGTCGCGGTATTATTGCTGTTTGGTGTAACAGCGTTACTTTCTATGTGGATTAGTAACACAGCAACAGCTGCAATGATGCTACCACTAGTATTAGGTATACTGTCTAATCTCGATGTACGTCATGAACGTAATACTTTCGTGTTTGTACTATTAGGTGTTGCTTATAGTGCAAGTATCGGTGGTTTAGGCACGATTGTAGGTAGCCCTCCAAATGCGATTGCGGCTGCGGCTTTAGGTTTAGATTTCTTATCATGGATGAAATATGGTATTCCAATCATGGTGGTGTTACTACCAATGATGTTTGTATTGATGTACATGATGTTACGTCCAAACCTGAAACATCGTTTTCAAATTGAGTTAGAACATGTTGAGTGGAATGGCAAGCGTATTACAGCAATGACGATTTTCCTTTTAGCCGTAGTTTGTTGGATCACGAGTACGTTTATTAGTGATGCATTAGGTGGTGTAAAAGATTTAGATACAATCATTGCGATGAGTGCTGCGATTTTAATTGGTGTAACAGGTGTTGCTAGCTGGTCTCAAATTCAGAAAAATACCGAGTGGGGCGTATTGATGCTGTTTGGTGGTGGTTTAACACTCAGCGCAATTTTAAGTTCTTCTGGGGCAAGTAAGATCATGGCAGACTGGATGCAAATGACATTCGGTGAAAGCCACTGGTTTGTTATTATTCTAGCTGTTACTACCTTTATTATCATTTTGACTGAGTTTACCAGTAATACGGCGAGTGCAGCTTTATTAGTACCAATCTTTGCAACAGTTGCTGAAGCATTAGGTATGCCAGTCATTGTATTAACTATGATTATTGGGATTGGTGCATCCTGTGCGTTTATGTTGCCGGTTGCTACACCGCCAAATGCGATTGTGTTCGGTTCCGGTTATATTAGGCAAATTGAAATGGTACGTGTTGGTGCGGTATTAAACGTGGCTTGTATCCTTGTGATTTCATTGTTTGCTTGGTTTATCTGGATGTAACTTAGTATCAATTCATCTTAACTTAACGGCCTCTTTTTGAGGCCGTTATTTGTTGTTGTACGCTAAATTGAGATTATTGCGTTGTTTTAGCAATAAGAGCCTGTTGGTTTTTCCCTATTTTTATCACACCTGTATCAGAAAAAATAATGTCTGCATCTCCGCGCACAGAGAAACTCATCGTGTTTATAACTCCTTGAATATCTATCTTATTCTGTGGGCAAAGGAAATTATCTTTACAGTGATATTGGTGACTCTCAAGTACAATGTTACGACCTGTCAATTTAGTTTGCTCATCCATCTCTAAATGATTTCCTTGAATATAAGGAATGTCAGTTTTGAACTTTGTGCTGTACTTGACAATGCCTTCACTAGGAGAAAGGGTGCTATTACCAGATGCGCTGATATAATTTTGTATGGCAGAGTGGATATTAAGTGTATTTTGCAGCTTTATTTGGTCTGCAACGATATTTAATTTTGATAGTTGAATTGGAGTTCCTTGTTGCTGACTAATACTGATTTGGCTAGCAGGTTGAGTTGAAAACTTCAGTTGGTTATAGTCCTCCAATTTTTGGAGTTCAAGCTGGTTATCTTTCTCTTTGTTTTTAATGTATTTTTTTTCAAATTTACCGGCAATTAAGGAGAGGCTATTAATATTATCAACGGCACCGTCTTTCCATGAAATACCATTAGGATTTGCGATAACAAGGTTGGCGCGTTGCCCTTTTATTCCTAATATCCCTTGTAAGTTGCTTGTTTCAGTCCCTGTTACTTCTGCAAAAATAAGCTTTGCTGCCTTATTATTAAGCTTGGTATTACTGTTAATATCATTATTAAAAATTAAACCATCGTCATTAGATGAGAGACTTTCGAAGGTATTAAACGAGATGTTATTTTTGAGAGGGGCTTCTATATTAATGACTTTTGCTTTTGTGATATCAGGGGCCTCGGCTAATGATGTGGTATGAAATAAAGTACAACTTAGTAGAGTGAATGATATGGTTTTCTTCATTGGTATTAGCTCCTTGCTGTAAAAATCCTTTAATGATTAAAAGCATAATGTATTTAGTCGTTTTTTATAATAATCAAAAATTAGTTTGGCTTAATAAAATATGATACGTTAGCACTCAGGTAAAATCGGAAAATCGGAAAAATATGATGTAAATAATTGTTACACTATGTTTTTGGCCGTTTATAAGTTCCATTTTCCTTGCTAATAAATTACTACTTGTTATGTTTTAAAATTAAATATAAAGGGATTTAATAATATGTCTGGTGATAGCTATAGCTCTCTATTGAATCATGCCATTTATGTAATGGATAAAATAAATCTTGATAAAAATATTATGATGCTAGTTGAGGCGATTAAATATGAATATCGCCATGAAGGAAAATGGTCTCCAGATTTATTGAAAAAACATGATAAATTAAAGAAAGAAATAGAAAGAAAATCTTATTTTTTATATAACAATGATGTTCCTATTGGTATTGAAAAACTCAGTAATCAAGAAGAGTTGGAGTTTATTGGTTATATAAGAGATTTATCAACAGGAAATCATGATGTCGATATAAGAGTTCAAGGTAAAGAGGATATTGAATTATCTAACCTTGTTGATTCCGATTTATTAAGTTCACAAGCACTGCGTATTCTCCCTAAAAATTTAAAAAAAAGAATGAAACTTCGCTCTAGTATAAATGCTAGGTTAACTATAAATATACATAAAAAATATATTAATCGGCTGGCAAAATCTTTGGTGAAGTTATTTCATGAGCCGTCACCTCAGTGTATAGAACAAGCCAAAATTATGGGGCCTAGAAAATTTGGTATACAAACGGACCAAGCAGTTATTTACTTATCTGAATCGGGGCTTGAGCATGCAAAGGAAATTACCCAGCGACTTAATACATTAATTCCTTCTGATGCATTTATTGAACATACACCAGTTGGTATGCAAAAAATGGATACTGGTATTTCTTATTCGGAAACACCAAAAGGTCAGTCAACAAGCCATGGGCAAGCCAGGTCACAGGTCATTGCAGACACTATTACAGAAGCTTTATTAACAGATCGCCCAGTAAAACAAATCTTACCTAAAGTATTAAAAAAAGTAGGCTACGATACGAATAATCCTAGTTTAGTTGCGCAAGTTCAGCGTGATGGTCATTTAAAAAATAGTCTTTTTGACAGTATGATGCTTAAAAAGCATAGAATAAGCCAAGATATTCAGCGATTTGTTACGGATCCACTGTTATTTCCATGTATGTATGTTATTGATAAATTTAATAATAATATATTATCAGTAAAGGCGGAAATATTTAACTTTGAGAATGAGTTTACCGCCATTGAGTGCGGAGTATTAGCTCAGTATATAACCTCGAGAGAAAATTCAGGTTTTATTTATGATGTTTTAGATTTTACTTATAAATTTAATTCAATCTTTAGAGATAGCGGTTATATTGAAAAACGCCTCGCACCACAAGATTTTTATTTATATTTAATGGATGATAATTCAGGGGGGCGTTGTTACTCTTTAGTTAGGACAATGGCTGTTGCATTAGCCTTAGAGGGCAGTGAGGGTGCAAATAAATTGCTTAATAAGATGTTTTTAGCTGGGGCATCACCAACGGAGCCGAATTCAACTTTGTTACAAGCTGCGTTAAAAGAACTTCATGTAAATATAGAGGCGGCACACGCATCAACTATAATTGGCCAATTTGAGTTAAATGAAATAAAAGAAATTCTGATTAATGCTGAACAAGGAAATATTTATGCGCTAAATAGCAAAACACACTCGATGTTGTTAGGTAAAGTCAAAAATGGTAATGAAATTAATTATTATTTTTATGATCCAAACTTTGGTATTTATGCCTTTAATGATTCTGATAAGTTATTTTCAACTTTAAATAAGTTTTTATTTAAAAACAAGATGGCAGAGCAGTATGCGGTTTTAAATAGTAGTTTTGAATTGGTCTCTATTAATACGGGAAAAATGTCTGAAGTACAAATTGGTAGTGGTTTAACTGTTTCCGATTTGGTTTATTCAGATAATTTAATGGAATCTATTTCTCTACATAAGAAAATGGAGAGTATTCTAGAACATCAGTCTTTAATAGAAAAAGATAAGAAAATACAAACATCCTTAATTATTTTGGAGTCAGAAAAATGGGGGGAACGTCTTGAATACTCAATTAATGAAGTGTGCAAAAGTCATCAACTAGATGAAAAATGGTTACCTGTTTTTGAAAATGTTGAGAATTTGGAAGATGGCCGATATCGTATTCAATTTATACATCAAGGGATAGAGGAAAAGATATATTGGGCCGAAACGAAAGACACAACATTTATTGAGTTTAAAGAATATTTTCACAAGCAAATGGCTATGTTAAAGAGTCATTATTCTTTTAGTGATGGGGAGTTGCAATGTGAAAGAGATATTGAGGGTACAGAACATGTGGATGGCCTCAATATAGCGATGGGAATACAAGCAATCATTCAATGGTCGGAGAATAGAAATCGACAGTCAGTGGTTTCTTCTAGGCCAACATCTAATTTAGCAACAGCACTGCGTATTCATAGTTATATTAGCTATTCTATGATGGCCCATGGTGCTATCAATGATGCCGTGAAAACTGGAAAAATTGCATATTCATTATGGTGTGAAGGGAATGGAGTGGCGAAATCAGTAATGAATCGCTTTTCTTCGTCTCTAGTACGTACAGCGAATGAAGGGTTAGGGGTTATTTTCCAAGGAGCTATGGTTGGTTTCGATATTTATGAGTTAGCGAATGCACAAAATGAAACTCAGCGAGCTGTATTTGGTACTCAACTAGCTTTTGATTCATCATCATTAGGGTTAGGTATTGTAAGTACGGGAGCATCTCTACTTGGTGCGGAAACGGTGGCAGGTGTTGCAGGGCCATTAGCTGTACCACTTATGGGAATAGGTATTGGTATCACCGAACTGGTTAATATTAATGAAAGACACGCACAAAAAGCTGTTGCTGTAGGGGAAGAATTCGCGATTTATCAACGAGACTATCAAAATGCAGCGATAAGTTATGATGTAAAAAAAGGATTTTTGATACCAACACCCAATATTGTCATCGAGAAATTAGATTTCAAAAATGGCTATTTTGACCTTGGTAGCCAATATATATATCGAGGTGTGAAAAAAAAGTGGTATATAGAGCATTGCTGGTTGAATGATTTTCAATCAGGGCCAAGTGCTGAGATCGATAAATCACATGCAATTAATATTAGAGAAGCTGTTGGTGTTACTGAGTCAAGAGTATTCTTTAATGGAAATCAAACTGGGGTAGTTATATTACCAGTTGTACCTAGATCGTTCATTCGTTACAGATATAGCTCTCTTTTTGGTGGAACTTCTCGAGGGGATAATGGTTTTTCTATTTTGAGAGGAATGGAAGAACGCTATCAATTCTATTTTGATTTTTTTTATTGTGGCCTAGAGTATGTTATCACCACTTTAGAGCATGAATATGAAAATACTACCATTCATGTCAATCTAGATAGCCAAAATAGGCAAATAGCCGTTCCTAAAATGCCTATTCCATGGCAAGGGTATATTACGCACGCTGTCACTGGTAATGGTGGGGAATATCAAATTACAGTTAATTATGGTGCATCTCTTACGTTAATTGAGGGGGCTATGTATGGAAAACAATCTAGCTGGATAATTGATACGAGTTTAATAGAAAGTGATGGAAAAGAGCATGTTATTCAAATCATGGATGATCACATTAAAATTAGCGGCATTACTATCCATGTTGATACATCGGTGGCGGATAATTCGATTTTGCTGGTCAATGCTCAACATGAAGTATGTGAAATAGATTTTATTAATAAGACTGCAAAGGTTATTAATGTAGATGGTAGTCAATGGGTAAACAAAAGCCAGACAATTAAACAGCATCTTCATGATTTATCAATTAAAAATAAGCTTAACGGCCAGTATGTTGCCATCGATAATTATCAATATAACGGTTTAAACGTGGGACGTGCATTTTATGATGTTCAATATGATCGGGTCATTTTTACTCACTCAAAAAATAAAGAAAATCATTCGGCACAACTAATAAAAATTAATGGGGATACAGCCTATTTTTATTCATCAGTGGAATCAGTAATTTGGCAGGTTGATATAAATACAGGTTCTTTACTGACTCAACTTAAAGCGAATATGGTTTTAGGTTTAGATGCAGAAATTATTAAAGTCACATTGGTTGATGACCAACTATATATAACATTAACAGAAAGAAGTACTGGCAGTACGGTTGAAAATACCTATAGGCTAATACAGGGTGATAAATTAGAGCTTGTGAGCGTTGTGAATAACAGATTATTACTCGATAACTTACATGACACACAAACATTATTATCACTTGAACAACGTAAGCAATTTAGTGGCCATGACTATTTAGCTCGTCGAAATATGAGTCCTGAATATCAAAAGACAATTACAATCAAACCCAGCATAGCGAACACGGTGATGATAGAGGGCACTGATGAAAATGGTTTTTGGCATCATTACTGGCTACGCAATGAGAGTGGAACACTGGTTAAAGCCAATTTAGAAAGAAAGATGGCGTATGAACAGCAGTTTTTGCATGAATGGATTTCGATAAGTAAAGAAGAGCTAAAATATATTGATTGTGAGCTCGCAAAAAATACTCCATTAGAAAAAGTTTGGCGAGAGAGGTTCCCTCTGCCTATTAACGATGGTAAAGAGGCGGTGTTTCAATTAAAGCGTTATAGAATTAAACCTACACTTGCAAAAATATTTGCAACAAGCCTGGGACGCTATAATCCGAGGTACGATTTATGGTATTGGTTTCCTCCTAAGGACTTGGAATTAATAGGAAGTTTATTAAAGGAAAATGGAAAGGAAGCCTTTTTCTTTTATAGCCGAAAAGAAGATACCATTTTTTATCAAAAAGGGTTAGGGTAAGATATTATTAAGCCAAATAAGCCTAGTGCCTTTCGTTTAAATTTGAGTGGAATAGAAAATGTCACGCACTGGCAAGGGGAGCTCCTTGTTATCCAAAAAGAAGGCTTTGTTAGGCAACTGAATGCGAATGGTAGTACACAATTAGTTGCCCTCAATAAAGACTGGTTTGCGAGAGAGCCTTTGAAATGGGAGCGTTTTGCTCAATTTTCCAATGAAAAGGACCCCATTGCATTGTTTGGATTAAAAGATACTAATGGGGAACGCATATTACCAGCATGGTATTTTAACGAGATGGTTGTTGTTGCGCCTTCATTTTCGTTAGAAAGTGAGTTACAAATTATCGATTTTGATCACGATAAACAATATGGCGTTATTTTTGATTCAAAATCAAAGAAGCTATATCGAATAAACGCGATTGGAGAGATGAAGTTTAACAATATTTTCGATAGTCAGGGTGTTCTTCGATTTCCCAATAAATTACCTAAGCATGTTGATTTATACCCTGAGCTTACTTTTAAGTCAGTGCAAAAAATAGCGGATGGCTTAATGCTGTTAACAGAAGAAAATGCAATTATTTATCATCCAACATCATCTCATGAACAATTAGGCTTATCATTAATTATTAAAGGAACACCGGAGGATGATGTCGTTATTCCTGCAGCATTAGGCGATGTTTCTGTTTTAATTCTTAATGGTGGTGAGGGCTCCGATACTTATCAGTTTAAAAAAGTAGATTGGCAGCGTTATCAAACGATTATTATTGATAATTATTCGGTAGACCGAATTGTTGATTTGCTTATCCTACCCATAAAAAACCAATTGAAGGAGATTTTTATTAATCGCCAAGGAGATGACTTGGTTATTACAGATTCAATAAATAATACATCTCTTTATATCCGTGGAATTTATGGTTTACAGGCTCACTCTTATCGTCATCTACAACTTAGAATTGATGGAACAGATCAACACATTGATGTGAGTTTATTAGCTGAACAAGCTTTGGCGAGTCACGGTTTAATGTCTTTATCAATGCATTTCAGAAGCTATTTTAATATCAATGATAAGATAGCTTTATTAGGGGAGTTGTTGAATCGAATAGATTTTACTCAGGAAGACTTTGAAATTCAAACTGCATCCAAAGAGCAGGATAAACCTCATTTCGCCATGTTATCTACAACAAGTCAGTATTAAATTAATATATAAAAAAAGAGCCACAACATGAGTGGCTCTTTTCGATTTATCGATCAGCAATTATTGTGCTGTTGGTGGATGGCTGTGTTCAACATCTTCTGATTTCTTCGAGAAACGGCGACGGATCACCACGAAGAATACAGGAACGAAGAAGATAGCCAATGAGGTTGCGGCAAACATTCCCCCAAGAACACCAGTACCTACTGAGTTCTGGGATGCAGAACCTGCACCGTTACTAAACACCAGTGGGATAACACCTAACATAAATGCTAAAGATGTCATCAGAATTGGTCGTAAACGCATTTTAACTGCATTAAGTGTTGCTTCGACTAACCCTTTACCTTCTTTTTCCATCAAGTCTTTGGCGAATTCAACAATCAAGATTGCGTTTTTCGCCGAGAGTCCAATGGTTGTTAAGAGGCCCACTTTAAAGTAAACGTCGTTGTCTAGACCACGAACACTGGTAAACAGTAACGCACCAATAATACCTAATGGAACGACTAACATAACTGAGAATGGAACTGACCAGCTTTCATAGAGAGCCGCCAAACACAGGAAGACCACTATCAAGGAGATTGCGTACAGAGCAGGGGCTTGGTTACCTGCTAAGCGTTCTTGATATGACATACCTGTCCACTCGTAACCAATTCCTTCAGGCAGGTTTTCAGTGGTGAGTTTTTCCATTAACAGCATCGCATCACCAGTACTTTTCCCTGGAGCTGCCTGACCTTGAATGTTCATCGCAGGGACACCGTTATAACGCTCTAAACGCGGTGAACCATACTTCCAAGGATCTTTGGATTCGTCCATAAAGGCAGAGAACGGAACCATTTTACCTTGGTTATTGCGAACATACAGGTTACTGATGTCAGAAGGTAACATACGGCTTTCTGCGTCACCTTGTACGTAAACTTTCTTCACACGACCACGGTCGATAAAGTCATTCACGTAGCTTCCACCAAACATAGAACTCAATGTTGCATTGATATCACTGATAGCGACACCTTGAGCCTGTGCTTTTTGTTGGTCAATATAAATACGGTATTGCGAGGTATCATCCTGACCATTTGGACGAACACCTTGAAGCATTTCTGGGTGCTGAGCAGCTAATCCAAGTAACTGGTTGCGGGCTTGCATCAGTTTATCATGCCCCAAGTTACCTTTATCGACTAACTCAAAGTCAAACCCGTCTGCGGTACCTAACTCAACAATCGCTGGTAGGTTAAAGGCGTAAATCAGTGCCTCTTGTTTTTGTGACAGTGCGATATTTGCACGTTGTACAATCGCATCAACGTGGTTTTCATCGCCTTTACGTTCGCTCCAATTTTTCAGAACGACGAAAGCGAGACCCATATTTTGACCTTGACCTGCGAAGCTAAAGCCCCCAACGGTAAAGACCGACTCAACGTTTTTGGCTTCTTCGGTATGGTAGTAGTTATTCACTTCATCCAATACCGCTTGGGTTTGTTCTTGCGTTGATCCTGGTGGTAATTGGATCATTGACAAGAATACCCCTTGGTCTTCCGCTGGTAAGAAAGAAGACGGTAAGCGGACGAACATGAACGCCATACCAACCACTAACAGCAGGTAAATCACTAAATAACGGCCCGTGCCGTTAAGCATACGGCTTACACTGTCGGTGTAGTGGTGTGCTTGTTTTTCAAATGTGCGGTTAAACCACCCAAAGAATCCTTTTTGGCTACCATGGCTGCCTTTTTCAATTGGCTTCAACATGGTGGCACACAGTGCTGGTGTTAAGATCATCGCAACCAGTACTGATAAGATCATGGAGGATACAATGGTAATTGAGAACTGACGGTAAATTGCCCCTGTAGAACCTCCAAAGAAGGCCATAGGAATAAATACCGCAGACAGCACCATTGCAATACCGACTAACGCACCTTGGATTTGACCCATTGATTTTTTGGTCGCTTCTTTTGGTGACAAGCCTTCTTCTTGCATAACACGCTCAACGTTCTCAACAACGACGATGGCGTCATCGACGAGAAGCCCGATGGCGAGTACCATCGCGAACATGGTCAAGGTGTTTATGGAATAACCAAATGCCGACAAGATAGCAAAGGTACCTAACAATACGACAGGTACTGCAATCGTTGGTATCAGTGTTGCACGGATGTTTTGTAGGAACAAATACATAACGACAACAACCAGCATGATTGCTTCTACTAACGTTTTAACCACTTCGTTAATTGAAATTTTAACGAATGGGGTCGTATCGTATGGATAAACAATCTCTAATCCTTGAGGGAAGAAAGGCTTCATTTCCTCAAGCGCAGCGCGGACGTTATTAGACGTATCTAATGCGTTCGCTCCGGTTGCCAGTTTAATACCGATACCTGCTGCAGGCTTACCATTAAAGCGGGCAATCGTACTATAGTTTTCAGCACCTAATTGGACATCAGCAACATCTTTAATACGCACTTGTGAACCATCCTGGTTTACACGTAATAGAATATTGCTAAATTCTTCAGGGCTATTTAAACGTGTCTGCGCAATGATAGAAACGTTTAAACGCTGGTTTGCTACAGACGGTGAACCACCGAGTTGCCCTGCTGCGACTTGGTTATTTTGTACCTTGATCGCATTAATGACATCCGTTGTGGTCATGTTGTACTTAACGAGTTGCTCTGGTTTTAACCAAATACGCATTGCATATTGGGTACCGAACAGTTGAGTTTCACCTACACCGTTAACTCGGCTAAGTGGGTCTTTAATATTTGACCCTACGTAGTCGGCAATATCGTATTGCCCCATTGAGCCATCGCTAGAAACGAAACCCGCAACCATTAAGAATGAACTAGTTGATTTATCGACACTAATACCTTGCTGCTGAACTTCTTGTGGCAACAATGGCATCGCCAGTTGCAATTTGTTTTGCACCTGTACTTGCGCGATATCACCATCAGTTCCTGCTTCAAATGTCAGCGTAATGCTAGCAGAACCTGATGAATCACTGCTCGATGACATATATACCAAGTTATCGATACCGTTCATGTTCTGTTCGATAACCTGCGTTACTGTATTTTGTACCGTCTCAGCATCCGCTCCCGGATAGTTAGCTGAAATAGAAACAGCCGGTGGCGCGATGGTCGGGTACTGCGAAACAGGTAACTGGATAATTGCCAACAGACCAGCAAGCATGGTGATAATTGCAATTACCCACGCAAAAATTGGTCTTTCTATAAAAAACTTAGGCATTAATCAGCCGCTCCCTTATTTAGACTTTTCTTCAGGTTTTGCCTGATTGTCTATGGATTGCGTTTCTAAGTTTGCTTCCTTAGGATTCACAACAATTCCTGGTTTGATTTTTTGTAAGCCGATGACAATGACACGATCACCTGCTTGTAGACCTTCAGTTACCAGCCATTTGTTGCCAACTGCTTGTCCTGCTTTAACTTTTCTGACTTCAACTTTATTCTCTGCGCCAACAACCATGACTTGAGAAGTTCCTTGAGCCGTACGAGTCAAGCCTTGTTGTGGAACTAGAATCGCCTTTTCAATAACACCGTCTTCTAATACAGCACGAACAAACATACCTGGAAGTAACTCTTTGTTCGGGTTAGGGAACATGGCTCTCATGGTGATAGACCCTGTTGTTTCATCAACAGTGACATCAGAGAATTCCAGAACACCCTTTTGTGCGTATTCTTGACCGTTGTTGTTGATCAAACTGACAGGTGCTTTCCCTGATTCTCGCTGTACAGCGCCTTTCGCTATCTCATTTTTGAGACGTAAAAAATCGTCACTCGATTGTGTTACGTCAACATAGATAGGATCAAGTTGCTGAACACGCATTAATTCAGTGGCTTGTCCTGTAGATACTAAAGCCCCTTCAGTCACATTCGATTTACCGGTACGGCCGCTGATCGGTGCAGTTACTTTGGTATAATTCAGGTTGATACGTGCCGTTTCAACCGCAGCTTCAGCCGCTTTGACGGCAGCAAGTGCTTGTGCATAGGTTGAGGTTGCTTCGTCGTATTCCTGACGACTAATGTAATTAGTACCTAACAATGGTTTATAACGCTTCACCGTTAATGCAGCCAGATTCGCATTGGCTTGTGCTTTTGCAAGTTCCGCTTTTGCGCTGTCATAGGTTGCTTGGAATGGTGCTGGGTCAATTTGGTATAAAGATGTCCCTGCTTCTACGTCGCTACCTTCTTTATAGTTGCGTTTCAATATGATGCCACTAACCTGAGGGCGAACCTCGGCAACACGAAATGCGGATGTACGGCCTGGTAACTCGGTTTTGAGAGTCAGAGGTTCGGCTTTAAGCGTAACAATTCCTACTTCAGGCGCCGGGCGTTCTCCGCCACCTTGTTGTTCATCGTTACAACCAGATAAAGCCAAGCCACCTGAAAGAACTAACAGAGCCAGAGGTAACACCCCTCTGTTTTTTCGCATAAGTTAACCTCAATTAATCAATATGAGTTCAAAACAAAAATAAGAAAAATGGTAAACAATATGATTTATCACTATGCTATAGTACAAACATACACGAATGTATGTAAATCAGCTTTCGATAGAAACGGGTCACAATGGCACGAAAAACTAAACAACAGGCTGAAGAAACCCGTCAGGAAATATTAGATGCTGCCATCAAAACATTCTCTGAACGAGGAGTTTCTGCCACATCATTAGCCGATATTGCAAAAGCAGCGGGGGTTACCCGAGGTGCAATATATTGGCATTTCAAAAACAAAGTTGATCTTTTTTATCAAGCTTGTGAATTTGGTGATAACCAAATAGTACAAGCTGAAGAATATTATCGTTCTAAATATACCAATGATCCACTTTCAATACTAAGAGAATTATTAGTTTATATTTTGACTGATTTTATTGAAAGCCCTAAAAACCGCGCTTTGATGGAAATTTTCTTTTTGAAGTGTGAATTAGTTGGCGAAATGGCAGAGTTAGTTGATTTTAAACGCGCTAATTATGTCGCAAGTCAATGTCGAATAGTTGATAACTTGACTGCCTGTATTGATGCAGGTCAACTTCCTGCTGATCTTGATGTGGAATGTGCTGCGATTATGATCCGTTCATTAATGTCTGGTTTGTTAGAAAACTGGCTACTCCAATCAGAAAATTTTAATACTAATCAACATACAATTACATTGGTTGATACACTATTAGAAACACTAAAATGTAATACCGCAATCCGGTTAAAACCCATTCAAACTGAATAAGTGGAGTACAATATGACCTCTATTTTGATTATTGCTAATGGCGCACCTTACGGCAGTGAAACATTGTTCAACTCATTGCGATTAGCGATAACGTTAAAAGAGCAAGAGCCGCAGTTAGATTTAAAAATATTTCTGATGTCAGATGCTGTGACCGCAGGTTTGGCAGCTCAAAAGCCGAAAGAAGGCTATAATCTTCAACAAATGTTAGAGATTTTAACGGCACAAAATGTCCCCGTTAAATTATGTAAAACTTGTACAGATGCCCGAGGTGTAAGTGAGTTAACCCTTGCTGATGGTGTTGAGGTAGGCACGTTAGTCGAGCTTGCAAGCTGGACATTAACGGCAGATAAAGTATTAACTTTCTAACATTTTACGTAAAATGTGTTTAATTAGGTGAAAGTAAGTGTTGATAGGTGACTATCGGCACTTTGGTTTAATTAAACAATATTATTATTTGTATAAAGGAATGCCATTATGATGAAACAACAATGGAAGTGGCGGCAGTTAGTATCAATAACACTGTTTTTTTTCATCATATCTTTTTCTAGTTCAATTACGGCATTAACATCAAATAACTTACCTGATAAGAATGAAATAAAAAGTGCGCTCAACGCATTGAATAAAAAAAGTTCACTCAGTGAGGAAGATAAACTTGCTCTCGCTGATCTGGAAAAAACCTTAGATTTTTATAACGAGCTGGATAAACTCGAACAGCGAACGGCTGAACTGCAAAAAAAACTGAATAGCGCGAGTGAAGAATCGAAACAAGCAGCACAAGGTTTGTTGCAAATAAAAAATGAAAATGAGCAACGCACCGAAAATTTCCTACGAAAAATACAAGATAGTTCTCTTTCACAATTAGAAGCATTACAAGCCTCTTATTTAGAAAATCTGCAAACAGAACAAAATGACCTTGCAACCTATAGTAGTCAATTAATTGGCTTACAAACGCAGCCTGAAAGGGCGCAAGCGATGATGTTGGAAAATGCGAGGCGCTTACAAGAAATTCGCAATGAGCTAAATAGTTCATTGAATGAACCTGTGAATTTAAGACCTACTCAAATTACCATGCTGCAAGTTGAACAGTATTTATTGCAGCAACAAAATGAATATCAAAAACGTATTCTACAGGCTAACACTCAATTACAAGATGTGCTGCAAAAACAACGTGATTATACCGCAGCATATATTGAGCAATTGGAACACCATATTCAGCAAGTACAAAATGCGATTAGCCATCGCCGACTAAATGACTCCCAATCAACGGTACGCGAGGCGCTGAGTACTTCTGAAACCGATATTGAAGCGCAACAGAATCCCATTATTCAAAAAGAAATTGCGATTAATAATGCGCTCAGTGACCGTTTAATCGCAGTGACCGAAAATAGCAATAAACTGGTGCAAAATGGTATTCGAGTTAAAACATGGCTTGAAAGAGCGACGCAGTCCGAACGAAATTTAAAAGAGCAAATTAATGTATTACGCGGTAGTTTATTGCTCTCACGAATTTTATTTCAACAACAAATTGACTTGCCGCCAGACATTTTAACTAAAAATTTACCCACAACGATTGCTGATTTGCGGCTTGAGCAATTTGATATTAACCAACAGCGTGATGAGCTTTATCAACCTAATGATTATATTACTAAGTTGGAACAGCAATTTGAGGTAAAAACAGGGGATGAGCTGGCAAATAGCGCATTATTATCCGCTGAGGATAAATCTACGTTATTGAAACTATTGGAAGTACGTCGTGGGTTATTAGATGAACTCAACCAGCAGCTTGGCGGGCAAATTTCCCAAGCAATCAACTTGCAACTTGATCAAAACCAATTATTGAGTGTAGTGGGGTCTCTTGAAAATACCTTGGCGCAGCAAATATTTTGGGTGAATAGTAATAAACCGATGGATTTGGAATGGGTTAAAGGTTTTCCAGAAGCTGCGGCAGCACAGATTCATAATTTTGATTTTAGTTTATCGAATCGTAGTATTAAGCGTGGAGTGACGGCTTCATTATTGGTCGTTGTTCCACTGGTTTTAGTCGCATTGCTGTTTATTTGGTTTAATCGCAAAATTAGTAACCGACTGCAGGATATTGACCAACGGCTTTCCAGCTTACGTAATGACAGTGTATTAAGTACCCCGTTGGCACTGTTGTTAACATTAATGCAAACATTACCTATTTCACTGTTTTTACTGGCATTTGGCTATTGGTTTTTGAAAACAGGGAATGTACAAGGGCCATTCTTTTGGCAATTTTGCCAACAATTGGCGATATTTTGGGCATTATTTGAGCTGACTTTCCGAGTATTAAAACCACAAGGTATTGCACAAAAACACTTTGGTATCGAAAAAGAAAAAATATCCCAGACTCGACGCAGGATGATCAGGCTATCTATTCCTCTATTGCCACTCATTTTCTTTTCTACTTATGGTGTTAGCAACCCACTGAAAGTGTCTGAGGACGTGATTGGCCAGTTGATCGTGCTGGTTTCTCTTATTCTACTGTGCATCTTTACTATTCCATTTTGCAAACAAGTTTGGCAAGAGAAAGGGAGTCACTTAACGCGTAGTATCGTTGTGACATTGTTGACATTTTCGCCATTAATTTTAGTGGGCTTAATGATGGCGGGGTATTATTACACCACATTGCGCTTGGCAAACCGTTGGATAGACAGTTTATACCTATTACTCCTATGGTATATCACTTATAGCGCGTGTTTGAGAGGTTTAACACTGGTTGCTCGTAAATTAGCATATCAACGTGCTATAGAACGCCGTGCGATGTCGAAGCAAGAAGATGCAGAAAACGAGCCAATTAAAGAGCCACCAATGACTATTGAGCTGATTAGCCAGCAATCATTACGTCTCACAACAATGGTGTTGTTTATTATTTTCGCTTTGGCGTTTTATACGATTTGGTCTGATTTTATAACCATTTTCTCTTTCTTAGATAGCGTGAACTTATGGAGCTATACTGCCACATCGGCAGAAGGGGGAAATATCTTACAATTCGTGACGTTAGCGAATTTAATTTTAGCTCTTGTGATTATCATTGTGTCTTGGGTAATGACGCGAAACCTCCCTGGACTACTGGAAGTGTTGGTATTATCACGGTTAAAACTCCGTCAGGGCTCTACTTATGCGATCACGACAATATTAACTTATATTATTGTCGGGATTGGGGCGATCGCCTCATTAGGTATGATTGGCGTGACATGGAACAAATTGCAATGGTTGGCAGCAGCTTTAACCGTCGGGTTAGGGTTTGGTTTACAAGAAATTTTTGCTAACTTTGTTTCAGGGATCATTTTACTGTTTGAACGGCCGATCCGTATTGGCGACACCGTCACTATTGGGACCTATTCAGGAACAGTCAGTAAAATTCGCATTCGTGCGACAACCATCGTTGATTTTGATCGCAAAGAAGTGATCATTCCTAATAAGGCTTTTGTGACTGAACGGTTGATCAACTGGTCGCTATCGGACACCGTCACACGTATCACCATAGCGATCGGTGTGGCATATGGCTCTGATCTTGATAAAGTGAAACGCGTTTTATTGTCTGCGGCAACCAATAATAGCAAGGTAATGACTGAACCTGCTCCTAATGTCTATTTCACCAGTTTTGGTGCAAGCACGTTAGATCACGAATTACGTTTTTATGTACGGCAGATTGGTGACCGTGGCGTAACCAGCGATGAAGTGAACCGTGCGATAGACAAACTATGTCGAGAAAATGATATTGATATTGCATTCAATCAGTTAGAAGTGCATTTACACAATAGTAAAGGTGATGAAGTGCAAGAAGTGAAGCGAACACCTAAAGATAGTGATGATAAAACGCACTAAACTCATTAAGTTTCTTTGGTGCAGGCAGTTTTTGCTGCTTGCACTTGTTTTGCAATATAATCATTTTTCACGATTTCAAGTGCTTTGAGAACCACATCAGCTTCTATCTCAGACGTCTCTAATAAGTAGATTAAATCAACAGCAAGTTGGATTTCTTGTGGAGCATCCTTGAGTGAACTCATACTGATTCCTTCTAAGATTTAATCAAAATATTGATTTTCTTGATGTTCAATGGCTTTTTCAATACGCAAAAGTGCTTGGCGGCAACGGTACAAACGGCCTGCGAGTACAGCGAGTTCTTTTTGGCACTGGTGCTGCGAACGGTGGTCTGTTAGCTCACTTAAATGAAGTTCTTTTTCACTCACCATGGCCTGCAAGCGTCGTTCATAGTCTTGGTGTTGTGATAAACGTTCATATAAATCAACTTGTTCCTTTTTCTTAGTAAAATTTGATTCTTTTTCGCGTAAAGCTTGTGTAGAGATCTCTCGTGAAATTGCCTGCATTTGATGGACGATTTTTTCAGTAAGAAAATTAACTTGCTCAGTGTGGTTTAACGTTACGCTATGGCACAATTGCTGGTACAACGTCTGTAATTCATTTTGGCAATCCCCTAAACGGGTTGATTTGCGGCTAAACAATTGCATATCGAAACGTGAATGTGAAAACTCAAGGTCTTTTATGGGCTCCACTCGTGTTTTCAATTCATCAATTTGCTTTTTTAACGCATCCAAAAGAGCGGGAATTTTCATTTTTTGTTCTCATTAAATGTGAAAAATAGCGGAAAATTGATATTCAGCAACAAAACTGATGCCAAATTGACGGCTTCTTATTGCATTTTTATGGTACTTTACATAGATTCTACACTTTCGTGTTTACTACATGGCTTTTATTATGACCGCTAAAGAGCAACAACTGCAATTGATTAAAGAAAGTATCGCATCTATCCAAGATTATCCAATCGAAGGTGTGATCTTTCGTGACATTACGACTTTATTAAATAACCCTGCAGCATACCAAGCAACGATTGATATGTTAGTGGAACATTATCAAAATAAAGGCGTCACTAAAATTGTAGGAACTGAAGCGCGTGGTTTTCTATTCGGCGCTCCAGTTGCATTACGTTTAGGCGTAGGTTTTGTCCCTGTACGTAAAAAAGGGAAATTACCACGTGAAGTATTGAGTATGACTTACGACCTTGAATATGGCACGGATACACTTGAAATCCATAAAGATAGTATCAGCCCTGAAGATAATGTCTTAGTGGTTGATGACTTACTTGCCACAGGTGGTACAGTGGAAGCGACAGTTAAAATGATCAAACAACTAGGTGCTAATGTTGTTGATGCCGCATTTATCATCTGTTTACCTGACCTTGGCGGCGTTGAGCGCCTGCAAAAAGAAGGTGTTTCTTCTTATAGCCTTGTTGAATTCCCAGGCCACTAATCTTTATTTTCCCTCTATTTTTATCACAGTCTCGCTGTATAGGTTGAGGCTGTGGTAGCATGGTACTATGATTATATATATTCACGTACCATGTTAAATGACAGTGGAATCCATGAGCTATCAGGTACTTGCCCGTAAGTGGCGCCCCCAAAAATTTTCAGACGTTGTTGGCCAACAGCACGTTTTGACTGCACTCGCTAATGGGCTAACGCATCAGCGGCTTCATCACGCCTATCTTTTCTCCGGTACACGTGGTGTAGGAAAAACGACGATTGCTCGCCTATTTGCCAAAGGCCTTAATTGCGAAACAGGGATCACTGCATCACCTTGTGGTAAATGTGCCAACTGCCTTGAAATAGAACAAGGGCGATTTGTTGACTTAATTGAAATTGATGCGGCTTCCCGAACCAAAGTCGAAGATACTCGTGAATTATTAGACAACGTCCAATACGCGCCGGCACGTGGGCGCTTCAAAGTTTATTTAATTGACGAAGTACACATGTTGTCTCGTCATAGTTTCAATGCGTTATTAAAAACCCTTGAAGAACCGCCTGAACATGTGAAGTTTTTGTTGGCGACGACGGACCCGCAAAAACTCCCCGTGACCATTTTGTCTCGCTGTTTGCAATTCCACCTAAAAGCATTAGATGTCACGCAAATCAGTGAACAGCTTGAACTTATTCTGAATGCAGAAAATATTGAACATGACCAACGAGCTCGCCAGCTTATTGCAAGAGCGGCGGATGGCAGTTTACGTGATGCATTAAGCTTAACTGACCAAGCCATTGCGATGGGGCAAGGGAAAGTAACGGCTGATATAGTTAGCCAAATGCTAGGAACCCTTGATGATGAACAGCCATTAGCGATTATTGAAGCGTTAGTACGTGCCGATAGCATGGCGGTGATGGAACAGGTAGAGCAAGCTGCTAGTCGCGGTGCGGATTGGGAAAACTTGCTGGTGGAAGTTTTGTCGCAATTACACCGTATCGCGATGATCCAACTGCTTCCTGCTGAACAAGAAACAGACCCATCATCGACAGAAGGGCGGCTACGGCAGGTCGCAAGGGTAATTTCTCCTGCAGATCTCCAACTGTTTTACCAAACGTTATTAGTTGGAAGAAAAGAACTCCCTTATGCCCCTGAGCGGCGAATGGGGGTTGAAATGGCATTATTACGTGCATTAGCTTTTCATCCGAAAAATGTGATTGCTGAAATTGAAGCACCGCCAAAAGTTATTACACAGGCGGCTGTTCAATCGGCATCGCCTGCTGCACCAAATATGGTGCAAAGGGTGCCTCCTGTTCAAGCGCGAGCAGAAAATCTGCCAGACAATAGCCCAACGTTACAGTTATTGAAGGCTAGGCAGGCGCTACAATCTCCACAAAGTGAGGATCCTAGCCCAAAAAAGGCTAAACCGGTGATGCCTGAAAGGGCTAAGCCGGCGGCATCAGCACTGGAAAGGCTGGCCGCCGTGACCAGCAAACATCAACAAAATGTGGTAAATAAAGCGGCTCAGGCAGCAAAACCACAAAAACCAAAGCAGTACCAATGGAAGCCTCAAAATGAAGAGGCGATGGCACCAAAAGAGGCAATAACAACGCCAAGTGAAATCAAAGAGGCGTTGGAATATGAAAAAACGCCTGAATTAGCCGCTAAAATTATTGAGGAAGGGCGAATTCGTGATAGCTGGTCTGGGAAAATCGCAAAATTAAATATTCCCAAACTGGTTGAACAATTAGCTTTGAATTCATATATAGAAGAATTAAGTGAGTCGCAAATTGTTTTACATTTGCGCTCGGCTCAGAAGCACCTCGATAAACCATCGGCACATAAAGCATTGGAAGAAGCTCTGAGCGAACTATATGGTCGTACTGTTGAACTGAAAATCGTTCATGATGATAATAGCGAGGTGAAAACCCCGCTAGAATGGCGACAGGCGATTTATGAAGAAAAACTGGCACAAGCGCGCCAGTCTATTATTGCGGATAAAACGATTCAAAAACTGCGCTCAATGTTTGATGCGCAATTAGATGAAGAGAGTATTCGCCCCGTTTAACGCTACAGTCTCATTGTTAAGCTGTAGCCTCAGTTGTGAGAGATAACTATGTTTGGTAAAGGTGGATTGGGTAACCTGATGAAACAGGCCCAGCAAATGCAAGATAAAATGCAAAAAGTTCAGGAAGAAATCGCTCAACTAGAAGCTACAGGCGAATCTGGTGCTGGCTTAGTTAAAGTGACGATTAACGGCTCACACAACTGCCGCCGTGTTGAAATTGACCCTAGCTTACTCGAAGACGACAAAGAAATGTTAGAAGACTTGATTGCTGCGGCATTTAATGATGCTGCACGTCGTATCGAAGAAACGCAGAAAGAAAAAATGGCAAGTGTTTCCAGTGGTATGCAATTACCACCAGGCTTTAAGATGCCATTCTAATGCAAACAAGTCCGCTTCTTGAATCTTTGATGGAAGCTCTGCGCTGTCTCCCAGGGGTTGGCCCCAAGTCAGCGCAGCGAATGGCTTTTCATCTTTTACAGCGTGACCGCAGTGGGGGAATGCGTTTAGCGCAATCGCTCACTCGTGCCATGTCTGAAATAGGTCACTGCCGTGATTGCAGAACATTTACAGAACAAGAGGTCTGTAATATCTGCGATAACCCTCGCCGCCAACAAAATGGTTTGATTTGTATTGTTGAAAGCCCAGCAGATATCTATGCAATAGAACAAACCGGGCAATTTTCCGGGCGTTATTTTGTGCTGATGGGGCATTTGTCACCACTTGATGGTATTGGCCCAATGGATATCGGTCTTGATAGACTAGAAGAGCGTTTGGCATCAGAGACTATCAATGAAGTGATTTTAGCAACCAACCCAACGGTTGAAGGTGAAGCGACAGCAAACTATATTGGGCAAATGTGCGCGCAATATGGGGTGGCTGCGAGCCGAATTGCACACGGGGTGCCTGTAGGGGGGGAGTTGGAAATGGTTGATGGAACCACACTTTCTCACTCGTTGGCGGGGCGCCAACGGCTCTAAAGTCCTCGTCATTCTTTGCGCCGTAGCGTTGTTGTCTTCATGCATCAACCCTAGTCACATACTTGTGTATGCTCCCAGGGATTAATGCATTCGACGCCTAGCTACGGCACAAATTATTTAGAGGATGATGGTGAGGTGCTGTTTTTAAAATTTAAAGGCAAACCCCTCAAAGCAAAACCCTTAATTCAAAAATATCCTTCAAGCAAAAGCATCGTAGTCTTCGGTCATTTCCTTTCATTCATATTAATTTAGCTTCTAATTTGTGGTTAGTGGTTGAATTCTATTTTTTCGCCCCCAACTAATCTGCATCGATAAGTCAAACCTATCCAATTAGATTGATGAAATAGAGGCGATTAATGAGTATGAAAGGACAGGAAACTCGTGGTTTCCAATCAGAAGTTAAACAACTCCTCCAATTAATGATCCACTCTCTTTATTCAAATAAAGAGATTTTCTTACGTGAATTGATCTCCAACGCATCAGATGCGGCGGATAAACTGCGTTTTCGTGCATTATCTAAACCAGAACTGTATGAAAACGATGGTGACCTGCGCGTGCGTATTAGTGCCGATAAAGACAAAGGTACATTGACCATCAGTGATAACGGTATCGGTATGAGCCGCGAAGAGGTGATTGAAAACCTTGGAACTATCGCGAAGTCAGGCACAAAAGCATTCTTAGAGTCATTAGGTAGTGACCAAGTTAAAGATAGCCAAATGATTGGTCAATTTGGTGTGGGCTTCTATTCTGCATTTATTGTGGCTGATAAAGTGACTGTACGTAGCCGCGCAGCTGGTGCCCCTGCCGATGAAGGTGTGTTCTGGGAATCTGCTGGTGAAGGTGAATACACCATCGCTGATATTGAAAAAGCGGAGCGCGGCACCGAAATCACTTTGCATTTGCGCGATGATGAAAAGGAATATCTGGATAACTGGCGCTTACGTTCAGTGATTAGCAAATATTCTGACCATATTGCTTTACCAGTTGAAATCGAAGAAAAAAATGAAGAAGACGGTACGGTAACTTGGGAAAAAATTAACCAAGCGAAAGCATTGTGGACTCGTAGCAAATCTGAAATTTCAGACGAAGAATACGCTGAATTCTATAAACATATTTCCCATGACTACGCAGACCCACTAACATGGTCACATAACCGTGTAGAAGGTAAGCAAGAGTATACGAGCTTGCTGTATGTGCCGTCTAAAGCGCCATTTGACCTATGGAATCGTGACCAACAGCACGGCTTGAAACTCTATGTTCAACGCGTATTTATTATGGATGACGCAGAACAGTTTATGCCTAATTACCTGCGTTTTATTCGTGGGGTGTTGGATTCCAATGATTTACCACTGAACGTGTCTCGTGAAATACTGCAAGACAGCGCATTAACTCGTAGTTTACGCAGCGCATTAACGAAACGTGTTCTGCAAATGCTTGAGAAACTGGCTAAATCTGACACAGAAAAATACCAAACCTTCTGGCAACAATTTGGCTTGGTGATGAAAGAAGGCCCTGCGGAAGATATGGCAAATAGTGAAACTATTGCTAAACTTCTGCGTTTTGCAACAACTCATACCGATAGCAGCGTACAGAATGTTTCTTTAGAAGATTATGTAAGCCGCATGGTTGAAGGCCAAGATAAAATTTATTACATCACTGCAGATAGCTATGCGGCGGCGAAAGGCAGCCCACACCTTGAGCTATTCCGTAAAAAAGGTATTGAAGTCCTACTGTTATCTGACCGTATTGACGAATGGATGATGAACTATCTGTCTGAATTCGACGGTAAACAGTTCCAATCCGTGAGCAAAGCAGACGAGTCATTAGATAAGCTAGCGGATGAAAACAAAGCGGAACAAGAGGAAGCGGATAAACAATTAGAGCCATTTGTTGAACGCGTTAAATCATTCCTTGGTGAGCGTGTTAAAGAAGTTAAACTCACACATCGCTTAACGGATACGCCTGCCATTGTTACGACAGATGCGGATGAAATGAGTACACAAATGGCAAAACTGTTTGCAGCAGCAGGGCAAGCCGCGCCAGAAGTAAAATATAACTTCGAATTGAACCCAACACATCCATTGGTGAAAAAAGCCGCAGAAGTGTCAGATGAATCTGTGTTTGCTGATTGGGTAGATGTATTGTTGGATCAAGCATTATTAGCAGAACGTGGTACATTGGAAGATCCAAACCTATTTATTCGTAAAATCAATGAATTACTTCTAAAGTAATTTAATTTGATATTTTCGATATTGAGCATAAACCGCGCTTTTGCTTGTGCTTTAGCGTGGTTTTTTTCTTTTGCGAAAAAAGATAAATGCGAAATCGTTTACGTGTGTTCTTGAGTAAAGCCGTATGCTAATGGTATGGTAGCTTGTTTTCTTTTCAAATTATAAAAATCTAAATAGCAAGGGGTTTACGCAATGCGTATCATTCTGCTTGGCGCTCCAGGCGCTGGTAAGGGCACTCAAGCTCAATTTATTATGGAAAAGTTTGGGATCCCTCAAATTTCAACAGGTGACATGTTACGTGCAGCTGTTAAATCAGGGAGCGAACTCGGCTTACAAGCTAAAGAGCTGATGGATAACGGTAAATTAGTTACTGATGAATTAGTTATCGCATTAGTTAAAGAGCGCATCAAACAAGATGACTGCCGCAATGGCTTCTTGTTGGATGGGTTCCCTCGTACAATCCCACAAGCGGACGCGATGAAAGAAGCGGGTATCACGGTTGATAACGTACTGGAATTTGATGTACCAGACGATATCATTGTTGAGCGTATCATTGGTCGTCGTGTACATGCGCCATCAGGCCGTGTTTACCACATCAACTTCAACCCACCAAAGGTTGAAGGCAAAGACGATGTAACAGGTGAAGAATTAACCATCCGTAAAGATGACCAAGAAGACACCGTGCGTAAGCGTCTGGTTGAATATCATGCATTAACTGCACCTTTAATTGCGTATTACCAAAATGAAGCTAAACAAGGTAATACCAAGTACTTCAAATTAGACGGTACTCGTAAAGTGGCAGAAGTTAGTGAAGAACTAGCAAAAATCTTAGGTTAATATTTGTACTTACCATGCTTTGTGTTGCAGTAATCGTAACTGCAATTCGAATTATTTTAAGTATAAGGTATTATATGGAGGCAGCGATGATCGCTGCCTTTGTTTTTTATACCACTTGGTGACAAAAATCGTTAATTAACTGTGCTAAAGTTGGGAATAATTATCAATTAGGAGTTGTTTCATGTCAGAAAAAAAATACGGCATTTTGTTAGCTAACCTAGGAACCCCTGATGCCCCAACGACCTCAGCAGTGAAACGCTATTTAGCCGAATTTCTTAGCGATAAACGCGTTATAGATGTCCCCCGCTTGATTTGGAAGCCGATTTTACATGGGGCGATTTTACCTCTTCGTTCTTCTAAAGTGGCGAAGTTATACCAATCTATATGGTTAGACGGGGGATCGCCATTATTGGTTTACTCTTTACGTCAAAAACAAAAATTAGCTGAGCTATTGCCTAATATTGCCGTAGAGATAGGCATGAGCTATGGTTCGCCTTCAATCAAAAGTGCGGTGGATAGCTTGCTAGACCAAGGCGTGACCGATTTAGTGGTTCTTCCACTGTATCCACAGTATTCTTGCACAACAACGGCTGCGGTTTATGATGCATTAACCAGAGCGTTTGAAAGTAGACGTACCATTCCAAGCGTGCAATTCATTCGTAGTTATGCGACACACCCTGCTTATATTCAAGCTTTAGTGGCTTCGATAGAAGAAAGCTTTGCTCTGCATGGTGAACCCGATAGGCTTATATTGTCGTTCCACGGTATTCCACAGCGTTATTGTGATACAGGTGATATCTACCAGCAGGAATGTGAAAAAACGGCAGAGGCGCTCCGTGAAGCGTTAAATTACCCAAGTGATAAAGTCATGCTGACCTATCAGTCACGCTTTGGACGTGAGCCTTGGCTGATGCCATATATGGATAAAACCATGCATGAATTACCCTCCCAAGGCGTAAAGTCGGTTCAGGTCATTTGTCCTGGTTTTTCAGTTGATTGCTTAGAAACATTAGAAGAAATTAGCGAGCAAAATAAAGAGTTTTTTATGAGTAGTGGTGGTAACAAATATAATTATATACCGGCATTAAATGATAATCCGAATAGCATTCATATGATTAATTCAATAATTCAAGATGTTCTAAAGTAATCAATTCAGTAAATTAATGCAGAAAAGTTTGCTTATCGATATATCAATAAGCTGATTATAGACTATAATCACTTATCTGAAATTATAAATGATTGAATAAATGTTATGTCTTTTGGAATTAATATGAGCAATAAGCAGCAGCCACCACAAGGTAATATAGAGCAGAAGTCACCTTCTGCTCATCAATTTCAAATACAGCAAAACGATGAAATTGATTTAATGGCCTTGTTTTCCATTTTGTTAAAACATAAATTTTTGATTCTTATATTTACGGTTGTTTGTATCGTGGTGAGTGTTGGTGTTGTAAAACTATTACCTCAAAAATGGAGCAGTACTGCTATTGTCATTCCTCCTGCATCTGAAGAGCTCAAAGAAGTTAACGCATTTAAAGCTCAACTGGATGTATTAGATATTCCGATTGATTTAAGTGCTCAACGTATTTTTAATGCATTTGTTGACCAGTATCGTTCGAAAGTTAATCAAGAAAGTTATATAAGAAGTACTGATTATTACCATAATCTGGCAGAGAAAATTGACCCGAAAGATGATGTTATTGCTCAACAAAGGCTAGTAAATTCAATCATTTCTAATGATATTAAAATTCAAGATCTCTCAAAAGAGAAAAACAGTACTTCAAATGATATTGTTTTGAGCTTTACTGCACCTTTGCCAACGGAAGCCCAAGATTTACTTGAAGGTTATATTCGCTATAGCGCATCGAAAGTAAGGCAACAGTTAAAAGTTGAAATCGACAATATGATTTCAGAGAAACTTATTTATGCCAGTGAGTCACTAAAACGCGAAGTTAGCAAAATTCAAACTGAATACGATGTTAAGGTTGAAAGGCTTAAACGAGCCGTTGATATTGCAAAAGCAGCTGGAATTGAAAAGCCGATAGCCAGCGATTCTGTTGCTATCAATGATGACCCTGATTACCCTATTGCGTTAGGAACTGAAGCTTTAGAGAAAAAATTACTGATTGAAACCCAAAATCGTGATTTGGCATTGATGAGCGAAAATTTACAGAACCGTAAAATTTACCTTGATAATTTACAAGAAGTAACCGCTAAAGAATTAGATTTTACACCCGTTAAGTTTATTTTAACGCCAGACTTACCGTTGCATAAAGATTCACCAAAATCATCGTTAATTGTTGCATTAAGCGCAATACTCGGTTTAATTTTGAGCTGTGCATTTGTGTTAAGTCGGGAGCTTTATCGCGATTATAAATATCAAAATCAATAAAATAACTTCCAAATGACAAACAATGGGGCCAGTGCCTTCTTTGCAGGTGCTGGCTTTATTTTATCGTGCTAGAATAGGGTGATGTTCCATTGTTAATCTTCTAATTATGAAATTCCCCGGTCAACGCAAGTCAAAACACTATTTTCCTGTTAGTCTCAGAGATCCTTTATTACAGCCTTTAAAAGAAACATTGGCGGATGATGAGAATTGTAAGTCCTATATTGTTGGTATCGACCAAACATTAGTCGATATTGAAGCGAAAGTGGATGACGACTTCATTCAGCGCTATCAATTGAGTAAGGGGCATTCGCTGGTTATTGAAGACGATGTCGCCGAAGCTTTGTATAAAGAACTTACAGATAATGCCTTGATTACTCATGAGTTTGCAGGTGGAACGATTGGCAATACGCTGCACAACTATTCGGTTTTAGCCGATGACAGGTCAGTTTTATTGGGCACAATGTGCAATAGCATCCAAATTGGTAGCTATGCGTATCGCTATTTGTGTCACACCTCAAGTCGCATGGATTTGAATTTTCTACAAGGTGTGGATGGCCCTATCGGGCGCTGCTTTACCTTGATCACTGAAAATGGCGAGCGAACGTTTGCTATCAGCCCTGGCCATATGAATCGCTTGCACCCAAATAGCATTCCCGAGGACATTATTGCTGGGGCTTCTGCGTTGGTATTAACGGCTTATTTAGTCCGCTGTAAACCCGGAGAAACCATGCCTGATGCGACTATGCAGGCTATTGCATATGCGAAAAAGCACAATGTCCCCGTCGTGTTAACGCTCGGAACTAAATTTGTTATTGCTCAAGACCCTCAGTTTTGGCGTGATTTTTTAGCGGAGCATATTTCAGTAGTTGCAATGAATGAAGACGAAGCGCAGGAACTGACAGGGCTGAGTGACCCATTACTTGCCTCTAATATGGCATTAGACTGGGTAGATTTAGTTTTATGTACGGCGGGCCCATCAGGCCTGTATATGGCAGGCTACACCGAAGACGCCTATAAACGTACGACGCAACATCCACTATTACCGGGGGCAATTGCAGAATTTAACTTGTACGAGTTTAGCCGAGCAATGCGCCAGCAAGATTGCCAAGTTCCATTACGAATTTTCTCTCATATCGAGCCTTATATGGGGGGACCTGAGAAAATAATGAACACAAATGGGGCGGGAGACGGGGCTTTATCGGCATTACTTCACGATATTACCGCCAATTCTTACCACCGTTCTAATGTGCCTAATTCCAGTAAACATGAGCGCCAATACTTAACGTATTCTTCTTTAGCTCAAGTATGTAAATATGCTAATCGTGTAAGTTATCAAGTATTAACTCAGCATTCGCCTCGTTTGACTCGTGGCTTACCTGAAAAAGAAGATAGCTTAGAAGAGTCTTATTGGGAACGTTAAAGAGAAATGATTCTCATTTTAATTAATGATATCGATTTTAAGGCACTTCAATATAATTGTTATTGAGGTGCCTTTCTTTTTGAACAATTATTTTGATGAGTTGTTGTCACTAAATTTTATTAATTAAGGTAATTATTTACCTTCAAATTATGTATCTATAAATAATGTAATGATTAATGATGACTAATATAGATAACCATATAGTGAGTACAATATTAATAATTGATGAGAGTTTGAGTTAATTTCAGACTAATAAATAAAAGCCGTATGCTACTTTATGAGTATTCATATTTGGCATACAGCTAATTATCTTTAAATATATAAGTATGGTTAATGCTAATTAATGTTGTTTAGCAACAGCGAGTTCACTTTCTTCTTTAACTATTTCGGCTGCTTTTGCATCTTCAGCTTCATAACGCATTGCCTGCGGTACTGAGATTTTAATCGCAATAAATACCGCTAAGAAGCCGCCTACCAACTTACCAAGTAAAATAGGTAAAACGAGAGTGGGTTGGAAGTTAGCGGTGAAAGCAAGATGGTCACCGATGGTTGCCTGTGCACAAACACCGAATGCGACACATAATACTTTATCCCTCGCACGCATTTCTTTGAATAAGTGATAAGTAGCAATAATGTTTGCCATAACCATAATAAATCCTAAAGAACCCGTATCGCTCAGCTTTAAACGGTTACTTAATGCACGTACTAAAGGCTTACAGTAGCGTTGGAACAGATAGCAAATTGGGAATGTCCCCGCTAACATAATACCGATATAGCCTGCAATTTCGATGGCGCGGAATAGCTCATTTTGGTCAGCAAATAGCGGGTCGAAGCCCCATGCGCCGAAAACTTTAGTGAATACACCAGTAAAGTGTTCAACAATGGAAAACGCTAAGACTAATTTGACGAATGCATCCATGATTTTACCGAAAATCAGGAAGCCGGTTACCATTAACATTGGGCGATATTTTAGCCCAGCAGCCAATAAGAAACAGAATACAAACAGCGGCATCAAGTATTGCAACATGGTAAAGAAATCTAAGGTTAATTGATGTGCTGCCGGTGAGTTCGTGGAAATAATATCCCTGACAGGAATATTATTGAATGTAATCAACAGAAGCGAAGCGAGTACGCCAAATGGTATTGAGATCAACCCAGCCATTGCACCAAGCGCAAGATACTTATGATCTTTGCGATTTAACATTGTTAACCCTACAGGGATCAGGTAAACAATGGTGGCACCCGAGGTATAACCGATCAGCATTGCCGTGATCCACATATCTCGATTAGTTGTCAAAGCATCAGCTAGCTGGTAACCGCCCATATCAACCGCAATAATTGATAAAGCTGCAATGGAGACGTCTGATCCGACTGAAGAAAAGACGGGACCAAGGATGTAAGAGATTAACTGTGAGAGCAGCGGCACTGCGGCCATGATCCCCGCTTGAGCAAGAAATACAGGGCCGATAGAAAAGATCCCGTTAACAAACTCTTTCCCAAGTTCACTGGTTGGTTTCACTATGGATGCGACTGCGCCAATGATGGCTCCGCACATGATCAAATAAATAATATAATTTCCGAATTCAGCCATGGTAGGGTTTCCTTTTATTATTTTAGTGTCTTAATTGGCGAGAACGGGCAATGATGTCGCGATATTGTTCCATCACACCTTGCATATTCGTTCCATCAGGATGTGTCACAGTAGCGTTGCGTCTTACCGCCATTTCGTGAGTGATCCCTATGCCTTTGCGAGCCAATAAGGCAGCGCCTAGTGCGGTTACTTCACGGTTTGCTGGTGCTTCAATGTCTTTTTGTAATAAATTAGCTAAAAATTGCTTAAAATATTGATTTGAAGAAAGCCCTCCATCGACTGAGATTGATTGGCCTAGCGGTGAAATTTTTTCCATTGCAAAAATAACTTCAGCGGAGCGTGCTGCTATACCTTCCAAGACAGACTGCATCATGTCTTTTTTGTCAGTATCTAATGAAAGCCCAGCCCAGAGACCTGCGGCACTGCGATCCCAGTATGGGCACCCTAAACCAGATAACGCTGGGACAAAGGCAAGACCACGTTTAATGGCGGATTCAGCCCTGAAATCACCCAGTTCATCGAATGAGTCAAACAAACCGATTTTGCGAGCCCAATTAATGGCAGATGCTGCGTTGTATACGCCACCATCTAAGCCAAAGACAGGGGGTTGGTTGGGAAACTTCCAACAGAGTGTCGGTAATAAACCACTGTTATGAGTTTGTGGAATATCGGTGCCAGTAAGTGCTTGCAAGAACGCGCCTGTGCCGAAGGTGATTTTGGCATCACCTTTTTCACGACAACCATGGCCGAATGTGCCGGCAAATTGGTCAACAATAATGGCGGTGACTGGGGTGAGGTGCCCATCAAGATTTATTGCGCCAAAGTCACCAATATTGTCTTTAATAGGCGGCAAGCAATGGATGGGAACACCAAAAATGTCACATAGCTCTTGGTCCCACTCCAAGGTATGAATATTGAGTAATGAAGTTCGAGACGCTGAGTTGTAGTCGGTGACAAATACGCCACATAAGCGGTCGAGGAAGAATGCATCCATCGTACCAATGCGTAATTTATTTTTATCCGCTAATGTTTTCGCACCGACAACATTTTCAATAATCCAACCCATTTTGCTGGCGGAAAAATAAGGGTCTAGCGGTAAGCCTGACTTAGACTGTACCAGCGGCTCTAACCCTGCTTCCTTGAGCATTGAGATAGTTTTTTCTGTCCGTAAGTCTTGCCAAACAATAGCATTGTATAAAGGGCGCTTGCTGTCCGCATCCCACGCCACAATACTTTCGCCTTGGTGGCAAAGCCCAATAGCATCAACCACTTCACAGCTATGTAAGCATTTAATGATATTGGCCAGTATTTCCTCTGGGTCATGTTCAACCCAACCACTATTCAATGTGATTTGTTTATGAGGAATGCTCATAGGGGAGTGATAATGGCCGCCTTCTTCAAAGACAACGACCCGGGTTCCCGTTGTTCCCTGATCGATAGCCGCATAACGTTGATTGAGCATCACAGTATTCCCAGTGTTATAAATGTTGTAAATAGGTCTGTTTTTTTGCTTACTATCGTTTAATCGGAAATAAAATCCACAAAAAACTCACAGTAAGTTTCACTAATGTGACAAAAATCACAATAAAGTAACAATGTGAGTAATTTTTTGGTTGTTGTTGTGCTTTGTGTTGTTTTAATTATTGTGATTGTGGGAATTATGTGGTTTTATGTGTGCAAGTTTTAAGTTAAGGATCTCAGCCATGGATATTAATAATAAAAAAATTTGGGATGTCATTGTCATCGGCGGTGGTGTCATTGGCTGTGCTGTGACACGTAAATTCACACTGATGGGTGCCAATACGTTGTTACTTGAACGTGGAGGTGACATCCTTTCGGGAGCAAGTAAGGCAAATAGTGCACTATTACACACAGGTTTTGACGCCACACCAGGGAGTCTAGAACTTGAGTGCATGCAAGAGGGGTATCGTGAATTCATTGAAATCAGAGAAAAAATGAATTTACCTCTTCTTGAAACAGGGGCATTAGTGGTTGCATGGAATGATGAGCAGCTCAGTAAATTGCCCGCGATAGTAGAGCAAGCACACACTAACAATGTATTAGATGTGGCAATTATTGATAAAGAAGAACTCTATCGCAGAGAACCTCATCTAGCACCGGGAGCACTCGCGGCTGTTTCTGTGCCAGGTGAAGCGGTTATTGACCCATGGAGTACACCACTTTCGTATTTAACCCAAGCGATGAAACATGGGGCTGAATACCGTTTTCATTGTGAGGTAAGCGGTGGAGCACTCAATGATGGAATATGGCGATTAACCACATCAAAAGGTGAGTTTTCTGCCCGTTTAGTCATTAATTGTGCGGGAATTAATGGCGACATTGTTGAATCAATTTGCCACCCATCACCGTTCCAAATAAAGCCACGTAAAGGGCAGTTTCTCGTCTATGATAAAGCCGCAGCAGCGGATATCAATGCAATTATCCTACCTGTTCCGACCGCTATCACAAAAGGCGTACTGTTATCAAAAACTATCTTCGGCAACCTTTTGCTTGGCCCAACAGCGGAAGAACAAGATGACCGTTGGAAAGCTGAGGTAAAACAAGAAGTCCTTGAAGACTTAATTGCCCAAGGTTCACGTATGTTACCTTCATTGCATAATTACAGTGTGACCGCAACCTATGCGGGGTTACGTCCTGCTACAGAAGAAAAATATTACCGCATTAATGATTACCCTGAAAAGCAGTGGATATGTGCGGGGGGAATTCGTTCAACAGGCCTAACTTCAGCTTTAGGGGTGGCTAGTTATCTTGGTAAATTGTATCAAGAAAACTTCACACCACTTTTTGAATTATCACCGCCAGAAGCGCTAATTTGGCCAACCATGCCAATGATTTCTGAATATCACCAACGGGATTACCAATGCAAAAGCAATGGCGGTATTGTTTGCCATTGTGAATTAGTAACTCAGCGGGAGATTGAAGCCGCATTTGATTCGGATATTCCTCCTGAGTGTTTAGGTGCTTTACGCCGCAGAACACGAGTGATGATGGGGCGCTGTAATGGGTTTTATTGTAGTAGTCAGGTGGCTGAAATTATTAATGGTCGCTTCGACCACACACTGGCAGTGGAGGCCGTAAAATGAGTTTAAATTATGATGTGATTATCATTGGCTCTGGCCCTACTGGTGTTGCGGCAGCGCAGGCGTTACGCCGTCGTGGTGTTCAAAATATCGCTATTATTGAACGTGAAGCACAGGCGGGAGGCGTTCCGCGTCACTGCCAGCACCCTACATTTGGCATATTAGCCTTTAAACGGCCGATGAAAGGCAATCAATTTGCAGAAAAAATTGTCAATCAACTGGGAAACACGCCAATTTTCACCCGTAGTACCGTGACTGCGTTACAACCTAATGGAAAATTAACCGTTTCAACGCCAGAAGGCCTTGTTGAAATGCAAGCTAAACGAGTATTGATAGCGACGGGGGTAAGAGAGACACCTCGACACCCGCGCTTAGTTTCAGGTTTGCGCCCTCAAGGGGTATTAACAGCCGGGGCATTACAGCAATTTGTTTATTTAAACGGTAAGAAGCCTTGCCGTAATCCAGTGATTGTAGGCAGTGAATTAGTGAGTTTTTCTGCGCTATGGACACTAAAAAACGCCGGTGTTAAAGCCCAAGCGATGATTGAAAGTGGCGAGCGGATTTTAGCGTTTAAACCCGCGACTTTATTTGCCAAAGTGATGGGAACCCCCATTCATCTAAACAGTAAAATTACTGAAATTGGTGGCTTAGATCGTGTGGAATATGTGGTTGTTGAAACTAACGGTAAAAGCCACAAAATTATGTGTGATTCGGTCATTTTTACGGGGCAATTTGTCGGTGAAAATACGTTAATCCGTAAAAGCCATTTGGAGTTTGATGCGGCGACAGGAAAACCGGTAACAGACCAATATGGGCGTTGTTCAGATGCCAGTTACTATGCTGCTGGTAATATGTTGCATCCAGCCGATATGGGCGACCAATGCTATCAAGAAGGATTGGTGACAGGAGAGCGGATTGCTGACGATTTATTAGCGAATCATCATCAGCAGCAATTAAAAGTGGCCCAATGTATTCCTGTGCAGTATGACCCGAAAATTTGTTTTAGTGTTCCAGCATGTATAGATATTGATGATTTATCGGTGCGACAGATTGATTTTAATATCAAAGTTACACAACCAGTAAGCGGAACCATCCGTGTTATGGCAGGGAATACTCTGTTATATGAAAAACGGCATCGCTGCTTACCAACCCGACGTATTTTACTGAAAAACATTGATTTAACAAAAATACAACGGGGAGCTACTGAAATTAGCATCACTGTTGTATAGTGCTGGAAAGTTAAATGGTTAAGAAGGATTAAACTATGTGTGAGGGACGTTCCTCAAAAGTACGTCATCAAACCATCATTGAGTTACTTTCTACTCAAGGGCAGGTTTACGTACAGGAGCTTGCTAAACATTTTAATGTCGCGCAAGAAACTATCCGTCGTGACCTTAGTAAACTTGAAACACAAAAGTTACTAAAAAAAGTCCATGGTGGAGCCGTAAACATTCAGTCAAAATTTGAACGTAATTTTACGGAAAGAGCCCAAGCCGCGGTTGATGAGAAAAAAGCGATTGCAGCGAAAGCCGCGGAACTGATTAAACCCGGAGACACATTGTTTATCGATTTTGGCACAACGACCTTTGAATTTAGCCAAAGAATCAAATTGATTGATAATTTAACGGTTATTACGAATTCGCCTTTATTGGCAAATACGTTACAAGAAAACGTAACTATCGAAACAATTTTGATTGGTGGGCAATTTAACGCCGCACAAAACGCATGTTTAGGCGCCATTGCGCTAAAAAATATTGCTGAGTTTTTTGCAGATTACGCAGTGATTGGGGCAGGGGCGATACATGCATTGCATGGTGTGATGGATCAGCACGTCGATGAAGCTGCAATCGCGCAAAAGATGATGGAAAACAGCGATAAATTAATGGTGTTAGCGGATGGAACAAAGGCTAATAAGCATGCGATTAATTTTGTGACGAGTTGGGACAATATTGATTATTTGGTGACAACCAGCAAAGAATTTAAATTACCTGAGAATAAAAAACATCCTAAAACGAAAATTATTGTTGCGGATGTTGAATAAGCTTTAATTTTCATCATTCAATTATAAACACACCCTATGAAATATATTTAATTATTTTTCATAGGGTTACTTTACCCAAAATTTGATTAACGCCAATACTAGGAATGATTATGAGCCTCTATTTTATTGCTTGCCCTTATTCAGACCCCGATAGCAGTGTCGTAGAAATGCGCTTTGCTGAATGTACTAAATTTGCGGCAGAACTTGCGCTTAAAGGTATCGCTACTTATAGCCAAATCACGATGACCCATCCAATTAACCAATACTTGGCCTCACAGGGGCAAAAAGTCGCATGGTCTTCTATTGATATGGAATTTCTAAAGCGCTGTGATGGTTTAATTGTGCTGACATTGCCAGGCTGGGAAAAGAGCGGTGGTGTTGCAGCGGAAATTCAGTTTTTTAAAGACCAAGGGTTGCCGGTTTGGACAGGGGATGAGTTCAAAGTACAAATGGCAGAATAACGCTTATTTATAGTTATCTTGATGATCCATGACGTTTTATCGTCATGGATTTTTTGTGCACAAAAAAGCCGTAACCCAAAGGCTACGGCTTTAAAGATAGGGCGGTGTTTAGTGGCTAGGTTTTAGATATTCATCTAAGTTTTTGCCTTCAACTTTTTTATTGTCATTATCAATAAAATCATCGATTGAACAACCGAACTCTTCAACATCATTGCACATGAGAGTCGCCATGGATTTAGCAATCTCATGTTCACCAATAATGATATGGTCTGCTCCACGCTCTTTGATAAAGCTGACTTCATCATCATAATGGGCACGAACAATCACAGTGACATCTGGGTTCATTTCTTTTGCGGTTGCGACAATTTCACCGGCTTCATAACCATTAGGGATTGTTAAAAGCAATGTTTTGGCACATTCAATACGCGCAAGGCTAATGATATCTTTATTTGCACCATTGCCTAAAATTGCACTAAAGCCATTTTCAGCAAGTTCTTCAAACCGAGCGCGGGTATCTTCAACAACAACAACCGGAATTTCCCTTCTACGCAGTTTGTCTGCAAGCATACCACCTACTCGACCATAACCGACGATGATTGCGTGGCCGCAGATATCGACAGGAACTTGGGTTTCTTCTTCCAGAGTCTCTTCCAGCAGTTGTTCTTCGATTGTCTCGGTTTTCTCAAGGTACTTATCTAATAAGCTAAATAACACAGGATTTAGCATAATCGAGACAATTGCGCCTGCTAATACTAAGTTTTGTGCATCTTTATCCATGACGCCTAGGGTTAAACCCATACCGGCTAAGATAAAGGCAAACTCACCAATTTGTGCAAGACTAACAGAAATGGTTAATGCAGTTCGTCGTGAATGACCAAACATCCTAACAAGTACTAAGGCGGCTGCGGATTTACCAATAATGATAATGGCAAGAACGGCTAAAATCCCTAGCGGTTGCTCAATTAATACCACTGGGTCGAATAGCATCCCAACTGAGACAAAGAACAGGACGGCAAAGGCATCGCGTAATGGCAGCGTGTCTTGTGCAGCACGGTGGCTGAGCTCAGACTCATTTAATACCATCCCTGCGAAGAACGCACCGAGGGCAAATGAGGCATCGAAAATAGCCACAGCGGCATAGGCAATACCCAATGCAAGTGCTAGTACGGCAAGAGTAAACAGTTCACGAGAACCTGTTGATGCGGTACGTGATAAAATCCATGGGATAACTTTACGCCCCACGACAATCATAATAAATATGAATAGAACAACTTTACCTATTGTCCATGCAAGGCCTAACGTGAGTTCACTGAAGCTAGCGTCATCGGTGTTCATGATAGCCGCAGCAGCAGGCAGAAGAACAAGTGTTAAGACCATGGCGAGGTCTTCAACAATCAGCCAGCCTATAGCAATTTGCCCACGCTGACTTTCAATCAGTTGGCGTTCTTCTAAAGCACGTAGTAATACGACGGTACTGGCGGTTGATAAACACAGGCCGAATACAACACCTGTAAATATTCCCCAGCCAAATAACATGGACAGGCCAAGACCCAGTAAGGTTGCTACTGCGATTTGTGCAATGGCTCCAGGAATGGCGATAGCTTTAACAGCAAGTAAATCTTTTAATGAAAAATGTAGGCCTACCCCAAACATCAGTAAGATAACACCGATTTCAGCAAGTTCAGGCGCCAGTGCTGCATCAGCAACAAAGCCGGGGGTAAATGGGCCTGCGAGAACACCGGCCGCAAGATAGCCAACTAAAGGGGAAATTTTTAATCGCTGCGCGATCATACCTAACAAATATGCAAGGGCGAGACCACCAACAATGGTTGTGATTAAGGGCGTTGAATGCTCCATTTAGTCTCCTCTGGTGAATATAAAAATAGAAAGGTGGGTACATGCCGTTGACTTTTAAAATGAGGCCTTCATTTTAAAATGCAAATTGCATGTTTTTATATTCTAACTTTTTTTGAGATAAATTTCCTTAAAAAAATGAAATGTTTTTAAAAAAAAGACAGGTTAAAGGAGCTAAATCGTTACAAGCTGTGTGTTTGTGAGATTTTTATCTGAAATTAATCTGAATTATGGAAGGAAAGACCCATACTTATTTTTAGGTAAGTATGGGTAAAATAAGAAAATAAATCTATTTTTTGCCAATATTTGGCAGCAATACTGTAAAAATCCCAAGTAAGGGTAAGAAAGCACAATAATGATAAACTTGTTCAATACTGGTCTGGTCTGCGATATGGCCTAAAACGGCAGCGCCAACGCCCCCCATGCCGAATGCTAACCCAAAGAACAACCCTGATACCATGCCGGTTTTACCAGGGATCAGCTCTTGTGCGTAGACTAAAATAGCCGAAAATGCAGAGGCTAAAATCATACCAATAATTACGGTAAGCACCCCAGTCCAATAAAGAGATGCATAGGGTAAAATTAAGGTAAATGGCGCAACTCCAAGGATTGAGAACCAAATAACGTATTTACGTCCTATTTTGTCACCTATTGGCCCACCAATCATAGTACCTGCGGCAACGGCAAATAAGAAAACAAACAAATGAATCTGAGCATTTTGTACAGAAACACCGAACTTATCGATCAAATAAAAGGTGTAATAGCTACTGATACTTGCCAAATAGAAATATTTTGAAAAAATCAGAATTAACAGTACTGCCAAAGAGCCAATAATTGTTTTTCGTGGTAGGACTTTAACATTCCCTGCACTGATCGGCTTTTTACTTGCTGCGCGGTGTTGTTGTTTGTACCAGCTACTGACTTGCAACAAGATAACAATTGCAAGCAGAGCAGCGAGCGAGAACCAGCCAATATTGCCTTTTCCGTAGGGTTCAATAATTAGTGCTGCAAGTAGTGGCCCAAGGGAGGCGCCCAAGTTGCCTCCGACTTGGAAAAATGATTGTGCCAGACCATGACGCCCCCCTGAAGCCATACGAGCAACACGAGAAGATTCAGGATGGAAGACAGAAGAACCAGTTCCAACCAATGCGGCTGCAAGTAATATGGTCGGGAAGGTTTCTGCCATCGCTAACAAGATTAGCCCCGTTAGCGTGAAGCTCATTCCTATTGGCAAGGAATAAGGTTGTGGATGTTTGTCCGTATAGTAGCCAATAATCGGTTGCAACAGTGATGCGGTAATCTGATAAGTAAGGGTAATCATCCCGATTTGGGCAAAACTCAATGAGAAATCAGATTGTAATAAAGGATAAATGGCTAAGATCAGTGACTGGATCATGTCATTGAGTAAATGAGAAACACTGATCGCAGTTAGGATACTAAAGACCGTTTTCCCCGTTTTGTTTAATGGCTTTGACGGGCTTGGGTTGTTGGGGGTTGTGGTTTGCTCACTCATGTCATTATCAACTTTTTGTGTTACATAATTGTTATTAATATAACTGAAATACAATTTATTTAAATGAATAAATAAATTACGTGAATAACTAGTGCTCGTTAATTATTTGATGGCGATCTCATTTTTATGAAACGAATTTCTTATTCTGCAATAGGTATCAAATCCTGCTCATATTTTTATGCTATAAGACAGCAGGTAGTGACAAACTATAATCTAATATGACTGTATAAAAATTCCTATACCAGCAGGGAGAAATGTATGAAGTTTGCATTTAAGGCATGCGCATTAACGGTATCGTTAGCGTTAATACCCGCAACTATGGCAAATGCGTGGGAAAAAGACAAAACATACAATATTACCATTTTGCATACCAATGACCATCATGGCCACTTTTGGCACAACGACCACGGTGAATATGGTTTAGCAGCGCAAAAAACGGTAGTTGATGAAATTCGTGACGAAGTTGCTAAGCAAGGTGGCAGTGTTTTACTGCTCTCTGGTGGCGATATTAATACCGGTGTACCAGAGTCTGATTTACAAGATGCAGAACCTGATTTTAAAGGAATGAACTTAGTCGGTTATGATGCTATGGCATTAGGAAACCACGAGTTTGATAACCCACTTGAGACGCTGCGTCAGCAAGAAAAATGGGCAACCTTTCCGTTTTTATCCGCCAATATTTATCAAAGCAGTACAGGTAAACGCCTTTTCAAACCTTACCAAATCTTTGATAAACAAGGTGTAAAAATTGCGGTTATGGGTTTAACCACTGACGACACCGTGCGTATTGGTAACCCTGCCAACTTCCCTGATGTCGAATTCCGTGTGCCTGCGGACGAAGCCAAAAAAGTGGTTGAAGAGCTCCGTGCGACAGAAAAACCAGACATTATCATCGCCGCAACCCATATGGGGCATTATGATGATGGCAACCATGGTTCGAATGCCCCAGGCGATGTAGAAATGGCACGCAGCTTACCCGCTGGTTATTTAGATATGATAGTGGGTGGTCACTCACAAGACCCTGTTTGTATGTCTCAAGAAAAGAAAAACTACAAACAGGAAGACTATGTACCCGGTACACCGTGTGCGCCAGATAACCAAAATGGAACTTGGATTGTGCAAGCCCATGAATGGGGTAAATATGTTGGCCGTGCGGATTTTGAATTTAAAAACGGTAAGTTTACCCTGAAGCACTACCAGTTAATCCCAATTAACTTGAAGAAAAAAGTCACAAAAGAAGATGGGACTAGCGAGCGAGTTTACTATACGCAAGAAATTGCTCATAACCCTGACATGATGAAATTACTGACACCTTATCAAGAAAAAGGTGACAAGCAATTGAGTGTTAAAGTGGGCTCTGTTGAAGGTAAACTTGAAGGTGATCGCAGTAAAGTGCGTTTTGTGCAAACCAATATGGGGCATCTTCTGTTAGCTGCACAAAAAGAACGCGCAGGGGCTGATTTCGCGATTATGAGCGGTGGCGGTGTTCGTGATTCCATTGAAAGTGGCGATATCACTTATAAAGATGTGCTTAAGGTTCAACCGTTTGCCAATGAGTTAGTTTATGTGGACTTCAAAGGTGATGAAGTTATCCCATATCTGACTGCGGTTGCGAATATGAAACCAGATGCAGGCGCGTATGGTCAGTTCTACAATGTGAATTTAACCCTGAATAAAGATGGCACGATTAGTGATGTCAAAATTGATGGGAAGCCTGTTGACCCGGCCAAAACGTATCGTATGGCAACGTTGAATTTCAATGCAATTGGTGGGGACGGTTACCCGAAAATTGACAACCACCCTAATTACGTTAATACCGGCTTTGTCGATGCGGAAGTGCTCAAAGGGTATATTGAAAAACACTCCCCGCTGAAAGCGGCAGACTATGAGCCAAAAGGTGAAATTATTTATAATAATAAATAATTAAATCATTATTACCTTGAAAGCCTCACCGCTCGCGGTGGGGCTTTTTATCGTCATTATTTAGAGCAAAAAACATGAGCGACTAAATGAGGGCCTTCATAAATATCAAATGAATGATAATTTAATAAATATTCATGAGGCGCATGTTCAACAAGAAAGCGCACAGTTCCTCGGCTTATTTGTCGATTATGGCTATTGCGTAAATGAAACGCTAGCTGGAATATCACACTCCAAGATTCATCGGGTTTGAGGCTGAAACGAGCAACAGCACAGTAAGACCCAATTGCTGGCGGCTGTTGCCTACCACCTTCTTGAGCGGATAACCATTCAATCGTCGCTGTGATTGTCACGGGTTTAATATCATTTCCGTATTTCAGCAAAGGTTGCATTTAGCACTTTGGCGAGATCGGTAGGAGCAAGTTCAATATCTAGCCCACGTTTCCCACCTGAAACAAACATAGTGGCATATTGCTGAGCTTGGTCGTCAATTACTGTTGGTAAGCGCTTTTTTTGACCTAATGGGCTAATTCCCCCAAGCAAATATCCCGTTGTTTTTTGAGCGATTTGTGGGTCCGCCATTTCAACTTTTTTGACCTTAAACACTTTGGCAACCTGTTTTAAATCTAATTGCCCTGAAACAGGTGTTACGGCCACGGCTAACGTTTTTTGATCGCCATTGAGTGCGACTAACAAGGTTTTAAACACTTGCTTGGCATCTAACCCAAGTTTTTGTACTGCTTCATCACCAAAGTTACTTTCATTTGGGTCGTGGTCATAAGGATGTAAAGTGAAGGAAATTTTTTGTTTTTCGAGTAATTTAACGGCTGGGGTCATTTTGAGCCTTCTATTTATGACTTAGTTTCGCAAATATTCTACCAGACTATTTTCACCAAACAGGTGTAACGCACCAACAGCAACCACATAGTTACCATCAGGAAGTGACCTAAGTTGTTCGCTCCAATTCGCGTTTCGTTGCTTCATCAATACTTGGTAAATATCTTCGCTAAAGGTATTGGGTAAAGCGGTACGATTATTGGGTTGGTAGTCTAGCCACCAGCCTATCATCGTTTGTAGCGAGCGCGCGTTTTCACGCCAGTGTTTCAATGAGTCTTGTAATAACGCTAACCCATTATTAGGCAAAGAAAGCAGCAATTCAACTTGAGAGGCGGTTCCTTCTAGTTCAATAATTGGTTTGAGTTGTGATTGCGCATTACGGATAAGTTGGTAGTCAATACCGTAGTGGCCTCTAAGCCCGAGTTCTTGGGCTTGGGTTGCTTGCAAAATCAGGGCGATTTGCCATGAGGGTAAGGCATCAAAGCGTTCGGGGGATTGGTGGAGCTCTAAGCAATATTGTTGAAAAAGGTGATATTCATCAAGAGTGAGTCGTTGTTCGACAGGGAGAAGTTCGGTGGTATCGCTAGGAAATGGGGAGTGAGTTTCAGTGATATCCGCCTCAACGATCAAGGCATCTGCGAGATTAAGTTTATCTAATAATGTGGCAGACAAAGGAAACATATTTTCTGTTCCCATATGGATGCTACCCACAACGTGCAATTTAAGATTTTTTGATAGCCGAATATCAATGGCAGGGTAAGGGTAAGCCGGAGCGGTTTGCGTATGAAGCCAATTTTTTAAATTTTCGAACAGTTTACCCACGATTTCGTCCCTGTGTTATCTCTCATTTTATTAGGTTAAACAATCTAGCCGCAATTTGCGAATACTCATCGCTAATTGCGCATTTTTTAGCAGATTGATGACATCGTGGAGGCGAAAAAATGCCCCTGTCAAAGGGGCATGGTAGGGTTAATTATTTTTACTGATACCTTTAAATACACTGAGTAACGTGAACAAACTAAAGGAACTAAACACCATTTCGATACCAATTAGGGTTGTCAGTAAGGTAATTGATGTAATTGGGCCATTACCGATAAGTAAATAGGCAATAAAGAAATCTAACAGCCCAATGATGATTTGTAACCAGCCACCCGCTGAGCTAATTTGTTGGAAGCCGACGTACAGCCGAATGACCCCACCCACGATAAATAAAGCCGCCACTAAAATAGCCAAAGCTACCAAACTTTGTAACGGGTCTTTAATAAACGAGTAGCCGACAATGATATAGATAAGGCCAATAACAAAACCAAATAACCGAGACCAACCGGTATAGATCACGGTACTTAGAATGCTTACAATCGCGCCAACGCCCCCAATAATCAGGAGCACCCCAAGTACGGTACTAACGGCAATGCCTGAAATCATTGGGTTGATAATGCAAAAAATTCCACCAGCCAACAGTAAAATGGATAAGATCACCAAAAAGGTACGTTGCTTTTTAAACTCTTCGCCTGCAAGTTTGGCGAGTTTTTCACGATCAATATTAAGCATTTTGTACTCCAAATATTAAGTAACTAACTATTTATAAGTATAGGCTTAGCTTGATATTAATGACATAAAAAATAATGCGATTTTTACTTAGTAAGAAAATGAAGTGTTGTGGTGACAAGGTTTCGATATGAACAGCATTCATCATTAAAAAGGGAGGAACTCATGTTCCTCCCACTTTTGGGTATTATTTTTCAGGTTTAAAGCGTAATAAGCGGTTTGCGTTACTGACCACGGTAATGGATGATAAAGCCATTGCTGCGCCTGCAACGACAGGGTTAAGTAAAGTCCCGGTAATTGGGTATAAAATACCCGCGGCAATTGGGATACCTAAGGTATTGTAAACAAAGGCCCCAAATAAGTTTTGCTTCATATTACGCAGTGTTCCTTTCGAAATAGACACTGCATCGGCTACACCATGTAAGCTTTGGCGCATCAGGGTAATCGATGCAGTTTCAATAGCGATATCACTGCCGCCGCCCATCGCAATACCTACGTCAGCTCGGGCTAGAGCAGGGGCATCATTGATACCATCACCCACCATCGCAACTTTGTGGCCTTTAGCTTGTAAGGCTTCAATCGCGGCGGATTTACCGTCTGGCATGACGCCTGCTATTACCTCATCAATACCCGCTTCTTTGGCTATCGCATTGGCAGTTACTGGGTTATCCCCGGTTAACATGACTAATCGGAAACCTTGTTTATGTAACCGCGCCAGTGCGCTTATGCTATCTCCACGCAATGGGTCACGGATAGATAACAGTGCGGCAACTTTACCATCAACAGCCAGCAAAACAGGCGTTACGCCTTGAGTGGCTTGTTGGTGTAATGTTTCTTCAACGTCACGGGTATCAACATTATTTTGCGCTAACAGTTTTTGGTTACCTAACAAAATAGTTTGGCCGTTAATTATTGCACTAATACCTAACCCAGCTAAGGTTCTAAACTGCTCATTAGCGGGTAGTGTTAAGCCTTTTGCGCGATTTAAAACAGCGCGGGCAAGTGGGTGATTAGAGCCATTTTCTAATGAAGCGGCAAACTGTAAGGCGGTATCTTGTTCGAACCCATTAAACACGTGGATATCCGTAACTTGAGGCATGCCTTCAGTCAATGTACCTGTTTTATCAAATACTATGGTATCTAATTCACTGGCTTGCTGTAATGCATCTGCATCGCGTACTAACACGCCAAACTCAGCCGCTCGGCCCACGCCAGAAATAATCGACATTGGTGTTGCAAGGCCAAGCGCACAAGGGCACGCAATAATTAACACGGTTGTGGTGATAACGAGTGCGTAAGTAATCTGTGGTGCAGGCCCAACAAAGTACCAAATTGCACCTGAAATTAAGGCGATAGCTACTACAATCGGCACAAAGACGGCAGAAATACGGTCAGCAAGCTGGCCAATTTGTGGTTTACTACTTTGTGCTTGGCGAACAAGGTGAATAATTCGAGCTAAAGTCGTTTGGCTACCGACAGCCGCGGCACGAAATAGCACGGTACCATCTTGTACCACAGTACCTGCATGGACTTGATCTCCTTTGCTTTTTTGCTGTGGGATCGGCTCACCCGTGAGCATGGCTTCGTCTAACCAAACCTCGCCTTCGATAATTTCACCATCAACAGGGACACGGTCACCAGTTGCTAAGCGTAAAACCATCCCTTTTTTGACTTGCTCCAGTGGCATATCCACTTCGCCTTGCTCTGTGACAACACGGGCAGTTGGCGGTGTCAGGTCTAGCAAGCGTTCAAGGGCTTTTGATGAACGTTGGCGAGCTCGCTGTTCTAGGGCATGACCAAGGTTAATAAGACCGATGATCATGGCACTGGCTTCATAATAAAGGTGGCGAGCTTGGTCTGGGAATAACTCAGGCCAAATATTCACCACAATCGAATAAAGCCAAGCCGCTCCTGTTCCTAACGCAACTAAGGTATCCATAGTGGCGCTGCCATTTTTCAGGCTTTGCCATGCATTACGATAAAAGTGCCCCCCTGCAAATACCATTACCGCAAGGGTTAATGCACCTATGGTGAGCCAAATGGTATGGTTTTGCTCAGTCAGCACCATGTTATCGCCCATCATCCCCCATACCATCACAGGGATACCAAGGGCAAGAGCTAATGCCGATTGCCAGCGGAAGCGGCGCATATTGGCTTGCGCGACTTCTTGTTGGCGCTCACGGCGTTTGGCTTCATCTTGAATGATCTCCGCGCCATAGCCTGCTTTGACAACCGCGTCGATTAAATCATTTGGTTCAGCAGTTCCGGTGACTAAAGCACTGCGCTCTGCTAAGTTGACACGTGCATTTTCAACGCCCGGTACGCTATTTAAGGCTTTCTGGACTTTGTTGACACAACTGGCACAGGTCATGCCATCGAGCAGTAACTGTATGCTGTCATCCATTGGGCTAATTTCAGGCTGTTCACCTAAATCAGACTCTTGTGCCGGGATCTCACAGATTGCCGCTGAATCAGCTTCCGGCTGTTCAGTTGTGGTACTCAGCGGCTCAGTTTTTGGGTGAGATTCATTCTCAGTGGCTTGGTAGCCAGCGGCTTGAACCGCAGCAATTAAGGCGTCTACGGAGGCCGTACCACGAACAACAGCGGTTTGGGTATCGACAGTTGCGCTTTCAACACCATCAACCGCTTCTAGCGCCTGCTGTGTTTTAGCGGCACATTTCATGCAAGTTAGACCCGAAAGGGCTAAAGTGATCGCTTTTGTTTGAGCCAGTTCTGCATTGTAGCCAGCTTGTTGAACGGCAGCGATTAACGTTTGCGCATCCGCAGTGCCATATACCTTGGCGCTAGTCGTATCGACAACAGCAGTGGCGACACCGTCAACCTCTTCGAGTGCTTTTTGTGTTTTACCCGCACATTTCATACAATTGAGGCCAGAAAGTTGTAATTCGATATCTGGGGCTGTAGCCACTTCAGCTTCATAACCTGCGTCAACGATGGTTTTAATTAAATCAGCCACATTGGCATCACTTTCCATCACGGCATAATCGATAGTGACTTTTAAGTTAGTGACATCACCGCGCCCTTCGAGCGCTTTAGTGACTGAGCCGACACAGTGCATGCAGCTTAGCCCCTGTAATTTTAAAATAATCATGTTACTCATTTTGCAGCCTCCAAAACCCGTTTGATGTATTGGGTCTATAACTTTATCTACAATTAGGTCTATAATTCGACAATGAACAAAGGTTACACCTTCCAGCAAGGTTAAGGTCAAGAGGAATTATGAATATTAGTGAAATTGCCAAAAAAACGGGCCTAACTGCAAAAGCTATTCGTTTTTATGAAGACAAAGGGCTAATTACACCGCCTGAAAGAGGGGAAAATAGCTACCGTTATTATCAGGAGCGTCATTTAAACGAACTCGTATTGCTCAAACAGGCAAAAGATGTGGGTTTTACCTTGGATGAATGTGGCGAACTGTTAGGTTTATTTCGTAATCCAACCAGACATAGTGCGGATGTAAAAACGACAACGATAGCGAAGATAAATGAAATAGAGCAGACAATCGTTAAATTGTCTGCTATTCGAGATACATTACAAGAGCTCGTGGACGTATGCCCTGGGGATGATGGTGCGGATTGCCCAATTATTGACCACTTGGCGCGTGGGTGCTGTCATCATGCGAAGGCTTAACCTGCAAGGTGATGCCGTCTACTGCGATGACCACCACTTCTGTATTGGCACTTAATGGCGTGTCGCTATAGACACGCCAACTGCCATCCGCAAGGCGTACACGGCTAAAACCTTCTTCAGTATCTGACAACAAACGGCTTTTAACACCGATGAGTTGATGGCTAATTTGGTTGACGTTATCTGCCTTATTTTTTTGCCTATTCCTCAACCAGTTGCGCCATAACACAGCAGAGACAACGGTAAAAATGGCAAATAAAATCCCTTGCCACTCCCAACCGATAAATGGCAGTGCCCAAGCGATAACCCCAACAAGCACCGCAGCAATACCCGACCATAAAAGATAGCCTGCGGTACCAAGAAGTTCACCAATCAGCAATAGCCCACCAAGGCACAGCCAAAACCATGCGGGTTGAGCACTGATAAGCTCTATCATTCTTTTACCTGCTTTTTCATGGCACTGGTTTTCTTGCTTTCTCCGATTAGCTCAGTAATCCCACCAATTGCGCCCATTAAATTACTGGCTTCTAATGGCATCATGATGACTTTGCTGTTTTCGGCAGAACCAATACTGGTCAGTGCATCGGTGTATTTTTGCGCCACAAAGTAATTAATAGCCTGCATATCACCAGCGGCAATAGCTTCAGATACCATTTGTGTCGCTTTTGCTTCCGCTTCCGCGGCTCTTTCACGCGCTTCGGCTTGTAAAAATGCCGACTGGCGTTCCCCTTCGGCTTTGAGAATTTGTGACTGTTTTTCACCTTCAGCTTTTAAAATTGCCGCTTGTCGGATCCCCTCGGCCTCAAGAATATCGGCACGTTTAGTACGTTCAGCCTTCATCTGCGCATTCATCGCACTAATCAATTCTTTTGGTGGCTTCACGTCACGAATTTCGATACGGGTAATTTTGACACCCCAAGGGTTGGTTGCTTCATCCACCACGTGCAGCAAGCGGCTATTAATGGAATCACGTTGTGACAACATTTCGTCTAGTTCCATGGAGCCTAATACGGTACGAATATTCGTCATGGTTAAATTCAGTACCGAAAGCTCAAGGTTGCTAACCTCATAGGCTGCACGTACTGGGTCAACGACTTGGATAAAGCAGACGGCATCAATAGTGACGTTGGCATTATCGCGAGAAATAACTTCTTGAGATGGGATATCAAGGACTTGTTCCATCATATTGATGCGACGGCCAATTTTGTCCATAAATGGTACAATAATATGCAAGCCCGGTTGTAGCGTACGGGTATAGCGGCCGAAGCGCTCAACCGTCCATTGGAAGCCTTGCGGTACTGTTTTAACACAGGTAAAAACAATAACGACAGCGACAAAAATGATAATCGGTATTGCACCAAAGGCGAACAAGTCCATATTTAACCCTTAATTAGTAAAGTAATGAATATACTTGGCGACGGTATTTACTGGCAATTGCATCACCGGTTCCCATTGCCGACATAATATCCATCATGGTTTTTCTTACTGCGCCGTCACCCGCACCCAAGTCGGTACGTAAAAAGCCGAATAACATTTCCAGCGCTTCTTCGTTGCGGTTCACCTCATGCAGTTTTAGGGCTAATTGAACCGCTAACGTTGTATTTTGTGGATCTTGATTGAATTCATCTTGTAATTGCTGAATTTCAGGGGTGTCCGCAGCTTGCTTCAATAATTCAATTTGTGCGATTAAACCTTGGTAACGACTGTCTTTATCCTGTAATGGGACAGCTTCTAAAGTAGCTTGTGCGTCATCAACGAGATTTAAACCGATTTGTGTTTCTGCCAATAATAACGTGATGTCGCTATTTTTGGGGTTCAACTGATGGGCTTCTTTTAACAATGGCAGCGCTTCTTGTGTTTTACCTTCTGCAATTAATTCAGCAGCTTGTGCTGCTTTCATTTCTTCTGGGCTTGGCAGCACACGAGATAAAATTTCCAACACCACCTCTTCTGGTTGTGGTCCTTCAAAGCCATCAACAGGGCGGCCATTTTGTAATACATACACAGTAGGGATCGCTTTTAAGCCAAACTGGCTTGCGATCATTTGTTCTTCATCACAATTAACTTTAGCTAAAATAAATGACCCTGCGTAGTCGTTGGCAATTTTTTCCAACATGGTACCGAAATCTTGGCAATGAGGGCTACGCGGTGACCAAAAGTAAAACATGACAGGTAAGTTCATTGATTGTTCAATGACTTGGTGTAGGTTGGTTTCGTTAATATCAATTATCTGAGCGTTAGCAAACATAAGAAGTCTCTTTTGAATTTGTTATCAATAGAATTTGTGAGCAATAGTAATAAAGTGGGGCTGATTTTGCTTTTTTCAAGCTTTTTTCCCCTGATTTGCCAGTATTTTATCCATTATTTTGTCAGGTAAAATACGTTTTAAGATACGCACTGCGACGGTTAATAACGTGACAGAATAGCGAACTTTAGGGCGCGGGCTTTCTAACGCATGGATCAGTTTTTCTACCACATGTTCTGGTGTTAAGGTGAAACGTGAAGCAATACCTGGGTTTTTAACGGGTTTATCTTTTTGTGTTTGTTCAACATTTTGAGTAAAAGCCGTATGAATCGGGCCCGGTTCAATCAAACTCACTTTCACCCCTGTTCCTGCCAATTCTAAGCGTAGTGCATCGGACCAGGCTTCCAATGCGTATTTGCTGGCAGCATAAGCGCCACGTCCGGGAGTTGAAATAACGCCCATCACTGAACTAGTCTGGATAATTCGCCCTTCATGGTGCGCTAGCATTGCAGGTAATAGCAAAAAAGTTAACTGATGAACACCAAAAAAGTTAGTGGAAAACTGGGCTTCAAGTTGTTCGCGGCTGACGCTATTTAATGGGCCATACACCCCAAAACCAGCGTTGTTGAATAATCCGAAAAGGCGGTGATTACAGAGTGTTAACACCGTTTGAGCCGCGGTTTCTATGCTATCCTTATTATCGAGGTCAAGGGAGACAGTGTCATAACCTAGCTCTTTTAGGCGTAAAATATCGCTTTCTTTACGGCAGGCAACAATAACATGGTAGCCACGCTGCCGAAGTGTCTGTGCAGCACAAAAGCCAATACCGCTTGATGCTCCTGTGACCAGGACTGATTTTTTGTTTCGTGCCGATGTTTGCATAACTTTACCTTGGTTTCATGCAACTGAATCTATTTCGGGTATAAAAGAGCGTTTTAGTACCCTTGTTTAACGTCTGTTTTATTTGCTAGACGGTAAAATATGTTCGAAAAGCTGTTTTTCCATAAAATCAGCAATGGATGGCTGGGCTTCAACGGTAGGGTGAATACCATCTTGTTGTATCCATTCAGGCTTAGTTATCACGGTTTCCATATAAAACGGCAGTAATGGGATTTGATTACTTTGCGCCAATTTCGGATAGACTTTTTCGAAACTTGTCGTATAACGTTTTCCATAGTTAGGTGGAATGCGAATTTGCATTAAGAGCGGTTTCGCACCGGATTGCACGATTTGATCGATAATTTGCTGTAAATTAGCTTCGAGTTGTTCAACTGGGAGACCTTGTAAGCCATCATTTGCACCTAATTCGATCAATACCCAGTTAGGTTTGTTTTGTTCGAGTAAAACGGAAAGGCGTTCTAACCCCTGTGCAGAGGTATTCCCACTAATACTACCGTTAACAATAGCAACGGGTGGGGAAAGTTTCTGCCAACGTTCGGCAAGCAAGGAGGCCCAAGCCTGCTCAGCCGGTAAACGGTAGCCTGCACTTAGGCTATCACCTAAGATTAATAGCTTAGTTGACGCAAGTGCGTGCCCACTTGCAGTCAGTAACAGGAGAAATACCAATATATGTCGGCGAATAATATTCTTGAAGTTCATCATCTCATTAAACGTGTTGGTCAAGGTGAACATGAACTGACTATATTGCAAGGTGTTGAGCTAATTGTCGAGTCCGGGCAAACAATTGCTTTAATTGGGGAGTCAGGTTCGGGGAAATCAACCTTGCTAGGGATTATTGCGGGGTTGGATGACGGTTCCAGTGGAACGGTTAATTTATTAGGTCAAGACCTCACTAAAATGGACGAAGAGCAGCGGGCACGCTTACGGGCACAAAGTGTCGGTTTTGTGTTCCAATCCTTTATGTTGATCCCAACCTTAAATGCCATTGAAAATGTACAACTTCCTTCTTTGTTACGTGGCGAATCTGAGTCTGAAAGTTATCAACACGCGGCGAGTTTACTGACGGATTTAGGCTTAAAAGATCGCCTAAAACATATGCCACCACAGTTGTCAGGGGGTGAGCAACAGCGTGTTGCACTTGCTCGTGCCTTTAATGGCCGCCCACAGATTTTATTTGCTGATGAACCAACGGGAAATCTCGATCGCCACACAGGGGATAAAATTGCAGATTTACTGTTTGATATGAATAAACAGCATGGGACGACCCTTATTTTAGTGACTCACGATAACGAGCTGGCTGCGCGCTGCCAACGCCGTTTGCGCTTGGTCGATGGGCAGTTGAGGGAAGAAGCATGATTTGGCGTTGGTTTTGGCGTGAATGGAAAACCCCCTCGTTACTGATTGTTTGGCTTGCACTCACCCTTGCTGTTGCTTGTGTACTGGCTTTAGGGCGAATTAGCGATCGTATTGAAAATAGCATGAGTTACCAAAGCCGTGAGCTATTAGCGGGTGACTTAGTGTTACGATCTTCTCATCCAAGCGACCCTGCATGGTTACAAGAGGCCCAAAAAGAGGGTTTAACGTTAAGCCAACAAATATCATTTTCTACTATGGCTTATGCGACGGAAGATGAAGACGCTCGGCCACAACTGGTGTTAGTGAAAGCAGCGGATAAGGCATATCCATTATATGGTGAGCTTATCACTGAACCTGCTGGGTTAACCCCGACAAAAGGGGAGATATTAGTCGCTCCGCGGTTATTAGAATTATTGAACCTCAATGTAGGGGATAATATTGATATTGGAGATGCGACACTAAAAGTCTCGGGTAAATTAATTCAGGAGCCCGACAGTGGTTTTAACCCGTTCCAGATTGCTCCAAGAGTATTGATAGCAATTGAAGATGCACCATTAACAGGGGCAATTCAATTGGGCAGCCGGTTAACTTATCGCGACATGTTTGCCGGCGATCGCCAACTTATTGATGCATTTCAACAAAAATATGAGCAAGACCTACGAAATGATCAGCGTTGGTTTACGTTAAGCGAAAATAACGGTGCAGTGGGGAAAACCTTCCAACGTGCCCAACAGTTTTTATTGTTGTCAGTTTTATTAACCCTGCTGCTAGCCATTGCTGCGGTCGTGGTTTCAATGACGCATTATTGTCGTAGCCGCCATCAATTAATTGCGGTATTAAAAACCCTAGGCGCAGGGCGTAGCGCGTTGCGTCAATGGATTATTGGGCAGTGGTTAGTCATTTTAATTGCCGCGGCTTTACTCGGCTCATTATTAGGTTTGGCTTTTGAAGGCATTTTAATGCAAATCTTAGGGGCTATGTTGCCGAAGGAATTGCCGCCTGCGAGTTTGATGCCTTGGGTTTGGGCGATTGGTACATTATTTATTATTGCGATTATTGTTGGCAGCCGTCCCTATTACCAACTGATGGCAACTCAGCCTTCTAGAGTATTACGTGAAGATGCCAAATCACCCGTTTGGCCGCTATATTACTATCTGCCGATTGTTATTTTAATTGTGGTTGGCGGCTTATTTGTGTTTGCTGGCGTTAACCCTCTGCTGTGGTCAATTTTGGCGGGTATTGTCGTGGTTGCCGTTCTACTTGCGCTGATTGGTTGGGTAGGCTTATGGGGGCTACGCCATATTAAGTTCCGTCAATTAAGCTTGCGTTTATCTGTTAGCCGTCTATTGCGCCAGCCGTTGCAAACCATCACGCAAATGAGTGCTTTTTCATTGTCATTTATGTTGTTGGCGCTGCTGATTTTAGTGCGTGGTGATTTGCTTGACCGTTGGCAGCAGCAATTACCCGCAGATAGCCCGAATTATTTCTTGATTAATATGAACCAGTCACAGCTTGAGCCTGTTACCAAGCTATTAGCTGAGTTTGACGTGAAACCCACAGAGTTCAACCCTGTGGTGTTAGCGCGTTTAACCGATATTAATGACCAGTCAGCGATTGAGTGGGCGGATCAACGTGATCCAAATAATAATACGGTACGACGTGAATTGAGCTTAACTTGGCAATCTGATTTAGCGCCAGCCAATGTGGTTGATGAAGGGACATGGCCACCGAAAGCGGGAGAAGTCTCAATTGAACAAACGGTCGTTAAAGAACTCGGGTTGAAATTAGGCGATAAACTTACATTTAACGCAGGGGCTCAGGTCTTTAGTGCAACAGTCAGTAGTATTCGTACGGTTGATTGGGAAAGCCTGCGACCGAACTTCTATTTTATTTTCTCTGAAGAAAGTCTTTCTCAAATGCCAGCTACTTGGCTGAGCAGTTTCCACTATGAAGGCGATGGGCAGCTATTAACGCAACTTAGCCGCCATTATCCAACCATTAATGTGCTCGATACTGGTGCAATTATCACCCAAATTCAGCAAATTCTTCAGCAAGTGAGCCAAGCCTTAGAAGTGATGGTGGTATTGGTTATTTTCTGTGGCTTGTTACTGCTGTTGGCACAAATTCAAGTGGGAATGAGCCAGCGAGAGCGGGAGCTTGTGGTATACCGAACGTTAGGCGCCAGCAAAAAGTTAATGCGTAGAACATTATGGAGCGAATTTGCATTACTTGGCTTAATGGCAGGGCTTGCGGCGGCATTTGGGGCAGAAATTGCATTATGGTTGTTGCAAAGTAAAGTGTTTGACTTCCCTTGGCAGCCAGAATGGCGTATGTGGGTATTATTGCCTTTGTGCGCGGCAATTCTATTGTCTATTTGTGGTAGTTGGTTAGGACTACGTTTATTAGGGACAGGTAGTCAGCACCGTCGTTTACCTAATAGTTAAATACTCGTCATACTTCGAGTTGCATGGGCATTGACTGCGCTCAGATAGGTTGATCTACATGCAACTCGAGTTATTTAGAACATGGTGGTATTAGGGAAACACCTTAATACCACTATTTTTGAACATTATAAAAACAACCTGTTTTTCAGTAAAATAACTGTCTCCAATCCTTCATAAAAGCTTCATTCATCGACGTTATGATTCCGCCATCAATTATTGATAGCCTTAAAATGGAAACATAACAATGCAGAATAACCATTCGATTAAACGTAAACTGGGCTCGTTATCTTTATTGGCTGGTTTAATTTCATTTAGCATCACCGGGTTTGCACAACAAGAAGTGCCAGCAACGTTAGCGGGTCACTCCATTCTTCCTGTTAATTCAACGGTTTCTTCCCCCGAAGGTGCACCTTCAGACATGCAAGTGAGCGGTAAATTTACCACTGGCGTTCGTGTTGATAGTTTGGGGAAAGTGGAAGGTAAATCCGCAGATCGCCCAACAGGAATGCATATTCCAATCAAAGGCCAGCCACGTCAAGGGCACTCGGGTATTAAACGTATGGCGGATGGCACTTACTGGGTTTTAACTGATAATGGATTCGGCAACAAAGCCAATTCTCCTGATTCGATGTTGTATGTCACTCAATATGATATTGATTTTCAATCAGGTAATACAACGCCATTAAAAACGGTTTTCTTCCATGACCCCGATAAAATTATCCCTTTTCATATTACGAATGAGAGCACAAAAGAACGCTATTTAACAGGCAGTGATTTTGACCCTGAAAGTTTTCAATTTGTGGGTGGTGCTCTATGGGTTGGCGATGAGTTCGGCCCTTACCTAATCAAAATGGATTTGGATGGCAAAGTATTAGCTTTATTTGAGACACAAGTAGATGGAAAGAAAGTCGTTTCTCCTGATCACTACCAAATCACAACACCGGGTAAACCCGCAGATAAAGTGAATTTCCAAGTCAACCGTTCAAAAGGTTTTGAGGGTATGGCGTCATCGCCAGACGGTTCTAAGCTCTACCCAATGCTAGAAGGGGCGATTTGGCTTGATGACAAACAAGATTATGAACATGTTGATGGCAAACGCGCAGCACGTATTCTTGAGTTTGATGTGAAAAAACAAAATTGGACAGGCAGAAGCTGGTTGTATGTCTTTGAAGACAATCAGAATGCCATTGGTGACTTTAACTTAATCGATGATACCCACGGCCTAATCATTGAGCGTGATAATGGTGAAGGTACAGCAGATAAAGCCTGCACGGCGGGAAGCAGTAATACTGAAAATTGCTTTAGTAATTTAGCTAAATTCAAGCGTGTTTATCGTATTGAATTTTCAGATAACAATATAGGCAAACCAGTAGATAAGCAGGCTTATATTGATTTAATGAATATCAAAGACCCGAACAATATGGCAAGAAAACCGCTTAATGACGGAGTGTTTACTTTCCCATTCTTCACTATTGAAAACGTGGATGTGGTTGATAGTGAACACATTATTGTTGGTAATGACAATAACTATCCGTTTTCATCTAGCCGTGAGCCAAATAAAGCGGATGATAATGAGTTTATCTTATTAAACGTCCCTGAGTTGTTAAAACCGTAATTGATTTTGCGCCACCATTTAATTTTTTCGGTGGCGCAAATAAGCAGTATGTTTTGATCCAATATCTGGTCTTAAGCTTGTTTTCCCTTTGGTTTTAATTTTCCCGAGCTAATCACTCGGGATTTTTTATTTGTGATTGAGAGCAGGGGGCTTCATCATCAAAGTAAGGAATAAAATAACCACAACGGGAGCCGCGATAACCAAAAAAGCAGGGGTGAAACTTCCTGTGAAATCTTTTATTGCACCCGCAATAAAAGGCGCTAAGCAGGCAACCGTTGAAATTAAATTTACGACAGAGAATAGTTCTAAGTATGGGCCTCGGCCGAAATAATTTGACAGTAAAACACTGGATGCCAAAAAGGTCATGCCGTAGCCAATACCAACGCATAACACAAATAAAATAAGCCAAAGCCATGAGGTGGCAATACTGAGGAAAATGACACCTAATACCATGATAATTAGGCTACCGATTAATAGTTTCTTCGGTTCTAACCATTCGCCTGCGGCTCCACCAATAAACCTTGAGAATGCATTCACAAATGCCATTGTGCTTAATAATGAAACCGCCACTGTCATGCCAAAGCCGCGCTCTTCAATATGGGCGACAGCAAAACTGTTAACGGTGATACCACACCATAAAAACGAGGTATAAGTCGCAGCAATCAAGTAGAACTGCCATGTACGTAGTGCTCTGCCGACCGTCCATACTTCTGCAGTGCGATAAATAGGTTTACTTGCGTCACTAACTTGTTTTTGCATTACCTTTTTTGCGTGCTCTTGCTCTTTTTTACCTTCTCGCAGCATAAAAATCGTGATTAACGTGACAATGCTAAGATAAACGGCACATAGAACCCAATGCATACGCCATGAGCCTAATTGGTTTGATGCGTAAAAGTAAATCCAAGGGCCTGCAACACCCCCCAAGCCCCCGATGGTGAAATATAACCCAAAGGCAAGGGATTGTTTTTCAAATAGCCGCGAAAGTACATAAGTCCCCGGAACCGTGGCGAGTAAGGTGAAACCAATACCAATCAATGCAGTACCTAAAAAATAGGTGCTGATGGCTTGTGTGGAATAAAGGCTATAAAAGCCAGCAACAAAGACACTGGTGCCTAGCAATAAAGTGGCTCGTACACCCACTTTGCGGATTAACAGAGACGGGAGAAAACTCGCTAGCCCGCAAGTTAAACCCAGTAGCGTAAAACCAAAACCAGCCTCACTCCAGCTCCATTTGAGCTCACTAATCATCTCAGGTAAAACCACGCCAAGAGAGGTAAAGGTTGTCGCGGTGGCTAAAAAATAAACCAGCCCTAACAGAATAAGAATGCACCACTGATAAAACGGACTAAAAGTCTGCGAGGACATATTGACTCCAGTAATGCCGCACACCTTAAATCAGGATATTTGTTTTCTGGATAACGGCGAAAATAGCATAATGCCCGAAAATAGTTTCGGGCATCGAATCGGGCTATTTTCCCTATTTATTGATGAGAGTACCAGTCTAATTTTGCATTTGCCCACTCAATGCCACTTTTGTACTCATTTGGCAGAAGTGGGATCAAAGCCGCCAGTGTGGCAGATAATTGGTGGCAGTCACGATGGGAAAGGTTTAAATGACCTACTTTTCGGGCAGGGCGTACCTCTTTTTCATACCAGTGAAGGTGAACGAGGGGTAAGCTCAGCCAGTCTATATTTACATCAGTGCCGATTAAATTGACCATCACGGCAGGGCTATATACCTCTGGAGATGGCATTGGCAGGTTTAAAATAGCACGTAGATGTAACTCAAACTGGCTAATGGATGCGCCATTTTGTGTCCAATGGCCGCTATTATGTACTCGAGGCGCAATTTCGTTAATCAGCAAGTTATTGCCCACGACAAAGCATTCCATTGCCATCACACCGATATAACCAAGTTCATCCATCACTGCGCTGAGCATGGCTTGAGCTTGTTCTTGCTGCGGATTAGTTGACTTAGGGAAGGCCACACTGGTACGCAAAATGCCTTCTTGGTGTAAATTATGGGTGATCGGGTAAAAAACGGATTCCCCCGCTGCATTTCGGGCACCAATGACAGACACTTCCGCGTCAAAAGGGATACCTTGTTCAACGATGCATTCACCATAAATTTCAGCAGGCAGGTCTTTTTCATCACCAGGGCGAACACGCCATTGACCTCGCCCGTCATAGCCACCAGTTCTGCGTTTTACAATGAGAAACTCACCGAGTGTGGCAAACAGCTCAGGCCATTGTTCAGGGGATTCTAATAATGCCCAAGGTGCAGTAGAAAGTTGTAAGCTATCAAATAAGCTTTTTTGTGGAAACCTATCAGCTAAACGTGGAAAAATATCACGGTTAATAAAGGCATTATGGCGAGCTAATTCTTTTGTTAGCGGGGTTTCTGGCCAACGTTCAATTTCAGCGGTGATGACGCTTTGCTGATAAGGAACCGCTTCAGGTTCTGCATCAAGCCCTACAGGAAAAACAGCAATGCCTAATGGCTCACCCGCTTGACGCAGCATGCGGCCGAGTTGGCCATTACCAAGCACACAAACGGGTTTCATTATGCTTCCCTCGGGTCTGGGTTGTTTAGCACATCATTGGTTTGGGCTTCTCGCCACGCTGAGAGGCGGTTGAAAATAGCAGTATCACTTATTGCTAATACTTGAGCGGTTAAAAGTGCTGCATTTGCTGCACCTGCTTTGCCGATGGCTAGTGTGCCTACAGGGATACCTTTAGGCATTTGCACGATAGAATATAGGCTGTCAACACCACTTAATGCAGCGCTTTGTACAGGAACACCAAAAACAGGGACTAATGTTTTAGCGGCGATCATTCCTGGTAAGTGAGCAGCACCACCAGCACCTGCAATAATCACATCAAACCCATTTTTTTTCGCATTTTCAGCAAAGGAAAATAATTTATCCGGGGTGCGATGTGCAGAGACGATTTCGACGTGAAAAGGGATTTGGAGTTCAGTTAATACATCAGCTGCGTGCTGCATTGTCGTCCAATCACTTTTCGAACCCATAACAATGGCAATTTTTGCCGCAGATTGAGCAGGAACTTGGGCAGTCATTTGGTGCTTTCCTGTATTGAAAAAAACATCACCCTGAGGTGGGAAATTGAATTGTCTCGATCATATCATGGTAAAGCAGCAAGGAAAACGTTTGCGTGATTAATAAGTGAGCAAACAGTTGTGGCGATATATTAAAAATGGTTCGTTAGGCAAAATTACTCGAAAGGAAAGAAAATCAGTTCAATACCTTGCTCGTTTATTACAAAGGCGGAACCTTCATAGTGCCAAGCACCTAATACACCCCGATAATGCAACTTGCCTCCAATATTTACTTCATGAATAGCAGGGCGGTGAGTATGACCATGGATCATCCATTGCGCTTGGTGCCTTTGTAATGCATCAATAACGGCTTGTGAATTGACGTCCATAATCGACTCGGCTTTCATGCTGCTTGCATACTGGCTATTTTGGCGCATTTTTTGCGCGATACGGCGACGCACAAAAAGAGGGAGTAACAAAAACAGCCGTTGAACCCAAGGGGTATGAACTTTTTTACGGTAATTTTGATAGGCAGCATCGTCAATACATAATGTATCACCATGCAGAATTAAAATGCGCTTGCCGTAAAGTTCGAGCAATGTTTCCTGCGGGAGAATGGTCATGCCACACTGTTTCGCATAGCGTTGACCAATTAAAAAATCCCGATTTCCATGAATGAAATAGCAGGGAATTCCATGGTCAGTGAGTTGTTTGAGTTCGTTGGCAACTTGTTGATGTAGCGGATTGTCATCATCATCGCCCACCCAATAATTAAAAAAATCACCGAGAATATATAGGCTTTCGGCATGGATGGCTTGCTGTTGAATAAAATTAATAAAACCGGCGGTGATCGCCGGTTCATCTTCACTCAAATGCAAATCTGCAATGATGTAAGTGGACATGCGTTCAGGTTTACTCGCTGACAGTCACTTTTTCAATGATGACGTCTTCGCGTGGAACGTCTTGGTGGAACCCGCTGCGGCCAGTTGAAACACCTTTGATTTTGTCAACAACATCCATGCCTTCAACGACTTCAGCAAATACACAGTAGCCCCAGCCATCTGGACGCTCTGAACGGAAGTTCAAGAAGTCGTTGTCAACAACGTTGATAAAGAATTGTGCTGTTGCTGAATGAGGGTCGTTAGTACGAGCCATTGCCAAAGTACCACGGGTATTTTTTAAACCGTTGTTTGCTTCGTTTTTAATAGGCGCTTTAGTGTTTTTTTGTTCCATTCCTGGCTCAAAACCACCGCCTTGGATCATGAAACCATTAATAACACGATGGAAAATGGTATTATTGTAAAAACCTTCACGGCAGTAAGTTAAAAAGTTTTCGACTGTAACGGGTGCTTTATCGTCAAACGTTTTGATAACAATGTCACCGTGATTGGTATGAAATGTAACCATAATAGCTATCCTGAATAATTGTTTTTTGTGCGCTAACTTGCGAAAGCGTTGAGATCAGCACGTTTATATCACAGATAAAACCTGACTTGAAGCGGAAGGAAGCTTAGTCGGCCGTTTATAGCATAATAGATGTGTATTAAACCTAATCAATAAACTGAAAAGGAAGCGGGTAAACCCTTGCATTCTTAAGGTGATCGGGGTTCAATAACATGATATTTTATCGGTAGAAATCGATAATCATTTTTCAAATAAATGGAAAAGTTCAGATGCTACAAATTTTTAATACACTAAGTCGTCAAAAAGAAGAGTTTAAGCCCATCCACGCAGGGAAGATTGGGATGTATGTGTGTGGCATCACTATCTACGACTTGTGTCATATCGGCCACGGCCGTACATTTGTGGCATTTGATGCAATTAGCCGCTATTTACGTTATTTGGGTTACGACTTAAATTATGTACGCAACGTCACCGATATTGACGATAAAATCATCAAACGTGCAGCAGAAAATAATGAAAGCGTCGAAGCGCTAACAACGCGTATGTTGGCTGAAATGCACAAAGATTTCGATGCCTTAAATATTTTACGCCCTGATAGCGAACCACGAGCAACGCGTCATATTGGTGAAATTATTGAATTAACCCAAAGCTTGATAGAGCGTGGTCATGCTTATGTCGCTGCGAATGGCGATGTGATGTTTGAAGTCAAAACCGACCCAAATTATGGTCTGTTATCTCGCCAAGATTTAGAGCAGTTGCAAGCAGGTGCTCGCGTCGAGGTCGCTGATGTAAAACGTAATCCAATGGATTTCGTCTTGTGGAAAATGTCTAAAGAAGGCGAACCAAGTTGGGAATCCCCATGGGGTTTAGGCCGCCCAGGCTGGCACATTGAATGTTCGGCAATGAACAGCAAAACGTTAGGCAACCATTTTGATATTCACGGTGGCGGCTCTGATTTAATGTTCCCACACCATGAAAATGAAATTGCTCAGTCTACCTGTGCTCATGATGGCCCTTACGTGAACTACTGGATGCACTCCGGTATGGTTATGGTAGACAGAGAGAAAATGTCTAAATCTCTCAATAACTTCTTCACTATTCGTGATGTACTTGAGTATTACGACGCAGAAACAGTGCGTTATTTCCTGTTATCAGGCCATTACCGCAGCCAATTAAACTACACGGAAGAAAATTTGAAGCAGGCACGTTCAGCACTTGAGCGTATGTACACTGCATTACGTGGTACAGATAAGTCAGCAGTTCCTGCTGGTGGTGATGAATTTAAAGCACGTTTCATTGAAGCGATGAATGATGACTTTAATACACCTGAAGCCTATTCGGTATTATTTGATATGGTTCGTGAAGTTAACCGCCTGAAATCAGAAGATATGTCAGCAGCAAATGGTATGGCTGCACAATTGCGTGAGTTAGCAAGCGTACTGGGTTTATTAGAACAAGACCCTGAAGTCTTTTTAAAAGGCGGCGCACAAACTGAAGATGATGCGGAAGTGGCAAAAATCGAGGCATTAATTCAACAACGTCTAGATGCACGTAAGAATAAAGATTGGGCGCAAGCGGATGCGGCTCGTGATGAACTTACTGCCATGGGGATAGTGCTTGAAGATGGTGCATCTGGCACTACGTGGCGTCGCAAATAATACGCGTCATATTTCGCGCTGTGGCGGTGTTGCCATCACTTGGCTACTTGGGTCACATACTTTTGTATGCTCCCCAAGTTATCATTTTGAGTACTGATTGATTTAAAAATAAATTTTCATGTGTTCAAGCGGTTAGATATTGATATCTAACCGTTTTTGTTTTGGGGAGAGATAAAAGCCCCCCAGTTAAGGGGGGAAGTAAGACTACCAACAGGGACTAGGAATGGAACTTAAAGTTGTGTGATTAAGCGATACTCGCCATTTCTTGTTGAGCCTCTTTGGGCGTTGTTTTTTTGACAATGGCATAAAGCACACCTGAAACCACCGTACCAGCCACTATCGCGAATAAATACATCAATACATGATTAATAGCTCCGGGTATTAACAGCACAAATAAACCACCGTGAGGTGCCATTAGCTGAATACCAAAGTACATGGATAGCGCCCCTGTTATTGCGCCACCAATAATGCAAGTAGGAAGAACACGAATCGGGTCTTTGGCGGCAAATGGGATTGCACCTTCTGAAATAAAACATAAACCGAGAACAAAAGAGGCTTTACCTGCTTCGCGTTCAGCAGGTACAAATTTATGTCGTGCTAATAGTGTTGCAACACCCATTGCCAGCGGTGGCACCATCCCCGCTGCCATAATTGCCGCCATTGGTGCATAGGTTTGTGAACTTAATAGACCGACACCAAAGGCATATGCCGCTTTATTGACAGGGCCTCCCATATCCGTACACATCATCGCTCCTAAAATTGCGCCTAAGATCACCGCATTAGTCGTCCCCATGGTATTTAGCCAGTTAGTTAGCCAATCCATTAACCACGCTACAGGGTGACCAATAACATAGATCATGGCTAAACCCGTAAATAAAGTGGAAATGAGTGGCACGATTAAAATTGGTTTTAACGCTTCCATAGTTTGTGGCAATTTTAATCGGGTGCTAATAAAGTGAGCACTATAACCCGCAAGGAAACCGGAAATGATCCCGCCTAAGAAACCGGCGCCTAAAGTGGTTGCAAGTACCCCACCGACTAAACCTGGGGTTAAACCCGTTCTGTCGGCAATGGAATAGGCGATATAACCGGATAACACGGGGACCATTAAGGCAAGGGCAGTTTGCCCGCCAATGAGGCTAAGCGCCCAAGCCAGTGATCCTTCTACATTGGATGCATCTAAGCCAAATGCAAATGAAAGCGCAGTACATAATCCCCCAGCGACAACCATGGGGAGCATATATGATACCCCGGTAAGTAAGTGTTTATATACTCCGCGTTTTTCGTTGGATTGGCTTGATTGTGATGAATTTTTTCCATTTTGTGGTGTGAATATATTCGCTTCTTTTACTGCTCTATCCATTTCTTGTGCTGTTTTCTTCAATGCGGCACTGGTGGAGGTGCGGTACATGGGTTTCCCCGTAAACTTATCCACATTGACTTCGATATCAGCTGCGACAATGACTAAGTCAGCTTGTGCAATTTCTTCTGGCGTAATTTCATTCCCAACCCCGACAGAACCACGGGTTTCAACTTTGATATTCCAGCCGCGTTTTTTTGCTTCAGCTTCAAGTGCTTCTGCAGACATATAGGTGTGCGCAACCCCTGTAGGGCACGCTGTAACGGCTAATACAGAGTACGATTTCGTGTGCTGTGGCTCACTGATGTGTTGCTCACAAAGTGTGGCTTCGTTAATTGTTGATGTTAGGAATTCAGCAGGTTGCCTAACAGCGATATCGGGGTGACCGAAATAGATTTTTTTATCTGCACAATTAAAATTTTCAGGTAACTCGGTATCAAAACAAATCACAATATCTGCATCAGTAAGTTGTTCAGTGAAAGTGATATTTTGTAAGGTAGATACATTCTTTAAAGCATCGATGGCTAGCCAGCAAATAGCAGGGCCTTGCTGGTGGCTTGGAGCGATTAATATTTTCATGTTTTTCATCCTCATTCAGCCGTAAACGGTTGTAAGTCAACCTTTGTCATCATATGTGCAAGTTGCGCTCGGTCAGTGATACCGACATTGGGTTGAGAGACTGCAAGCGCGGAGATAGCGGTAGCTAAGCGTAGTGTGTGCTCACTTGTTTGCCTCATCATTAACCCATAAATTAATCCACCAACCATTGAATCCCCTGCGCCAACGGTACTAATAACGTCACATTCAGGTGGTTTAGCAAACCAAGCGCCTGATGAATTGACCCACATAGCGCCTTTTTCGCCTAAAGAAACTACTACATGCGCAATACCTTGTTGGCGAAGTTGATTCGCGGCATCAACGATATCTTGATGAGTTGGGAGCGGTTTGCCTGCCCAAATTTCAAGTTCACGATGATTAGGTTTTACTAACCAAGGAGAAGCTTTGAGCCCAGCGACAAAGGCTTCGCGGCTACTATCAAAAATGACACACATGCACTGTTCTCTAAGGCGTAACATCCATTGAGTAAAGTCTTTTAAATCAACTCCTTGAGGCAAGCTCCCACTGACGCAAATCATATCAAACTGACCTGCCCAGCTAAGTGAGTCGGTGACGAAACGTTGCCAGTCCGCTTTAGTGACACTGAAGCCTGAGAAGTTAAAATCGGTAACTTCGCCGGTGTGCTCTGTCAGTTTCACATTGATACGGGTGCGGCCTTCAACAACTTGAAAGCGGTTAGCAATTCCTGTTTCGCTGAAAGCTTTTTGGAAACCATCTTGGTTTTCTTTGCCCAAAAAACCACCAACAGTGACATCAATCCCTAAATTTTTAAGTACTTTGGCCACATTTATGCCTTTTCCAGCGGCATGAAGCCCAGCCGTTTTGACTAAATTCACATCACCTCGATGAATATCAGGTAATAGCCCAACCAAATCATAGGCGGGGTTCAAAGTGATAGTGGCGACTCTTCTGCTCATGCGATTTCTTCTCCAAGACCTGAATTAATTGCCTCACCGATGGTAACGATGGCTTTTTGTGCATCTGTGCCTTCTGCGTGAATTCGTAAACGGTGCCCACATTTAGCGCCCAAACTAACAATTTTCATTAAGCTACGGCCATTTACGGGAGTTGCAGTACCATCAAGATTACTGACGGTAATTGTGCTTTCGAATTGCTTAATGGTGGTAACTAACTGGGTGCTAGGGCGCGTATGTAACCCATGTGGATTAAGAATGGTGAAGTCCTGAGTGATTCCAGATGTACTCGTATCCGATGATCCGTTTTCTTCGTGTGAGTTTTCACTGCGCAATAAACCAATTAGGCTGTTAACGTTACCATCATCGGAAATTAGATTTACTTCTTTATTTTTCAATAAGTCATTAATTTTTAGTAAAAAAGACTCTATTTGATAGTTGGCATAAGAAAGGGTGATTAGGGCGTTGACCGGGTTATCTTGAAAGTTAAATGGATTTTTTACGGTCGCTATTGCAATTGCATTCTGAATATTTCCAATAGGGCTATCACTTAACCAAATACCTTGACCTAAATATGAAGGTGTTTGAGTGAGAACTTGGGTAATGAAGTCGGTGCTAACAGCTTGGGCGTTTTGTAGGTTAATAATATTCTGTATTTTTAATGTGTTTATATTATCAACACTGGCATTAACCGTGACCATAGAGTCATCAAGTTTCACCGGTTGAGTTTGGCGTTCACCCATTAGAAGTTGTTTTAAGGCTTCGGGGGTGTTTGCTTTGGCCATTGCATCCGCTGTGTGTTCATCACTGATTATATGGGTTAATTGACGAAGTAATTCGAGATGTTCGTTTGATTGAGCGGCAATGCCAATAACAATATAAGCAGTTTGGTTATCCCCCCAATCAATACCATCAGGGAATTGGAAAACAGCAAAACCTGTTTTCAACACTTGGTCTCGTGTCTCTGTTGTCCCGTGTGGGATAGCGATGCCATTTCCTAAAAAGGTAGGAGCTTGGGTTTCTCGGTTAAGCATCCCTTGCGCATAACCGCTTTTTGCATAGCCAGCATTTTCTAATGCTTTAGCGACTTGTTCTATTGCATTTTTTTTATCAGATGCAGCAGCTGCAAGGTGGATATCACTTATTGGTAAGTTAAACATAATTTCTCCTGATTATTATTTATAGACGGATCAGCCAGAAGACTTGCAAGCGGACCTGATTATTTGTTAATCATGTTATCGTTAACAAGATTAGCTGAATCGTTTAGTCTTGTCTATGCAGTTAAGGTGTGAAATACAAAAAATGAGATCTAAGTTAAATTTTTTAAGGGGTGATTTTCGCATTTTTTATCTGTTTTAAGTTAAAGCTGAAGTGGTTGCTGAAGATTTTTATTTATATAAAACAATAAATTAGATTTTCAATATATTTGATTGCTTAAATGCTTAATACAGTAAAAATGATTTAAAGAAAAAATTCTTCTAGAACTTCAAAATGGCTTTGTCAGTCTTGTAATAAATCAGAATATTTTGAATAAAAGGGAGGGGGAGTGCATTGTTGATTCTAGAAAGGAGGTAAGCTGAAGTTTTTCAGCTTACCTAATTGCATCTATTCTACAACTTTGATTTTTTCGCTGCCCATTGAAACGATTTTACCCGCTACAATTTTACAGCGCTTGCGTGTTTCGACCACGCCATCAACTTCAACTAAGCCATCTGCAATCATGGCTTTTGCCATTGCTCCGCTTTCAGCCCAGCCTTCAATTTTTAGCAAATCACACAGTTCGACGTGTGGATGGCCATCTAAATTGAATATATCCATGATAACTCCAAAATTACATTAAATATCGTGGTACTCTTCACATGCCTGAAGGGTATTTTGAATTAAAGTTGCAACAGTCATTGGGCCAACACCACCAGGAACTGGGGTTATCCAAGCGGCGTTTTTCGCGGCTTCGTCAAAATCGACATCCCCCGTGACTTTGCCGCTCTCTAAACGATTAATACCGACATCGACCACAATCGCTCCAGGTTTAATCCATTCACCAGGAATAAAATTGGGTTTCCCCACAGCGACGATAACTAAATCAGCATGGCGAACATGGTGTTCTAAATCTTTGGTAAAGCGATGCGTTACTGTTGTGGTGCAACCTGCTAGCAGAAGCTCTAGGCTCATTGGACGACCAACAATGTTGGATGCGCCAATAATGACGGCGTTTAAACCATAAGTGTTGATACCGCAACGCTCAAGTAGAGTAACAATCCCTTTGGGAGTACATGGACGAAGGCGTGGTGCACGTTGGCACAAGCGACCAACATTATAGGGATGAAAACCATCAACGTCTTTGTCTGGATGAATGCGCTCAATGACTTTGACGTTATCAATACCAGCAGGTAATGGTAATTGAACTAAAATTCCATCAATTTCAGGATCTTGGTTTAAATCATCAATTAGCTTGAGTAATTCAGCTTCTGTCGTTGTATCTGGTAAATCATAAGAACGTGAAATAAAACCGACTTCTTCACAAGCACGGCGTTTGCTGCCGACATAGATTTGTGAAGCTGGGTTAGCGCCGACTAAAATAACGGCAAGACCGGGAGCACGTTTTCCCTGTTCTAAACGTAATTGTACTTTTTGGGCAACTTCCTGCCTAATTGTCTGCGCAATCGTTTTCCCATCAATAATTTTTGCTAACATCTGTAACTTAATCCATATATGAGACACGGTAATGGCTCTATTTTGTCAGAAGTTAGCGCCCTTGTCAGTTCAAACTATTACATAAAATGAGCATATAGTTATTTTAGTAGCGAAAAGCCATTGACTCAGCGCTCAGCAACCGTATAATTCAACGCCATCAGCCAGATAGGCTGCCCGCATTATCAATGCGCCCTTAGCTCAGTTGGATAGAGCAACGGCCTTCTAAGCCGTAGGTCACAGGTTCGAATCCTGTAGGGCGTACCATTTTGAAGTCAATGGACATCAACTGATGTCTTTTTTTATGCTTAAAATTCAGTGGATTAACTGATTTTAACCTTTCTTCGTTCAACTGACATCTACCTATATCAACCTACATCAAGTAATATTTGTTGGTATATGCGTTGGTACATACAGGTTCAATGAATTCTTATACCAACACAAACTCATGGGAGTTCCTATATGGCACTAACAGATGTGAAGGTAAGAGCGGCAAAGCCTGCCGATAAAGGATACAAACTCACTGACGGTGAAGGAATGCACCTTTACGTGCATGCTAATGGTTCTAAATACTGGCGGTTACAATATCGATTCGACGGAAAACAAAAAACATTAGCTCTTGGCGTTTACCCTGAAATTTCCTTAGCTGATGCAAGACAGCGTCGAGATGAAGCAAAACGTCAAATAGCTAACAACATTGATCCTTCAGAACAGAAAAAGCTTGAAAAGATAGAACGCAAATCGGCGGTTAATAATACATTTCAAGCCGTAACCCTCGAATGGCACGAATATAAAAAGCCAAACTGGTCGAAAGGTTATGCTGAAGATTTAATGGAGTCATTTGAAAATGACATCTTTCCTGATCTAGGTAAAAGGCCAATAGCTGAAATAAAGCCACTAGAGGTACTCAGTACGCTGCGTAAACTAGAAAAAAGGGGAGTGCTAGACAAGTTACGTAAGATCCGTCAAGCATGTAACCAAGTCTTCAGATACGCTATTGTAACGGGTAAAGCTGAATATAACCCTGCTTCTGAACTTGCTAGCGCATTAACACCACCCAAAGCACAACACTATCCACATTTGCTTGCTAACGAATTACCTGAATTTCTTAATGCATTAAATCATTATTCAGGTAGCCCAATCACTCGGCTAGCAACTAAAATTCTGATGTTAACAGGCGTGAGAACTATTGAGCTACGTTTAGCAGAATGGGGTGAGTTTGATTTCGAACGCTGTATTTGGGAGATCCCCAAAGAAAGAATGAAAATGCGCCGCCCACATCTTGTTCCATTATCGACTCAAGTCATCACGGCATTACGTGAAGTTCGAGCCATTACAGGACGCTATAAGTTGGTATTCCCCGGTAGAAATGACATTACCAAGCCAATGAGCGAAGCGAGTGTTAATCAGGTCCTTAAACGTATTGGTTATCATGGAAAAGCAACTGGACATGGTTTTAGGCACACAATGAGCACTATCTTGCATGAGAAGGGATTCAATACGGCATGGATTGAGCTTCAACTTGCTCACGTTGATAAGAATACCATCCGTGGTACGTATAACCATGCTCAGTACCTTGAAAACAGAAGAGAGATGATCCAGTGGTATGCGGACTATATTGATGAGTTGGAGTGTGGGGTAGGGAATGTGGTGAGTGTGAATTTTTAGTAATCAATAGACATCTTCAGCAATAACAGTGAAGATGTCTAAAATTTTTATAGGATAGTGAGCATATTAGCTCAGATAGTCAATTTTAGATAAAGTGGTTTAGCGATGATTTCTGGTGCAAAGAGAGGCAAAAATGAACGTAAGGGGCTACATTCTTGGCATCCTTACTATGCAGGTTATTCAGAGTCTTTTGTGAAATCTGTCTTGCATGTAGAAAAATTAGAATGCGGTTCAACAGTGCTTGATCCTTGGATTGGTAGTGGAACTACTGGCATTGTTTGTCAAAAATTGGGGATAAATTGTATTGGTATTGATATTAATCCAGTAATGAGTTATTTCGCTGCCGCTAAGAGTAAAAGTATTATTACAGAGCTACAATTTGATTGTAGAGAGTATTTGAACAAGATTTTAGATGCTTTTACGCATTATAGTAAATATGAAAATAGTGATATATCATTATTTCAGCAGTCAAAAAAATACTACGATATAATTTGTGGTATTTTTAGTAATGAAAAAGATGCAGAGTATATTAATTCAATCAAAGCATTTTTTTGTAGTGTTCTTTTTGTGACAATTCGTAAGAATTTCACGATAAAAACTGGGTCTAATCCTACATGGATTTCTAAAAAATCCGTGTCAAAAAGTGTACAATTAGATTTTGTTATTGAATATAAAAATAACTATGAGAAAATGATTCATGAGTTAAAAGATAATTATTCTGATAATTATGGGATGTCAAGTTATAAAGTATTTAATGCCGACAGTAAGAAGCTACCTATTAGTAATTCTTCAGTTGACTTAATTATAACATCACCTCCTTACTTAACTAGAATTGACTATGCTGTCTCAACAAGAATTGAATTAGAGGTTATATCTGGCATTGATGGATATGACTTAGTTAGAAAGCAGACTATGGGGACAACAACAGTCCCTTCCATTCAAGATGACATAAGTCCATTATGGGGTGATATTTGTCTGGATGTTTTATCTAGAGTTTCTAAACATTATTCAATAGCATCAAATAGTTATTATCTTAAAAATAAAATAAGATATTTTCATGATGCCTATGAATCTCTTTTGGAAATATATAGAGTACTAAGTAATGGGAAATCAGCCTATTTAGTAATACAGAATTCATATTATAAAGAAATAGAAATTCCTTTATACAGCATTTACTGTGAAATGGCAAAAGGAATAGGGTTCTCTAAACAAGAAATTGTATATGAAGAGAATGTTAAAGTAATATTGGGACAGATTAACAGCAGATCATCCATTTATATTAAAGATAAAAAATATTTTGAAAAAGTAATAAAGGTGACAAAATGAACCACAATGTAAGTAATCTACTTAATCAGATTGATGATAAAAGAGATGAGGTAGTAACTGATTCATATACGGCAACTTGGAGAGAGCTAATAAATTTATATAGAGATAATGAAATAACAATTTCACCAGACTATCAAAGACTTTTTAGATGGGATAATTCAAGGCAAAGCCAGTTTATTGAATCATTATTATTAAATATACCTACTCCAACTTTATTTTTTTATATTGATAAAGAGGGGAAGCAAGAAGTTATTGATGGATTACAGCGCATCAGTACTATTATCAGGTTTTTTTCTGAGGAAATTTTTAGTAAGGAATTAATTGATAATGCTAAGAAAATTAATTCAATTAATGATATAAAAAACCCAACTGTTTTAGAAGATACTCCAATTGTAACTGAATTAGAAGGCTGGGAAGCTAAAAGCTTACCTGAAAAAGTTACAAGAACGATAAAAAATGCAAGGGTTAACATTGTAATATTAGAGCAGGAAACTAAAGCAGAAACAAAATATAATGTTTTTAAGAGGTTGAATAGATCTGGAGTGCGATTAAGTGACCAAGAAATTAGAAATTGTATGGCAAGACTAGTTGGATCAAATTTTGCTAATAGATTAAGAACATTAGCTGAAATTCAAGATATAGTGAAAGCTTTAGGAATTAATGAAGAAGGTCAAAAATCTCAAGGTGTAGAGGAGGCATTATTAAGAATAATGGCTTCCTTGACATACTCAGATAAATTTGTTCATGGAGTATCTGATTTTTTAGATGAATTTATGTTTTATGCTGCAGAAAATAATGTAATAGATATTAATTTTGAATTAAAAATAAAAAGAACATTTGATTTAATTAATCTTGCTGAACTATCAGGGAAAGCATTTAAATTTAGAAAGGATGGACAACCCGTAGGGGCTTTTAGTACTAATTTGTTAGATGTAGTTGCTGTGGGGATCTTTAAGAATGTTGATAATTTAACACCATCAGAGGTAGCTAAACGTTTTGAGTATTTGATGACAGTTAAAATGGATGAATTAAGATCTTGTACTGGTGCTGGCTCTAATACTAAATTAAAATTAGAGAAAAGAATTAACCTTGGTGAAGCGGTGTTTAGTTAAAATGCGAATAACTGATTTTGAAGATTTTCGAGTACAATTAAGAAAAACAAAGAGTGAAAGCTTTGATTTTCTTAATAGCATAAAATCAATTGAGCAGTTTTTAACTGGATCTCAAGAACAAGATAAGTCAAGTATGTTCAGAACTATAGCTGTACCAATGATTTATTCTTCTTGGGAAGGTTTTTTTACTGAAACAATATCTGTATGCTTAAATACATTAAAGCAATTAGACAAAGAAGCATTAATGTATTCGCCTGAAATCAGGGCGCTATGGCTTCAAAAAGAGCCTTTCTTTAGTCGATATACTGATATGATAAGAAATATTTATGATATTGATTATCATCGAGGTGTAGTACATGATAATGGTCAATTTAAAAAGAAAGTAACAAAAGGTGCATTCAAACTGACAAGTAGTGTTATTCAAGATATAGATAGGTTTAATCAGTCAGTATTATCTGATTGTGATGTATCTGAATTAGTTATGACTTTTTCTAATGTTAATGAGTCTGTAGTAAAAACAAATCTTGAAGCTATCGGACTAGATTATTCATCACTTGATTTGTCGCAATTAGGCGAAGTGGTTGGTATGAGAAATTCATTGGGACATGGTGAGTTTAGAGTGAATTTACAACCCAGAAAGTTTAATTCATTAATTATGTATATTGAAAACCTGATTGAAGCTCTTCATGAAGCTACACTTAAATGGTTGGAAGATATAGAGGATGAAAATACGGCCCCAATGTAAAATATCATATAGCTATGTATGATTCTCATGCATACCATGATATTAAAGGCAAAATATAAGGGGGGTATTCAGAATTTTGTGTCACATTGATTTAGTGTATACCAGTCACGACTGGTATGGTAGTTTACTGTGAGTTAGTATATTTTAATATGGATGTGAAAATAGTAAAAAATATGATGTAACTCCAATTTTATATATTAACAATCATACGTTAAACATAAATCTGGTTTACTTAATTTAGCCGAAGAGCTCAGTAACTTTTCTTCGGTAACCTTTCTAATGAAGAGATTAATGAAATTTCACTACAGATTTAGACTTTTATAAAATTATGACCAATTCATATTATTCAGTGTTGTCCAACTAGCAAGAATTCTTCAGCTTAAAATCCTTTCTAGCATTAACTTTCATATTTGATTTTACATATGTGTTTTTTGAGAGTAGGATCCTAATCAATTATTTAGGAGCTGGCATGGAACCATTACAACTGTTTAAAATTTTAGGCGATCAAACCAGACTGGATATCGTGCTATTGCTAAAAGCATCTGGGGAATTGTGTGTTTGTGATATCTATACGGCCTTGAATTTATCGCAACCAAAGACGTCTCGGCACCTAGCAATGCTAAGAGAATCAGGTCTTTTGCTCGATTCAAAGCATGGTAAATGGGTTCATTATCGATTATCTCCGGCATTACTACCGTGGGTGAAAAGTATCATTGATGTCACCTATGCCACAGAGAAAAATAGAGTTGCAGGTTTGCTTAAGAGTCTAGAGACAAAAGAGTCTGCGAGTAGCTGTTCTATATAAAAATTTTTAAGCTAACATATTCGAAAAAACATATATAAGGTTGAGATATGAAAAAACTAGAAGTTTTTGACCCAGCGTTATGCTGTAGCACTGGTGTTTGCGGAACTGAAGTCGATCAAGCATTGGTAGACTTCGCAACAGATGCGGATTGGTTAAAAAAACAAGGGGCAAGTATAAGGCGTTTTAATTTAGCGCAAGAGCCTATGGAGTTCGTTAACAACACAAAAGCGAAAATATTTTTGGAAACCGCAGGTGCCGAGTCACTTCCACTATTTATTCTTGATGGTGAGATTGTGCTGACTGGTCGATACCCAAAACGACATGAGCTAGCCAGATGGTTTGGTATCCGACCGAATATTGAAAAAGCTGAAAGTGTTAAATCGTGTTGTGGTAATGGTAAAACGTGTTGTTAACAGGAGCAATAAAATGAAATTTTTAGATAACACACCTCATTATTTATTTTTTACTGGAAAAGGTGGGGTGGGTAAAACCTCTATTTCCTGTGCGACCGCAATTAAGTTGGCTGAAAAAGGGAAAAAAGTCTTACTGGTGAGCACTGATCCAGCTTCTAACGTTGGGCAAGTATTCTCTCAATCGATAGGCAACAATATTAAGCCAATAACATTGGTTCCAAATCTACTTGCTATTGAAATAGACCCTCAAGCCGCAGCCGAAGAACATCGAAACAAAATTATTAATCCAATCAAAGAAAGTTTACCTGAAGCGGTAATTCAAAGTATTACGGAACAGCTATCAGGTGCCTGTACCACAGAGATTGCAGCTTTCGATGAATTTACTGGGTTGTTAACCAATACCGAAATTACAGAGCAATTTGACCATATCATTTTTGATACCGCACCAACGGGGCATACCATCCGTTTATTACAACTCCCGAGTGCGTGGAGTGATTTTATTAGTGACAATCCTGATGGTGCGTCATGTTTAGGGCCAATGTCTGGTCTTGATAAACAACGTGAGCAGTACAGCATGGCGGTGGAAGCGTTGAGTGATAAATCACTAACAAGGCTAGTCTTGGTTGCACGACCTCAGTCTGCCGCATTGAGGGAAGTCGCAAGAACCTATAGCGAGTTGTCATCTCTGGGTATCAAAAATCAGCAATTGATTGTCAATGGTGTTTTCCCTGAAACGGCAGTGACTGAAAATGATAAGTTATCCTATGCACTCTACTCTCGTGAACAAGCGGCATTAGAGTCTATGCCTGAAGCACTACGCTCGTTACCTGTTGATATTCTTTATTTACAAAATATCAATATGGTGGGTGTCGATGCACTGAAGCCGTTGTTATCTAATGACATGCCACAAATTCCAACTATTACCCCGACAAAACAACCTATTTCTTTACCTACCTTGTCAGAACTGGTTGGCGAAATATCTCAGCAACAGCATGGGCTGATTATGTTAATGGGCAAAGGTGGTGTAGGGAAAACAACGATTGCGGCATCAATCGCAGTTAAATTGGCAGAAAAAGGGCTTGATGTACATCTGACCACATCTGATCCAGCCGCGCATATTGAATCAACCCTCAATGGTGTTTTACCCAATCTTCAAGTTAGCCGAATTGACCCTATTGCTGAAACTGAGCGTTATCGTAATTATGTCTTAGAAACCAAAGGGAAAGATTTAGATGAAGAGGGGCGCGCATTACTTGAGGAAGATTTACGCTCTCCATGTACAGAAGAAATTGCGGTATTTCAGGCCTTTTCTCGCATCATTAGAGACGCGGGTAAACGTTTTGTCGTCATGGATACTGCGCCGACCGGGCATACATTATTACTTCTGGATGCAACAGGAGCATACCATAAAGAAATTGCCAAAAAAATGGGCGAAAAAGGCCACTACTTAACGCCGATGATGCAATTACAAGATCCTGAACGAACCAAAGTTATTATTACGACACTCGCTGAAACTACGCCTGTGCTTGAGGCGGAAAACTTACAAAATGATTTAATACGGGCAGATATACATCCGTGGGCGTGGGTGATCAATAACAGTCTATCTATCACGGAAACAACCTCACCATTGTTACTTTCAAGAGCAGAACAGGAAGTCGCTCAGATTGAAAAGGTGACATCAACATTGGCAAAACGTGTTGCTATAGTTCCTTTACTTGATACAGAGCCTGTGGGGATTTTCGCATTAAGTCAGCTCGCAGAATAAGTTTTATTTTCTAAAAATAAAAGGTGCGAAAAAGCACCTTTTCAACGAGGTTGCTATGTTTATTGCCGCATTCATTTTTATTTTAACGATCACCTTTGTTATTTGGCAGCCCAAAGGACTGGGTATTGGCTGGAGTGCTACTGCAGGAGCCGTATTGGCACTGATCTTTGGTGTGATCAGTTTTCAAGACATTCCGATAGTTTGGAACATTGTTTGGAATGCCACGGCGACATTTGTTGCCGTCATTATCATTAGCCTACTTTTAGATGAAAGTGGTTTCTTTGAATGGGCTGCATTACATGTTGCCAAGTGGGGCGGGGGTAAAGGAAAGCTATTATTCAGTTATATCGTGTTACTTGGCGCAACGGTTGCCGCCTTATTTGCCAACGATGGTGCAGCATTGATATTAACGCCCATTGTGATTGCGATGTTATTGGCACTTGGTTTCAACAAAGGTACGACATTGGCATTTGTTATGGCTGCCGGGTTTATCGCAGACACAGCGAGCTTGCCGCTGATTGTTTCGAACCTCGTGAATATCGTTTCTGCGGACTTCTTTAATATTGGATTTACGGAATATGCATCAATTATGTTGCCAGTGGATATTGCAGCAATTATCGCAACGCTCGTGACGTTGCATTGGTTTTTCCGTAAAGATATTCCTAAGCAATATGATGCCACTAAATTGAGTGCACCTGCTTTAGCTATTAAAGACATAACGACGTTTAAAGCAGGTTGGCTTGTATTAGTGTTATTACTTGTTGGTTTTTTTGTCTTAGAGCCTTTAGGTATTCCGATTAGTGCGATTGCCGCTATTGGTGCCTTAATTCTTTGGGTGATTGCGGCCAGAGGCCATACGATTAATACCAAAAAAGTATTACGTGGTGCGCCGTGGCAAATTGTCATTTTTTCCCTAGGTATGTATTTGGTTGTTTATGGCTTAAGAAATGCAGGGCTAACCGGTTATCTTTCTGAAACGCTCAATTATCTTGCTGATAAAGGACTATGGGTAGCAACGCTAGGCACTGGATTTATTACGGCATTTTTATCATCCATAATGAATAACATGCCCACGGTATTAATTGGGGCTCTATCCATTGAAGGGAGTGAAGCGACAGGGTTAATTCAACAAGCGATGATTTACGCCAATGTGATTGGTGCAGATTTAGGTCCTAAAATCACCCCAATAGGGAGTTTGGCGACATTGTTATGGCTGCATGTTTTATCACAAAAGAACATGACCATTACATGGGGATATTATTTCAAAACAGGGATTATCATGACTATCCCTGTACTCATTATCACACTCGTTGCGTTAGTGCTTCGACTTTCACTGTTAAATTAAAGGTAACCCAATGAATGAGATTACCATCTACCATAACCCCAATTGCGGTACTTCGCGCAATACCCTAGCCATGATCCGTAATGGTGGGGTTGAGCCGACGATTATTTATTATCTAGAAACGCCACCAACTAAAGATGTGTTAATAAAACTTATTGCCGATATGAAAATTACGGTAAGGGCATTATTACGAAAAAATGTTGAGCCGTATGAGCAATTAAATTTAGAACAAGATAGCTATACTGATGACCAAATTATTGATTTTATGTTGCAATACCCAATATTGATTAATAGGCCAATTGTCGTCACGCCGTTAGGCGTAAAGTTGTGTCGGCCTTCTGAAGTTGTGTTAGATATTTTGCCTCAACCTCTTACAAGTGATTTCATCAAGGAAGATGGTCAAATAGTGATTAGTAATCACCATGTAAAACACAAAAAAGGATTAGGTTAATTAGTTTAAAATCTAAGAAAGTTGAGTGTTTTATCTATGTAATTAAATAAAACTTGTTCTAGGGAACACAATACAACTAACTATTATTCACGTTAGCTATCGGTTCCCTATTTTCTTGCTAATCATCTCATGGAAATCTAGCTCTGAAGTGGCATAGTGATATACATTTCAATAGCTTGATTTAAAGTTTTGATTGATCGCATTGTTTGGTTAAATTGTAATATTACTTCATCAGATGTATTACCAGTAAGGAAGTACTCTTCTAGTAATTTACATTCTAATGCGATTTTTTTAGCGCCAATAATTTGGCTAGAACCTTCTAAACGATGACAATAATGCGCTAAATTAAGCCAGTCTTGTTTTTCGAATAAGCGTTCTGCTTGTTGTATATCTTCTATATTTTCTTGAAGACTCGTTTGAAGTAATTTATTTAATAACTGTTGGTCATCCTGAGTCAACTGCATTAATGCATCTAAATTAATTAAACTATTTAACATTGGTGGAATGGGCTCTTCTGTATCTTCTTCTATTTGTTGAAGGGTGCAGCGTAATAGCAGGGCTTCAATCTGAGATAGACGTAAAGGTTTAAATAGGCAGTCATCCATACCCGCCTCTATACAGCGTTGGCGTTCTTCTTGCCTTGCATCTGCAGTTAATCCAATAATAATTAGAGTTTGGGGGGATATTTCCCGTAGTTGCCGAGTTAATTCTAACCCATCAATATCAGGCATATTACAATCGGTAATTACGATGTCTATTGCATTTTTCTTCCATAATTCGAGGGCTTGTTTCCCGCTCTTTGCTTCAGTGACATGATGACCAAATCTTGTTAATTGACGTACTAATAGCAGGCGATTTGCAGGATGGTCATCAACGGCAAGTATTCGTAAGCGTTTATTATTTTTTGTGGTCTTATAAAGTGTCGGAAGCGAAACTCTAGTGTTTTTACGATGCTTGACGGGGATATCTATTAAAAATTGAGTGCCATGCCCTAATTGGCTGTATAAGGTAATAGTCCCATTCATCATGGATATAAGTTGCTTACAAATAGCTAAGCCAAGACCTGTTCCTTTATGTTTACTGCTTGATTCAGCTTGGGTATAGGGGGAAAAAATCAATTCTTGTCTGTTCTCTTCAATTCCCATTCCTGTATCAGAAATAATGATCCTTAAAATATTTTGTTCATGGTTCTGTGGGAGATAATTAATGATAACTTCAATAGTTCCTTCTGAAGTAAACTTAATAGCGTTGTTAAGTAGATTGGAAATAACTTGACGTAGTCGAAAAGCGTCAATATATATTTCATCAGGATGGATAGCATTAAGATGATAATGTAGAGAAATACCTTTTTGTTTAGCTAATCCTTCAAATAAACGGACAACGGGAGTTGCTAATTCATTACTTTTTACCCACTCAGGGACGAGTTCCAGTTTTCCTGATTCAATTTTTGCCATATCTAAAATATCGCCTATAAGTCCCATCAATGATAATGCGGACTCATACGGTATTTGAATTGATTCTGTTATATCATCTTGCTGATTTTTATTCGTGGCGGCTAATTCTAATAACCCAATAATTGCGCTGATATGGGTACGAATTTCATGGCTCATGATAGCAAGGAAATTGCTTTTTGTTTGGCTTGCATGTTCTGCGCGTTGGCGAGCACTAGAGAGCTCGATAAGGAGTTGTTCATGTTCAGTTATATCTTGCCAACTACAGATGAGACCAGAGATATTACCTTGGTTGTCTCTATATGCGACTGCTTGATGCACTATGACCCTTTCACCCATTCTATTTTTTATTTGATAACGTTTAGGCGGAGAAACTAGCCTATTAGGCTCATCGAAAAGAGAATGCAATTCTTGATAAATTGTCGATAGCGGGTGTTGTTGTGATGTCAATGAAAGTTGTTTTATGTTTTCATTATCAGGGCTGAAAAAACTCTCCCATGCTGAATTACTATTTATTATCGTTCCGCTTTTATCAATGACATAAATAGGAACAGGAGTACCATTATAAAGAGTTTCTAAGAATATAGCCTGTTCTTGTAAGCGTTTTTGTGTATATTTTCTTAATCGAATTTCACGATGTAAATAATAATTCCATATTAAAGAGGTAATAATAAGAATAGTGGCAATGCAAGCTAATGTGTAGAACTCGGTGCGGTATACTGTCCATGTATCCATTTTAACATCTGGTGAGCCTAGCCATTTATTAGTTAATACTGATATATCTCTCGGCGGAATAGATGCAATCGCTTTATCTAATATGCTATATAACTCAGGCTGGTCACGTCCTACGGCAAACGATATATAAGCTGTATCCTCGCTTAATTGTTCGCTGATTTTAAATCGACTACGAAAATATCGGTCAATCATATAGTGAGCGCTGATAAGATTCTCGATGGTACCATCTACTTTTCCTTCATTGACCATTTGCAAAGCCGTATAGGTATCTTTAGCTTCAATTAATTCCACTTGAGGATAGTTTTTTGTTAGCCAGTCGTGAATTGCATTATCAGGGGTAATCGCAAGTTTTGCTGTCTGAGCAATTTTTTTATGTGCTAATGGCGTGTCTCTAACAATTAAAACAAATGGGGGGAGAACATAAGGACGAGTAAATAGTAATTCTTTATCATTTTTTGAATTTTTTGTAATTGAAGCAATGAAATCCCCTTTATTTTTTTTCAATAAAGCAATCTCATCTTTTTCAGAGCTTGCTTCAATGACTTTAAAATTAATATTTGTTATGAAATGGATGAGATTAAGTATATCTGCAGAAAGGCCATGAAATTGTTTTTGTGAGTCAAAAAATGTGAAGGGGGCATTTAGTGAATTAATGACGACCTTTAACTCGTTGTGTTGTTTTAGCCAATCTATTTCCTTTTGTGTGAATACCACAGATTGTTTTAGCGCCCATAAATCGGGTTTTGAACTCCAATGATGAAAAATAATATCATGCTGAGCTAATGATATTGAGCTTAAAATGATATCTACAGTACGCTTTAATTGCGCATTTTTAGGATGGAAGAGAAAGACTGGGCCAATATTTTCATTAGAGAAAATCTCAGCAGTGGATAATGTTGTTGCATAGTGGCGTTCAAGTAAAAAATTAGCCACGATCATTCTACCTAGGAAATAATCATTTTCACCAAATGCGACGGAAGATAACGCATTTTGCGGTAAAGGAAAACGTTCAATTTTAGCATCAGGAAAATATTTTTTGATCCATTCATTGCTTGGATAGCCTTGAACTGTAGCAATACGAGCACCATGAGGTATGGGATGCTTGTTGGACATTGCCGCTTTTCGTGAAATAAGTACAGGATAATCAGGGATATATGGAGCGCTTTTGAGAAAACCATAGCTCTCGTTTCTTTGCCTTTTGCCATCATCAGCTAACATATCTATCTCGCCATTGAGCAGACCCTGTAATGCTATATCTCTATCTGGGTAGTAGATAATTTTGAAGCGCAAACCTAAGTTACGCATGATGGTCATGATGCTATCTGCAGAAATTCCTTTATAAATTCCTGATTCTAATACTAAATCAAAGGGAGGGTTATTAGGAGCGTAGACACCAATCGCTAATTCTTGTTTTTCTCCTAGCCATCTCCAATCATAATCACTTAATTCAAATTTTGATGGGAGAATTTCAATTTGGCTATAAAGTCTGACTTCATAAGGTTGGAATGCAGAAAATGAGCAAGGAAACAGACCAATAAGCAAGCAAACTATTAGGATTAGGTTACGCATCGATATATTAATCCAAATTATTGCGTTGAATAAAGTCGTATAGCTCTGCAATATTATGAAGATCTAATTTAAGCATTAGTCGTCTTTTATAAGTGCTAACAGTTTTATCGCTGATGCGCATTTGTTGTGCAATGTTAATGCTTTTCATCCCTTTAGCCAGTAAATGTAAGACTTGTAGTTCTTTTGTGGAGAGCTCGGCGATTTTTTGTTTGTCATTAAGATGATTACTAGGAGAAGCATCCATTTTATTCAGATTAAGTGGAAAGTAGCCATATCCATTTCTAATCGCATGAATTGCGACATGTAGTTCCGTTAAGTTATTGCGTTTGCTAATAAAACCACTGGCACCGACACTTGCACAGCGACGAATGTAATGGTCATCATCTTTTGCAGATAACACAAGAAGCCCTCCCGTGTAGTTATTTTTACGCAATCGCTGCATGACATCAATCCCATTAAGTGATGGGATATCTATATCTATCATGATTAAGTCGGGAGAGAGAGTTTTAGCAAGTTGGATAGCTTCATGGCCATCAGCGGTTTCCCCTACAATGGTCATGTCATCTTTTTCTAATAGTATTCTTACAGCAAGCCGTGCTACTGGATGGTCATCGACTATCAGTACTGTTTTCATATTTTTCCCTTTCTGGCTAGTAAATTAAAGCGCGATGAACATAGGTGCAGGTGCCAAATGAAAAATTAATTGTTTTTTTTATTAGTTTAATGAGCGTTTGAATTTGCTGCAATGTATATTTTTGTAATATTTATCTGTCATAAATTTAATAATTAACTTACATAAATTGCTTTTTTGTCTTATTACATTTTATGGCTATTCCTCTCAAAATACACCTATGCACTGTGGCTGTGTTCAGATGTCTCTACTGTTTTATGGAAAATACAATAGAGCCTTCAATTCTTAATAATTAGATTAGCCTAAACTAAACCTAGGAGGTGAATGATATTATTTTAATAGATAATGACGATCATGGAAACTAACTTTACGAAACTATGTTTTTCTCTATTTCACTACATAGAGTGTATCTCGCCATTTCTATTTAACAGATTAATGGCATAAGGATTAATAAGTTAATGGATTAAACAGGTACCACAGACATTAATGGGAATTAATGTGGTAGTGATAACCATAATATATTAATAAATTAAATATTTTAACACTGGGTTATATATTGATTCAGTAAAAAAGGAATTAGAAATGAAAAAGATTATTGCTACTGCTATTTTTGCTGCGCTTTGTGTTGGTCAAGTTGCTAATGCTAAAGACGGTACAGTTAAATTCGTAGGTGATATCGTGACTGCACCATGTGAGGTAGCACAGAACTCTTGGGACCAAACTGTTCAAATGGCTCAAGTTAAAACAGCTACATTCGCAGATGCAGGAGCTAAATCAGCGGATAAGAAATTCCAAATCAGCTTGCTGAATTGTGATGTGGCTCAATTCAAGAATGTAGCTGTTTCATTCGCGGGCCAGGCTAACGGAGATGATGCAACACTTTTAGCACTTGATGGCGGCCAAGGTGCAGCTGAAAACGTTGGTGTGGCAATCTATGACGGTAAAGGTAAAAAATTAGCTTTAGGTACAGCGACTGCTGATACTGCATTACAAGTTGGTTCAAATACTCTTTATTTCTCTGCAGCTTATGTTTCTACTAAGAAAGATGTGAAAGCAGGTTCTGCTAATGCAACAGCAGACTTCAACCTGACATATAAATAATAGTGAATTTCCTTCAGGCCACTATGCTGGTGGCCTGCTTTTTGTTCGAAGGGGATGTAATGATTCTTAATAGCCTTTTTATTAATAAGTTAATACTCGTTTTTTTACTCATGTGTTTTAGTTTCTCTATTTATGCTGCTGGTGGTGTCGTTGTCGGTTCCACCCGTGTTGTATTTGATGGCTCAAAGAGAGAAGCTAATCTTAGTTTAAAGAATAATAATGATAAAAGTACTTATTTAATTCAGTCTTGGGTTGAAGATGCCTCAGGGAATAATAAGACTCCATTTATTATAACACCGCCACTTTTTAAATTAGACCCGGTTAAAGAAAATATGTTGCGTATTGTGCGTGCTGGTGGAAATTTACCTGAAGATCGCGAATCGGTTTATTATGTCAATGTAAAAGCTATTCCACCCGCTCCAGCTGAAGAAAGTGCTAATACTTTACAACTAGCAATTAAAACTAGAATGAAATTATTCTATAGACCTGCTGGTTTGAAAGGTAACCCAATGGATTCCTATAAGGCTCTGGTATGGAAAAAAGAGGGTGATAGCTTGCGTATAGTTAATAATACGCCTTTTTCTGTCACATTAAGTGAAGTGAAAGTTAATGGTAGTGAAATAGATAAAGTCGACCTTGTCCTGCCGATGAGCAGCACTATCTATAAACTGCCATCAAAAGTGAATATAGGTGCTCAGGTAGTGTTTACAACTATTAATGATTATGGCGGCACTTCTGAATTGCAAAAAGCAATACTTCAATAAACAAGCAAAATATTAAATAAAATAAAATAATAGCGTTTTAAAGCATTTTATTATTAATTTTTTATAGGAAGTTTTTTGCGCAATATATTTATTAGAGGGAACGAGGGAATGAACAAAACACGATATAGAAAGAATTTTTTGGCCTTCTCTTGCATTACATTGGGAATATTTAGCGCCTATCCTGTTTTAGCCAAAGAATTGTTTAACTCTCAATTTTTAGAAAATATTAATAGTAATAGCGTTGCGGATTTTTCTTTATTATCAAAAGGTGATGTAGACCAATTACCTGGTGAGTATTTGGTTGATATTTATGTTAATGAACAATCAGTAGCGAAACAGAATATAAAATTCAGTACCAGAGAGAATAAAGCAAGCTATTCCTCTGATAGCGTAGCGCTTGAGCCTTGTATTTCATATGAGCAACTACAAGCTTATGGTGTACGTGTTGAAGCTTTTCCACAGTTAGCACAATATGGAAAGGACCCCGTTCAATGCAAGCCATTCTCAGCTTTTGAGAAAATTATCCCTTATGCATCATCTCATTTTGATTTTAATCAGCAGAGATTGTATTTGAGCTTTCCACAAGCATCTTTGACCAATTTAGCAAAGGGAACGATTGACCCGTCAATGTGGGATGAAGGAATCCCTGCACTACTAACAAATTATAGCTTTACAGGGAGTAACTCGACGAACACAGGCAGTCATATTAGTGATAAGTCAAGTGATAGCTATTTTTTGAGTTTACGTTCTGGGCTTAACGTGGGGGCATGGCGCTTACGTAATTATTCAACATGGAACAGTAGCAATGGTAATAATAGCTGGAGAAATATTAATACCTATCTCCAGCGGTATATTACTCAGTTGAAGTCGCAAATAATTATGGGGGATACCTATACACCTGGCGATATTTTCGACAGTGTACAGATTCGTGGTGCACAAATTGGTACCGATGATGACATGCTAGCAGACAGCCTGAAGGGCTATGCACCTGTGGTACGTGGGATTGCACGTACTAATGCGACGGTGACGATTAAGCAAAACGGATATACCGTTTACCAGAGTTATGTGGCTCCTGGCCCATTTGCTATCACTGATTTGTATCCAACCGCCGCGAGTGGCGACCTTGAAGTAGAAATAAAAGAGTCGGATGGAACAATCCAAAACTTTATTCAACCCTTTGCGAGTGTGCCTGTTTTGCGTCGTCAAGGGCAAATTAAGTACGCATTTTCAGCGGGGCAATATCGTAATGGTCACAGTAGCCAGCGGCCATTTATAACGCAGGGCTCACTTGTTTGGGGGATCCTAAATAGCTTGACCGCTTATGGTGGCCTGCAAGTTGCAGAACGCTACCGTTCTCTGGTGCTAGGGGTTGGTCAGAATATCGGCGATTTTGGTGCATATTCTTTTGATATTACAACAGCTCATAGCGAAGATGTAACACGATATGGTAATGGCTCTACAGGCCAATCTTATCGCTTATTGTATTCTAAATCTTTTGCAAATACGGGAACGGACTTTCGTTTATTAGGGTACCGTTATTCAACAGAAGGGTTTTATACCTTCCAAGAAGCTGTTGAGCGTCGATATCAAGATTGGGATTTTGCAGACGATAGCCGCTATTCTTACCACCGACGCTATCGCCTTGAAGGAACATTAACGCAGCAACTAGGTAAAGATTTAGGGTCTATCTATTTTTCTGCTAACCGACAAGATTTCTGGAAAGGGCAAGGTAAGCAAACTCGATTACAAGTAGGTTATAACAATAACTGGGGCCCTTTAAATTATGGTGTTTCTTATAGTCGAGCGACATATCCAAACCAAAGAGAAACAGACCAAATTTTCAGCTTCAATGGTTCATTTCCACTCTCTGCGTTATTACCTAACACATGGGCGACTTACAATATGGTTAGCCAGCGCCATGGACCCACAACTCACCAAGCGGGGATATCAGGCACATTACTCGATGATAATAACCTCAGTTATAGCGTTCAGGAGAGCTATGGTTCTAAAGGGCAGGGTAACGGTGGTGGAGCCAGTCTTAGCTACCGCGGTGGCTACGGTAATATGAATTTTGGTTATAACTATAGTAAAGATTCTAGGCAGTTAAACTATGGTGTTGAAGGTGGTGTTTTAATTCATGGAGATGGTGTAACACTTTCCCAACCAATTAATGAAACTGCAATATTAGTGAAAGCGGTTGGTGCCAAAAATACCAATATTACAAGTTATACCGGTGTTAAAACAGACTGGCGGGGTTATGCCGTATTACCTTTTGCTCAAGCCTATCGATTTAACCATGTTGAGTTAGATACAAAAACATTGGGTGACAATGTGGAATTACAAGAAAGTGCTAAGAGTGTTGTGCCAAGTAAAGGGGCAATTTCTAAGGTTGAATTTATTACACAAGTTGGCTATCGCGCACTGATTACATTGAAACATAAAAACGGCACGGTGATACCTTTTGGTGCGTCGGCACAATTAGTTCAAAACAATGGAAAAGCAATGAATAGCTCCATAGTAGGAGATGGTGGACAGTTATTTATCAGTGGGTTACCGGAAAGTGGCAAACTGGAAGTTAAATGGGGACGCCAAGCGGCACAAAGTTGCTTTGTTAATTATCAACTGCCAGTGAAATCAGCGAATAAAGATGCCATTGGTATAATTCAGACTCAAGCTGTATGCCAGTGATTGGGAGATTGTAATGAGAAAGCTATTTAATGTTCGCATGTCAAAACTATTATTGGCTCCCAGCTTGTTGGTTGCTTTAGTATTGAATATTTCTGATAGCCGTGCTGCGATTGAAACAGAGATGTATAACATTTGTTATCCTGATGGGCCAGCGACGAGCTATTCACTCAATCTTACTGGTAATATTGGTGCATCATTTAACAAGGCTGGCACTGAGCTCCCATCTAAATTTAGTTGGAATGATGGGAAATCATATAAGATAGTTTGTGCATGCGTACCCGGTGTGGAATGGAATCAGACTTATTATTCAGCATTTTATCAGAGGAATGATATGTCGACTAATGGTCATGCGCCAGGCTGGGAACGCGCTAATGATTATATTGATATCAGGACTTTTGTTGCAATTTGGAACCAAAATACAGGTGCTACCGCTATGTACCGAGTTCCCTTCAGAGATATTTCTAATTATACCTCTGAAGGGAAATGTCCAAATACGGAGCTTAACCAATTTGGTCGAAGTCGAATAAGACAGACTATCACTAGCGGCGGAGTCGGAAGGATGGATCTTTATATAAAGAAACCATTTGTTGGCCGTACTACTTTTAATATTCCGAATTTTTATTTTATGTTTGCTAATAATGATTATCAGCGCAACGGACCTGCTATTGTTTCTGTAGGTATTAATATTGATATAACCGCTCCGCAGTCCTGTGAAATTAATGCGGGACAGAGTATATCAATTCCATTCAATGATGCTGCTCAGAGAAATTTTGTTGCGGCTGGTAAGGGGGGCATGCCAGCGGGGGTAGTTCCACAGTCTAAAACGTTAAGTATTAAATGCTCTAATATGGATGCCTATGCAAATTTAGATATGCGCTTTATTGGTACTGCTGACCCAAACCGAACTAATGATGGTTTTAGTACGACTAATAAAGATATTGCTATTGCAATAGAAGGGCCTAATGGTCGCTTAACACCGACTACAGGGAAACTCCCTTTGCAATTAGATGCTAATCAAAACGGTTCGGTAACTATCAAAACTTACCCTTTCAGTAGTACTGGTCTAGCTCCTGCGGTAGGCAAGTATTCATCAATTGTAACTGTGCGTTTAGACTTTAGATAATAACAATGGAGATAACTATTATGAGTAAGGCAATGGATCGTAGTCATCATTTTCCGTGGTCAACAATGAAAAAAGTGGGTGTTTTATCATTATTGATTGCAGTCAGTGGTGCAGCACATGCAGCGGATATTACTTTGAACTTTAGTGGAAATGTTGTGGTAACAGGGTGTGATATTTCTGCAAGTAGTAAAACAAAAGCGATAGCTTTCGGTACTGTGGATTTAGCGAAAGCGACGGCTGGAGGGACAGGGAGTTCGGCCTTGAAAGATGTGGATTTTTCTTTAGATTTTACCAATTGCGTGAATCTTAAGAATATCAGCTTAGTGATGGATACAACCAAAGCCGTGACGGGATTTGCTGATTACTATTCTATCGATGAGGGGACAGGTAAAGCTGGTGGCTTAGCGGTTGGTATCAAGGGAACAGATACAGCAAAAACTGTTCAATCACCAGGAAAAGAGGTTTTATGGGCAAAAACAGCGGCAACAAATAATATTCCTTTTAAAGCCACATTATATAAAACCGGTGCAGTAACTGCGGGAGCAATTACAGGGCTTGTGAATGTTACTGTGAAATATAATTAGTATTAATTATCTATTTTAAAATATTACTTCTAATAATATAGAACCAAAGGTTACATAAATGAAAAAAACTTTTGTATTAACGCTAATAAGCGCTATGGCAGGTATCGCTTTAATTTCAGGCGCACAAGCGGCTGATGCAACATTAACATTGAAAGCAACAATAAAGTTGGCGGGTTGTGATATTTCAACAGGTACAGGTAAAGACCAATTAGTTGACTTTTCAGATGTTACCGTAGTTAAAAATGCGGTCAAAGGAAGCTCAATAGCTAAAAAGGATTTTAATCTGCAATTTCAAAATTGTGCAGACTTGAAGGGCATTGATGTTTCAATGAAAGGTACTGCTGATACGGATTTCGCCGGTGGAGAACTGTTTGCGATTGATAAAGGTACAAATATGTCCAAAGGCGTTGGTGTCAAAATTATTGCGAAAACAACCGGTGGAGAAAAAGTCCAGAAGCCAGTCGGTGATACGGTTGTTTGGGGAAGTCTTTCAGGGGCTAGCGTGACTTTACCTTATCGTGCTGAACTAGTTAAAACGTTAGATACGATAACCGGGGGAGATGTTCGTTCAGTTGCCGAAGTTAGCGTAGCATATAAATAAAATATTAATAGATTGAATGGTGTTATAGATATTTAAAATAACTGATGGTATTGTCGTTTTATTATCTTAAAACGACATAAAAATTTAATTTATCTACTTTTACTATAGAAGTGATTCAATAATTTATATGCATATTATAAGGCAATGATTAATTCAAGAACTAGCATCTTTATTCGTTAATTTTGATTTGCGATTATTATTTGGACTGATTATGAAATTATATTCGTATAGGTATTGTTATATTTTTGGCATAGTTTTTTCGCTATGCCCTCTATTTTCATCAGCTAGTGATTTATCGTTAAATTTTACTGGAAATGCAATTGTTACAGGGTGTGATGTTGAATTTGGAAATAGTGGTAAGAATCAAGAAATCGATTTTAAAACAGTAACAACGACGAAAAGTGGAACTGGTCTTTCTGGCTTGGTCACTCAACCATTTTCATTAAAATTATCTAGTTGCGTGGGAACAATTAATAAAGTTTCTGTGAGTATGTCTGGTAAGGCTGATACTGGCTTTCCTGAATACTTTGCCATTAATAGTGGCACTGGCAGTGCGCAAGGGTTGGTTTATGGTGTGAACGTAAAAGGAGACAAGAATAAAAAGCAAAAACCCGATGGTACAGTTGTTGAGTGGTCATCGACGGCACAGCCATTAGAATATGAAGCCACTTTGTATAAAACAGGGAATGTTGACGGTGGTCTCGCACAAGCGAGTATTGATATCAGTATTGGGTATCAATAAATAATAGCTATTTAATATGGGAGAGAGAGGATGAACATAAGCCGTTTATTCAGGGGAACTGTTTTAGTCGCAGGTATAAGCTTCGTTTCATCAGGGGCACTGGCTTTGGATGCTTCTGTTCAGATTAAAGGCAAAATAAAATTGATGGGATGCGAGGTTGATACCGGATCAAAAGATCAAACTGTTGATTTTAAAAGGGTCAATGTGCCGGTGAGTTACCCTTCAGGAAGTGTTGTAGCCGAGAAACCATTTACGATTAAACTACAAAATTGTGAATCAACCGCAGTTGCTGATGTTTCGATGAGTGGTACCCCAGATAGTTTTAATGCGGATTATTTTGCATTAGATTCTACGAGCCAAGATTCAGCAAAAGGAATCGCACTGCGTATTAAATCAACAAATGGGGATGTTCAGAACCCTTCAGGTAAAGTAGTGACATGGCGTTTTAATTCATCAAGTAGTGAACAATTATTAACATATAATGGTGCATTAATTAAGACGAGTGATATCACTAACGGTAAAGTGAATGTAAATGCAGAGTTTAGCGTTAATTATCGTTAATTTTAATATAGAAAAATAATAGTGTGTTAATTAATCTAATAATAATGGTTTAATAACTTTTATTATATGAGTTTATGATTATTTTTTATTTGAGAAATATAAGTTTATTGGAAGTTGTAAATCTCGAATACGCTTTTTTATAGCATATCAGGGCGTTAAACTTTAAGGCTACAACACTAAAAATAATAGTGTCGTTATAATTAGGACAGTACGTATGAGCGTATATAACACTGAAATTTCTAATAGTTTTATTGGGCAGCAGGTTCGCAAACGCCGCCTTCTTTTAGGTTGGTCTGCGAGTACATTGGGGAAAAAATCAGGCTTGAGCCAACAACAAATTTCACGCTATGAAAGAGGAACACAGAATTTCACTATTTATCGTTTATGTATATTTGCAAATATACTGGAATGTGACTTAAATTACTTTTTGGGGCATGAAACTGATCTTGGCTACCCATTATAAGTTGAATATTAAATTTAATAGCTTCTTGAGAGAGGAGCTATTAAAAATCAACATATGTAGACATAATCTGTTTATACTTGATGAAAACATCAAAAAAGATGGCAACAAATAAGCTCCTATGCTTATTTATAATATCTGTCTGTTTTATAAAAAAGTATGTTTAGTTTACATATATTGCTATGGTTATAGCAGTATTATGTTTTTTGGGGACGAATAGAAACGGTATTATTTGGGGATCTTGTGAAAAATGTAAATGCTAACTCAGCAATGCTAAAAGGATGCTTCTAGCTGGCTGGTTGCTTATGGTATAATAATCGCACAAAAATATTGTGCTACAGCTATACTTTTTAAATCTTATTTTTAATCCATTTTACATTGGATACCCCAGTAATGAACATTAGTCAGCTTAAAAGCTTTGTTGAAGTAGTGAGGAGTGATTTTAATATCACCAATGCGGCTGAAAAATTGTATACCTCTCAGCCAACTGTCAGTAAACAACTTAAAATATTGGAAGATGAGTTAAACGTTTCATTATTCAATCGAAAAAATAATAACTTATTGTCGCTGAGCCCGATTGGTGAAAAAGTTCATCATGTTGCGTGTGATATTCTTGCGCAGTTCGATAAAATTAAAAGTATCGTGTCTCATGAAGACTCGACGATAAAACAAAACCTGCATATTGCAACAACTCACACACAGATCCGCTATAAATTGCCTCAAGTGATTGAGCGTTTTAACGCACGCTATCCCAATATTTCTTTGCATTTCCATCAAGGTGCGCCTGCTCAGATTGCAGAGATGGTAAACAATGGCGATGTGGACTTTGCCATTGCGACCGAGTCTATGCACCTTTATGATGATTTATTGGTGATGCCTTGTTACCAATGGTCTCGCAGTATTATTGTTCCACATGACCACCCATTGGCTCAATGTGAACAGCTTAAGATTGAAGACCTTGCAGGCTACCCGCTAATTACTTATGTTTTTGGTTTTACAGGGCATTCAAAGCTCGACCAAGTCTTTTATCAACATAAATTAACGCCAAATGTTGTTTTAACTGCCGTAGATACTGAAATAATTAAATACTATGTAAAACGGGGTGCTGGGGTCGGTATTATTTCAACCGTGGCTTTTGACCCAGAGGAAGATAGCGAAGCATTACGTTGTATTGATATCAGCCACTTAGTAAAGCCAAGTTATACACATGTATGTATTAACCGGCACATGCATTTAAAAGATTATATGTATGATTTTATCTCTCATTACGCACCTCACCTTGATTTGAATTATATTCATCAGCCGAATCAATGGGTACCGACAGAACAAAGCGAGCGTGATCAGTTATACCGAGAATTGCCAGAATTGTAACTTATAAGTGAATGACTAAGAAAAAAGCCGAGTAATTGATTGTCCAACTATTGGGGGTCACTTCAATTTACTCGGCTTTAGTATTACTGTGTGTATTATATTTATTCTAACGAGTGGCAATATTAATAAAAATTTGAGCGCCAATCAGTAAACAATCGTCATCAACAAAATAAGGGTTAGCATGTAAGTAATTATTAATCCCTTTTGCTTGATTACCACTTCCTAAGAAGTACATGGCACCGAGTTTATCTTTAGTGGCATTGATCATATAACTGAAGTCTTCACTGCCAGTCATTGGCTTACCATTTGAATCAATCTGCTCAATCGGTAAGAAGGCGGCAGCGGCATCATAAATCACTTTGGCTGCTTGTGGGTGGTTGACAACGGCAGGATATCCGCTGGCTTCCAGTGTTGTTTTAAACCCACCGCCTTCACTACGAGCCACAATTTCATGGAAGCTGGCTTTTAATATTTTGTCCGTTTCTTCATCCATTGAACGGATCGTTCCGCGTGCTTGCACATGATCCGCCAGCGCATTTGGGATGGTTCCGCCGTTAATCATGCCGCAACCAAATACGGCAGGGCTGAAAGGATCAGTTTTTTTGGCAACAATGTAGTCCATATAATCAATGATACGCGTTGCTTCGCGGATAGCATCTAACCCTTTATGAGGGGTTGAGCCGTGGGCAGAAACACCGTGGACATCTAGTGTCCACGCTGAGCCGTATGAGGACATAACCCCAGAATTGAATTTAATATAACCCGTTTCAAATGCAGCATCATTGTGTAGGCCGTAAACTTCGTCTACTCCTTCCATACACCCCATTTCTACCATTTTGTTAGCACCTGGCACACGCATATCTTCTTCTGCCATTTGGAAGATAAAGCGGACGTTATGGGTGAGCTCAGAACGGTTTTCACTGAGGTACTTCGCTGCCGTTAAAGCGATGGTCATGTGGGTATCATGTCCACAGTTATGAGCGCAGCCTTCATGGACAGAACTGTGCTCATTGCACGTTAAATCAGGCATTTCAAGGCCATCAATGTCAGTACGATAGGCAATCAAGCGCTTTGTTGGGTCGACAATCAATTCAGCGGTAAAACCTGTGTAGCCTTCGAATAAACGAATGTTATAGCCAAAGCTTTCCATCAATTCACGGCAATATTGTGAGGTTTTGAATTCTTGCCCAGACAATTCAGGGATCTTATGTAAATCCTGACGTGTTTTTTTGCTAAATGTTTCTAAAGCAAAGAGCTTTTCACTGATATTGTATTTATTGGTCATTACGTTTTATCCCGTATACAAAAGCGTTTTTAATGCTGTTAAAGGGCCCCTGGTGTGAGCATGGAATAATGAACAGCACGCTCATTTAATTTATGTGTATTTTAAAAACTAGATTCAGAAATAGGGTGATTTCTACTTCTACTCGTTATTTTTTATCTATCAATTTATAGGGTCAATTTTAGCGTGGATATTAAAAAAGTGAGCGTGACGGAGATCGTGTTTATATCATATCAGTATTGCATGGCTCATGAATAATAAGGATGGTAATTTATTAAAATAATAATAAAAAATCATCATTTCAATTAAAATCCTTTTATATCAATTTGTTATGATTTTATTTTTCAATTTTAATATTAAGGATATTTATATTTTAAAGCGAGCCTGAATAGGGTTTAAGTTAAATTTTTTATTTAAAGTAGGGCGGTGATTGGCATGATTTTAGAAATTTTTTAAATGAGATGGTGAATGTAAAAAGAAATTAAATTAATGCGAAGAAAAAATTTTAAAGGTGGGATAAAAGCTAAAAAAATCATATTCCCCTTATTATAATTAACATAGCAATAAGGGGAATATTTTAATAATTAGTTCTTAAAAGAGCCGATAAATGAGAGGTATTCCTCTTTGCTCATTAATGGGGTGTAATCAGCTAACATCTCATCAGCTTGGGATGCATCATCAAATAACAGGTCAATAATTGCCATTGCCATCATTTGAGCTGGGCGGATATAGGCCATATCATCATCAAAAACAACGTAATCTTTACCATGCAAACCACCACGAATTGCGCCAATCCATGGGTGACTCACTGGCATGATATGTGATAAGTCACCTGTATCAGTGCTTCCCGTCATGTGCCCAGCAACCCAAACATTTTCTTCACCAATCAAGTCATGGGCATTTTGCTGCAACAAATGGTTCAACGTATCGTTGTTATACAGTGGGAGGTAACCCGGTAAATCTTTGACTTCTACCTCTGCACCGACAGACATTGCACCAGCAACCAATGCGCGAGTAATACGCTCATTCGCATCAATCATTGCAGGGACATTTGACGCTCGGACATAACTTTCCATACGGACATCACTTGGGGTGACATTGACCAAATCGCCGCCTTGCGTGATGATCGGATGAAAACGAATATAATCTTTTTCTTGGAAGGTCTCGCGGATCGCATTCACTCCCATAATCCCCATCATTGCGGCATTGAGGGCATTGACACCTAAGTGAGGGGCAGCCGCAGCATGAGATGCTTTCCCTTTGTAATTAATCAACTTGCCAATAAACCCATTGGTGGTGGTCGACATTTCAATAAAACCGGTATCACGTTCTGGTTTGACACTGGTTAAATGAATTTGCATCGCCATATCGATATCATCAAATTCACCAAGGGATATCAGCTCTGGCTTACCGCCGATATAACTAATTTTTCCTTGTTCAATCAGTTTATTACGATAAGCCAGTTCAACATACTCCTCAGCGGGAACGGCGAAAGGAACGACGTCTCCCGCAAGGTATTGCATAGCACCTGACTTAACCAGACCAATAGTCACAGCCATCATATTAGCGATTTGGGCATTGTGCCCACAGCAATGGGCAGCACCCGTTAAATCATCGGCTTCTGGGTGTTCTGCACAAATAATCGCATCGAGCTCACCAATCACAGCAATACTATGTTTACTCCCTTTTCCACCTTTAAGGCGCGCCTTAACACCTGTTAATGCGAGTTGGTTTCGGTAATTAACGCCTAGCGCAGAAAATGCAGCTTCCACTTTTTTTGCTGTTTTGATTTCTTTGTAGCCTAGCTCAGGCTCTGCCCAAATATCATCTGCTAATTTCTTTATATCCCCTTTATGGGATGCAATTGTCTCGCAGACGATGGCTTTCAATTGGTCTTTGGTCATTGTCATGGTAAATATTTCCTCTTGTTAGATAACGCCGCTCCATGAAAGTGTCACTTGACCAATAAGTGCAGCGAATAAGAATGTTCCCGTAAAGACCGCCAGTGAAACTGGGATGATGCGCCATGAAATAGCTTTAAATTTATCAATATCTTTACCGAGTGAAAGACCGGCAAATGCAAGTACCGTCGTACTAATAACAGCAAGTGATATTTTACCTGTCATTGCGATCATTTCTTTATCGTAAGGGAATAACGGTGAACACAAACCGGCAGCAATTAAAGATACCCAGAAAATTACAGGTAACTTACCTAATGGTGGGATTTGTGCAATTAAGTATGCCACAAATGACATCCCCCCTAATAATGCCATGGCGATAAGTGAGTCACTAAAGACTGTGCCAAAGCTACCGCGGCCATAAATTGAACCGCCGAGTGCATCACCCAGTGAAGTGAAGATGATGACTAACACGATGATTATTGCAATTTCTGCCATCTTTTTCATGATCTTATATCCTTATTCTGTATCTGCTGATGCTGTTGCACGTTTTCTTTTCAACTTGTTGTATAAGAAAGAGGCAAACGGTAAGGAGAAGAAAATATAGATGTACAGACCTAATACTGAAGACATCAAGTTTGCGGAGGATGAAAATGCTTGAATATCCGCAGCGTGTTCAGGATAAAGCTCCAATAATGGTGCGACTGACGCAGCTAGCATCGAGCCACTTCCGACCCCGGCTCCCATTGCTAAAGCGAGAGGGCTCATAATATCGAGTCCAGCGATAACACTGGCGATGATGCCCATCCAAACGGCTCCGTACAATGTTCCGCAAATATACATTGCCATAACACCACGGCCTTCTGGTGAACTTAAACCATATTTGGCTTCAATAATGGCAATATTAGGTTCACGACCGATAGAGTAGGTCGCACCAACAGCTTCACGGCCCATGCCTAACATGATAGCAAGTGGTAAACCAAGTAAAATGGTACCGATAAAGTGACCGATTTCTTGCAATATTAATGCGCCACCGGCTTGAATAATTTTTTCCCAAGATGCACCAACGGAGGTGCTTAATTTTGCAATTAAGATAACTAACGCGACACTCATTATAGAGCTAGCGTGTGCCATGTTTTTTTCGCTGAGAATTTTGAATTTTGGAAAACTGATAATACCACCCATCAACATGGAATAAAGCATTGGAAAAACCATGACTAAACTGATTTTAATTTGCCCTATAGCTTCCGAAAGAAGAATGATAAGTAAGCTAACCAAAAGCAACTTACTATCTTTTAATATACCCATAGTGTTACCTTTCATTGGAAATGTTTTTAAGAGTTATTCGTATATATTTATAATAAAAATGCATCATTTTCGTATTCATACTATCCATGAAACTATTTTCCTGACAATATTCCGAAAGTCTCTTAGCCATGCCGAAAAGGCATGGTTAAAATCAATAAATTAAAATAATTAATAAAAATGGAGTCTTTGAATTGTTTTTCGCATTTCAATATTAAAAATATTTTTATTTTTCAGTGCGATACAAAAATTTATTAAATTTTTAACATATTGTTTCATAAGTGATTTTTATTTTCAGATGCATTAATGCGAAGAGTTATCAAATACCTAATAAATGTGAGGTTGTTCAGGTTTTATGTATTTTTATATGAAAAGGTTTTATTTTTATTGAGTTTGCATAATGGTGAAAATTGAGGAGTTTCTGGGTTTTGTTGTTGTATTTTTGGGTTTTAAGTTCTACTTTAATCTGCTTTAAATTTAATTATTAGTTTAATAAACCAATGCGTTTTTTTGTTTTTCTTTCAAAAAAATTTGATAAATTACAATAATGTTGTATTTGGCAGTGATATTTGACTTGGATCGCAATTCTGAATATTCATTAATTAGAAAGCAATAAATGAGTCGAAATTTTATTTTAGTCTAAATGCTGATATTAATGTTATCCGTAACATATCAACTGCTATTCGTTTATAGCATCTCAAAAAATACAAAGGCACGAATGGCGCGAACAAAAAAGTATTTATTGTTAATTTATGGTGAGTCATCTTTTTATCACAACGGTATTGTAATCGGTAAATCTAAAGTAAGGTGTTTATGGCCATTACCCTAAAAGATATCACCAAAGACAATTGGGTGGATATCATATGTCTCGAAATAACCAAAGAGCAGGAAGACTTTGTCGCTCTTAACTCAGAGTCAATCGCAGCCTCAAAATTTTTTGATTATTATATTAATCGAGGTATCTATGTTGATGATGAGCCTGTTGGCTTTGTTCAATATTATTCAAACCATGAAAATGGTAGGCCTGAAGAGGTGTTTATTGACCAATTGATGATTGATATAAAACATCAAAGAAAAGGTTTTGGTTCTAAGGCTATTCCGCTAGTTCTCGAGGAAATTAAAAATTTAGGCAAATATAAGTCCGTATCAATTTGCTATGTCGAAGGTAATGACATCATGAAACCTTTTTTTGAACAATTTGGCTTTTCTGTTGTTGAGCAAGATGAATTTGATGAAACTATTATGCGGTTATTTTTCTGATACTAAAGTGATAAATATCCACTCCAACTAAAAGTTAGCAGCGGATATTTATAGAGCGGTAAATCGGCAGTATTTATCTAAAATTGCGCATTTAATCCTAAGCGTAGTGTGCGGCCCGGGGCTGGCATCATACTACGTGTCAGTGGGTCGATATAATAACGATCAGTTAAGTTGGTTACTAAGAATTCGACATTAATATTTTTGTCAATTTGGTAACTTGCATAGGCATCCGCTGTAAAGGTGGGTGTCCAGTGCATTGGGCTGTTGTTCGCCATCGAATAACTTCCCGGGAACTGTTGCATCAGTTTGCGTTCATCTTTATTTTGCACACTACTGGTATAACGTAAACGTGTTCCCACTTCGAGATCTTCATCCATAAAGCGCATGCCTAGGTTGGAGTTAATCGCATATTTAGGCTGTAATTGTGTGCGTAAAAAGCCACCGGGGAAACCTGCTGTTGTACATTGGGAGAGATTATAACGGTTAGTTGGGTCTAAATTAGCGGGCGCGGAGTCATCACAAACCTCATTTTTGAGGCGGTAATCAACACCAATATCCATAAATATCCCACCATTATCGTAGCGAGCTAAGGCTTCAATCCCTGCGGTTTTATGTTCTTTTACTTGAACGAAATTAAGACGCCCATCGCGGTCAAATGCATTTTCAATGACCGTATGGTAATAGCCTATTTTAACATCGGCATGGCGTTCTGCTCCGAGTAAACCTTGTAAATTACGTGAATAACCAAATTCAAAGGTTTTTGCACGTTCGGGTTTAAATGCCATCCTCTCTTTACGAGCTTCACTTTCGCCTGCAAATCCAATGCTACTTTCGAAGATACTCGGTAAGCGTACTGTTTCAATGTAACGTGCATAAACACGGTCGTTATCAGACAACCAAATATTGGCACCAAAAGCGGGGGCCCAGCCATGGCTTTTTTGCTTGCCTGAGAATTTCCATTTTTCTTCTTCAGTAAGTTCACGTTTGATGTCATCTGATGGGTGTGAGTAACTTGAACCATACACATAAACTTCTTTACCGGTTACTGGGTCGACTGCGCGAGCTTGAGAGTCAAAAGTTCCGTTATGGAAAGGGTTCGTTTTGGTGGTATAGCGCCCATCGTTATCTGATTTCCATTCAGTGCGGAAATTAACGTCTAAAACGCCATTTTCTTCTGGGTGCTGAGAGTTTTTTCTCTTGGTGATGAAAACGGTATAGTTCGTATCATCAAGTCCTATTGTTTTGAGTAAGATTTGTTTGTTTTGATAGGCACCATTGAAGGGTTGGTAACCATTGGCAACAGCCTTATTATATTCTTCTTGAGTTAAAATTCGGTTGTAATTGATCTGTTTAGCAAGTCGTTCATCAGGGTTTTGAAAACCTTTGGTTCGATTGCGCATTTGCTCTTTTAAGTAATCATCCTCTGTCCAGCCATCAATATATTTTGCACCAGCATCCAATTCCAACCAACTCGTTGGACGATAGTTAAAGTTAAAGGCAATACTGGTTTCTTGCCGATGTCCTTTACGTGGAAGGGCAATAAACGGGCTAGCCGTCTGCGATGGTGGTACGTCGTTAGAGTCTAATTTTTCTTTGAGCATTGAGCCGCGAATGGTTAAATCAAGATCGGGCGTGAGCGCCATGGTATTGCGTAAATTAAATCCAATACGGTCATTTTCAGAATTGGTTGCTGCGGTATTAATTAAAGTTCCATCAATGTTAGGATCTCTTCCATCACCATAACCATATTCAAACCCCCAATCACGTTCTTTAGGCTCTCGTGGGTAACCACCAGAGGTGTTGGTATCTCCTACCGAATGCGTCATCCATACATTTGCATTTAGGTCAATCCATTGATTATCTTCAGGTTTCCATTTGTATTCCGCATTATAGGCATTGACCGTAAAGTGAGCTAATGGCCATTGTGGTAATACTTGTTTTCCTTCCAGCTCAGCAAATCCTAAACGTGAAGGCATAATTTCACCATAGGTACTTTCACTCCGGCGAAAGCCAAGGTGTAATGTTTGGTTTTCAGTGAGATATAAATTGGTTTTGACTAAATAGGATTCCAGCTCATTAGAGGTATTAGTCACTTCTTTTCCGGGGCGAAATACATTCGCGGCAAAAGGTAAATAAGGGTCTGGGCCAAGTTGTTGCTGTACTGTTTGTTGTTCATTTAATTGAACAGATTCTTTATAACGGTGAGCGCCATTTTTCCCCGCAAAGTAGTTACCTTGCCGGCGATAAGCATAGGCGGCCATTAAATCAAATTTTTCTTGTCGGGTCCCAACCGCGATCCTTCCTCCGTTATCTTTAAAATTGAAAAATTGAGCATTTCCACGGGATTTCGGTGTGATGTTAACAACGGGGTCGGAAAGGACAGAGTTCTTATTTTTATAAATCTCAGGGTGATCTCGGTAATCTTCGCCATAACCATAGTGGGGAATACGTTCACGAGTTGAATTACTGCTGGTTTCCAATTTTAAGCTGACACCAAACTTTTCATCCGGTGCAACAACATCATCTATCCCTATGGTTCTGATGGCTATCCCTCCACCGACAGAGGTTTTTATATCGCCAGCGAGAGAACCACTTTTTTCAATCTCAATGCTACTAATGAGGTTTGGGTCCACATAGTTACGGTTATTTGCGCCATTATAACCTCGATAAACGGTGAGTGATTGTTCTGTGCCGTCAACCGTGACAGGAACACGCTCTTGCCCTTGGATCCCTCGAATATTTGGGTCTAACGCACCACTGTTTCTCGCATCACCGCTATAGACACCAACTGCACTATTTAGCACATCTGCAGTACTGGTGCCTTTATAACGTTCAACAAGGTCTTTTCCTAAATAAATTTTAGAACCTTTGGCATCATATTGGTCATCGTAACCTTGTTGATCTCGTTCTTTGATAGTTTTTGCTGAATCTTGAACGGTAATGGTGCCGAGGTGTTCTTCTTTTTCCCCTAAAGCGGTTATTGGAATAAAAAGAGCAGTAATAATTGCAGTAGTAATAGGTGTTAATTTATATTTATACATAGTGTTTTTCTCTGTGCCATAACGCTTAAAAACGGGTTTCTAACCCAATAGAAATTTCGTGCTGGTGGTAGGAGTAAATTCCATCCGCGGAACTGCGATTGTCACGAAAGCGGTAACTGGTATAAGGCGTGAATGTGAGCAATGAATAATTTGGAAAGCTGAGTCGCGCAAAATACATAGCTTCTTTATCATGGCGTTTTACATTCAACATTTGGTTGAAGGCCTTGAATTGGCTTTCTCGATAAGTTGCGAGTGCCAGTAAATGAATATCGGGCGTGAGTACGGTATACAAGCCGCCTCGGATACCTAGCTGGTCATAATCATCACTACGAACTTCAGTTGTGAGACGAGTTGCATCAGCCCCTAAAAAGAGGGAAGTATCTGGGGTAATACCATAGACACCCGTTAGATGTAGGCTACTTCGATTGCCATCAGCACTGTCATACGGTTTTTGGTAATGAAGTTGTTGATAGTCAGCGGAGGTACTGAGGATAACCCGAGGTGTAAATTGGTAGTCGGCTTCAATTTTGCCGCCCATACCTAAATAACGGCGCTTTTCATTAACCGTTTTTAATTCAATTAATGGGCCAAAGGCGATAGTCGTATTTGCATCATTAAAACGATATAAAGTTGCTAAAGAAGAAGTGCTTTCACTGAATTCAGCATAGTGAGGATAGCGGTCGCCATAAGATGTTCCCTTGATTTGCAGGGAATGGTTGCTCGAGATAGGAATAATTTTACTTAGGCTTGCGTCATAGGTGAGCCCTGGCGATGACTTAGGGTTAGCCATTTTCCAGGTTCCCCCCGGAGTTTCCCAAACTTTATTTTTATCAGGAACTTGATTGATATTACTGTTGTATTTATAGCCAAAAGAGAGGCTTCCTGTCCAAGCAGTACGGTTTTCGATGGCACTAATAAATTGTTGAATGGTTTGCTTTACACTGGCAGGTAATGCGAGTGTTTCATCGTTGATTAAATTTTGGAATAAAGCCAAAGACTCCTTATTTTGATTATCTTCAAAATAAGCTCGTGCAAGTTCCAACTTAATGCGAAGAAACTTTGGTGACAGTGCCAGTATTTGTTGGTAGTGGGAAATTGCTTCAGGGTAATGGTTTTGCGCTTTAGCGGTTTCTGCTTTTGCAAATAAAATAAGCAATGGGTCCGCATCAGTTAGCTGCTGGTAGCGAGGCAACAAGCGTTGTACATCTTGAAATTGCCGATGGTTGATTGCCAGATAAATTGCCTGTCCTAAGTCTTGAGCGTTATTTTTTAGGGTATAGTTTTCCCCATTTAGTTTTATTGATAGGTCATCTGGGAGTAGCAATTGGTCTTTATTGGGGACAACTGCACTTTTATCACGATAATTTTGTTTATCTTTTTGCCATAACAGCTGTTCTCGGTCAGTATCCAAGCTAGCTGGAAATGCAGAGAACGCAACCATAAGCATCATGATGGCAGGGGGTAATAGCAGATATCGCATAGGATTAGCTTCGGTAATAAAAGGCTGTGGCCAACTACCTGTCACGTTTTATAGTTGGCCACTGAGGTTAATTTACGGATTACTGGGAGATATTCCCACGGCTTCCACCAAAGGCCATGTCTTTGCTGTGGTCGCTAAATTCAGTTACCCCTGCAATATGTTTAGCTTGGTCGCCAAAGAAGTGCCCATTTGTTGAGCCTGATTCACCATTAAGAGTGGCCGCTCCGGCGAAAGTGGCATTGTTATTTATGGTGGCATTAATATTGGTTGAACCAATATTCCCTGCTAAGGATTTAGTACCAAAGTTGGCTGTCAGAGTACCTGCGGCTAGGGCACCTCCATTATATTGGCTTATTCCTTTAACAGAGTATTCCGCAGTGCCCGCTGTTGGCATATTGGTGGTGACATCTTTACCAGAGTAGTAAGCCGTGTGTGTTGTGTCACTAGCTTGTCCGGTCGATGACCATTCTCCGAAATAGACTTCTGCATCTGCTACTTTTGCAAAGTTAAATACGCCCATTTTGTCATGTGAACCAGAGCTATTAGGCATAGAGATCACATGTGCTTCATTCCCCGGTTGTTTTGGCGCCATTTTTGTTAAGCCAGAAAATGAAATGATTTTTCCACCATAAACAGATTGCACACCAATACCAGGATCACCAGCAGCACCACCATGTCCACCACCGGTTCCTTCTGTCGCTCCAACACGAATGGAAGGTTCATTGGGATCGAAAGGTTGGCTTTGGCCTGAACCGATTGCTGCAGAAGCACCAAAAGTCATTGTGCAGGTTGCGAGTGCTAGAGCGATAATATTTAACTTTTTCATCAAAATACTCCATTTTTATTAAAGATATTAACGATACTATTGATTAAGAAATTATTATTTCGCATATATATGACGAGAGTTATTAAATCAAATAATAATATAAATGCAAATGATAATTCTTCGCATTAACATTAAAATAATTATGGGTATCAATGGGATAGTGGTATTTACTTTATTGTTAGTTGTTGATATTACGATTTATTTTTGTAATTAATTTGTTGGTTTATCAATTTTTATGATAATTATTTTTTAATAAAAAAGTTAAACTAGTCACATTTTAATGTGTTTGA